>QCFB01000014.1 GCA_003280345.1 Prochlorococcus sp. AG-363-A16
ACGTGATGCTTTAAGAGGTCTTCGTCGATTAGGCGAGTCTGTTGAGGCTTACATAGTCGTTTGAATTACTTTTAATAGGAGAAGGTTTACATTTTCAGGGGCTTCATCGTGAGGGCAATGTCCCACACCAGGTATTACCTCTAGTGATCTAATGCATTTCAGAGATGATGCCCATTTCTGAGCTTCCTCAATTGGTTCCCAGGGATCCTTCTCACCCCAGATAAGATCGACCGGAACTTTTAAATTAGTCATTAGTTCAGGAGCTAGATAATCATCAAAAAGATTAATAAAACCGTGGAAGGCTTCTGATGCTCCCGGACGCTGACTAGGGAGTTGAAGTAGTTTTAAAAGATGTTCGTCAACATTTGTGCCGCTTGGATAAGCCTGTTTTAAAACTCTTGTTATTACTCCTGGACTTGCTGCATTACGAAATAGGTTGATGCTGAGCCATCTCTGACGCACTAGAACTTTTAACCAAGGTCTTATCCATCTAAGAGGGTTTGGTTGCTCTTCTAGGCGTTTGTCATCTAATGCTCGGGTTGCACAACTAATCAATACGACTCCACAGCATTCTTGTTCGAGAATTTGTGATGCACGAAGAGCTATCACTCCGCCGATTGAATTTCCGACTAGAAGTACTGGGCTTTGCACTATTTCCTTGCAGAAGTCAGCTACCTGAGCAGCCCAATTATCAAAGTTATAGGCAAAGTCTCCTGGCTGTTTTTGTTCGTTCTGAAGTCGTGCACGTGGTTGACTACTGTTTCCGAAACCGACCAGATCGATTGCATAACAAGAAGTCACTGTGCCAAGGGTAGGTTGATTGTGACGCCAATGTTCCTTACAAGCACCAAAGCCATGAATAAGAACTATTGATGGGAAAGAGCTGCAAAAGGATCCTTTTTTTGTCCAGGCAATTTCCCAGCCTTTCCAGTTCCAAATGTTGCTTTGGGAAGTTTTCACCTTTGAGTTAGAGAGGTCATATCAATTTTTTATGTGCCCATGTTGGCAGGATTTGTTTATGGTGTAAAAGTTTTTACGCACAAAGTGTTTCTAACTTTAGAAACTATTTTATTTTTCATTAGTTCTCGCCAAAATTTGTTGATGAATAGTTCTTTCAAGCTTTCTGGCTAGCGATTCAAAGTTTTTATGAAGCCAATCTCAGGAGAGAATGATTTAGTACAAGCTTTGACTTTTGAGCAGTTAAGAGAACTAAGGGCAAAATTGTTGAAATGGTTTGACCTTAATGGTCGTGATTGGATTCCTTGGAAACTCAAAGCTGATGGAATGGAACCCAAGCCTGGAGAAAACCTTTGTGCCTATAAAATTTTAGTAGCTGAAATAATGCTTCAGCAAACTCAATTAAAAGTGGTTTTGCCTTATTGGCAAAGGTGGATGAAGGCTTTCCCAACACTTTTTGAGTTAGCCAATGCAGAGGAGCAAGAGGTTCTAATACTTTGGCAAGGATTGGGTTATTACTCGAGAGCTCGCAGATTGCTTTATTCCGCCAAAATACTTTTTGAATTAATAGGAATTGATCGATTTCAAGAACCGGTTTTTTGGCCAAAAGATTTAGCAACCTGGATGTCGTTGCCTGGTATTGGTCGAAGCACTGCAGCAAGCATTCTTTCCTCCGCGTTTGATTTACCTACACCTCTTTTAGATGGGAATGTGAAAAGGGTTTTGACAAGGCTAATGGCCAGACCTAAGCCAATAGCTCAAGAAGTGAGTGAATTATGGACACTTAGTGAGCAATTGCTGGATTCTAAAAGCCCTCGAAAATTTAATCAGGCACTTATGGATTTAGGAGCGACTATTTGCACTCCACATAATCCAAATTGCAATGAATGTCCTTGGCAATTTTGTTGTCGTGCCTACTCTTCCAATAATCCAACTGATTTTCCTGTGAAGGCTGTTAGAAAATCACTCCATCGCCAGGTTATAGGAGTAGGTGTTGTACTGAACCTTGCTTCCGAAGTGCTTATAGATCAGCGTCTGAATGAAGGTTTGTTGGGTGGCTTATGGGAATTCCCAGGCGGTAAACAGGAGGAAGGCGAGTCTATAGAGGTAACAATTGCAAGAGAGCTTGATGAGGAATTAGGAGTGCAGGTGGAAGTTGGTGAGAAATTGATTTCTCTTGATCATGCATATAGCCATAAAAAGCTTCGATTTGAAGTACACCTATGCAAGTTGCTTTCGGGTGAGCCCAAGCCTTTGGCGAGCCAGGCTGTGAGATGGGTCGACCCCCACTGTTTGACTGAATATCCATTTCCAGCTGCTAATGCAAAGATGATTGATGCCTTGATTAAATATTTGAAAGTAAAAAAAGAGTTTTAGGTATTTTTAGTTGCAAAAATCTGGAGTAGAAAACTAATGTCTTTGTCTCATCCTGATCAACTTCAAAGTCCAGAGGTGATTTGTTTTGGGGAGGCTCTGGTCGATCGTTTGGGACCTTTAGGAGGAGACCCTGCTTGCGATAGGCCCGTTGAAGATTGCTTAGGAGGAGCACCTGCCAATGTTGCTTGTGCTTTAGCAAGACTTGGTAAATCAGTAGCCTTTATAGGTCGTCTTGGAAATGATGTGATTGGAGAACGTTTCAGACTTTTGATGACTGAGCGAGGCGTAAATTTGAAAGGTTTGCAGATAGATTTAAAGCTTCCAAGCAGGATTGTTTTAGTTCGTCGTGACGTAAATGGTGAGCGATCATTTCAGAATTTTGCTGGCAACAAGGGCGAAGGTTTTGCTGATCAAGCTCTTGATATAAATCCTGTTCGCGATAATTGGCCTTTATTAGCAAGGAAGGCATCGTGGCTCTTAATAGGAACAATTCCTCTTGCTACTTATGCTTCCGCTGAAGCTCTTAAATGGTGTGTTGAAGAAGCTTCAAGAACTGATATTAAAATCGCTTTAGATATCAACTGGAGACCAACATTTTGGGATTCTAGTAGTTCTTCACATCTTGGCCCAAGTGATCATTCAAGAGAAGTAATTTCTTCGCTTTTGGAGAAAGCTTCTTTGTTGAAGCTTGCAAAAGAAGAAGCGAATTGGTTTTTTGGCCACAGTGATCCTTGCAAAATTTCAAGTTCATTGCCTCAGAAACCAGATGTAGTTGTCACAGATGGGGCACAGCCTGTGCTTTGGTCCATTCAAAGTTTCGTAGGAGAGATGAAAGTTTTTTCGCCAGAGTTTGTTGTAGATACGACAGGCGCTGGTGATGCATTTACCGCTGGTTTACTTAAGAAACTTTTGGAGGTGTCACCAAAACTCATGAATGATCAAAAGGCTTATGAGATTGTGCGATTTGCATCAGCATGTGGTGCATTGGTATGTGGAGGAATGGGTGGAATTGATCCACAGCCGACAAATAATCAGGTAACGGAATTTATTTCTGCACTTTCAGGTTGAGTTAGTTGGGCTATGCGTCCGCCATCAGATTGATATTTTAATTTTAATTTCCATGCTTCTGGTGTAGAAAGACTTAAACGTTCTGGCCATTCAATAGCCATTAATGCGCCTAGAGCTTTTGCTTCTTCTTCTTCTTGGAGAAACAGCTCGTCAGCAGCTTTACTATCTTCCAACCTATACAGATCTATATGTATTAAAGGGGTTTTGCCCGAAGTGTAGTGGTGAGCTAACGCGAAGGTTGGACTTGTAATGGGTTCAGTAATGCCAAGGCTAAATGCAATGCCTTTGACTAATGAGGTTTTACCGGCCCCTAAAGGACCTTCTAGCAAAAGTATATTTAGATTTGCGAGACGCTGGATTAGCTTTTTGCCGAGGGCAAATGTTTCTTGATGGTTTCTTAAGACCCAGCATGAATCTGTAGATTGCTTTCCATTGGAGCAGGAAGCTTCGGATAATCCGTAGATACTTCCTTTCACGAAATCTCACCTTTAGAACTTTTAACCATGGTTGCAGCAACTACATCCACAGTCACTTTGCCTGGTACCAATGACTATGTAGTAGCCGATGTTGATTTGGCTGATTTTGGGCGCAAAGAACTAACTATTGCTGAAACAGAGATGCCAGGCCTAATGGCATTGAGAGAGAAATTTGGCAGTCAAAAGCCTTTAAAGGGGGCTCGCATTGCAGGCAGTTTGCATATGACCATTCAGACAGGAGTGCTCATAGAAACATTGGTTGCCTTGGGTGCCAAAGTTCGATGGGCTTCTTGCAATATTTTTTCTACTCAAGATCATGCTGCTGCTGCAATTGCAGCAAGAGGCATCTCTGTTTTTGCTGTTAAGGGCGAAACCCTTGATGAGTATTGGGCTTATACCCATCGCATTCTTGAATGGGGTAATGGAGAATCTCCAAACATGATTCTTGACGATGGTGGGGATGCAACCGGGCTAGTAATGCTTGGGAGTAAGGCTGAAAAGGATATTTCAGTTCTTGATAACCCATCCAATGAGGAAGAAACAGCGTTGTTTGCTTCAATTAGAAAAAAGCTTGAAACTGAGCCTGATTTCTACTCACGCATCAAGCTGAGTATTCAAGGGGTCACAGAGGAAACTACTACCGGGGTTGCTCGCCTTTATCAGATGCAAGAAAGTGGAGAATTGCCATTTCCTGCGATTAATGTCAATGACTCGGTGACAAAAAGCAAATTTGACAATCTTTATGGTTGTCGTGAATCGTTGGTTGACGGGATTAAAAGGGCTACAGATGTAATGGTGGCTGGCAAGGTGGCTCTTGTTATGGGATATGGAGATGTAGGGAAAGGATCTGCACAGTCTTTGAGAGGCCTAGGGGCAACCGTCATGGTTGCGGAAATTGATCCGATTTGTGCTCTTCAGGCTGCAATGGAGGGTTATCGGGTAGTTCGTCTAGATGAAGTGGTGCAAGATGTAGATATTTTTGTTACTGCTACAGGTAACTTTCAGGTAATTCGTCATGAGCATTTAATAAGAATGAAAGATGAGGCAATTGTTTGCAATATTGGTCATTTTGATAATGAGATTGATGTTGCTTCTTTGAGACAATATGACTGGGTAAATATTAAGCCTCAGGTGGATCATATTTCCCTTCCAAGTGGTAATAAGATTATTCTTTTAGCAGAAGGTCGATTAGTAAACTTGGGTTGCGCAACAGGTCATCCTAGTTTTGTAATGAGTAATTCTTTTACTAATCAGGTTTTAGCGCAAATTGAATTATTTACTAAGGGAGCCAATTATTCCAATGAAGTCTATGTTTTGCCTAAAAACCTTGATGAGATGGTTGCTCGCCTGCATTTGGATAAAATAGGAGCAAGATTGACAGAGTTAACACCTAATCAGGCTTCATATATCAATGTTCCTATTGAAGGCCCTTACAAGCCTGAACATTATCGTTATTAATTTGACCATTTACTTAGTATTAATTAAAGACCACTATCTAGGTATCAAAATTAATGGGGTTGAATGAACTAGTTATCCAATTGCCAGAGCTTATTGGTAAAGCTGTGGAAGCTAATCAATGGATTGGTTATTGCGCGATTTTGGTGGCGATGTTTTTAGAAAATCTTTTTCCTCCAATTCCTTCTGAATTAATTATGCCTCTAGGGGGCTTTTATGTTCAGCAGGGGCAATTGCATTTCTTTCCTGTAGTTCTTGCTGGTTTAGTTGGGACTGTTTTGGGCGCTTTCCCTTGGTACGGATTAGGTCGATTGGTTAATGAGGAGCGCATTGAAGGTTGGTTGAAGCGGCATGGTCGTTGGATAGGAATTGGTCCTGAAGATCTGGCTCGGAGTCGTAGATGGTTTATGCGCTATGGAAAGGCATTGGTTTTTTGGGGACGTTTAGTTCCAGGTATAAGAACTTTGATTTCAGTACCTGCTGGCGTTGAATTAATGCCATTTATTCCTTTCCTAGTTTGGACAACAGCCGGTAGTTTGATTTGGACTTTGCTATTAACTTGTGCAGGTCTTTTGCTTGGTAATAGCTATAGCAATGTTGAATTATGGATAGATCCTGTTTCTAAAGCAATAAAAGTTATCCTTCTTCTGGGATTGCTATCAGGGGCTATTTGGTTGGCACTACGTTTATGGAAAAGTGCTGACAAAAATATTTGAAAAACTCTAGAAGGGAATGTCTTCCTCACTAGAGGATTTACTTTCTTGTGCTTTAAATCCTCCAAAATTATTAACTTCAGAATCTTTTTTGGAACCTAATAGCTCTAACCGGTCTACGCGAATGACAGGTTTGCTCCTCCCTTCCCCTGTGCTCCGATCTTTCCAGGTGTCTAGTTTGAAACTTCCAACGATTCCTACAAGAGTGCCTTTCTTTACATAATCTGCTGCGACCTGAGCTTGTTTTCCCCATATCTCAAGATTGAACCAGTCTGGTTCATCATCTCGACTGCGTCTATTGACTGCCATTGTGAGATTTGCTACTACGCTTCCTGATTCGAAATAACGCACTTCGGGGTCTCGGCCAGCTCTTCCTACAAGGGTTACAGAATTAACGCTCATTGACCTTACGAGGGTTTGCAGTTGCTTAATAATGCGCCATGTTTGAGCTAAGTATATGCGAGGAGTTCCAGACTCTTCTTTGGCATTCAATTAAGAGATTGCTTTCTCCATCTATGATTCGCCGATCTGATTGAAAAACTGTGTTTCTTAGCCGTCTTAGCCGTCTTAGTCGCTTCAAACTTTCGCGTGACATAGGTATTGATCTTGGCACTGCGAACACTTTGATTTATGTATCTGGGAAGGGAATAGTCCTTCAAGAGCCTTCAGTAGTGGCGTTGGACTTGGAAGATGGTGTGCCTTTGGCAGTTGGTGATGATGCGAAGTTGATGCTTGGTCGTACCCCAGGAAATATTCGAGCAGTTCGACCACTTAGAGATGGAGTTATCGCTGATTTTGACGCTGCAGAGCAAATGCTCAAATCATTTATTCAAAAGTGCAATGAGGGGCGTGGAATTGTTGCTCCAAGGTTGGTAGTTGGCATTCCTAGTGGAGTGACTGGGGTGGAACGTAGGGCAGTTCGTGAAGCAGGTATGGCCGGAGCACGTGAGGTTCATTTGATTGATGAACCTGTTGCAGCTGCAATTGGAGCTGATCTTCCTGTGACAGAACCTATAGGCACAATGATCGTTGATATTGGTGGTGGCACAACTGAAGTAGCTGTTCTGAGTTTGGGAGGAACTGTTTTAAGTGAGTCAGTGAGAGTTGCAGGAGATGAGATCAATGATGCAATAGCCACCTATTTGAAGAAAGTGCACAACCTTGTTGTTGGGGAGCGCACTGCTGAAGAGATCAAAATTCGTATTGGATCAGCTTTCCCAGATGATGATTTTGATCTGAAATCGATTGATGTCAGAGGTCTGCATCTTTTGTCAGGTCTTCCTCGTTCGATTAACTTGCAGGCTGGAGATCTTCGTGAGGCGATGGCGGAGCCTCTAAGCAAAATTGTTGAGGCAGTAAAGCGCACTTTGGAGCGTACTCCTCCTGAATTAGCTGCCGACATTGTTGATAGAGGGATAATGCTTGCCGGTGGTGGGGCATTAGTTAGAGGGATTAGTGATCTAGTGAGTCATGAAACTGGAATTTTTACTCATGTAGCTGAGGATCCCTTGTTATGTGTTGTAAATGGGTGTGGCCAAGTTTTAGATGATTTCAAGCGTCTCAGGCGAGTAGTAGATACTCCAGAGTTTGCGAGAAATGCAATAAAGGATTGAATTTATGGGCGGCTCTAACCGGTCGGTCATATACGGTTGGCGATCATTACGTCGACTATGGCCTTGGTTGTTAGTTGCTTTTTCACTTTGCATTGTTCGATGGAGTAAGGGAGCAGTTTTTTTAGATACCTACGCATTCCTTACAAGACCTTTTTGGCCCGGTACAGCTCAGAGAGATTGGATTAAAAATGGGACTCAGCTAGAACAGGAAAGCAGGCTGAGATTGTTAGAAGCAGATAATCAACGCTTGAGAGCAATGCTTTCGCTCAAGAGCTCCTCAAAGGCTGGATTGATCTCAGCTGCAGTAATTTCTAGAAGTCCAAATGGTTGGTGGCAACAAATTGTTCTAGGCAAAGGTTCAACTGCTGGGATTGCTCAAGGCGATGCAGTCTTAGGGCCAGGTGGATTGATTGGGATCATCCAAAGTGTTACTCCTATTACTGCAAGAGTTCGCTTGCTAACTGCTCCTGGCAGCCGTATAGGGGTCTGGAATCCACGTACAAAAAGGCATGGAATTCTGTTGGGTATTGGGACTAATCGTCCAGTGATTCGCTTTCTTGACAAGGATTCAAAAGATTCGAAATCTCTTTCTGGGGATCTATTAAGTACTTCTCCTGCTAGTACAATTTTGCCTCCGAACTTACCTGTTGGTTTGATTCAGACATTAGATGAACAGGCAATACCGGCTCCGGAAGGAATTGTTCAATTAATTGCAGCACCAGAAGCTATTGATTGGGTACAAATTCAAAAATTTTGATGGTCAGATTTCAGAGAAGACAAGCTTTTATATTTTGTGCATTTTTGGTTCCTTTTATGACCTTGGCTGCACCAAGTTGGCTTACTCTTTCTGGAATTGGACCAAGTTGGGTAGTTTTGTGGCTACTTCCATGGTCACTTGAGTATGGTCCTTTCTCTGGAGCTTTAGCAGGGTTATATCTTGGCCTAGTTTTAGATGGAATAAGTCTTGACGGAGCTACTCATATACCAGTATTGATTGCACTTGGTTTTTGGTGGGGCTGTATTGGAAGAAGAGGACCATTAATTGATCGTAGTTTGATCCTCGGTTTGTTGGCTTTAATAGGATCGGTTTTAGTTGGTCTGAGTTTGTGGGTTCAGATAGTTTTTTTTCAAGAAAGTGCTTTGCTTAATGCTTTTTATATGTGGGGTTTGAGAAATATGTTGGCTCAAGCAATTATTACTGGCCTAGCAGCCCCAGTGGTTTGCTCATGGCTTCTTTTGTTAGCTAGAAGACGTAGGTCTTCCTTGTGACTTAAGGAATCAACTTTTTCCCAAGGAAATTTTTCCGCAAAAGAGCAATTGCGTGCACTGAGAGCAATAACAGGTATTGAAAACTTATAGTACACAGGAAAAACATAAGGTTTACTTAAGAGAGGCTGCTCGCTAGGGCGAAGAATCTTTCCAGGGCTTGAATTGTCGCGTATCAATTTAAATATTGACCATCTCGCTTTTTTTGGAGAAAATGAGTAAAAGCACTCAGGTATAAATACAGTTAAAACCTTAAAAAATATCGAAAAAGGCTTCTATTGCAGCTCTTGTAACTCCATTTTATTCGCGATGGAAGGTTATGGTTACTTTTCTTGATAACGGAATGCTCATGAAAGGGGGAGGTTCATCACAGCTAAAAAGCGTTGATGCCCCAGTTCATAGGAAGCGGGTTGGCCCCAAAATCACAATCATGGTTGTTGATGATGAGCCTGCCGTACTACGTGTATTGGTCACTCGTCTTAATTTGGCTGGTTATCGGGTTGTCTCCGCTGATGATGGAGAGCAGGCTCTTCAGGTATTCCACGATGAATCTCCTGACTTGGTTGTACTTGATGTGATGCTGCCAAAGCTTGATGGTTTTGCAGTTTGTCGTCGTTTGCGTGCTGAGTCTTGTGTTCCAATTATCTTTCTCACAGCTTTAGAGGCGATCTCTGAAAAGGTTGCTGGCTTGGATTTAGGGGCAGATGATTACCTTTCGAAGCCATTTAGCCCAAAAGAGTTGGAGGCCAGAATCGCAACCATACTGAGAAGGGTTGGGCCAGGGGCTGCAGTTGCTGAGCCAAGGGAATTACCTGTAGGTCAAGGAGTATTGAGATTAGGAGATTTAGTTGTAGACACTAATCGTCGTCAAGTTAGTCGCGGAGGTCAGCGAATAGGTCTTACTTATACTGAATTTAGTTTGTTGGAATTGTTGTTCAGAGATCCTGGGAAGGTAGTGCCTCGGGCAGAGATACTTGAGCAGCTTTGGGGATATCCGCCAAGGAGAGCAGCCGATTTAAGAGTTGTTGATGTATATGTTGCACGTTTGAGGGGCAAGCTGGAGCCTGACCCTCGCAATCCTGAGTTGATCTTGACTGTTAGAGGAATCGGTTATGCATCCCAGCGGATGGGGGAATTCCCTACAGCAATAGCCAGTTAAAAAAGGCATAGCTTTGCCCACATAAATCGCTTTCATTGCCACCAAGATGGTGTTCTATCTCGGATTTTGCTTTGTCTGAATTACGTGAGACTCGTTTAGAAAAGTCCCAAGCCTTAAAGGGGTTGGGTCAGGGGCCCTATTCGGTAAGTTTTGATCAAAGTCATCATGCAGCGACTTTGCATGCTGATCATGATGATTTGCCCAATGGAGAAGATCGACTAGTAAATGTTTCTGTTGCCGGAAGGGTTATGTCCCGACGAGTAATGGGGAAATTGGCTTTTTTTACATTGGCTGATCAGACTGGAACTATTCAGCTTTATCTAGAGAAGGCAACTATTGATGAATTTGCGAAGGATGCAAATAATGATTCTTCCTTTTCCCAGTTAACAGATCTTGTTGATAGTGGTGACTGGATTGGAGCGAAGGGAATTTTACGTAGGACAGATCGTGGTGAGTTATCTATAAAAGTTAGGTCTTGGCAGATGCTTTCTAAATCATTGCAACCTCTGCCTGACAAATGGCATGGGTTGGCCGATGTTGAAAAGCGCTATAGGCAAAGATATTTGGATTTAATTGTGTCTCCGAATTCACGAGACACTTTTCGAAGGAGAGCCTTAATGGTTAGCGCTATTCGTCGGTGGTTAGATGATCGAGGTTTTTTAGAGATTGATACTCCTGTACTTCAATCTGAAGCTGGTGGAGCTGAGGCTAGGCCATTCATTACGCATCACAACACACTGGATTTGCCTCTTTATTTACGTATTGCCTCTGAGCTGCATTTAAAGCGCTTGGTAGTGGGTGGATTCGAGCGAGTTTATGAATTAGGGAGAATTTTTCGTAATGAGGGAGTTAGTACTCGTCATAATCCAGAATTTACCTCTGTAGAGATATACAAGGCTTTTGCTGATTACCTGGAAATGATGGATTTAACCGAACAATTAATTGCTTCGGTTTGTTTACAAATTTGTGAATCTACAAAGCTCTCTTATCAGGGCATGGAAATTGATTTGACGCCTCCATGGAGAAGGGCAACGATGCATGAGCTTGTAGAAGAGGCAACTGGGCTTGATTTCAAAACTTTTGGTAAGGATAGAGATAGGGCTGCCTCAGCCATGATTGAAGTTGGCCTTTCAGTTCCAGACAAGGCAGATAGCGTTGGTCGTTTACTTAATGAGACTTTCGAACAATCAGTGGAGTCGAATCTTCTTCAACCAACTTTTGTAATTGATTACCCAATAGAGATTTCACCTCTTGCTAGGAGGCACCGCAGTAAAGAAGGTTTGGTTGAGCGCTTTGAACTTTTTATAACTGGCAGAGAAATTGCAAATGCTTTTAGTGAATTAATTGACCCAATTGATCAGAGACAACGACTGGAATCTCAGCAGCTCAGAAGGCAGGCTGGAGATCTTGAGGCTCATGGAGTTGATGAAGATTTTCTTAGCGCTCTCGAGGTTGGGATGCCACCAACCGGTGGATTAGGAATAGGTATTGATCGATTGGTGATGCTCTTGACTGATAGCCCTTCTATCCGTGATGTGATTGCGTTTCCTATCCTTAGACCTGAATCAAAGTAGCAATCCATGCGAAGGTGAACCATCAAAGTGGATAATTGAGCGAGTGGAATGGTTCTGTTAGATGAGTGGCGAGCGCGTAGGTTTCCGCTTTAAACACGCCGATGCGGTGGTCAAGCGCAATCCCCAAGGGCGTTCTAGACGTGGCTGGGTGATGGAACCTGTTGAACAGACCACAAGTAGAGGCACCAAAATGCCTGCTTACCGTATCCGTTGGCGTGATAGTGAGCGTCCGGAAATAGTTCTTCAGCACATGTTGATAGCTGACCCTGACCCAACTCCGCCTCCAGAGAACGTGAGCCTTAAGCCTCCTTCTTGAGCGAGCTGAGCTTATTTATTAACCCCACTTCGTTTGCGAAGCTGGTCGAATTCCACTTCAACTTCGAATTTCTTCCAGTCTTCTTCGATACTTTCACTGACTTTTTTTGAATCTTTAGAAAGATTTAAGAATTCACCTTCTAGAGTCTTTAATTGCCTTTCAATTGACTTAAAATCCGACCAAAATTGCCTACCTCGATCCATTAATTTTTTTACATGGTCGTCTGCTCGCATAGCTAGGGATAAATCTTTTGATTTTCTTGCCCGTGAGGCTCTTTGCTGCCATTTGTGAATGTTTTTAGCTTGTTCGAGTAAGGCTGTTCGTTTATGTTCTGCTTTCTTTTGAAGACTTTGATATTTTTTGTGTAGATAAAGCCAATGATCTTTTTGGGTTTGTTGTGATAGTAGGGATTGTTGAGAAGGATTGGCTTCTAGGAAATTATTTAATTTTTCTTCAAGCTCTAGCTCCAGCTGTTGGAGCCAAGATTGACTCATGATGTTAGTAGAGAGATTGTGTGTAGTTAATAATTCATAGTGCTATATCAATCCAGGCTTGCAAATTAATTATTAATAGCGTGCCAATGCTGATTTAACATCACGATCAGCTTGCTTTTTCTTTTCTTCGTTTCTTTTGTCATGTAGTTTGCGACCTTTTCCAAGACCAATAGTCAATTTTATCCATGAACCTTTGATATGTAGATTCATAGGGATAAGAGTGAGCCCTTTTTTTTCAAGTTGAACTCGCAATTTATTGATTTCACGACGATGGGCTAAAAGTTTTCTGACACGAAGTGGATCATGATTGAAGAATTCGCTCGCGTGTTGATTAGGAGAAATATGTACGTTGTGCAGATGAAGCTCGCCTTTGCGGACTAGGCAGAAACCGTCTCTCAAATTTGCATTGCCTGCTCTTATTGATTTAACTTCAGTTCCGAGAAGTTCGATTCCTGTTTCAAGTGTTTCAAGAATCTCGTATTGGTATCTAGCTTGGCGATTGTCTGCCAGTAAACGATTTGCACTAAGTCTTGCGGCTGCCTTTGCCTTTTTACCTTTGGTTTTAGACATCTCCTTTTATCGGGATTCCGACACTGTGAATAGGTCGGTACTCTTCAAGCATGGCGATTGTTTCTTCAAGTATCGACCGACCTGATTCCAATCGGTCAACGAGTAAGTCCAGGGTGGTTGATGCTGAGCTTTTGCCAGATGATGCCATCACATCAAGAGAAGAGGGACTGAGACCAAAGCGCCTAGATGAATTTGTAGGTCAAGCTCCACTGAAGCAGGTTCTTGGCATTGCTGTAAAGGCAGCTAAAGGTAGAAGGGAAGCTTTAGATCATTTGTTGTTATACGGACCTCCTGGCTTGGGAAAAACCACGATGGCTTTGGTCTTAGCTGAAGAACTTGGCGTGAAATGTCGAATTACTAGTGCACCAGCCTTAGAGCGGCCTAGAGACATAATTGGTCTACTGGTGAATTTGAAGCCACGCGAATTGTTGTTTGTTGATGAGATTCATCGACTTTCAAGTATTGCGCAGGAGCTTTTGTATCCTGCGATGGAAGATCTCCGGCTTGATTTAACTGTTGGGAAGGGAAGCACTGCTCGGACTAGAGCTTTAGAGCTACCTCCATTCACTCTTGTTGGAGCAACAACTCGGGCGGGAGCCCTTAGCTCGCCAATGCGCGATCGCTTTGGCTTAACTGAAAGACTTGATTTTTATAACTTGCCGGATCTTCAGGCGATTGTGAGAAGGTCAGCTGGAATACTCCTCTTGCCTTTAACCAATGATGGATGTTTGGAGATCGCCAGACGCTGTAGAGGCACTCCAAGAATTGCAAATCGATTATTGAGAAGGGTGCGTGATTTCGCAACTGTCCGAGGAGAGCTTGATGAAATTGATGTGCTGATTGTTGATGAAGCTCTGACTTTGCATCGAGTAGATCATCGAGGATTAGATGAGAGTGATAGAAGGTTGATGGAACTTTTGCTTTCCTCATATGGAGGAGGTCCAGTTGGTCTAGAAACTTTGGCGGCCGCTTTGGGAGAGGATCCAGCAACTTTGGAATCTTTGATAGAGCCTTTTCTTTTACAGATTGGTTTTCTTAAGCGCACTCCCCGCGGGAGAGTTGTAACTGATGCTGGACGTGCTCACCTTGGAAGGCAGGCGAGATTATGAGTTTTGATTGGTATAGAAAGAATTTAATTAGTAATTTGTTCTGTTTCTTTGTCCTTTTTTTGTTTATTGGACAACCATTAAAGGTAGAAGCTGAGCAATCGAGACAAATACTCTTTAATCAAGCACTGCAAGCAAGTCAGGATGGAGATTTTATAGAAGCCTTGCAACGTTGGGACAAATTGCTTGAAATTTCTCCAAAGCAACCTTTGGCATTAAGCAACCGAGGTAATGTTCGACTTGCTCTTGGAGATCCAGAAGGTGCGATTGTTGATCAAACATTGGCCATTGAGCTGTTGCCAGATGAGCCGGACCCTCATCTGAATAGAGGGACTGCAGAGGAGGCTCTTCAAAGATGGGAAGATGCAGAAAATGATTACAACTGGATTCTTGAGCGTAACCCTGATGACCCTTCGGCTTTATACAACCTTGGCAATGTAAAAGGATCTCAAGGAGATTGGCTGCAAGCCGAATCTCTGTTTTGTAAGGCCTCAGTTTCTTTTTCTGGTTTTACTATGGCTCGTTCTAGTCAGGCATTAGCGCAATATCAGCTTGGACAATTTGAAATTGCTGAGTCAGAGCTTAGGAGTCTTATTCGAAAATATCCAATGTTTGCTGATGCTCGAGCTGCTCTAACAGCACTTTTGTGGCGTAAAGGGTTTCTTGGTGAAGCAGAAAGTAATTGGGTTGCTGCTGTTGGACTAGATAGTCGATATAGGCAACCCGATTGGCTTTTAGATTTTCGTCGTTGGCCTCCGCAGCCAACAAATGATCTGATGGCTTTTTTGGCATTGGAGAGTCCATGACTTTCACCAAAAGTTCTAACAAACTTCTTGCTGAGTTTTTGCCCGATTTGCTTGCATTGCGCAGACATTTACATGCACATCCTGAGCTGAGTGGAGAAGAACATCAAACGGCCGTACTTGTAGCAGGAGAGTTACGTCGATATGGATGGAGAGTCCGCGAGGCGGTTGGGAGGACTGGGGTAGTCGCAGAACTTGGCCCCTCAGATGGGGCTTTGGTTGGTTTGAGAGTCGACATGGATGCTTTACCTGTCGATGAGAAAACAGGTCTTGAGTATGCTTCTCGCCGACAAGGGGTGATGCATGCTTGTGGACATGATTTGCATACCTGTATTGGACTTGGTGTCGCAAGACTTTTAGTAGCCCAACAGCCACTTTTGACTGGAGTGCGCTTGTTGTTTCAACCTGCAGAAGAAATAGCTGCAGGAGCACGTTGGATGCGCAATGCAGGCGCTACTAAGGGCTTGGATGCGTTGTTTGGTGTGCATGTATTTCCTGACTTACCCGTAGGGCAAGTTGGAGTTAGGAGTGGAAGTCTTACTGCTGCTGCTGGTGAATTAGAAATTGAGGTACTAGGAGAAGGTGGTCATGGGGCAAGACCTCATGAAGCTGTCGATGCAATTTGGGTTGCTGCAAAGATTGTCAGTGGCCTTCAGGAATCAATTAGTCGTTGTCTTGATGCACTACATCCTGTGGTGATCAGTATTGGTCGTATCGAGGGAGGTAGTGCCTTTAATGTTATTGCTGAACGAGTCAGACTTTTAGGAACTGTTCGTTGTTTAGATTCGGATTTCCACGAGACTCTCCCTTCATGGATAGAGGAGAAAGTCCAATCAATTGCTTCTAGCTTGGGTGCAAAGGCAGTTGTTAACTATCGCTGCATTGCACCTCCAGTTTTTAATGACCATGAATTGACTGCCCTTCTTGAGTCCACTGCTGTTAACTTGCTTGGAAGACAAAATGTTTTAAGAATTGAAGAACCTTCATTAGGCGCTGAAGATTTTGCTGAACTTTTAAATGGAGTCAGAGGCACTATGTTTCGTTTAGGTGTTGCTGGAAAAGATGGGTGCCCCCCACTGCATAACGGTCAGTTTTGCCCTGACGAGGACAGCTTGCGTGTTGGGGTTGAGCTTTTAACGGCAACTATTTGTACGTGGATGGAAGCTCATTCAAAAATTGATATAAAAAAAGAGTGATGAAAAGATTCGAAAATCCTTTGTTATCGTTTGCTGCTCCTTTGTTAATTCTGTTAGCGCTGCTTGGGACATTACAGAGAGAGGGGAGTGATCGTTTGCAGTTGATGCCTGCATTGGTTGTGGGTGTTGCATTGACTCTGAGTGGTGCAATAGGACGTAGTATTCGAAGGAAAAAACTATTGTTGGCAATTCGCTCTTCTAATTCTGAGGTCAATTAAGAGGTATTTATAGAGAGGGCATTAATTAGAATCAATAAGGCAGCTGAAATTATCAAATGCAGCTAGCTTTCTAATAACACTAGGGGTGCCAGCAGGGTTTTCCATTTTGCTGGCTGAGATCACACCCTCCGCACCTGATCCAGGTAACGCTGGCGAAGGGAAGTGAATTCTGTGATCCAAGGCTTGTTCCACCTCTGACCTTTTCAATTGCTTTTTCGGTCATGAGAACTTCTTGGGTATCTTCTCGCAAGGGCATGAGCAATGTGTCTCAATTGCACTTTGCCCGTAAGGGATTTGTTACTGAAGAAATGGCTTTTGTAGCCAGTAGAGAGAACCTTCCTGAGACTTTAGTTCGGGAGGAAGTCGCTAGAGGAAGAATGATTATTCCTGCAAATATCAATCACCTCAATTTGGAACCTATGGCTATTGGCATAGCTTCCAAGTGCAAAGTGAATGCAAATATTGGGGCTTCGCCAAATGCAAGTGATGTCAATGAGGAGTTGAAGAAATTGCATCTTGCTGTGAAGTACGGAGCAGATACAGTTATGGATCTTTCAACAGGAGGTGTCAATTTAGATGAGGTACGACAAGCAATTATTAATGCTTCACCTGTACCTATAGGAACTGTCCCTGTTTACCAGGCTCTTGAAAGTGTTCATGGCTCGATTGAAAAATTATCTGAAGATGACTTTCTTCACATCATCGAGAAACAATGTCAGCAAGGTGTTGATTATCAAACCATTCATGCAGGATTATTGATTGAACATTTGCCCAAGGTAAAAGGCCGCATTACTGGAATTGTTAGCAGAGGTGGAGGGATTCTTGCTCAGTGGATGCTTTATCACTACAAACAAAACCCTCTTTATTCCCGTTTTGATGATATCTGTGAGATCTTCAAGCGCTATGACTGCTCCTTTTCTTTAGGCGATTCATTGCGTCCAGGGTGTCTTCATGACGCTTCTGATGAGGCTCAGCTTGCTGAATTAAGGACTCTTGGTGAACTAACAAGAAGAGCTTGGAAGCATGATGTTCAAGTCATGGTTGAAGGCCCTGGACACGTTCCTATGGATCAGATTGAATTTAATGTTCGTAAACAGATGGAGGACTGTTCTGAAGCTCCTTTCTATGTCCTTGGACCATTGGTTACGGATATTGCTCCTGGCTATGACCATATAACGAGTGCAATTGGAGCTGCAATGGCTGGGTGGTATGGAACGGCAATGCTTTGCTATGTAACTCCAAAAGAGCATTTGGGTTTACCAAATCCTGAGGATGTTAGAGAAGGATTAATCGCTTACAAAATTGCAGCCCATGCTGCAGATATTGCTAGACATCGCCCTGGTGCGAGAGATCGAGATGATGAGCTAAGTCGAGCTAGATATGCTTTTGATTGGAATAAGCAATTTGAATTATCTCTTGATCCAGAAAGAGCTCGCGAGTATCACGACGAAACACTTCCTGAAGAGATTTATAAGCAAGCAGAATTTTGTTCAATGTGTGGACCTAAGCATTGCCCAATGCAGACAAAGATTACTGATGAAGACTTGGATGGCATTGAACAAGCTTTGAATTCTAAAACCGAATTAGGCTTGAAAATATGATCTCAGATAAGTAAAACTATTTGATTGCTTTTTTGAACCATTTAATTGTTTTTTCAAGGCCTTCCTCGAGAGGTATCTTTGGAGACCATCCCAATTCTTGTTGAGCTAAAGCAATTAATGGTTTTCTTTGCATTGGATCATCATCAGGTAATGGTTTTTTTATAAATTCAAGTTTCGGATTAATTCGATTACGGACTAATTCTGCTAATTCAAGAATTGTAAATTCCCCAGGATTTCCGATATTTATTGGGCCTGCATGATTGCCATCCATTAGTCGAATCATTCCATCAATAAGATCATCGACATAGCAGAAGGATCTGGTTTGCTGTCCATTCCCATATATTGTGAGTGATTCTCCTAGTAGTGCTTGAACTATAAAATTGCTAATCACTCTTCCATCATTAGGTAACATCCTTGGGCCATAAGTGTTGAAGATTCGCATAACCCTGATTTCTGTTCCATGCATTCTTTGATAGTCAAAACATAAAGTTTCTGCTATGCGTTTTCCTTCGTCATAGCAGCTACGTGTTCCAATAGTATTTACACTTCCTCTATAGCTTTCTGGTTGAGGGTGTATTTCAGGATCGCCATATACCTCACTTGTGCTTGCTAGTAGGATTCTGGCACCTACACGTCTTGCCAGACCAAGCATATTAAAAGTCCCTAGGAAACTTGTTTTGGCTGTTTTGATTGGATTGAACTGGTAATGCACTGGAGACGCAGGGCAAGCCAGATGCCAGATACGGTCAACTTCTATTTGAATTGGTTGAGTTACATCGTGTCTAATAAGTTCAAAACTAGGATGACCTATCCATTGAATTATATTTTCTTTTCTACCTGTAAAGTAATTATCTAAACATATAACTTCTTCACCAGCTTCCATTAATCGATCTGTCAGATGTGAGCCTAGAAAACCTGCTCCACCAGTTATGAGGTTTCGATATTTGGTGCATTTTTTCATTGTTTTAATCTTAGATTTTCTTGTTTCTTGATGTTGCTTTAGTGTTGATAAATTTTTAGAACCTTTAGGGATACTTAAAAGATTTTAACTAGTAAATACCCCTAAATATTTTTTTTACTAAAAGCAGAGCAAAATTTTTGCTCTCTCAACTTAAAAGCTTTTGAGCTTTTGCTACAACATTTTCAACTGTAAACCCAAATTTTTCCATGCAGGTTCCTCCTGGAGCTGATGCACCAAACCCTTTCATTGTGATGCTCTCACCATCAAGTCCAATGTATTTGTGCCATCCAAAGGATTGGGCTGCTTCAACGATGATGCGCTTTCGAATTGAAGTAGGAAGAACACTTTCTTTATAGCTTTGGCTTTGTTCTTCGAATAGCTCTACACATGGCATAGAAACTACGCGAATTTTGTGGCCCGAAGCTGTGAGCTTCTTAGAAGCTTGCACGCACAAATCAAGTTCGCTTCCTGTTCCGATTAAAATCAGTTCAGGCGACCCACCTTCACAATCTTCAAGGATATAGCCACCAAAAGCTACTTTCTCTATTGATGAATTGGCTTGGTTCGCCATGCCTTGCCTGCTTAGACATAGGGAGCTAGGGCGTTTCCGGTTTTCGATTGCAACTTTGTATGCGCCACTGGTTTCGTTACCATCTCCAGGGCGGAACACAAGCATATTTGGAATTGCTCGGAGTGAGGGAATTGTCTCAATTGGTTGATGGGTAGGACCGTCTTCTCCTACACCGATTGAGTCGTGAGTAAGTACGTAGATCACACCTAGCTCACTTAGAGCGGAAAGACGCATTGACCCACGCATATAGTCAGCAAAAACTAGAAAGGTCCCTCCGTAAGGGATCAAGCCACTGTTGTGATATGCAATTCCATTTAGTATTGCTGCCATGGCATGTTCACGCACTCCAAAGTGCAAATATCGCTTTTCTGGTGTTTCCGATTGGAAGGAACCAGTTTCTCCTTTGATGTCGGTGTAATTCGAGTGAGTGAGATCAGCTGAGCCACCAATTAGTTCAGGAAGATTTGGACCTAGAGCACCTAAGCAGATCTGTGAATGCTTTCGTGTAGCTAAGCCTTTGTCATCAGGCGAATATGTCGGCAAATCTTTATCCCATCCATTTGGGAGCTCTCCTCGCAACATTCTTTCGAATTCTGCAGCTTCATTTGGATACTTGTTGCGATAACTGGAAAGAGTTTGGTTCCATTTAGCTTCTAATTGGCTTCCTCTCTCAATTGCCTTTTGGTAGTGACCATAGACCTCCTGAGGCACTTCAAATGGGCCATATGTCCAATTGAGTTGTTTGCGTGTGAGATTGGCTTCTTCTTCACCAAGAGGGGCCCCGTGAACTCCTGCAGTATCACTTTTATTTGGTGAGCCGTAGCCAATTGTTGTGCTGACTTTGATGATTGATGGTTGATCTGTGACTGATTTAGCTAAGGCAATTGCGTTAGCAATTGCATCGACATCTGTATTGCCATTTGGAATATGTTGGACATGCCACCCGTATGACTCGTAGCGCTTGAGAACGTCTTCTGTGAAAGAAACGTCTGTTCGTCCATCGATTGTTATTTGGTTGTCGTCATACAGGGCAATTAGTTTGCCAAGTTTTAGGTGGCCAGCTAAAGAACATGCTTCTGAAGAAACCCCTTCTTGGTTGCATCCATCTCCCATGATCACGTAAGTGAAGTGATCAACAATTTTTTCGTCTGGCTTATTGAATTTTGCACCCAAATGAGCTTCTGCAATTGCCAGACCTACTGCATTTGAGATGCCAGCACCTAACGGTCCTGTTGTGACTTCTACCCCTGGGGTCTCAAATGTTTCTGGGTGTCCTGGAGTTCGAGCACCCCATTGGCGGAATTGCTTGATGTCATCAATGGTTACTGAGTCATAGCCAGTCAGATGCAATAGTGCATATAGCAACATGCATCCATGCCCAGCCGATAGCACAAATCGATCGCGATTGAACCACTGCGGGTTCTTGGGGTTGTGATGTAAAAACTTGTCCCAAAGGGTATATCCCATAGGTGCGCAGCCCATAGGTAGACCTGGGTGGCCGCTATTGGACTTATTAACCGCATCGACGGCAAGCATGCGAATGCTGTTGATGCAGAGCGTGTCGAGAGAGGTAGTCGCGGCGACCATTGTGGTAATTAGTGATTTAGTGATGTTTGAGGAAAGAAATTTGCGGCAGATTCTTTGGTTAGATCATCTGCCGAAAGGCGAGGCAGACGTTATGGCCTCCAAAACCAAATGAGTTAGATAGAACGACTTTTGAAATGTGTTCTCTTGCTGTGTTGGGTACATAGTCAAGATCACAGGCAGGATCAGGATTGGTGTAATTGATGGTGGGAGCTATTACTCCATTGCGCAGTGAAAGTACGCAAGCAACAGCCTCAATGCCACCGGAGCCTCCAAGAAGGTGACCAGTCATTGATTTTGTTGAACTAACGGGAATTTGACTAGCTCGAGCTCCGAATACAGTTTTGATTGCTGATGTTTCATTACTGTCATTGGCTGGTGTGCTAGTTCCATGAGCATTGATGTAATCGATACTTTCGGGATTGAGTTGTCCATCTTGAAGTGCTAATCGAATTGCGTTGGCACCACCTATCCCTCCTGGAGAGGGTGATGTGATGTGATGTGCATCGCATGTTGTGCCATAACCAACGACCTCAGCATGGATTGTTGCACCGCGCTCTTTGGCATGTTCAAGAGTCTCTAGCACCATGACGCCACTTCCTTCCCCGATTACAAAGCCATCACGTTCGGCATCGAAAGGCCTGCTCGCAGTTAAAGGATCATCATTACGAAATGAAAGGGCTTTTGCACTAGCAAACCCTGCTACTCCTAAGGGAGTAATGCTTGCTTCGGCACCACCACAAATCATTGCATCGGCTTTCCCTAGTTGAATTAGGCGAAATGCATCCCCAATTGCATTAGATCCTGCAGCGCAAGCCGTAGCGACTGCGGAACTTGGCCCTTTTGCTCCTAGTGCGATGGCCGCAAGGCCAGTAGCCATATTTGGAATCATCATTGGAACAGTAAAGGGGCTGACCCTTGATGGTCCCTTGTCCGCCAGAACATGGGCTTGGGTTTCCATCGTCAGCAAACCTCCGACTCCAGATCCAATGATGACGCCAATTTTTGAGGAATTAGTTTCATCAATTGTCAGCCCAGAATTTTTGAGTGCTTCTTTGGCTGCTACAACCCCGAACTTCGAGAACCGGTCCCATCTTTTTGATTCCTTTGGCTCCAAAATTCCTTTCGGATCAAAGTTTTTTACCTCAGCAGCAAACCTGCAGGCATGAGAAGAAGCATCAAAGAGACTTATAGCCGCAACACCATTGCGGCCGGATATGAGTCCGTCCCAATATTCCTCGACGGTGTTGCCTATAGGTGTAATCGCGCCGAGGCCCGTGACCACAACGCGATGAAGACCCTCCACCATTAGATCCTCAGGATTGCTTTTCTTCGATGTACTTGACAGCGTCACCAACTGTGGCGATGCCTTCGGCTGCCTCATCGGGGATCTCGATGTCAAATGCCTCCTCTAGAGCCATGACCAGTTCTACGGTGTCTAGGGAGTCGGCGCCTAGATCATTTTGAAAATTTGACTCCGGCTTTACCTCGCCGGCATCAACACTTAGTTGTTCTGAAACGATTGAACGAACTTTTTCAAGAGTCGTTTCTTGTGACATAGCAGTTAAAACCTGAGGTCGCATCCTACGGGCTGATGGTGGCTAGTTAACAAGAGTGACGGCTGAGAGGTGAATCTGTATAAGTTTGAGCAAGTTGAGTAAAGTTTGCTACAGGCAAGTTCCGGATTCTGGGTCCATGTCCCACGCTGTCAAGATTTACGACACATGCATCGGTTGCACTCAGTGCGTGAGGGCATGCCCTCTCGATGTTCTTGAAATGGTCCCTTGGGACGGTTGCAAGGCAGGTCAAATTGCTTCATCTCCACGCACAGAAGACTGTGTCGGTTGCAAGCGGTGTGAAACTGCTTGTCCCACAGACTTCTTAAGTATCAGGGTCTATCTTGGGGATGAAACCACCCGAAGCATGGGACTGGCTTACTAAAAATCTTTTTTTATTTAAGGTTTTAAGTTAGCTTTTCTGTATCAGTTTCATAAGCTCAGCCAGGCATTAGCCTGGCTTGTTCATGTGTGGCATCGTTGCGATAGTTGGCTCTAGGCAGGCAGCACCTTTGCTGATAGATGGCCTTAGGCAGCTTGAATATCGAGGTTATGACTCTGCTGGACTTGCAACCTTAGATTCCTCTTCAAACTGTGGGAAAGGTGTTCTTACTTGTAAGAGGGCTAGTGGAAAATTGGTCCATCTTTCAAAGTTGGTTGATTCTGAGGGGGCACCCGGTCATTTAGGTATAGGGCATACAAGATGGGCAACTCATGGAAAGCCAGAAAAGCGTAATGCTCATCCCCATCGAGATGTTTCAGGACACGTAGCAGTTGTTCAAAATGGGATTATTGAGAATCACAGATCTCTTAGAAAAGATCTTGAATCGCAGGGCAAGAAGTTTGTTTCAGATACGGATACAGAAGTTATTCCGCATTTGATAGCTGATGAATTAAAACTCCTTCAGGGTGAAGGGAGGCAACCATGTGGTGCCATGTTGAAGGAAGCTGTTCAGAATGTTACTGCTGTGTTGAAGGGGGCTTATGCACTTGCAGTTATATGGGTTGAAACTCCAGATGCTTTGGTGGTTGCGAGAAAACAAGCTCCATTGGTGATTGGATTAGGTGAAGGAGAGTTTCTTTGTGCTAGCGATACACCAGCCTTAGCTGGTTTTACTAGAACGATTTTGCCTATGGAAGATGGGGAGGTGGCTTTGCTCACTCCTCTTGGGATTGAGCTATATAACAGTCAAGGAGAACGTCAAAAAAGAAGCCCTTCTTTATTAACTGGTAATTCACAAGTAGCTGATAAGAGACACTTTCGTCACTTCATGCTTAAAGAAATTCATGAACAACCAGAGACTGCAGAGCTTTGGGTTGCTCGACATTTGCCAGCTGGGTTGCCTATTGAATCTCCCGTCGCGATGCCGTTTGAAGAATCTTTTTATGAAGGCATAGAGAGTATTCAGATTCTTGCTTGTGGCACCAGTCGTCATGCGGCAATGGTAGGAGCTTATTTGTTGGAGCAATTTGCAGGGATTCCGACATCTGTTTTTTATGCCAGTGAATTTCGCTATGCCCCACCTCCATTGTCGCCGCATACATTAACTATTGGAGTGACTCAATCTGGCGAGACTGCTGATACTCTTGCTGCACTTGATATGGAAGAAAAACGTCGAAACGCCCATGGTGATTTGGCCTTCGCTTCTCGTCAGCTAGGAATTACAAATAGATCTGATAGCTCTCTTGCTCGTCAAGTTCCAAATATTCTTGATATTGGAGCAGGTATAGAAGTTGGAGTGGCTGCGACAAAAACTTTCTTAGGGCAGTTACTGGCTTTTTATGGGTTGGCACTCACTTTTGCATCTCGTCGCCAAAATCGATGTCCCACTGAGATTCAAGATCTTTTGACCGAACTGAAGGCTGTTCCTAATCATCTAAGAAAACTAATCCAAAAACATGATCAATTATCTGAGGCTTTAGCATCTAGATTTGCTGAAACTCAAGATGTGATTTTCTTAGGTAGAGGAATTAATTATCCAATTGCTTTGGAAGGAGCCTTAAAACTCAAGGAGATTAGTTATATACACGCTGAAGGATATCCTGCTGGAGAGATGAAACATGGACCAATAGCACTTTTGGAAAGGCGTGTACCTGTTATTTCAATCGCAATGCCTGGAGTTGTATTTGACAAAGTTTTGAGTAATGCACAAGAGGCAAAAGCAAGAGAGGCTCAATTGATAGGAGTTGCTCCTGAAGGGCCAGAAACGGAAATTTTTGATGAGTTACTGCCCTTGCCTGTAGTCAGTGAATGGATTAGTCCTTTACTTGCTTTGATTCCTATGCAGTTGCTTAGTTATCACATTGCCGCCCATAGAGGCCTCGATATTGATCAACCTCGGAACTTGGCAAAAAGCGTAACGGTTGAATAATTCATTCAGAAATTAATTTACTAATACGTCCATAGCGGTCTTCGAATCTGACGATGTCATCTTCTCCTAAATAGGTTCCACTTTGGACTTCAATTAATTCCACGGGCATACGCCCTGGATTAGTTAAACGATGTTTACAACCAAAGGGAATATATGTGCTTTGATTTTCTCCTATCAACTCTTCTTTCCCATCTTTTTCGATTAAGGCTGTTCCTTTAACAACAACCCAGTGCTCGGCTCTGTGATGGTGCATTTGTAGTGAGAGACTTCCTCCAGGCTTGACTTCTATTCTTTTGACTTGCCATCTATTACCTTGCACTATTCCTGTGTAATGACCCCATGGGCGGTAGATTTTTCTATGAGCTTTGGCCTCTGGGCTTCCATTTGTTTCGAGTTGTTGAACTATATTTTTTACATTTTGAGATTGGTTTCGGTTAGCAATCAAAATTGCATCGTCTGTTTCAACAACAACCAGATCTTTCACCCCAAGTCCAACAACAAGCCTGTGTTCACTTCTTAAGTAACAGTTTCTGCTTCCCTTACTAATTACTCGGCCTCTAATTACATTGCCATCTAAATCTTGGTCGCTTGTGCTCCAGAGAGAGTTCCAACTACCAATATCACTCCAGCCTGCTTTGAGTGGCAGCACACTCCCAAGATTTGTTTTTTCCATAACTGCAACATCAATTGCCACATTGGGACAATTGGCAAATGCTTCTCTTTCTAGCCTTAAGAATTCGAGATCAGAAATGCCCTGTTCAATTGCTGCTCTGCAAGAACTAACTATTTCTGGGGACAATCTATTTAATTCGCTAAGAATTGCACTTGCTTTGAAAAGGAATATTCCACTATTCCAGGTAAAACGACCATCTGAAAGAAATTTTTCTGCGCTTTCTTTATCAGGTTTTTCTATGAATCGTTTTATAGACAACCCTTGCAGATTATCTTTTGAGAGTGATTCTCCGGCTTCGATATATCCATAGCCAGTTTCAGGAGCAGTTGGCACAATTCCGAATGTCACTAATCTGCCTGCTTCTGCATCTATCCTTCCGGCTTCTATTGCGAGGAGGAATTGTTCAACATCGCGTATCGCATGATCTGCTGCTAGTACTAGCAAAAGGGGGTCTTCTCCTTGTTGAGTAGCTTGAAGTGCCGCAACTGCAATTGCAGGAGCTGTGTTACGGCCTATCGGCTCTAGAAGTATTCCTTTGGGCTCAACTTTGATTTCACGCATTTGCTCTGCAACGATGAAACGATGCTCTTCGTGGCAGACCAACAATGGGTCAGATAATTTTTTGAGTCCGTGAAGCCGCTTTTGAGTTTGCTGTAGCAATGTTTCATCGCTATCGCCGAACAACGACCAGTACTGCTTTGGATAACTGGCTCTGGACAACGGCCATAGTCTGGTCCCTGAGCCACCGCAGAGAATCACAGGAATAAGGGACTTCTCTTTCACTTTTATAGTTTTGACTCTTTAATAATTTGTCAGTAACGCTCGAATTGTCGACTCTTCATAGTTCCAGAAGTCCAGGTGGTGGTGCCAGCTTTAACCAGCCCTCTTGCAGATTAATTTCCGGGACTATTTCTTGGACGAAAGGCACTAGAACTTTTTGTCCTTCAACAAGCTTGATTTCAAGTAAGTCGTTCCCAGCAGTTGTGAGGTTTGTGACTCGTCCAATAACAGGACCTTCTGGTTGCAACTTTGCTTCTAGACCGACGAGGTCCAAGAGATGAAATTCATTTTTTCCAAGCTGTGGCCTATGGCTTGAAGGTACTAAAAGTTTTTGGCCTATCAGAGATTCCGCCTCTGCTCTATTTCTGACTCCTGAGAAGCGAACGACATAAATTGATTTCCCTGGAACTTGCCGACCAGCAGTTAATTGAATTTCTCGTGGCTCTTCTTCTTTTTTTTGAAGCCAACGTTGCCCTGGTTTGGTAAATCTTTCCGGGAAGTCGCTACTGGGATTAACTCTGAGCTCACCTCGCAATCCTTGAGGGGCAACAAGTTTGCCTACAGTGAGCCAGCTGTCTTCTAACTGCATGATTTTTAGCAAGAACAATTGATAATGAACATGTTTGTTGCTTTGTGCTGTGACTAATTCTCAAGGGCCGATTCTGCCTGGGTCAACTGTCATGGTTGATGACTTTTCATCGATTTATAATGGCTATGAAGGTTTTGTTCAGCGAATTAGTGGCGATATGGCAGCTGTCTTGTTCGAGGGTGGTAATTGGGATAAATTAGTTACAATACCAATTAAGCATCTTATTTGTATTTAAGAAGTTGGCATTTAGAAGTAATAGAGTTTTAACTAATCTGCACACATAGAAGAACTTTCTCTTAAAACTTAAGTAAAGAATTTTACAAGCTTTTAATTAAGTTTTTATGCTCTTCAGAGCTGAATTTGCCGCTTCCTTCTCTGCTTCTTTTCTAGAACCTCCCCATCCTTCACCTATAGCTTTACCTTCGAGATGAACTTTGCAAAAGAATCTTCTTGGATCTCCATGCTTTTTACATATTTCTTGAATTTCGTAATTCGGAAGACTTAATCCTCTCGCTTGAATCCATTCTTGAAGTGCTGATTTGGAATTATGCTTATCTGGGTCTGACAAGACGGCATTACTTGTTTCTTTCCAATATGGTGTGAGCCAGTCGTGGATTGGTTTTAAATTTTGAAAGCATTCATATAGAGCACCAATAAGTGCCTCTGTTGTTTCGGCTTCAATTGTTGCGCAGGCAGAAGTATCTTTTGCCGCTTTTGGTCCAACAATAAGCATCTCTTTTATACCAATTCGTCTGCCAACTTTGGTTAACCATTTATCGCTTACAAGTTGAGCTCTTAACTCTGATCGATCTCCCACCTTCATGTTCGGAAAATTCCATTCAATAAACTCTGATGCAGTAAGTCTTAGTACGGCATCTCCAAGAAACTCAAGTCTTTCATGATTTATCCCAGTTTTTGCGGAAGTATGAGTCAAGGCTTCATCGAGCAGGGCAAGATGTGATTGATTGTTTAGATTTTTGAATTCAGCATTTGAAATAACGATATTTAGTCTCTTCAGAAATCTATGTAGCTTTTGAATTCGTTCATTGGGGATTTTGTGGCTTGTCCGGGATTGCATCTTGATCTACCCAGAGTTGTTTGTACTTGAGAAATAAGGACTGTTTTTTATTTATAAGAAGGTGAAAGCAGGTTGTAAGCCGGGTTCTGTTCACGATCCTTAAAGGAAAGTGGATGATCATCTATCTGGGATTGTCGTTACCGACAACCTCTAGCGGCACATTTTTAGGAACTTGGCAGATGGCCAGCCTTTGTTCCTTCGCCTTGCTCCTAGCCGGGGTTTACCTAGCCAGCACCTCTCGATGCTGCTGGTGCGCTCTTACCGCACCTTTGCACCCTTGCCTGTGCGTTTAGGGCAATATCATGTCCTATGAGCCATCGGCGGTGTGTTTCTGTGGCACTCTCCTCACGGTCACCCGCACTGGGCGTTACCCAGCAAGCTTGGCCATCGGGGAGCCCGGACTTTCCTCAATGAAGACTTGTCCAAAAAAAGGAACAATTCTCCATTGCGATCATCTCTCCTGCTTTCAGAGTCCATAATGCCTTGAAGGCACAATTCAATCCAGTGGGGCTGTAGCTCAGTCGGATAGAGCGACGGTTTCCTAAACCGTAGGTCGTGGGTTCGAGTCCCGCCAGCCCCGTCTTTATAAAGATGCTACAAGTGGTCGGTGCTACATCTGGTGGACTGGGCAAACTCATTACCCTGTCGCTAGCGTGAGCAAAGTGAAACAGTCTCTATGACCCAGCTTCACGATTTAAGACTTCGTTTACTTGTTCAGCAGGAAAGCGAGCAAATTGCAAATAGCCAGCCTAGTGACTTAGATCTTTCTATTGTCCAGGCTCGTTGTTTGTGCTGGTTGGCTCTTTTGGCCGAAGCTCATGAAGATCAAGCTAGTGATGCGGAGCGACGTGGTGACACGGAGCAAGCAATGGGTTGGTTTGCTGATTCCATGCGCCTCCGAGATGTTATCCAGGTTGTTACGACTATTGAAATCCCTCTTCCAGAGAGTGTCGATTCTCAGGAGGGAGAAGATGATTCTTCAGGAGATCCACCCTTAGCGGCATAGCAGATGTCATGATGGGTTTAGAGCTAGAGGTATCGCGGTGCCTGAAGAGCCCTGTCAATGCCCTGACTGTCAAAGGTTTTACCGGGAACATGATCGTTTAATTCGAGAATTTCCCACTCTTCGCCAACAGCAAGAGCTCAATTGGGCAGCTTTGCAGTCTTTTAGGACTCTGTCTGGAAGAGTTATTGAAGATCTTCAGAAGCAATGTGGGCAAAGAGCTAATGAAAATTTGATTGATGCAACGACAACGGAAGAAGCTCTAGAGCCTGATGATCAAATGCAGCAAGCAATAGCAGATCTTGAAAATATCAATGCACATTTGTTCTCTATAGAAGCTTTGATGGAAAGAATCTTTGATGTGCGAGCACCTGAACAAATTGAGCAAAAGTTTCGAGAGTTAGCAGGTGAATTAGCTCCTGATCCATTAAATGCTGACCGATTAAGACTCAATCGGTTGCTACACCAGACACCAGATTTGCCAGATAGAAAATGACTTCTGTAAAGTCAATAAAGTTAAGTTAAAGTTTATATTTAATTTTGCAAAAATAACTTGCTAATTAACATCGCAAGTTATTTCTACTGGAAGTGGCTCAACTTTCCATATTGATTTGCAATATTCTCTTATTGAACGATCTGAAGAGAAGAATCCTGACCTTGCGGTGTTTAGCAATGCCATACGATTCCACTCTTGACGATCTTGCCAGGCACGGCAAACATTATCTTGAGCCCTCAGATAATCACCAAAGTCAGCCATCACAAAAAAGGGATCATTACACTTGAGATTATTAATTAATGGTTTGAATAGTTCTCCATCACCATTACTGAAGTGTCCTAACTCAACTAATCGCAAGGCCTCAGAGAGCTCAGGAATTGTTTTTATGTAGGTTTGTGGGTCATAACCATTTTTTTGCAGCTCCACTATTTCAGTTTCCGTTTTACCAAATAAGAAGAAGTTTTCTTCTCCAACAAGCTCACGGATTTCAATATTTGCTCCATCAAGTGTTCCTATTGTAAGTGCACCATTCATTGCGAATTTCATATTTCCTGTTCCAGAGGCTTCTTTCCCTGCTGTTGATATTTGTTCAGAAAGATCGGTGGCTGGATAAACTTGCTCTCCAAGTTTTACGTTGTAATCAGGCAGGAATACAACTCTTAATCGACCGTCCATATCTGGGTCTGCATTAACCATTTCGGCAATTCCATTAATAAATCTGATCATTAGTTTTGCCATGAAATAACCAGGTGCTGCTTTCCCCCCAAAGATCACAGTTCTTGGGGCCATGCCTTGTGCCATGCCATTTTTTATACGTAAATATTGAGTTATTACCTGTAGAGCATTAAGGTGTTGCCGTTTGTATTGATGAATTCGCTTTACTTGTACATCAAACATACTTGCAGGATCAACTAATACTCCAGTTTGGCGATGAATATAACCAGCTAATTTGCGCTTGCTAGATAATTTTGTTGCTCCAAATTGTTCAAGAAAGCCTTTATCGTGTTGCTTATCTTCCAATTTAGTAAGCAAATCCATATTGGTTATCCAATTTGGACCAACTTCTTGGTCGAGTAATTCAGATAGCTCAGGGTTTGCAAGGCCAACCCAACGACGTGGGGTTACGCCATTAGTGACATTCGTAAATTTTTCAGGCCAAAGATCAGCAAATTCTGGAAGTAGTTGCCTTTTTATGAGGTCTGAGTGCAGAGCCGCAACACCATTGACATGATGCGCTCCAATAGTAGCTAAATGGGCCATTCTGATTGACTTTTCTCCTTCTTCATCAATGATGGACAACTTTCTTAGAATCAAATCATTACCTGGATAGCGAAGACGAACTTGTTGTAAGAATCTGCGATTAATTTCATAAATGATCTCAAGGTGTCTTGGAAGCAAACTTTTGAATAAAGCTAAATCCCACTTTTCAAGAGCTTCAGGTAGCAAAGTGTGATTTGTATATGCAACTGAACGATTAGTTATTTCCCAAGCTTTTTCCCATTGAAAATGATGTTGATCGATGAGTAGTCGCATGAGCTCTGCGACTGCAATTGCGGGGTGTGTGTCATTGAGTTGAACTGTCCAATGATTTGGGAATTCTTCAACTGCAATTTCGCGCTTCTCAAGACTTCGAAGCATGTCTTGCAAAGAGCAGCTCACAAAGAAGTGCTGTTGTTTTAGGCGCAGTCGCCTACCTTCATCTGTCCCGTCATTAGGGTAAAGGACTTTGGAGAGTGTTTCGGACCCAACTTTTTCCTCAACTGCTCCGTAATAGTCACCAATATTAAATGCGTAGAAATCAAAACTTTCTGTTGCGTCGGCTCTCCAAAGTCGCAGGCGATCACAACTATTTACGCGATACCCCAGAACTGGTACATCGTGAGGAATCCCAATCGCATGTTCTGAGGGAATCCAGCGGACTCGGTAAATTCTTTGATCATCTACGTAGCTCTCTGTTCTCCCACCAAAACCTACAAAGCAAGCCTCATCGGGTTGAGGCAGTTCCCAGGGCCAGCCTCCTTTGAGCCATTTATCTGTAACTTCAACTTGCCAGCCATCTCGGATAATTTGGTTAAAAATGCCAAATTCATAACGGATTCCATATCCAATTGCTGGAACCTGCAAACTTGCAAGGGATTCCATATAGCACGCGGCCAGACGCCCTAATCCGCCATTGCCTAGTCCTGGTTCCTCTTCCACCTCCAGTATGTGATTGAGAGATTCAATCCCGAATCTACGCAGCGCTTCTTCTGCTTCTTTTTGTATACCAAGATTGAGTAGATTGTTATTTAATTGTGGCCCTATTAGAAATTCAGCTGATAGATATGCAACTGTCTTTTGGGGTCTAGCTCGGATTGCTTCTTGGCTGGCTAGGTATCGAGTCATGAGTCTGTCTCTGACTGCATAGCTCAAAGCCATGTAGAGATCATGCAGACTTGCTGTTGTAGCTAGCTTCCCAAGTGTGAAAAACAGGTGCTCTGTCATTCCATCGAAGACAGCATCTGCATCTATACCTGCTCTCTCTGGATCTGCATAACAACCTGGGGTGGGTAGGCGTAGATCTAGAGGCTGGGAGCTGCTCATGAGGGGTCTAATAGTGAAGCGCTTACTTGGTCTTATCGATGGACGCTAGCTCCACTTAATGCCTCGGATGGTGAGTAACTTCAGATCCACACTTCTAAAAAAGATTTGTTAAAGGTTGAAAAGTAACCATTAATTCACTTTTAGGTGTTCTCGGTCATTTATGTTCCATCTCATGGATTGAAGAAATTTGACTTATGTTCATGCCCAGCTTTATGGCAGTTCTTAGTACACATGACGTGGAGGTGGCCGAAACTCTTATAGGCGTTATTAATTTTCTGTTGATTTTTGTAGCGGCTAGGACTTTGGCTGAGGTCTTAGTCAGATTGCAATTACCCACCATTGTCGGGGAGCTTCTTGCCGGAGTTGTTATTGGAGCTTCTGGCTTGCACCTACTTGTCCCTCCCACAACCAGTGTTCATTTAAATGAGGGCTTTGTGAATTTGATAAGTGGATTAGCTTCTATTCCCCCTGAAGCGGTTCCTGATCTTTATTTTGAGGCATTTCCTTCTCTTCAAGCAGTTGCGACTCTTGGTTTATATGCCTTGCTTTTTTTAACTGGTCTCGAGAGTGAATTAGAAGAACTTGTAGCAGTAGGGGTCCAAGCGTTCACAGTTGCAATGACAGGGGTGATTTTGCCTTTTGCATTAGGAACTTTTGGTTTGATGTTTATTTTTCAGGTCGATTTAATTCCTGCAGTCTTTGCTGGGGCGTCTATGACAGCAACAAGTATTGGAATTACGGCAAGTGTGTTTGGTGAACTTGGTTATTTAAAAACACGTGAGGGACAAATAGTTATTGGTGCTGCAGTTCTTGATGACATCCTCGGCATCGTAATTCTTGCCGTTGTAGTTGCTCTTGCTACAGGAGGATCTTTCGAGATTGCACCTATTGCCAAACTTCTTTTTGCTGCAATTGTTTTTGTTGTCGGTGCAATAGTTTTGAGCAGGACTGCTGCGCCAGCTTTTGATTGGTTACTTGACAGACTCAAAGCGCCTGGAGCAGTTGTTGTTGCTTCATTTGTGATTCTTGTTTTGAGTTGTTTTGTTGCTACTGCAATTGGGTTGGAAGCTGCTTTGGGAGCTTTTGCGGCTGGATTAATTCTCAGTAGCTCTAAAAATAATCACGCCATTCAGCAGTCTGTTTTGCCTCTTGTTTCACTGTTCGCAACTATTTTCTTTGTATTAGTTGGAGCAGGCATGGACCTTTCAGTAATTAACCCGCTTGATCCTTCTAGTCGTATGGCTCTTGTTGTAGCAGGATTCATGCTCGTTGTTGCAATTATCGGCAAAATTGCGACTGGCTGGTCGTTTGTAATTGATAAACCTACTGATCGTTTAGTGGTTGGTTTGGGAATGATGCCTCGAGGAGAGGTTGGTTTGATCTTTCTTGGCTTAGGAACCAGTGCAGGACTGCTAACACCTTCTCTTGAAGCAGCAGTTTTATTAATGGTTATAGGCACTACTTTCCTTGCACCAGTTTTGCTAAGACTTGTTTTGAAAGATAAAAAACCTGGAGGTGGGAATGCGATCCCTGATGATGTAGCCGCTAATCCTGTAGGCCTTTTATAGACTTTTAATTTGTAGCAGAAATTTTGTTGTGGATTTTGACGATTAGCAACCAAGCGTAATTAAATAATGAACTTCCGGGTTTGTTCTCAAGTGCCTTGGATTGCCATCTTTTTTAAGTGACCTCATTAGATTTAATGCATTCTTTAGCCATCACCCCTAATGATCCCTGGCGCTATTTAGGACATGATGTCTATTCCGTCAGTAGCAGCCCTTCTGACTCTTGTGAAGACAGTCTGCTCAATGATGGGCCAGCAGTACTACTTGTCCATGGTTTTGGGGCGTCAACAGATCATTGGAGGCACAACATCCCTGCTTTAGCAAGAACTTATGAGGTACATGCGATTGATTTGCTTGGTTTTGGTCGAAGTGCGAAGCCTTCAAATTTGAACTATGGAGGTGATCTTTGGAAAGAACAGGTAGTTGCATATGTCAAGGAGCGAATTAGAAGACCTACGGTGATCGTTGGTAATTCTCTAGGGGGTTATGCAGCCCTTGCAGCAGGAGCTGCGCTTGAATCTGAATCGGCTGGGGTAGTTCTGCTTAATGCTGCGGGTTACTTCAGTGATGAGAAACTTGTTCAAAAACCTACAAACTTGAATTCAAGACTCCGTCAAATGATTGGAGTTGGCTTATCAAGAGATGTATTAGTGAAGTGGCTTATTTACCCTTTAATGCAGAGATTAATTTTCGAGAATTTACGACGTCCGGGTGTAATTAGGAGTACTCTTCAGCAGGTTTATATAGACCCCACAAATGTAGATGATGATCTTGTGGAGTCGATTAGGAGACCTTCATTAGACCCTGGAGCATTTCAAGTTTTCCGCAAAGTTTTTCAGGCCCGAGGTCTTCAGGGTAAACCAATCGATGAATTATTTATAGATTTACAAGCTCCTCTTCTTTTGCTTTGGGGTAATAGTGACCCCTGGCTGAGGAATGCAAAAGCTAAGCAAGAAAAGTTTCGATTATTTGCAAGAAAAGCTTCCTTGGAATTCAAAGAAGTGCTTCTTAACGCAGGTCATTGTCCACATGACGAGGTCCCTGATCGTGTCAATGAAGAAATGTTGGTTTGGTTGAAAGGTTAGGAACTGGCATATTTTCAGCAATAAAGTGATGCCAACCCTTACTCAAAAGAACTCTCCTTATTATCACTGGGAGTTTTTGCAAGTTGATACTGGTAATCGTTTACGAATAGTTCCTGAGCGAGGTGGATTGATTACAGAATGGCTTTGCAATGGTAGAGAAATTCTTTATTTTGATCATGAGAGATTTCAACAAAAAGGTAAAAGTGTTCGAGGTGGAATCCCTATCTTATTCCCTATTTGTGGTGATTTGCCCCGAGGAGTTTTACCCTTAGCTAAGGGTGATTTTAAAATTAATCAACATGGATTTGCCAGAGACTCTATTTGGAAGATAAAGGCTTTCAATGATCAGAGCGGCTTTTGTTTGAGTATGCAAGACAGTGAGAGAACACGTTCTATTTATCAATATGAATTTGACATTGACATGGAAGTTCGACTCATCAAAAATTTTCTTGATTTGAAGATAATTATTACGAATTCAGGGAAAGATCCAATGCCTTTTTCCTTTGGCTTGCACCCTTATTTCAAGGTTAAGGACATCACACAAACGAAGATAGAAGGTTTGTCTCCAACGTCTATTAATCAGTTGAACATGTTAGAGGTAGAAACTGATCAACAACTTGCTTGTCTTTCGAAGGGAGTTGATTTTATGAATAGCACTTCAGAAATAATTACTCTTGTTGACTTATTAGGTGGGAACCGCCTGCATATGAAGCACCATTCCCCAATGGATTTAACGGTTGTGTGGACAGACCCACCTAGACCAATGGTTTGTATTGAGCCTTGGACTAGTCCCAGAGGGTCTTTAATTAGTGGTGAACGCAAACTTTTGCTTAAACCTCAAGCAACTCAAGAGCTTCAATGTAGATTTATTTCTGATTGATTTTTTAGATAATCAATTAAGAAAGATACTTCATCAAGTATTCAACTTTTTCCCCTCTAATAGAGTAAGAACTTAATCTTCAAATACAAAATAAAACTTCAAAGGTACTTTCATATTTACTTCCTGCGCTTATGTTATGCCTTTAGAGCCCCAAAGTCATTAGGCATTTTAGAAATGAGAAATGATCGTTTGAAAGAGCTTGAAGAGGAATTAATTTTTATTTTAGGCCAGGAAAAAGTATTTACTGATGAAAAGAAAACGCGGCTATACAGTCAAGGGATTCGTGTTGGTAGTGGCTGTGCTTGTGCTGTAGTTTTTCCAAAAAGCTTAATAGAGTTTTGGAAAATATTAGAGATCTGTATATCCTTTGACAAAGTTATTATCATCCAAGCTGCAAATACTGGTTTGACGGGTGGATCTACCCCAGATGGAGATAATTATGATCGAGATGTTGTAATTATAAGCACGCTTCATCTTGATAACCTAGTTTTACTTAATGATGGGTCTCAGGTCCTTGCATTTCCAGGGACCACTTTGTATCAGCTCGAAGATAAACTTTTGCCATTAGGTAGAGGCCCGCATTCTGTAATTGGATCTTCTTGTATTGGCGCCTCAGTAGTTGGTGGTGTATGCAACAATTCAGGTGGGAACTTAGTCAATCGAGGACCTGCCTATACAGAATTAGCTTTATTTGCAAGATTAAATCAGAAACGTAAATTAGAATTGATTAACCATTTAGATATTGAATTAGGAACTTTGCCAGAAGAGATACTCAACAATTTGGAATCTCTTAATTTTCAGAAAGATAATTTACCAGTATCAAGTTCTAACGCCTCTGATAACCAATATAAATTTAGAGTAAGAGATGTTAAATCTGATACCCCAGCAAGATTTAATGCTGACAGAAGAAGGTTGTATGAGGCTAGTGGTTGCGCAGGAAAGATTGCTGTTTTTGCAGTACGTTTAGATACCTTCGTAATTCCGAAAAAAGAACAAGTTTTTTTTGTAGGCACCAATGATCCTTGCCAATTAACTCTTTTGAGAGAAAAAATCTTGACTACTTTTGAGCATTTACCTGATATGGGCGAATATATGCACCGTAGTTATTTTGATGGGTCTTATAAATATTGCAAAGATACTTTTTTGTTTCTTAAATTCTTTGGGCCCAGCTTTATACCTAAGTTATTTGCTCTTAAAAGAAGATTAGATCAAATAGCAGAATCAATCAACTTCTTGCCTAGTCATCCTTCAGATAGATTACTTCAGTTTTTAGCAGATATAACACCTAATCATATTCCTCCTAGGATAAGAGAATACCGAGAAAAATATGATCATTATATGTTATTTTCAACTAGTGATGAGTCTATCAATCCTACGAAGGAGCTATTGAAGATTGAAACTTCAAATAATGAAGAATATGAATACTTAGAATGCACTAAATCTGAAGGTAAAGATTTACTTTTACATCGTTATGTAGCTGGAGCAGCTCCTGCTAGGTATCGAATAGTCAACCCAGATTGCTCGGGGGAACTCCTGCCACTAGATATTGCTTTGCCAAGAAATTGCGAGTCTTGGTATGAAATACTCCCAAGTGAAATTTTATGCCAAATGGCCGAGTCTTTTCAGATGGGTCATTTCCTTTGTATGGTATTTCATTGGGACTTTGTTGTAAAAAAAGGTGTTAATGTTACCAAGTTGAAATCTCAGATCTTACAGATTTTAGATAGGAATAATGCAAAATACCCTGCTGAACATAATGTAGGCCATCTATATAAGGCAGATGATTGTCTGGCAAGTTTTTATCGAAAACTTGACCCAACTAATAGCTTTAATTCCGGAATCGGAAAAACTTCTAAAAAGAAATTCTATAAGTAAGATTAAGTTATTAATTCGTATGGAGCTTGGCTTAAGTTTGAGGAAACCATACATTTGCATAAATGTACTGACATTTCTGCAATAAATCTCATAAGATTAATGGAATTATTTCCTTATTTTCAAATGGGTGGGAATGTAGCGGCGCCAAATGTCGTAAATGTTGCTGACCTTCGTGCATTAGCAAAAAACCGACTCCCTCAGATGGTTTTTGACTATATAGATAGTGGGGCTGATCGTGAACAAACCTTGTCTCAGAATTGTACAGCATTTAACAAAATATATTTTCGGCCTAGATGTGCTGTTGAAACCCCAGCTTGTGATTTAAATATAAAAGTTCTTGGTGAGGAATTTAAACTTCCTTTTATTCTTGCTCCTGTTGGCAGTAGTAGGATGTTTTATCCTAAAGGTGAAGTTGTTGCCGCACGCGAGGCAGGAATTGCAGGCACTGGATATACACTTTCGACACTTTCAGGTTGTAGATTAGAAGAAGTCAAACAAGCAACGAATTTTCCTGCTTGGTATCAATTATATTTGCTTGGTGGTAGGGATGTTGCTTTAAAAACAATTCAGCGAGCTAAAGCAGCAGGTTTTTCGGCAATTGTGGTCACAATTGATACTCCTGTTTCCGGATTACGTGAACGAGATGTACGAAATGGAACAAAAGAATTGTTATCAATGAACCCTATTGCGATGCTCCCATTTATATCACAAATGTTAGTGAAACCTTGTTGGCTTAGCCAGTGGTTAGGAGATGGAGGCTTAATGAATTTCCCAAACGTTGAGCTTGATGATGGACCAATGGGATATACGGAAATAGGCCCAGCCTTGGAACAATCTGTTGTCACTTGGAATGATCTTAATTGGATTCGTGAGGCTTGGGGTGGAAAAATTATAGTTAAAGGTGTCCACATAGGTGAGGACGCGAAAAAAGCAATCGATTGTGGTGTAGATGCAATTGTTGTTTCAAATCATGGCGCCCGGCAACTTGATAGTGTAGCTCCTACAATTAGGGTGCTTCCTGAAATTATTGAGGCTGTTAATGGTCAAATAGATGTATTATTGGATGGTGGAATTCGTAGAGGTGGAGATATAGTTAAAGCTCTATGTCTTGGAGCAAAAGGAGTATTAATAGGTAGAGCCTATGCTTATGGACTGGCAGCAGGGGGTGGTCCTGGAGTTGCAAGAACAATCGATATTCTTCGCTCAGATATTTTGCGAACAATGAAGCTTTTAGGTTGCGACTCTGTAAATAAGCTGGATAGAAGTTTTGTGTCTATTCCTGATAGTTGGAAGAAGCACTATTCGACTTAATTAATAATTTTACCCACTTTCAAGTATTTTTTATGAAGATCGTTGTCTTTGATGATGACCCTACAGGATCGCAGACTGTGCATGGTTGCCAACTGCTTTTGTGTTGTGATAAGGAAAGTATTATTAATGGAATAAGGGACGCCTCGCCGTTACTTTTTTTATTAACAAACACACGTTCAATGTCAGCACATATTGCTGCTGATAAAACACGAGAAATTTGTCAATCTTTGATGCAGGCTCTTAAAAGTGAGAGGATTTCTATTGAAGATGTTTTATTTGTTAGTCGCGGAGACTCTACTCTTCGTGGTCATGGGGTAATTGAGCCAGCAGTGATAAATCAAATGTTAGGACCTTTTGATGCAACCTTTCATGTCCCAGCATTTTTTGAAGGAGGAAGAACAACTGTTGAGAGTGTTCATTTGCTAAATGGGATTCCTGTCCATACAACTCCTTTTGCTAAGGACAAAATCTTTGGATACTCAAACAGTGATTTAACACTTTGGTTGGAAGAAAAGAGTGATGGGAGTATTTGTGCTGACAATGTTGCCCGCCTCAAGCTTCCTCTTTTGGATGCTGCTTTGGGATCAGAAGCTGGAATGAAGAGGCTTATTAATTGGCTTTTGAAACTTTCTCACAATAGAGCCGTTGTAGTTGATGCGGAAATCCCTGCACAATTGGATATTTTGGCTAAAGCAATTAGAAGTTTGATTCATAAAAAACGATTCCTTTTTCGTTCTGCAGCAAGTTTTATTAATTGCTTAGCTAGTATTCCCACAAATCATTATGTGAAATCTGAGCTTATTTCTTTAAGACTTAGAACTCAATCTGGCGATCAGAAGCCTGGGCTAGTGATAGTGGGTTCACATGTTCCATTAGCAGATGAGCAATTGGAATGTTTATTGCAGCATGGTGAATGTGTAGGTCTTGAGTTGTCAGTTAAGGAGTTTGCGCGAGCCCTAGAAGAAGAATTTTCAGACATCAAGCTTTCTGCTTTGCAGAATGATTATTGGAACCAGTTGAATAATTTTCTATCTTCAGATAAGACACCAGTGCTTTATACAAGTCGTGGAGAGCTTGAGTTTACCTCTGCTCAAGAAAGGATAAGTTTTAGCAATTCACTTGCAGATTTCGTGGCTCGACTTGTGGCGAGAGTAGCTCCAGAATTGGGCTATGTAATTAGCAAAGGAGGTATTACGACTCATTCTTTTCTAGAGAAGGGATTGGAATTGGATTCAGTAAAGTTGAAAGGACAATTGATACCTGGCCTATCAATGGTATGTGCTGAGAAGTATTGCTTAGCAAAAGATCTTCCTGTTATTACTTTCCCAGGTAACTTTGGGCAAAGGGATACTCTATTGTATGCATGGAGATTAATGGAAAGTCTCAAATAAAATTGATTAATTTCCAGGTCTGAGTCTAATTATTCTTGTTTATTTAGAATCTTTCAATAATAGATTTTGCAAACTCACTGCAACTTAATGGCTTTACTGGTGGTTCCATAAGACGAGCAAGGTCATATGTAACTTTATGGTCAGAAATTGATTTACTTATTCCTTTTGTTATTAAGTTAGCGGCTTCTTTCCAGCCTAAAAATTCCAACATCATTACACCACTCAGTATCACCGAGCCTGGGTTTATGCGGTCAAGACCTGCATGTTTAGGAGCAGTTCCATGAGTTGCTTCAAAAATCGCTGCTTTGTCACCAATGTTTGCCCCTGGAGCCATCCCTAACCCCCCTACAATTGCCGCAGCAGCATCAGAAATGTAGTCTCCATTAAGATTAAGGGTTGCAAGAATTGAGTACTCTTGAGGCCTTGTCTGAATTTGTTGAAAGATACTGTCGGCAATTCGATCATCGACCATTACCATTTCGCGCCATTTGCTATTTCCATGTGTTTCCCCAATATCTTCGATGACTGACTTAACTTCTAAGCAGATGGCATCTTTTTTTTCTGGAGTAAGAGAACTATATCCAGGCTCAATTAGACTTGCATTGTTTTCAATATTGATTGCAGAGTCATTTTCTATGTTTTGAAGAATCCAACTTTCGCGTTCAGTAATACATACATCACGGAATTCAGTGGTGGCCAATTCATAACCCCAATCTCTAAATGAACCTTCCGTAAACTTCATAATATTACCCTTATGTACAAGGGTTACATGTCGCTTTGAGCCTGAAAGAGTTAGTGCATGTTGAATTGCTTTGCGAATATGTCTTTGGCTGCCTTGTTTACTTACTGGTTTTACTCCTATCCCAGACCCTTTTGGAATTTGCCTTTCGCCAAGTTTGCCATTTGAGGGGATTACTGTAGTGTTTAAATATTCAATTAAGTTAATGGCAACTTGATCATTAGCCTCCCATTCAATCCCCATATAAATATCTTCTGTATTTTCTCTATATACGATGACATCAAGATCTTGAGGACGCCTATGTGGACTTGGTGTGCCTTCGTAATAACGGCAGGGCCGAACACATGAATAAAGGTCAAATATTTGTCTAAGTGCTACATTTAGAGAGCGAATTCCTCCCCCAATAGGTGTTGTTAAAGGACCTTTGATTGCTACCCCGTAAGTTCGGATTGCCTCGAGTGTGTCTTGCGGTAAATATTGGTAAGTACCATAAATATCGCAAGCTTCATCGCCTGCATAAATCTTGAACCATTCGATTCGACGTTTGTTTTTATATGCCTTTTTGACAGCTGCATCAAGTACCGCTTGGGTGGCAGGCCAAATGTCTACACCTGTACCATCTCCACGAATGAAGGGGATAATTGGATCGTTAGGTACTTGTGGATGACCATTCACAAAGCTAATTGCTGTGCCTTGGCTGGGAGCTATGAGCTTCTCAAACTGAGCCATGAAGAAAGATTGACTATCTGATTGATTTGATCTCACGGCGAGCTTATGACTTGGCGGGGCTCATAAAGAGCAGGAAATTGATCATTAGCTAATCCTGTAAACAATTCTCGTTACTTTTAACGAAGAATGATCCTTAACAGGAAAGTCATAAACGTGCTTCAAAGCCAATTGCATGGCAATGTCATTAAGTATTTAGGATTGTTCGGTGAACGCTGCTGATCAGGTGCAAAGCGTTGCGTGGGCTCATGCATTGGCTTTATCAGTCACCCTTGTTCGGCAACATTTCCCAGAGGCTTCCCCCAATCTCACACCTTGGCGTGATGATCCTGAGACTAGGCGCTGGCTTCAGCCTGAAACAATTGACTTAGCCTTTCACTTTCCAGGTTGGAGCCCAAGATTGCAATGTAGAAGTTTGCTTATGCAATTGACTATCAGGAAATTGGATGTTTCTTATCGCCCTCGTCTTCTTGGTGTTCTAATTCGGGGCATGACATTTGATGGAGAGCGATGGCGCTTAGTCACTGTTGGTGATTGGCAGCCAACAGGCTCCCATTTACCTCAATTGGCACAACTTGATCAATTGCATACGATTTGTCGAGACTTATTTGACCTCTTTCCTTTATGTTCTTCTTCAGATGATATTTAGTAACCCTTCTTGGCTAAAAGGTTGTTTATGCTTATGGAAGAAGATTACTTCATTCAACTTATCAATTGCACGCTGAACAAATGACTGTAGCTCTAGCGATGCAACTTAGAGAAGGCACCAAGAAGGCCCATACAATGGCTGAAAACACAGGTTTTGTGAGTTGCTTTCTCAAAGGGGTGGTGGATAAGTCCACTTATAGAAAGTTGGTGGCTGACCTTTACTTCGTATACTCAGCCATGGAAGATGAAATTGGCAGGCTATGTGCTGAACGTCACCCTGTAGTTGGGATGATTGGGTTTCCAGAGCTCAATCGCAGAGAAAAACTGGCGCAAGATCTTGATTATTATTTTGATAAAAACTGGTCAAATCACTTAGAGCCAACTAATGCAGCAAAAGCTTATGTAGAACGTATTCACAAGGTTGCAAAGGAGGCGCCAGAGCTACTTGTTGCTCATCACTACACACGATACTTAGGTGACTTATCTGGAGGACAAATCTTGAAAAACATTGCTCAAAAGGCACTAAACCTTTCAGATCTTGATGGTTTGCATTTTTATGAGTTTGATTGCATTAATGATCACAAAGCCTTTAAGCGAAATTACAGCTCTACTTTGAACTCTTTACCAATAGATCAAGCGATGGCTGATTTGATAGTGGAGGAAGCCAATAAGGCTTTTAAATGCAATATGGATATGTTTAAGGAATTAGAGGGTAATCTTATTGCTGCAATAGGTAAGGTTCTCTTTGGTTTTCTTACAAGAAGAAAGCATAAGGGAAGCACGGAAAATAATAACTTCTCGTGATTAAATGAGGCTGGATTTGCACAATGAGCTTTGCAAAATAATGAATGATCTTCTTAATAGAAACCGAATCTTATCGCTACCTTGCTTTATATGAGAATTTTTATTTGGTTATTTTTTCTCTAATGGCTTTTACATTTGCACCTCATAACTCATGAGTAACTCTCTTTTGGATTTAATTTCAGTGCATTTCATTATGAGATAGGTAAGTATTAATGTTTGACCCTTTTTTAAAACAACTTCATACCAGCATTAGAATTCATGGTGGCCAACTAATACCTGTTCCAGAGGGCTTGGCCAATTGTGTATCAATTAATGGAAAAGGCACTATTAAAAGTTGGTTATGGCAAGTTTCAGGTTTTCGTCGATGGCGTGTTACCAGATTAGATGCAGGAGATAGTTTGCAGGTCTTGAATTCCGTTGCTTATCCTGATTACAACAATGATCAACCAATATTGGGAATAGATCTCTTGTGGTTCGGGAGAACAAAAAAATTAGTGGCAGTTTTGGATTTTCAACCTCTTGTTCAAGATCAGCATTATTTTGATAGACACTTTAAAGGTCTTATTGGTCTACACAATCGCTTCCCAGAATTGAGTCGCGAAAAAACTATGAGAGCATTTGACCCACAAAAGTATTTTTCACCATGGCTACTTTTTTGTAGAGGTGGTTTTGAACAGGCCAATAAATCATTACCTATTGCTTATAAAGCTTTTCTTGATTGTTATTGGGACCTTGAAGAAAAATCAATGAAAGGTACTTCTGAAATAGAACCATTAGAAGTGAGGCGTCTGCAAACTTCATATGACATATATAGTGCAGAAAGGGATCCTGCTCATGGATTATTTGTAAGCTTATTTGGAAAATCTTGGTCTGATCGCTTTCTAAATGAATTTCTTTTCCCTGGAAGCCTTCATAATCAAACTTCTGAAATGTTTGATCATTAGTAAAAAGATATGAGTGCTTTTCGTAATTCAAGCCTTGACCCTGTAAATATTGCAGATTGGAGATGGACTCCAATACTACAATTAACAATTAAGGCTTTATCACGATTTCAATTAGATCCTTATCCCATCCCTACTCAATTTCTTGAAAGAGAAGAGACTTCGGGCTCTAAATCCAATCCTTTTAGGGTCAGAACTATAACTTGGGCTTGTAAAACTAATAAGTTGAGGCAAGCCCGAGCTGTTTGTCTACATGCTGGTAGGTCAGCATCAGTATTTAATTTTGTTATTAGCCCTTGCCCAAACTTTGATCTTCCTTTTTTTGGTGCTGACTTTGTAACTCTTCCTTCAGGTAATCTATTGGCATTGGACTTTCAACCAGCTTTAAAGTCTGACAAGTTGCATACAGACCAGGTTTGGAATCGTTTGTTGCCGATACATAGACGATGGCAAGATTTAGTACCTGATGGAGGACCTATCCCTATAGAAGCTGAACCTTATTTCTCTCCTGGAATGCTTTGGACGAGGTTCCCTTTAGGCAATAAGGCTGAGGAGCTTATTTCCAGTGTAATTTTGCCAGCATATAATGAATATTTAATGCTGTATTTGCAACTAGTTAGTGAGTCTAAAATGATTTCCCTTAGCCGTTCTGAAATTCTTAAAGAGGGTCAAAAGCGTTATATGAAGTACAGGTCAGAAAAGGATCCTGCCAGGGGAATGTTAACGCGTTTTTATGGTAGTCAATGGACTGAGTCTTATATCAAAGATGTCCTTTTTGATTTATGAGAATAAATTTGGATTATAAATGTATAAACTGACTGAATTATTTTTTGAATTTGGCTCTCATCAATGCTAATTATTAGAGGGACTTGCTTCCTTAAGTTTTACTATTACTCATGAGACAAAAAGTTTTATTTGTTTGCCTTGGCAATATTTGCCGTTCTCCTGCTGCTGAGGCAGTCTTTTTGCATTGCCTTAAGGCTAAAGGCTTTGAATTAACTGTCGAAGTGGATTCGGCAGGAACGGGCGGCTGGCATGTTGGAAACCCTGCAGATTCAAGGATGAGATCTGCTGCAAAAAAAAGAGGCATTGATATTAGTAGTCATGCACGACAAATTCAATTAGAAGACTTGCAAAACTTTGACTTAATTTTAACTATGGACAATGATAATTACTCGGCTGTAAATTCACTTGCCCTTGAATTAGGAGAAAGAGCAACGGCAAAGATTAAGCCTATTTTGAGTTATTCTAATACAACAAAAATGATTGAGGTGCCTGATCCATATTACGGTGGTGAACTTGGATTTGAGAAAGTATTAGATTTGCTTCAGGATGCATGTGAAGGACTTTTGGCAGAGCTCATTCTGAAGAATTAGGCCAGACTTCTTGAGGAACTTTTAGTCGGAATAGTGTTATAAGAGCATCCACTACTTCTTCTATATTCATTCCATCAGTGATTAGTTCCTCGGCGTCTATAGCCTTTATTAATGGCGAAATTTCCCTTGAACTATCTAATCTATCTCTTTCTATAATTTCAGATTCTAGATCTTTTAGATTAGGTACTAAATAACCTTGCTGTTTTAAATCATTTGAGCGGCGTTTAGCTCTTTCAAGTGAGCTTGCTGTAAGAAACACCTTTAATTCTGCATTTGGGAACACTGCAGTACCTATATCTCTTCCTTCAGCAACTAGTCCTCCATGAAAACCCATATTTTTTTGTTGTGAAGTCAATGCTAAACGGACATTGCCAAGAGCAGCAACCTCTGAAACTAAAGAAGTGACTTCTGGAGAGCGGATTGCTTCAGTAACATCTTGCTCATTAATAAGAACCTTTTGTTTTCCTGATTTGTGAGGTTTTAATTCCAGTTTGGCTTGGTCTAGCAGCTGTGTAATTGCTGATTCGTTTTGGAGATTGATTCCTTCTTCTTTTATTAACCAAGTCACGGCTCTATACATTGCACCAGTGTCTAAATAAAGCAGTCCAAGCTTCTTTGCAACAGCTTTTGTCACAGTGCTTTTGCCTGCACCTGCAGGCCCATCAATGGCAATAATTGGTTGACGTTGCATTAGGAATGTGTGATCTATTAGGCGGGTTTTGCCGCAGCGAACTGCCGCTGCTAGTAGACTCAGTTTGTTTGTATTATCTACTGGTTGAAGCAGGTGTGGATCTAGAAGTTCTAAATATTCAACTTCTAAACCTTTCTCAGTTATGGAAGAGTGAAGTTGCTTTAGATCTAGAACTTTTCCCTCTAGTGTTTGTTTGGCTGCAATAGCAAGTGATCGAGGTAAAGATAAGGCCTTTTCTTTTTCAGATGAGTTGAGATATAGGTTCCTTGAACTATATGCAAGACCATTTTTATCTCGAATTGTTTTAACGCTAACAACCTTGACGGGTAGCCCTAGATCTCTAATTAGTTGTTTCAAAATCACCAGCTGTTGCCAATCTTTTTCTCCAAGGACTAGGACATTAGGCTTTACAAGACATAAGAGTTTAGAAATGACTGTTGCTACACCATCAAAGTGTCCTGGTCTATTGCGTCCACATAAGTGAGCTTGGAGCCTGGAAGGTACTTTTATTTTGAAATGTGAACCATCATCACCTGGAAAGATTTCATCGACAGATGGAGCCCAGATTGCATCTGCCCCATATTTTGTTGCTAATGAACAATCTTGATCAAGATCTCGAGGATAATTTGCGAAATCTTCCTTTGGTCCAAATTGCAGTGGGTTAACAAAAATGCTTACCAGGACAACATGATGTTGATTGTTATCACTTTTTTTACAGGTTTTGATTAACTCCCCATGACCTTTATGCAGGCTCCCCATTGTTGGGACAAAGCCAATTGGTGAATTTTGCTGAGACCGCCAAAGTTGGAGGTCAGCTTTGGTTTTGAGGATGTGGCAATTCACAGAAAAATGATCTCCAACAATTGCAATGCTTTTCTGAACTGAGTTCGGATAAATGTCATGACTAGCTTTATTGAAGGCTGGCTCATTTGGCAATGAAGGAGGAGGATCAATCCATTAGCTCTTAGAAGACTCGGAAAGCACTATGGACTACAAGACAGCAGGCGTGGATGTTGAGGCTGGCAGGGCCTTTGTTCAAAGGATTAAATCTAGTGTTGAAGCGACTAATTGCCCAGAGGTGATTGGTGGCTTAGGTGGTTTTGGAGGGTTGTTTCGCCTGCCAAAGGGAATGAAGAGTCCAGTTTTGGTATCAGGAACAGATGGAGTTGGAACGAAGCTAGAGCTCGCTCAGGATTGTCATAAGCATTTTGGTGTTGGTCTCGATTTGGTTGCGATGTGCATTAATGACGTCATTACTACTGGCGCTAAGCCTCTCTTTTTTCTTGATTACATCGCAACAGGTTTACTAGCTCCAGAAGCTATGGCGCAGGTTATAGAAGGTATAGCTGAGGGATGTCAATTTAGTAATTGTGCACTTTTAGGCGGAGAAACAGCTGAGATGCCAGGGTTTTACCCCAAGGGAAGGTATGACTTGGCAGGTTTTTGTGTGGCAGTCGTTGAAGAATCTTCTTTGATTGATGGAAGCAAGATAGTTCCAGGACATCAAATTATTGGCATTGAAAGCAGTGGTTTGCATAGCAATGGATTCAGTTTGGTTCGCAAGGTACTTGAGATGAATGATGTAAATGAGAGCACTCTCTTTGGCCATGAGCCAAGACCTTTGATGGCTGCCTTATTAAATCCCACAAAAATATATTCTCAATTAGTTAAAGGACTTCTAGAAGCCAAGGTCCCAATACATGGCATGGCCCATATCACGGGGGGGGGGCTACCTGAGAATCTCCCCAGATGCCTACCCAAAGGACTCAATGCTTTAGTTGATGCAAAGGCCTGGAATAGGCCTGAACTTTTTACATGGTTAAAGGATTTTGGAGAGATTCCCGAGAGCGATATATGGAATACATTCAACCTTGGTATTGGTTTTTGTTTGGTAGTGCCTAGATATGGCGTTGATGAAGCCATCCAAGTTTGTGATGAACATGGATTGAAGGCATGGACTATTGGTCAAGTGCAAGAGACTGTTGGCACAGATTACAAAGGTGTTATGGGCTTGCCTGCTTGAA
>QCFB01000015.1 GCA_003280345.1 Prochlorococcus sp. AG-363-A16
GGAGAATTAATTAAGAAATCTGGTCTAGTAGAGATCTCCATTAAAGAAGATCACACAGGCATATATGTATGTGCGGTAAAGCCCGCTTAGCAATTTTCTTATTGTTTTGAACAGAAGCTGCTTACGTTAATGAGCTTTTGATTGGAAGGAAGGAATGTTTGATTTGTGACTCAGACGGAATTAGTTGGAATTAGATTTCGCTCAAGTAGATTCTGTCAATGATTTCTTATGGCAAATCAAGCTTTATTGAAGAAATATAAGTTTGAAAAAAGTTTGAATAGAAATTTCTGATTCGCTGAGGTCGCTTGCTATCACCTAAAGGGAACTTTTCATTAGCCAGTGTTGATTTCAGTCATATCAAGGGATTGGGGCTAGAAGGGGCGGTTTGGATAGAGTTTGTATAAACCCTCGATCTCAGGGCCTTCATTGATTAGCTAGTTACCAAAACGATAGTGCTTTCGGACTGTCTTATGTACTTCCCATGTACAAGACATCCCCTGAGGAAAGACAATTAGATCACCGGCCCGAAACCTGACAGGCTCTCCCCCATCAGGAGTAACGGTGACATCTCCTTCCAGGATTAAACAAGTTTCCTTATCGCTATATGACCAAGGGAATGTACTTGGATCACAAGTCCAAATAGGCCATTGTTTTATTCCTAGTTCGTTGATTGTGTTTTCAGGGCAAGGAGATGTGACTGAAACTTCCAAATAATTATCTAGTGCTCCTCTCTTTCTAGCTGTTTTCTTTGTCCAGCGATACCAATTTGGTTTTTGATTGATTTTTTCTTTGATTCTTTTTCTTATAAGTTGAAAGTCTTTCTCTTTAGGGCTCCAGTCTTTATATAATTCATTTGGCCACTGCTCTTTTTTAAATTGTCGCTCTAGATTTGGATTCATTCCTCGACTTTGCATTTCATCTATTAGGTCTAAATATCTTTTGTGTAGGTACTTCCCTTTGTTGTAGAAGAATTTGACGTGCCCAATATTCAAGGTGAATTCTTTGGGTAAGTTTTCTTTTGTTTTCTCCCAACTCTTTGACTTTATTGAACGTTGGAGTGCTGATCCAACCATGAAGATTTCTCTATATTCCGCAATTAGATGTTGATCAGACAATTCACTTGGCTTTATTAAGTTGATTCTTGTCATCAGAAAAGATCCATGATGCTCAATTCATTGCGTTCTTAAGATTCGAATAAAGTTCGAATGGATTTAGCCTTGTCGCTCAAAAACCAGTAGCTTAATAACTTTTGACTGTTCATTAGCCAGTAGTCTGGCTCCTATTTTGCCAACATTGAAGAAGATTTTGCACTTGTTATCTTTTTGCCCGCACCAGGTTGCATAGGATGAATTTACTCTTGATTTGTGTAAGAGTTTTGCCATATATATTGACCGTCATTTTTATCTGATGTAACAGCAATGCAATTACAAGCGATATTCCAGAGAGCCTTATGGATTGGAACTGGGTTGAAAAGATAGGTCTTTGGGAAAGCTTTTTTAATTGCAATAGTTGCCTCTCTCGCATGGTAATGAGGAATTGTTGGAAAAATGTGGTGAATTACGTGACTTGAGCCAATCTGATGATGTAGGAAATTAAGAATTTTTCCATAAGGCCGATCAATTGAAAGGAAGGCACCTCTCACAAAAGAGAAGTCTGAGTTGGAGAGGTGGGGAACATCTGTATCCGTATGGTGAAGCCAGGTATATAAAACCAGCCAGCAATTGACTACTGTTAACGGACCTATATACATTGCTATTAAAGGAGTTATTCCATACTTAAGCCCTGATATAAAAAGTCCTACTAATACCAAAGCTATCCCAAGATCTGAGATCCAAACCTTCTTTACCCAATTCGAAGGCCAAAGTTTTTTAGAGAAGGGTTCCCTTGGCCAAAAGTGGTTCGTAGTCCCGTATTTAGGCCCCCCTGTGCTGCCAGTCAACAAATATGCAGGCCAACCAAAGCCAAGGTGTAATAGGAGTTGCATGAGCCCGTATCTAGTTTTGCCTAGAGCAGTTGAGAGAGCCAATTCATTCTCTCCTCCGACTTTTTCGTTAATTCCATTGCCACCGACAACTATTGGAACGTGAGTCTCGCCATAAGTTATGTGATTAGTAAAACGATGATGGATGGAATGTGACCGTTGCCAAGAAAAATATGGAACGAGCAAGAACGAGTGCAGCAGATAACCAATAACTGTTTGCAAAGTTCGGTTATCCGAGAAGGCTCCATGCCCACATTCGTGAGCGATAACCCAGAAGCCCATTGCGGTAGTCCCTGAAATTAAGGCATAGAGAATCCAGACAGGAATCATTGCTTGCGTGAAAGGAATGGCTAGTCCTATCGCGACAATTACTGCCTGAATTGCGATTGATTGAAAAAGGTAGGCCAAGGAAGTTGATGTCTTACATGCAAAACAGTGCTTAGGAACAACTTCCGTAATGGCTTTCATGCTTGGTATATCACTCATCTTTATGGCAAGAGCCTTTCCCATGAGACCAGACAATCGAAAATTCCGAATGTTTTTTTGGTTTGGGATAGAAGGTTGTGTTTTATCCACGCTGATCAATTGCTTTGTGAACAAAAAGGGTCTTCTCTCAAAAGAGGTACCAAACCCTTTACTGAAAACTAAACTTATTGGTAGATGGCGTTTTGCCTACTATTTGTTTTGAGAGCAGGATCCTGAGATCTGAAAATAGCTTTCTAGAATTTTGCTGGTATAGCTTTTAACGATTCTTTTAGATCAATTGCAATCAAAGGGTTTTGGCTTTTTATTAGCCAGTAGTTGATTCCAATCATGTCGATGGATGTGGGCGAAATATGTGTTTTGAATAAATCCTTTTAAGTGGATTTCTTTCTTGTAGTAGTCATAGATATATCCTTCGGATTGCCTGAAGCATCTAGCTCTTCAGGTATCAATTAGACTGAGAGTCAGTGGAATTTAAGATTATTATTTCTATAACTTTTACAAAGTACGATAGGGCTTATTTGAATGCATTGAGAATGTTGAATGTTATACCTTTTGAAGGTCTATATCCTTTAATTTTTTCCATTCTGGTGTGTTTCGGTATACAGGTGAACCGCACTTCTTATGCGATTCCTAACTTCATTGCTGCTTTAACCTTTCTGACTATTGCGTCATCAATATCATTGTCGGTTTGAAGGGCTAACCATTCCAAAGCAGAAATGATCCAACCCTTCATTTGCTTCTTGAACAGCTTTTTAAGGGTCAAGAACAACATGGGCTTGAATAATAAAAAAAGGAATCCAGTAATGCCAGTCATTCTTTCAATCTCATTCACTAAGAAGCTAGCTATTTTTTTTTCTTAGGGATCTATTAGTTCTAGGTCCTTAGTAATGCAAGTTGCGATAGAAATTGCTGATTTGCTGAGAGCGCTTGCTGGCACTCAAAGGGAAGTTTTCATTGGTCAATATGAGATATTTTGTCAGCCATTGCGATAAAAGAGGTTAGACAGCTTGTTGAGGGTTAGAGGCTTGCTGGAATTGGAGCAAGTTTTCCCTCCCTCTATTTTGACTCAATTATCTGGTTTGAGCTTTTGGCAGTTTGAGTCCTTTAGGCACTAGGTCGCAGGTTCGAACCCTGTCGCCCGGCCTGGAATCTCAAGGGTTGTACTAGGTAGCGGGTGCCAAGAAATTTAGAGAAATGGTTCTGCATACAAATGGCATATAGAAGAAAATCAAGAAGTAGATTAATCAAAGACGGTTGAACTTTCTCCTTGGGACATTGGATCGCTGATGCCCTTCTGGCAACGATGTTCGTGACCTTTTGCGTGACCTTGGCTTGGGAAATGCTCTATGAGGAGAAAAAGTGAAATAGAGATATGAACTTTCCAAATCTTTTAGCTACTGCCACACAAGCAGATCTGTTGTATGCCCTAGCCGCTGTGGGCTTCATGGTAGGGAGTTGGTTTTTAGGAAAAGCAATAACAGTAATGACAAGAGGAAATAATCCGCTGGTATGGCGAGGAATGAAAAAACAGGACGAACCCAAATGAGTCATCACTGCTAATAGCAATTTATGTTGTGGATACTTTGGTAGTGATAGGAATAGTTATTTACGTATAAAAGACCTAGTGCAAATAGCTAGAAGAAGCTTGCTTGTAGGTGCATCAAACCTTTAACTCAATGATTTCATAGTAAAGACGGTTGAACAATTTAATCAGCAAACATTGCATCTACGGATAACTCTCTTCTTGTCTCTGGTGATGGATATTCCTGGTAATAGAAGACCATTCCACCGGTAAGAGCCATTGCAATCATTATCCAAGCAATTAAAGATTTCCTTTCGTTAGGGGACTTTGTTTTCATAGTCCTTGGCTTGGTTTGCATCTCAGGGAAATGGCTAGTCACTTGGATTAGTTCCCAGATCTCATCTTGGTCATAAGAAGAGAAGCCTTTCCCTGGAACCCCACTCCCTTCTTGTAACCCTTCGGCTTTCATTTTTTCTCTTATTAATGTTTTCCTCTCAGCACTAGACATCGCCTTGAAGCGTTCTTTTCTTTCTTTATGGCTCTCTTTAGTTGTCATATCGACTTTCTATTCCGAATCTTTAAATAGATCTGGTTTCCATAAATACCTGCGCAGTTGAATTTTTAATTCCTGATCTATAAAAACACCTTCGCGTTTCAATAAATCTATTTGGACCCAATCAGTTCCCTCTCGACTAATACTCATTGATACTTCCCCTTTGGCATTTATGACTCGATGCCAAGGAATTGTTGAAGGCAAGCACAATCTCTTTAAGGACCATCCAATTTGCCGTGCACATCCATATGCACCAATTAACTCAGCTATTTGCCCATAGGTAGCGACTTGGCCAGATGGTATCTGTGAAACAGCTTCATAAACCCGCAAATCAAAAGATTTTTTCACGGTCATATCATTAAGTCTCCCGGTCGACACCATCGTCATCTTCGTCATATTCATAATTCAGGAGAGAGTTGTCATCCTTTTCTTTTTTCTCTTTTTTGTTGGTAAGAGGACTTTCTTCTTCAATTTTCACCATTTCTCTAGTTTGGATAAAGTTTGGATAATGTTTGGATGGAAATTTCTGGTTTACTGAGATCGCTTTCTATCACTCACAGGGAAGTTTTCATTGGTCAGTAGTTCATTTCAGCCACATCAAGGGATTGGGGTGAAAATGTATGGTCAGAATAGATCCATATTGAAAATGGCCTCTAATTGCTTCTATTGTCCTTTATATGAAAACATCAAAGTGGAAACCATCTGAAGAAGAGCGAGAAGTAATGGAAGTTGTTTGGATGCAAGTGAAAGGTGCTTGCCAGAAATTAAAGGAAGAAACGAACGCTCAAGACGAACACATTCGAAAGATGCTTCAAGAAATGGCAGAACGTTATTACTCATGAAATACTTTTTTCTTCATTGGCAATGAATTTTGCTGACAACTGGGCAAGGATATTTGTCGTGATGACGTTCTTAGTTCTAGAAGCAGCGAATACCTATTTCGCTAAAGTTGCAATTATTGGAGGAATAACCCCCAACCTCATTGCCTTTGGGTTGTTTCTTGGAGCCATTGGCCACTTTTTATTTACTGGGCCCCTATTTGGTAAAGGTCAAAAAGATGGATGACTGGCCAACAGTTGAAGCTGCTAATAGAGCAATAGGAACTGCTGGACTATTTTTGTTCGTAGTAACCTCTGCCTATTTGGCTTGGCAGTTCAAAAGATTTTTTGGAAATAAATAATGCAGAAATTGCTAATTACTCTCGGACTTGGAATTGCTGCTATAGGTGCTCTTTACCCTTACTTAAGGCAATTGGGTTTAGGGCAACTTCCTGGGGACCTAATGTTGAACGGAGAAAACTCAACGTTTTATTTCCCAGTCGTTAGTTGTATTGTCATTAGTTTGCTCGTTTCGGCTTTACTTAGTTTATTCCGATCCTCCTAATGCCTCTCAAAAAACTAACTCCTACGAAGCCAGATAAAGATCAACCCTGGAAAGTTTGGGCTTTTGTTGTTGGTTTAAATTTAGTGGCATAGGTTGGTTGGTATTTTATGCATGAAGCTCCTTCTAAATGGTAAACATCGGTTGCGTTGGGATCTAAGACATCCAGCTTTGATTTGGAATGTAGGCGTTGACTTTGCCTACCCAGATTGGTAAGAAGTGAATCCGGAATTTTAATTATGGATTTGAACGCAGCAAGAGAACATTGTCACGAGAAGGGCTGGAAGTGGAGGCTGGACTTGATCGACAAATACCAAAAGGAGATGGAAGATCTAAAAAATGAGAATGTAAAACTCAAACGTCAGTTAGTTCTTCGCTCTCAACTGAATAAGTGATGCGTAAAAGTATTCGACTACTTTCTTTTAATTTCCTCCAAAATACTTAGTGCTTCTGTGACATGTTGGGGCCCATTTAGAAGATCTTTGAAAATGTGGCGTATTACCCCGTTTGAATCACTTATGTAAGTCACTCTTCCATCTAGTATTCCTAATGCTTTTGGAACACCAAATTGTTTTCTGAGTGAATTATCTTCATCACATAATAATGGGAATGGAAGGTTGTTTTTTTCTGCGAACTTTAGATGGCTAGATTGATTGTCATTACTAACACCCCAAACTACAGCACCAAGAAGATTAAATAATTCATATTTATCACGAAACCCACAGGCCTCTGCTGTGCATCCTGGAGTGTCATCCTTTGGATAAAAAAATAAGACTAATGGCTTACCTTTACATTCTTTATTTGTTCTAGACTTGCCCGTCTGGTCCAATAAAGAAAAAGTAGGGATTGAATCACCGATTTTTAAAGTCATGGAAAGAGAGAAGAATTTATTAGTTAAAGATTAGAGCCTTGAGCGATTAGAATCATTTTTCCACCTCCTTGGTCGTCGTCATCGTCAATTCCACGAGCTAACAATTCCAGTAGAACAAGAGTAGCTATTGGGTAAAAACACCACATGATTGCTTTCCATGCAGGAAAACTATCTACTGATAATTGGAGTTCATCTAAAGACATAGTAGAAAATAACTAATGAAGAAAGTCTTTTAAGATGGGCAAATTAATCCCCATTAAATAGTTGGCCGCCTGCCGCTTGAAACCCCTCTCCAGAGAAAAGCTCCAATATAAAACAAAGCGACACAAGAAGTTAATAAGATCATTGAAGAGAAATTCATAAAAGATCAATTGATCCAGCGGCCAAACCGATTACACAGAAGAAAGAAAACTCAATCAACTCTCGGAATGGTGAATTTAGAGCAATAGAAATTTGTTCAGTCATTGTTAATGTTTAACCGGAGAGGAAGAGTGGAGCCTAAAAAAGATAAATACCTTTAGATTGAAAGAAAATATGAACTGCAGGGTTATGAAGGTATTGATAACGGAATTCAATCCCCAACATAGTTAAAAGTAATAAACTAACAAATAATGTGCCAGTTAAATAGAATTTGCGGTCAAAATAGTGATAGCGATTGAATGAAAAATTTGTGGTAGTCATGGTGCATTAGATGAAGATAAAATGAAGAGAGTTAGCTTCTAGGACGATAGAACCCAGGTCTTGATAAATACAGAAAAGAAATACCATTAGACCAAGTTTATTTTCTATTAAAGGAATAGTTGCCAAGAAGGTTTAAATCTGACTTTAATGATCTTGGCCTCATTTATTTGTGCTCAATAGATTGATAGATCTACTCATAGAATTTAAATCCTGCAGCCAAGTTGGATGTGACCAGAATCCATGAAATGCCCAAGCTTTAATGCAGCTGCCTGCTCGCATCGAGAAAAACTTAATTGATTAGCAGCTACCCACATCAATTCTTCTTGGGTCACAATGCCACTTGATATGGATGCTAGAAACAACTTGCCAATAGACATCTTTTAAGCTCCTTTAATGCGAACATTTAGTGGATTTTTATAAACCATTTCAACAAACTGTTTTAATGGTTTGAAAGGATTCAGTTCCATAGATCTAGAAAATACCAGGAATAATTTGGCCAGTAAAAGCGTAGGTTCCTAGAGCGGTAATAATACCGACCATTGCCCATCTTCCGTGTAGAAGTTCAGTGGATTCGTTCATTATTTTGTGGATGATTTAGTGATTGTGTTAGGCAATTCCAGGAATAATTTGTCCTGTTGACACGTATGCACCAACTAAAGCCCAAAACCCCATCATTGCCGCCCAACCATTAAGGCGCTCGGCAAGAGCAGGATTAGAAATAGCCGCGAGTTGCTCAGTGTTTTTCATTAGAAGAAAGAAAGGCGATCAATTTGTAAAGAACAATAACAAAAGTATTACGTAATATGAAGGTACGGTTAGCCGAATTAGTGCTTGTATATAAAGTAAATGCTTTTAAATGCCTTTATATGCAGGTATATATAGCTTTTGTAGAGGCAAGAATTTGACTTATTATCTTCCTCTAATATATCCATCTAATACCTAGATATGATATCCAGGTATAGCTGTTTGGAAGAGATTATTGAATAAAATATTTATTTAATAATCTATTTTTAGTTTCCATGTAAAATTATTTTTCTTAAATTACTCTCTATTCATTAAGATAGTTGCGCGAAAGATATGTTTATGCTGTCTTGTTAAATGTTACTAGATGGGTGAGAAAAGTAAGTACTTAATGTAAGATCTTTCTGTCATTCTTTGATCTCAACGATTTAATCATAAGTACAGTTTTCGTAGTCAACATCAGAGAAGCAAATGCCTCTGTAGATCCCCTTGCGTAAGTTATATGTATAGTCGTTGTTAGCAAAGCTCTGAGAGGTGATGACTTAGTAAGGCTTTCGATTACAGCTCAAATTCCTTTCGGAGCTCTTCATTCTTATCAATCGATGCCATAACTCATTTTTTTGAATTGATGATGGACTTCATTCATTTCTGAATTGCTTAGTTGAGGGGGAGTTCCTAGTTGACATGCTTGCAAATAAATATGGGCAAGAGTTTCAACTTCTACAGCCATTTGAATGGCTGCTTTGAGATTCAAGCCTAATGTTATTTGCCCATGATGTGCCAGTAAACAAGCCAAACGCTTGTCAAGAGCCGCTACAGCTAATTCTGAGAGTTGTTTGGTTCCAAATGTTGCGTAGGGGGCACAGCGTATGTCGTTGCCACCAGCGATTGCTGTCATGTAATGGAAACTAGTTATAGATCTTTCATGGCAAGCTAAGGCAGTTGCATGAATGGAATGGCAATGAAGAATTGCTCTTATTTCTGGCCTGCTTCTCAGAATTTCTGCATGCAGTTGCCATTCAGAGGAAGGTTGCCGTTGAGTTTTTACAAGTAGATTGCCACTTAAATCAATTGCAACTACATCATCGGATTGCATTTCCTCGTAGGGCATAGAGCTAGGTGTAATTAAAAGACCTCCGTTGATTCGACATGAAAGATTGCCAGATGTTCCTTGGTTTAGCCCAATAGAATTGATTTTTCTGGAGGCTGCGACAAGTTCTTCTCGGAGCCTTTGCTCTATCAAATCGTTATTCATGTTTAAACAGCTTTTGTAGAGCTAATTCATTTGAAGTACTGACTCCTCGTTCTGTTATCAATCCAGTTATTAGCCTGCCAGGTGTCACATCAAATGCAGGGTTAAATGCCCTGCTTTCATAAGGGCATACTCGGACTTTTCCCATCCCACCATTAATTAACTGGCCTTCAATTTCAAGTATTTCTGAAGGAGAGCGAGTTTCAATTGGGATTTCATTTAGTGCATCCACAATTTCCCAATCAATAGTCGAGCTTGGTAATGCAACATAGAAGGGGACTGAATTGTCGTGAGCAGCTAGTGCTTTTAGATAGGTACCAATTTTATTGCAAACATCACCTTTTTTAGTTGTCCTATCAGATCCCACTATGACTAGGTCTACCAGGCCATGTTGCATTAAATGACCTCCTGCATTGTCAACAATCACTGTGTGTGGAATGCCTTCGCAACCCAGTTCATAGGAAGTCAGACTTGCACCTTGATTACGAGGCCTAGTTTCGTCTACCCATACATGAATTTTCATACCAGCTCTATGTGCCTTATATATAGGAGCCAAGGCAGTTCCCCAGTCAACTGTTGCAAGCCATCCAGCATTGCAGTGAGTTAAAACATTTAATGGCTGTTTTTGATCTTTATAGCTTTCGCATCCTGAGATTTGTTGAAGTATTTTTAACCCATGTTCACCGATGGCCTCACACATCAAAACATCTTCTTCCGCAATTGCTTGAGCTTCTTTTTTTGCAGCCTCTGCTCGTTGTTCTCTAGGGAGATCTTTTACAAGCTTTCTAATTCTTCTTAAAGCCCAGCCGAGATTGACGGCAGTTGGTCTTGTAGATAGTAATTTTGAAAAAGCTTTTTCTAACGCTTCATCTGAAGCATCTTTTTGTAAGGAAAGCATTAGACCATAAGCACCTGTAACCCCAATTAATGGAGCTCCCCTGACAATCATGTTTTGAATAGCCGTAGCAGCTTCTTCGTAGGTGTAAATAATTTGTGAAGTTAATTTGTGAGGAAGCTTTCTTTGATCGATTACGCCTATAGAACTGCCATTAGGTTCTAACCAGATCGTTCTCCATTGTTTTCCTTTGATTTGCATAAAACTGATTAAACGTGAGATTTAGTAAAGTATGAGTCAATCTCAATGATTCGCTCAGAGTGCCTCTAATCACTCAAACTTCTCTTTTCATTGGCCAAATTACAAAGGCTACTAGATGCGTTGCTATAGCAGTTCTCCTTTTGTTTATTCAATTAACCCCTAAACCTGCGATAGCTTGCGTGGAAGGTTTGTCGTGGGGGATGGATCTCTCCAGTGTAGAGAGACATCTTGGGGTTTCCTTAACTCCTGTTCAGGAAGATGTGAATAGGGGTCTTTTTGAAGTTAGAGATTTTCAGATGAGCGGTTTACCTGTGAATAGTCTTCGTGTTCGTGTTGAAGACAAGGATGACTTGAAACAGCTTGCTTATGAAATGGACTATGAAAACATGACTGAAGTATTGGCAGGTTTGAGACATCGTTTTGGCCCTCCAGTTGGAACAAGTGTTGATGTTGACGGAAGGTCGCCTCAACAACAATGGATTTGGCATACAGGAGAAGATGTGATTACTGCAGTTAAGAGTGAACAAAGACCTTTCTTGCTTTCTTACCGACCCTCACTCCTAGACCCTGCTTTTCTTTGAATATTGTGTGAATGGATTTAATCTTTGAATGTGCATGTGTAGTGCTCAGCCTTTTACTTTTACTAACAACCCATCACGAGGAGATGGACTAGGAATTTGTCGTAGGCTGAAGTCTTGATCAGGGATAGCTTCAAGTTGCAATTTACGAAATAACCCAATCACCATCATTCGGATTTCAAGTTCAGCTAACGATTTACCAAGGCATATCCGTTCGCCTCCCCCGAAAGGCATCAGGCTTAAAGAACATTCATTCTCTAAGTGGCGTTGTGGTCGAAAGATATCTAGATCACCAATTCCATGACGGTTAGAAGCAATTAAAGCTACTTGCACTACACGATTATTAGGCACGACAATGCCATCTAAGACCAAAGATTGCTTGGTGCGGCGAAAAAAACCACCTACTGGTGGAGTGAATCGCATTACTTCCTTTACGAGGGCATCCAGTCTTGGAGCATTGGCAGGCTCGTAGACCATAGTTGCCTGCGCAGGCGTTGGAGGCCAATTAAGAGTATCTATCTCTTCACGAATCCACGTTTCCATTTGTGGATTGAGAAGTAATTCCCGCATTAGGCAGCTCAGCGCAGAAGCTGTGGTTTCATATCCAGCAAATAACAGTAGAAGTAGTTGTTCTCCCAAATCTTCATCTGTGAACGGAATGCCTGCTTCGTCGAGACCCTCTGCTAGTAAATCCAAGCCACCTTTGCCATTGTTAGGTTGCCTAAGTATTACTTGAAGCTTTTTAAGTAAACGTTTTCTTGCCTTGAGCGCTTTGGCAAAAGGACTACCTGGAAGAGCGATGGGAATTGAGAAGAGAGCTTTTGTCCAGATCTCGAAATCAGAGAATAACTTGTCACGATCATTACCCTCAAGTCCAAGAACAGTTGTAGCGATAACGGAAAAGGCGAAACGTCGCATTTTCTCGGTTAAAGGGAGAGGGCCTTTTGCAGTTTTTAGTTCTTCGCTGAGCTCATCAATTAAGTTGACAATGCCAGGACTATAGCGTTGAAGTGCTGCAGACGAGAATAATTGAGCTACTACCCTTCGCCTTGCTTTATGAGCCGCTCCATTGCGGTTCGCGAGTGAACGGCTACCTAAAAGTTGTTGAACACTCTCTGGCCACCAGCCCTCAATCTTGTCTGGTTGACATAACAAATCAGCAATAGCTTGGTCCCCCTGAATGAACACCATTGGCTGCCCAAGCATTGATGTTTCAAAGACATTCCCAAGACGAGTAAACCGCCTTTTAGCGAAGCTAGGGTCGCGGAAAAATGCTAGAGCCTCAAAAATTCCAGTTACGGCACCAGTAGTTGGTAGAGGGCGCAATTTAGCCATGGTCAAAATGTTTTTCCCAGATGGACAAACGGTCCAAAAAGTCCAAGCCTTTTTTAGAGAAACTCTTTAGATCATTATCATAAAAAGGGATCTGAATTTGAGGATCGTTTTTTTTTAGCCAGTAAAGGTAAAAAAAGAGGTATTTTTACTCTTGGTGTATTGTCCTTAGTTGCCTAGAAATGTAATAGGAGTCTGAGCTCGTCGGTTTAAAATAAGAGCTGGACTCAAAGGGGGACATCGAAATACGTCCCCCTTCTTCATGCCTAAAAATGTCCTTAGGGCATCCTCTGTTTCATTGAACGATTTTGGCTCTTCTTTTAGATATTCAAGAGTCAGGATATGAACCCCAAACACTTGAAAATCGAAAAGCTTTTAAGTTCTCTTAATCCAAGAACTTGAAGAAGGGATTTTGCCAATAATTGAATAAATTTGCTACCAAAACCCTTTATTGACAAGAAATGATCAAGAATCAAACCTCCCTAAGTGTTGGATGGGGGGCATTCTAGGACCCTTTAAAATGAAAAAAATGTGTGAATACTTTTTGAATGGATTTCCCTTTTTCCTTAGCACTCCTTTCAGCTATTCAAATGCACTTCTTCATTAGCCAGTAGCTAGGTTCCTCTCGTACCATGGGATCTCGCGATATTGCGATGTGTGGATGGTGTGTGGATGGCTTAAGATTCTCACCCTCATTTCTTTATTCTATTTCAACCAGATTTTGATTACTAATGAGGCAATGGTCTATCAATTCAATTCCTAGCCAAGAAGGTCGAATAGTTTTTGTAACGGGTGCAAATAGTGGCTTGGGCTTTGATACAGCACAAGCTTTACTTGAAAAGGGAGCAACTGTAATTCTTGGCTGTCGAACATTAGAAAAAGCTGAGGGATCAAGACAGAAACTTCTGAATGAAACTGATTGTGGAAAAATTGATGTACTAGAGATAGATCTTGCTGATCTAGAAAAAGTAAATAAAGCTCTAGATAAAATTGCCGTCAAATACAACAGATTAGATCTCTTGATTAATAATGCTGGTGTAATGGCTCCTCCTCAAACATATAGCAAACAAGGGTTTGAACTTCAATTTGCAGTCAATCACCTTAGTCATATGGCATTGACTCTTAAGCTGCTGCCATTAATCGCTAAACACCCTGGGGGACGTGTTGTAACTGTTTCTTCTGGAGCTCAATATATGGGCAAAATTAAGTTTGATGATCTTCAAGGGGAGGGAAAATATGATCGATGGTCTTCCTACTCTCAAAGCAAACTTGCGAATGTTATGTTTGCTTTAGAGCTTAGTAAAAGATTACAGAAATCAAAATTAGACATTGCTTCGCTGTCTGCGCATCCGGGTTTAGCTCGAACGAACTTGCAACCTACATCAGTAAAACTTAATGGATCTTGGCAAGAGGCTATAGCCTATAAATTAATGGATCCGATGTTTCAGAGTTCTCGTATGGGAGCTCTCCCTCAGCTTTTTGCCGCAACTGACCCAACTGCAAAAACTGGAGAGCAATATGGACCTAGGTTTAATTTCAGAGGTTATCCGAAGGTTTGCCGTATAGCACCATCAGCCTTAAATACCGATGAAAGAGAACAACTATGGCAAGTTAGTGAAAAACTCATTGGAGAGGTAGTTGATATAAGTAAAGGGAAAGAACTCTTGAGTAAAAAGAAATAGCTATTCTTGCTTAGCCTTTAGCTTCTAAAGAATTATTTTCCCGCGAAGCTTTAGTTGTTAACTTGCGAGAAATCTGATGAATAAGACTTCATGTATCCTCCAGCTCATTTGTCCTGGAGCAAGGGCAAGTTTGGAATCTTCAAGGCTCTCCAGAGGATTTCAGTTGGCACTTAAAAAGTGTTGGCAATGCTGATGTCCTCCCACAACAAAAACAAGAACTGAGTACCCCAGTCCTTGAGTTGGTTTGTTCTGAAAAGGAATGGCTAACTTCTAATGTATAGGGATGACACTCGGTTGTAATCCTGAACATTATCGCCGGATATGTAAAAACCTCTATTTGACAGGAGAACTTTGGCGACAACAGCGTCCTTCAGGAGGCGGGCGACCGTTATGGTTTTATGGCGTTAAGACTTTTCCTACATAGGTTATGTAGTGATGCTCATCCTTTTTTAATGACGTATGGCAGGCAATTGGGTTGTTATTGAAGAAGCTCCAGTTCCATTGCGTTGTTGGTGGCATAACCCTGATCAAGACAGTAACCATATAGTCCTGGTTCTCCCCGAGGTTTTTGGCGTTAACAGCTGGGTAAGAAGTGTTGTTGATCGATTAGCCGAGCATGGTGTCGCAGCATTGGCGATGCCACTCTTTGCGCGAACAGCTCCAGAATTGGAGCTTGGATATAGCGAAGAAGATTTAGTTGAGGGACGACGACACAAAGAACTCACCACGACCGAGCAGATTCTTGCCGATACTTCAGCAGCTATTACTTGGTTAAAACAGCAAAACCAACAATCAAAGATTATGGTCATTGGATTTTGTTTTGGTGGTCATGCTGCACTGATTACTTCAACACTCCCAGCAGTCAGCTCCACTTTTGATTTTTATGGTGCAGGCGTCAGTATCAGTCGTCCTGGTGGTGGTCCACCCAGCTTGGAATTACTCCCAACTGTTTCTGGGGAATTGACTTGTCTATGCAGTACTGCTGACCCTCTTATCCCTGAGTCTGAGCGAGCAGCCATCAAAGAAGCATTGAAGAAAGAAGATCCAGAAGGGGAGCGATTGACCTATGTCGAAGTTGAATCTGCCGATCACGGATTTATGTGTGAACAACGTTCGAGTTTTAATGCCGAGGCTTCTGAAGTTGGTTGGCGTCTCTTCCTAGAGAAGCTGAATGCTTAGTTAAAAGATCAGGTTTCAACTACTTCTAATAACAGGCTTTTTCATTCTGTTTCCATCCGCAGTCTTAGCCCTGCCGACTGTCATTATCCAAAGCTGTTACGACGGTGATACCTGCACAACCAATACTGGAGAGAAGATCAGGTTGGCTTGTATTGATATACCCCAGAACTGAAAGGGAAAAGAGCTGACCCAATTCCAGCAAAGCAGCGAGGGACTATCTAAATGGTTTAGTTGCTGGAGAAGAGGTTGCTATTAGGAGAATTACTAAAGACAGATATGGCAGGACTGTTGCTGAGTGGTCAGCCATTTTTGACAGTGATGAAGCCAATAAAAGGCATGCAGAGCATGGCATAAAGTCTTTATATAGAGGAGTTAATAAAGCAGACCCTCAGAAGGTGATTGTGATTCATCAACATCAGGAAGGGGATTTAGATAGGTTCCTTGCAGCTAATAGTGATTGGATAGCTACTCATGATGTTGATATGACCAGCTTTGATCAGTCAGTTTGGACTACTGATTAGTTACTTAGCTAATAAAAATAAAAGGAGGTGTTTTTACTCTTGGGTGTTGTTGTTAGTTGGCTAGAAATGAAATAGGAGTCTGAGCTCGTTGGTGTAAAAATAAGAGCTGGACTCAAAGGGGGACATCGAAATACGTCTCCCTTCTTCATGCCTAAACATGTCCTTACGTCACCCCCTATTTCACCGAACGATTTTGGCTCTTCTTTTAGATATCCAAGAGTCAGGGTATGAACCCCCAACACTGGAGAATCGAAAAGCTTTCCAGGATGAATTAATCCAAGAACTTGAAGAAGGGATTTTGCCGATTATTGAAAAAAGCTGCTACCAAAATCCCTCAGTGACAAGAAATGATCAAGAATCAAATCGTCCTAAGTGTTGAAGGTCTGCTCCTTCACTGACTAAATAGAAATGAACAGAATGTGTGAATGGATTTTCTTGATTTCTTCAAATCCGCTTCCACCACTCAAATGCACTTGTTCATTAGCCAGTATTTGATCTAAGTCATATCAATGGGTTGGGGCGAGAGTGGGCTGTTTGAATAAAGGTTGAAAACCCCTCTTTTGGAGGCTTTAGTTGCTGAACTCGCCCTCAATATGTAGGAGCAGGCGTGACATTCCTCTTTTAATCAGCTTCTTTCAAATATGAATAAATCTTAGAGATCAGAGCTTTAATTATTCCATTTTGGCTTAGTTGACTTGTTTTGCTTTTTGAAACATGTAGATCTAAAACTGTAAGAAAAGAGGGGCCTTGCCTGGCCCCTCTAGACACCCTTGGTGGTCCCCATCACTCAGCCAGCTGAAAGGCTTAAGCCTTAACAGTACACTTTTCTCTTCCTTCATTTGAGAGTTTAGTTTTTTCTGTTGTTGGGACTAATGATTTGAGTTCTTCTTGAAGCTCATGCTCGCGCTCATCAATTATTTTCAGACGAGATTGATAGCTCTCTTCCAGTTTCTTGCGGGAAGCTTCAAGATTGTCGAGCTCCTCTTGTCTTTGCTTACGTTTGATCTGCTCTAGTTGGCTATCAGAGACAACATAAACAGTCCTCATTGGAGAAAAGAATGAGTCAGCAAAAACGTTGTCAAATAAAGATGTGTACATGATGTTCTGTGCGGGAACACCATTACTTTGCCTCTAGTTTCGGCAACAACTACTGATGTAAACCGAAGAAGTTTTTACGGTAAATATCACCTGATTCGGTTAATAACACTTTAACTAGTAAAAACCGTAAAGCTTAAATGCTTGCGTAAAAGCCCTATATACGATTCACATAGATGTGTTAGAAATGAATTAGCCGAACAGGAGGATTATGAAACTAAGAACTCCTTTCACTGTAATTGCAAATCCATTGAGAGATTTTGATCGTATCCACGATTTTAATTACAAGTTGCCCAATGAAAATCAAGGTAACTTTTGGGAAAAGGAATGCAAACTTCACCCCACTAATCCTACTTGTAAACTCTATGAAGTGTAGACAAGATTCTTTGCCGTTATTTAGGAGATTTGCATACAGAAGCTAAGCATGTGAACTCTGGAGAAAAACTTAGAACCGATGCACCTGTTGATCATGCAGGCAAAGGAGAGAACTTTGCTCCTACTGATCTATTGGCTACAGCTGTAGGGACATGTTTCCTTACAGTGATGGGAATCACCGCTAAAGAAAAAGGGTGGAAATTAGATGAGGTAACAGTTGAAATTGATAAGAAAATGACAACGCAGGGCCCTCGCAAGATTGGATCGCTATTACTTCAAATTGATATGCCATCTAATTTAGGAGTTGATCAATTGAAGGTCCTTCAAAAGGCCACGAAGGATTGTCCTATTTTGAGAAATTTAAATGACTCAATAAAAATCAAAGTTAAGTGGAACCAATCAAAAAAGGGAAAAAAGACATCTCTGAATTTTGTCCCTAATAATGTCTTTCGTGAAACTCCTCAAGTCACGTTCTTTGATGCAGGAGTCAACGGCTCTAATGGCTCTGATGTGGTGATTCATCATGGAGCGGCAATTTCTCCTCCTAATGATGAAGAGTTTGAGCAGTATTACGTTCATTATCATCAGATTGATCACAACTTGGTTTTAGATGGAAGACGTACTTTTACGCTGCTCAACCCTGAATGGGATGAGCCTCATCACGTGATTTACCTCAATCAAAAAATGGGTGCTCTTCAAATACCTATTGGGACTTATCACCAATCTGTTTCAGGGACAGAGGGCAGCATGGTATTGAATCAAGCAGTCAGAGATAGAGATTTTGATTCAAAAAAGGAATTTATTCCTGTCAGTTTGCGAGATAGGGCTGATTTGCGAAAAGCAAAAGCAGCCGAACCTGTTTTCTGGCTTTGGGATGATGGAAAAATCAAAAGATTGAAATTATGTTGTGTTTCTAGTAGCAAGGAAGGTCTTCGGAATTCACTTGTGTGAATAATAACGTATACATTGAGTGGATTGCTTCAAGGCTCTTTAATCTATCTCGCCTCTATATATACAAATAGACTGATAACTTAACTGGCTTGAAGTAGCTCTATAATGCCTAAAGGAGTCATGAGGAAGGATACTTTTCGATTGTCAAATAAAATAGCTGGAGTAGGTTCTACTATAACCTTTCCTCCTGCATTCTCAAGTTCCTTAATAGTGTTTGCTAGACTATTAACTTCATAACAAATATGGTAAAGATTGATTCCTCTTTTAATTAAAGGGGCGACTGCTGGTCCTTTAACAAGTTCTAGTGAGGTACCTTCCTTGGTTTTTAGAATTAAGACAGTAGCTTTTAAGTTCTCATCCCAAATCGGACCTTTAGCATCTAAAATTGTATGGGAATAACGGATAAATTCTTCGGCGAATTCTATATTATCTGTAGCTATTCCTAAATGATGTAAATTCAATTTTTTGAGGTACCTTGCTTATATTATTCAGTATTTTAACCACAGACATTGAAAATTTCAAATTTAATAACGTATATAATTATAAAGCCATAGGATCAAAATGTAAAATTTAATTCTATTTTACAGGCTTCAATAAAACAGCTTGCCAATACAAATCTTTAAGATAAGAGAGAGAGCTCAACCTTAAAAGTAAAAAAAAATTGATTGATTGCATGTTCAAGGCTAAAATACTTTTGAGTTAAGGCCTTAAATTGTGGGAAAAGAAGGAAGTGAATACACTCAGAATTTATTTCAATACCCCTTATCATTTGATGCATTGTTGAGAAACAGAAAAAAAATAAAAAAGGAATTATTAAGTAAAGATGGACTAATCGAGAAGAGGATTGCAATCTTAGGTGGTTCGACAACTAATGAATTAAAGAATCTATTGGATTTGATATTACTAACTCGTGGAATAAAAGGAGTTTTTTATGAATCTGAATACAATATGTACTATGAAGAAATAATGTTCAGTAATCAGAAATTAACTGAGTTTAAGCCACAGCTAATATATTTATTTAGCTCGGTAGTAAATCTAAGATACTTCCCTTTAAACAGTAATGATAACATGGCGGAATTACTAGAGTCTGAGTTCAGTAAATATAAGAGTTTGTGGGATAAAGTTAGGCAAGAATTTAATTGTCCTATTATACAAAATAATTTTGACCCTCCAAAATATAGGCCTAATGGAAACTTGGATTCATATAGTATGAATGGCAATTGCTTATTTATAAACAAGCTAAATATAAAATTTGCGGAAGAAGCACAATCTCGAGAGGATTTATACCTTTGCGATATAAATTGGCTTGCCTATAAAATTGGGAGTGAAAAGTGGCATGACTTTTCTAAATGGTATAGCTACAAATATGCTGTGGGGATAGAAGCAATGCCATATTTAGCAAACAATGTTGCCTCAATTATTTCAACAATATATGGCAAGTCATCCAAATGCCTTGTTCTAGACTTAGACAATACTATTTGGGGAGGAGTGATTGGCGATGATGGTGTAGAAGGCTTAGAGATAGGTGTAGAAACTCCACTTGGGGAGGCCTATAGAGAGCTACAATCGTATATTTTAATGCTCAAGAAAAGGGGCGTCTTATTAGCTATAGCATCGAAAAATGACAGAGAAAAGGCAATAGAAGGTATCGAGCACCCCGAAAATCTAATTAAATTAAAAGACTTAACTAATATTCAGTCAAATTGGGAAAGGAAGGATTTGAATATCTTAAAGATTGCAAAGTTATTAAATATAAGTACAGATTCATTGGTTTTTCTAGATGATAACCCAACAGAAAGAGAGATTGTAATGTCAAGCTTGCCTGAAGTCTCTGTACCTAACTTAGGTGATGATGTATTAACTTTTTTGTCTACACTTGACATGAGTGGATTATTTGAACCTATTAGTATTTCAAAAGAAGATCTGGCGAGAAATGAAATGTATAAAGCTAATGCTATGAGAGCGGAGTCTGAGAATTCAATTACTAATTACAGTGATTTTTTAATTAGCCTAAATATGAATGCTGAGATCCATCAGTTTAAGAAGCCGTATTTTGACCGTATAGCACAATTAACTAATAAAACTAATCAATTTAATTTAACTACTAAGAGATGCACAATAAATGAAATCATAGAAATTTCACAAGATAAGAATAATTACATTACCCTTCAAGGTAAATTAAAAGATAAGTTTGGCGATAATGGCGTGGTTGCATTGATTTCAGCTAAAGTTGAAAGAAACAGTGCTTATATAGAGCTCTTACTTATGAGTTGCAGAGTTATTAAGAGAGGAATGGAGGATGCAATGTTAAATGTGCTGTTTCAGAAAGCTTCAGACTTAGGTATTGAGAAAATATACGGTAGCTATATCGAAACTAAGAAAAATAACATGGTAAAAGATTTCTATAAAGATAGAGGATTTTTAAAATGTCATAATAATATTAATTGTGAAGGTGCAAGTTGGATGATTGATGTAGCTTGTTATACTCCAAAGCAACATTTTATAAGGGTTGAAAATTGTGAGTAAAGAATCAGTATTAATTAGAATGCAGGAAGTTATAAAGGATATTCTTGACTTAGATCAATTAGAGCTGAATAGAGAACTTACTGCGCAAGACATAGATGGATGGGATTCACTAGCACACATCAATATTGTCGTTGGTATTGAGCGTGAATTTAAATGTAAATTTTCTTTGGCTGAAGTTAAGAAGCTTAAGTGTATTGGTGACTTTGTAGATCTTATAGAAACGAAGCAATGATAAGCAGAAGGTTAAATTAATTTACCCATTATTTTTACCCTGATTTTTATTTATAGGTATTATCCATGCAATTTAATAGCCCTCATTATATTATATTTCTTGCTACTGTATTAATTGCTTACTGCAATAGTCAATTAAGTCTACGACCATATATTCTTTTGATAGCAAGCTATCTATTTTATGCATTTATTTCCTTGAAATTTACAATTATATTAATATTTCTCACTTCGATAACATACATAATATCCTTATTAATTAAAAAGAATAAAGATAAAAAAGCAAAAAACTTGTTTTTTTGGACAGGAATCCTCTTTGCTTTATTTTCTTTGTTTAGCTTCAAATATATTGGAATATTTTTGACGTCAATCAATTATTTAATTGGTGCCACAGCAAATGACTACCAATTAATTGAGATGGCTGGAATATCATTTATTTCTTTTCATGTAATAGCTTATTTAATTGATATATACTATGAGAGCGTACCTGTAGAAAATTCATTTACTCGCTTTGCAGTATTTATAAGTTTCTTCCCTAAATTATTGCAGGGCCCAATTGAGAGAGCTGAGAATTTTATCCCTCAATTAGAAACCTTAAAAAAACCAACATTAGAAAACTTGCAAAAAGGTGCATTTATTATTATCTGGGGATTATTTTTAAAAACAGTAGTTGCAGACAGATTAAGTATATATGTTGACACTGTTTATCAAAACACAACAAGTGCAACTTCTATGTCTGCTCTCCTTGCTGTTATTACGTATACATTCCAATTATATTTTGATTGGGTAGGTTATACAAAGATAGCTATAGGCTCTGCACAGATGTTTGGAATAAAACTAATTGATAATTTTAATAATCCTTTGTCAGCAGTCTCATGTACGGACTTCTGGAGAAGATGGCATATTTCACTTTCATCATGGTTAAGGGATTATTTATTTATTCCTTTATCAATGACTCTTAGAGAGTTTGGGAAATTTGGTTTAGTTATTGCCACGATGGTTACTTTTGTTCTCTGCGGGCTATGGCATGGTCCATCTATTGGCTTCATATTGTTCGGAGTATGTCATGGTATTTGGTTAAGTTTAGAATTAATTTTTAAATCTAAGAAAAAGAATATTATCACTATTAGACTTAATCCAAGATTAAATAGAATTGTAAGCAATATACTTACACTTAGTGGTTTAAGCTTAACGTTTGTATTTTTTAGGTCTAAAGATCTTAATGATGCTATTATTATTTTTAGGAAATGCTTTACAGGAATTACAATTTTTTTCACTGATTTCACCAAAGGAATTAACCAAATTTTAATAGCATTAACTAATTTGCAATCGAATGAATATCCTTGGTTTACCGTTCAATTCAATAGTTTCGTATTACTGGTTGCATTATCACTTGTATATATAGTTAGAAGATATAATTTCGCCGATCGAATCCAACGATTAAGTATTTTCTGGCAATTGATTGCTGCGCAAGGGTTAGTCTTATCTATACTTAGTTTAGGCATTGTGTCTTCTCCATCTTTTGTTTATTTTCAATTTTAAGAAATTGACCAAGTTCAAAACCATAGCTTTATTTGCCTTGATACCAAGTCTTTTTTTGACGATTAGTGAGGTTTCTCTTAGAAAGGGGGAAAGTCAGATGGATAGAAGAACTAGGGCGGTTTTTAATGAAGTATTTAATCAAAAAGTCCCTACAGAAGTAATAATAATGGGCGGATCAGATGCCTTATGCTCAATCGATCCAGGTAAAATAGATACAGATAAGGTGATTTATAATTTCTCTATTGATGGGGCTGCTCCAACATATAATGAACAATTATATTCAAATTATATTAGAGAATTTTATGGTAAGCCGAGTTATCTAATATATGGAATTACCCCGACATCAATTGATACATTAGGAAGAAGATTGCATCACGATTCAAGATTTATAGGATATAGAGCTACTGACTTTTATGGAGTTTTAGGAGGTTTAAGTCGGTTACATATATTACATGTTAGGTCTATTTTAGAAAAGGTATTAGCTGCTGCTAGACGATATATTAATTTGACTCCTGATGGTAATTCACTTGGGCAGAATATAAAAAAATTCAACAATGGATTTATGCCGTGTTTCGTAGAAGGTGGCTATAGTGCTTCTTCTGAGACAATGCTAAGTCCAATAAATAAGTCTGAAAAAGATGCAATTTCAAATTTAATATCTCAAGCTAAAAAAGACGGAATTAAAGTTTCTTTTCTGGCGCTTCCTACTCCAGAAGGTCTATATAATAAAGGGGATATAGAAGATTTCTACCTTCAAATCTCTAAGTTAAGCGATGAATTAAATGTAACACTTCTTCGTGCAGATTTTCTTTCTAAAGACTTTAATCGAAACACTCAAAACTTTTACGATAAGGTTCACTTTAGTGAGAAAGGTGCATTTAGATTTGCTAAGGACCTTGGAGAATTGTTGAAAGAACAACTATTTAATAATTAGGGAGTGTTAATCTCTGTCATGCTCTATGCTTCATTTGTGAATTCATCTGCTACCCGGACCTTCATATTAATAGAGTGAAGCTAAGGCCTATAGTCATCAATTTCATTTAAAAAAAATTCCTTGATTATAATTTGATAATAAGATATTATTTTAAAAATATAATACTTCCGAGCTAGCTGAATATGTCTTATTTACTTGATGGATTTAATACTTTTTCTAAGAGTAAATTACATCTTTCGAAAATACTTACTAGAACAATTGAGATTTTTCCTGATCACAAGAAGGCCTTAGTTAAGAGTATTAATTCTCATAGCGAGAATGAATATATTTTATTGGAAAAATTAGCAATAGCAATTTACCTTCTTGGCGATGGGAATATAGACAGTTATATACATAGTTATAAGTGGATGCTTGATATTTTTATGGAAGAGCATTTGGAGTTTATAAGAACAAACCATTACCGGAGGAAGACATTTAAGCAAGCATATGATGACATTTATAGTGATAACGAATACATGAGAAAATATATGGAAGGACTTTTATTGTCACAACTGTTCTGGGTTAATCATGCAAAATCATATTTGCATTTTACAGACTTTATAAATAATCAAATAGATAATTTTAATCTTTTAGAGATAGGCCCAGGTCATGGACTTTACTTGGCTTTGGCCGTTAATGATCCTAAATGCATTGCTTCTGAGGCTTGGGACATAAGCTCAGAGAGCCTTAGGCAAACGGCTTCTGCACTCAAATTATTGAAAGTCAAAAAAGAAGTTAAATTATTTGAGAAGAATATTCTATCTACAAACAATGATGATGTTAATAATAAATTTGATTTAATCGTTATAAGCGAAATCTTAGAACATATAGAAGACCCTTGCCTTGCGCTAAGGAATATGACAAACCTTCTTAATGATAAGGGGATTTTGTATATTAATTTTCCAGTAAATAGTCCTTCTCCAGATCATATTTATCTATTAAGAAGCATTGAAGAGGTTGAGAATATGGTTCAGAGGTCTGGGTTTGACATTGCTACATCTTATAGTTTCCCTGCAAGTGGTTATACTTTAAAGCAAGCTGTTAATTTAAATAGCACAATTTCTTGTGTAATTACAGCTACTAAGTCAAGTGAACCTATTTGAGTATTTTCACTTCTCTATTAATCAAATTTTTGCTGCTTCTGATCAGTAGTTAATTAGCGATTGATTGGGTATTTTTTCCAATCCCTCAATATGCAAGCAACGACAAAAGAAAACTTTTAGTTTTTACAGACCCATAGCTTTTTTTAGTTTTGTAGCTTCGTCCATACCTTCCATGATAGTGAATGTCGCGTTGTTTGTAGCAGCTTTACGAAGCTTCGATAACTCTTGATAGCTAGCTGATTCATAAGCTTCCAAGGCTGCTCGCATGGAAGGGAATTCACAAATTACTGCGATGTTTGCTCCTTCTGTTCTTTCTTTCCCTTGCGGCTCTGTGTCTTTTGCAAAAATGGTTCCACCAGCAGCTTTCAGCCATGGCCCCACTTTGTCTACATATTCAGCAAATAACTCTGGGTTGGTCACAGTCGCAGTGGATATCCAGTACCCCTTTGCTCCTTTCTTGTCCATAAAAGTTGTTTCTCTAGTGAGCTTTAGCTGCCTAGCTTATACGTTCCATCTAAGAGCCTTTATGCGTAAGCTGATGAACTTTTCATTGCATATTCAATTAACGCGATTTCAGCATTGGGTAATATTTGGCCCCTCTTCATTTGTTTAGACGGATGGACTGCTGATAGCAGCATCGAGTGATGATCGGGTGTATTCCTTCCCAAAGCTCTTGAATTGGCTCATTACTAATTAAATTGATTTTCTCAAGAGTTTGGTGCTTCAAAACTGCTTCTTGCGAATCAATAAATAGTGCCTTTGTGGGTCTATTAAATAGCGGATGATGTAAGGACCTTTAAAGGTTCATTAATCAGTAATTAAGTTCCGTTATAGCAAGAGATCTCATAATTATTTTCCACCAGTTCATCGAACACCTTTGCACCTCTTGCTTTGTTCCCCATAGGGACAGGATGTACTTGATCAAGGACAGCAGCAAGGCAAGTAATCCAGCAACTACCTTTGCAAACATCGGCAGCCTCGCAAATGTGAGCTGGTGCAACTTCCATACAGCTTTGCGTTCTTGAAACTTTGATACTTTCGATTTGAGATTCAAGCTCTAGGTCCAATAGTTGCGCTTCTTGCTTGGTAATTGGTGTTCCCGCCGTATGACATTCAATCAACATTTGATAATTCATACCTAGTCCCCTTCGGGTTAGGAATTCGTTTCAGTCATTTTTTGTGGATTCAAATTGTTCTGTTTTTTCATTAGAAGCTTCAGGATTCGCTTCTTTTTTTGAGTATGGGCAATCTCCACTTCCCCAAGCAAGGACAGGGGCTGCACTAATTGAGAGTGCAAATGCCAATGGAATAATTTTTTTCAAATTGATTCATAAATTTCTTGCATCCTAAGCATGTTTCGGTTCAGAGTTCCTTTGATAGGCAAGAAATAGTGCTGGTAAGATTTATTGATTCTTTGAGACCGACTGTAATCAAAGGCTTTTAGCTTTTCATTAGTCAGTAGTGGTTTTCTGTTATATCAAGAATTTTTATGGGTTTTGAAGTATGAATAGTGTGTGAATGGATTTCTTGGAAAAGTAAGCTTTGTTTGGGATTCTTTCTGCATTAGGAGCCGCCAGCTCTTGGACATACGCCTGTTTCTTATGGAGACAGCAGACTAAATATTTTTCCGCTTCACAGATAAATATAATAAAAAATGTAATTGCATTTGCTATATTCTCCCCGGCAATATTAACTTTTGATTTTCAATATAGCTTTAATGAGTTATTGATTCTTTTGTTAAGTGGAATTATTGGGATTTCTATAGGCGATTCTTTTTATTTAATAGCTTTAAAGATATTAGGTACAAGGCGCACTCTTACAGTCGAAGCTCTTTCTCCGATTCTTGCTACAATTTTAGGATCAATTCTTTTGCATGAGAGCCTAACATTAAAGTCATGGTTAGGCATACTATTGGTAAGTATATCCTTAGTAGGAGTCGCGCTTCAGAGAACAAAAGTAAATAAAGAGATAGAATCTAGAATCACTAAAATGACTGGCTTTATTTTTGCCTTTCTTTCTATATTTTGTGCCGTAATTGCAGCAATATTATCAAGATTTGTGCTTGTAAATTCTGATCTAAACCCATTTCAGACTACGGAAATTAGATTACTTGGTGGCATTATTGCTTTGCTCCCATGCGTTGATAATAATTTAACTAAATCAATTAAGCAATTGCCCTTTAAAAATAAGATTAAATTTTTATTTGCAACATTTTTAGGGACAAATATAGGAATATTGCTGCAGCAAAATGTCTTTAAAATTTTGCCTATTGGATTAGGATGGACACTCCTAAGTACTTCTCCAGCGATTGCGATCTTTTTCGCAAGAGCTGAAGGAGAGGAACTGAATATTAAAACCGTAATTTTAACTGCGACGTCAATATTAGGCGTAGGGATAGTATTCCTTTGATAATTATTCTGTGTAATTAGGTCTATTGCAGGCTGACCGCTTTGCCTTCTCTTCTTGGGTCAGCAGCACCATGCCAGCTTCCTTTATGCCATTGGATTACGGCTAGTCCACTGCTAAAAGCACTGTACTTAATTTGGTGACCAAGACTTTTTAGTTTTTTATGGATGTTGTTCTGAGGGTTTGACCAGTTACCGGCTTTTTCAAGCACCGTGTAATCAGGTCTGACCGACAGTAACGGCTGGTTCACAACTTCTTTTGGGGATAGCTTTAAATCTAGTGAGCCTATTAATGCATTTGTTATGTAATGGGGAATAAGCCAGCCACCTGGCGAACCAACTGCCAAAACTGGACGATCATCACGAAATACTATGACTGGAGACATAGAACTCATAGGTCGCTTGTTTGGTTTGATTCGATTGGCAATTGGCTTCCCTGAGATGTCTGATAAAAATGAGAAGTCAGTTAATTGGTTGTTCAAGACCATCCCTCCAGATAAATGCCTGCTCCCAAAGACGGTCTCGACTGAACTTGTGTAGCTAGCGACGTTACCATCTACATCAACTACTACTAGGTGAGTCGTTCCTCCACTGGTCGTGCGAGGCTGACTTGCTAAATCTAATAATTCGCTACCTTTTGGCTTCCCTGGTAAAGGGCGAACTGTCGTATTAGCAGCTTTGATTGCACTTGCCCTTTTTCGAAGATAACTGTCTTCTAGTAACCCTTTGAGAGGTACTCTCAAATCAATGGGGTCTCCTATCCAGTGAGAACGATCAGCATCTGCAAACCTTAAAGATTCTGCTAGAAGATGCCAATGGTTTACCGTTTCTACTGACCAATTTCCCTTTGAGAGCAGCTCGTATGTTCCAAGAGCTTGCAAAACAGCAACTCCACCACCACTTGGAGGGGGGAAAGAACATATTTGCCAAGATCTGTACTTTCGACAGATGGGATTGCGCTTTTGGACTTTATAACTCGCTAAATCCTCATTAGTTATTGTTTGTACTGTTTTGTTTTTGTTTTGCTGCAGTTCAATGTCAGCTACAAGTTCATTGGCTATGGCACCACGATAAAATTCATTGATGCCTCCTTTTGCAAGCCGGCTTAAGGTTGAGGCTAATTTCTTGTTGCGAAATGGTAGCTTTTGCGTTGGGAGAGAACCATTTGGGAGATAGAGGGCTTGAAAAGCTCGACTATGGTTAATTCCTATTCTCTTTGCCAAAGAAATTGATCTAAGTAAGCGAGGACTTGGAATGAATCCTTCCTCGGCAAGATGAATACTCCTTTTGAAATTATCTGCCCAAGGTAAACCTCCAAATTGTCGGTGTCCTTCCCAAAGTAACGCCGTTGTACCTGGAACTCCTATTGAGGAGAGACTTTTAGTTGCCTGTAACCAAGGAACTTCTTTCCCATCTGATGTTATCCATACATTCTGTTTGATGTGAGCTGATGCAGTTTCTCTACCATCAAGAGCGTATAAAGATCTTTTTGCCTGGTCCCAATATAAGAGAAACGCCCCACCTCCTAAACCTGAACTTTGTGGTTCGACAACAGAAAGAACTGTCTGAGCTGAGACCACTGCATCCATAGCGGTCCCACCTTCTTCCAAGGACCTAAGAGCTGCATCACTTGCTAATGGATTGGCAGTGACAACAACAGCTCGGCCATTAGCAGTGGATACTTTGGTGCTTTTTGTATCAATACCCTCTGGTGCCTTCCAGTTAACTTGCGCAATGATTGGTATAGGAAGTGCTAAAAGAAGACCTAGCTTGAATGGTTTATAGGTTTTCAAAGCAAGTTGGGAAAAGTTTGAACAAAGTTTGAATAGGGTTTAGGTCTTCCTTCTAAGCCATTGGTATCAATGGCTTAGAAGGATTTATTAGCCAGTAGACAATTTACGTCATAGCATGAGATTTAGGCGAGATCGGGTGGTTTGAATAAAGTTTGAATAGAATATCTCCACAGGGTTGTAGTTATGCTCTTTCTCGCTAATTGAGCTATAGAGACATTCCTTTGAAAAGGTACTTAATTTGTGATCAATCACTTTTGAAAAGGGGGATCTGTGGACCTGATTGCTTCTTATTGCAACCCTGGTTTCGAATCTGTTGCCGATGGGGTTGTTTCATTCTTTGATCGCCGCCATGACCTTCACCGTAGTGGAATCGCATTCGACAATCATTCATGTTCAGCTGATGCGGAACCAGCCAAGGTGTCTACGGATATAAGTCTGGTTGCAATTGACCGTTCAGATCCAGAGGCATTTGCTCTTTCTGATGTAATTGTTCGAGGTGTTACTGCTGCTCTTAATAACTATCTTCAAGAGCGTCCTTTATTTAGAGAGTGTGTCCCAGAGAAGTCTATGTTTGTAACTCCGATTTTTAACATCCAACGTTATGGACTTGGAGAAGGCTTTAAACGTTGGCATTGTGATTGGACTATCAGCGATGAGTTAACAGAGCCTGTTCATAGAGTTCTTGCTTGGATTCTTTATTGCAATGACATTGATTCAGCTGGTACTGAATTCTATTGGCAAGATCATTATGAAGCTGCAGAGAGAGGGAAGCTGGTAATTTTCCCTGCTGGTCCATCTCATATTCATCGTGGTCGAGTGAATAATAGAGGGTCTAAAACGATTGCTACAGGCTGGATTAATGCAGGTACGATAGATGATTATCTTTCTCGTTTAGCAACCGCATGAGAAGTTGTCTGGCAAGCTATTCCTTAGAGAAAGATACATGAGCTTTACGTCGAGTTCAGGAAATGTCGATACTGCGACTTCTTAGTGAATTAGTGCCCTTGCTTGCAGTCGGCTATTTGATTGGTCGCTTTAAGTCAGGGCTTTCATCGCAAATAGCCTCACCACTGATTAACTTCGGAGTGCCAGTTAGCTTGATGGGTCTTCTCTTAAAGAGTGGGCTGGATTGGCTTCTTCTTCAGGCCCTAGCGATGGCCTTCCTTGTTATTGGATTGCTAGTAGCACTAATTAGGACTTGCCCAAAAATCAGAAGGACTCTTGGTGGTCGAAGCTTGCTGTTGGGTAGCGTTTTTGGAAATTCTGGCTATTTCGGGATCCCTGTTTCATTGGCTCTTTTGCCAAGCCAGTCACTCATTTTCAGTATTGGTTATGACCTTGGCGCCACGCTACTTTTTTGGAGCTTAGGTCCCATGCTTTTAGCAAACTCCCCATCCGAATTAACGGGAAAATCAGCTTGCCAAAACCTTTTTCGTGCTTTTGCTACTAGCCCTGCGAGTAAGGGATTAGTGGGAGCGATCTTTATTCAGTTGACTCCATGGAGTGATCAAATAACTACAGCTCTTTGGATTCCATCCAGGATTGTGATTGCTTTAGCTCTAATGATTGTTGGGATGCGTTTGGGTGCTTTTGATCCTTCGCAAAACCCAGCTTACAGAAACATATTTCTTGAAGTTAGGCCGAGTTTGCTTATTAAGTTAATTATTCTTCCTGCCTTAATGTTGGCTCTTGCCAAGGCTTTTGATTTGTCAACCTTGATGTGTAATGCGCTTGTATTACAAGCCGCAACTCCTACTGCTATTTCAGTATTGTTGTTAGCTGAAGCAAGTGGACAAGAACAACAAGTGGCCATTTCTTTAGTGGCTTGGAGTACTGTTATTGCTTTGGTAACTGTTCCGATTTGGTTTTTAGTTCTTCAATAGTTCACTTCATTTACGAAATCAATTATTCTCAAGACCTTGTTAAGCGACTTTCTTACTTCATTGGCTACATAGTTTGAATAAAGTTTGAAAAGAATTTTGTGATTCTTCTAGACCGGTACAAATCACTCATAGGGAAGTGTTTTTTAGCCAGTAGTTAATTCCTTTAGAAGGGATGGCATGAAAGCAATTTGAGTTAACAGGGTTTAGTTTTTAGCATTGTGATGGCATTAGGCAAAGTTTTCCCTTGTACTATTCTTGCTCAATTATTTTGTTTGTCCTGTCAAGACGAACAGCTGTAGTGGGATATTCCCCCGGTGTTGAAGAGTTTTGTGGGCTTTAGGCGGTCGTACTTCGTTTCTAACTCCGCTGATTGCTCGTCGTAGGGATTATTGAAGACAGTCTGTAGCTCCTTGATGAGGCTGTAATCACCTTGTTCAGCCTTTTTATAAGCGGGTGCGACAAGCCATTCGCGCCAGGTGTACTTGGGATTGATGCGTTTCATCGTTGCGGATGTAACTCTGATGTCACCGCAGCTCGTGATGCGATCTCGCCACCGTTCTAGCCATCCACTCCACATCGCATCAACTTGCTCTGAGCTGGGTAGGTAGAAGCTCTCTTTCAATGCTGTGAGTTGACCTGGAATATGAGATAACTTTCGGAAAAAGATCGTGTAGTCCACTTTGGAGAGAACCATGAGCTGCAGCAGTTCATTCACCAGGGTTGCTTCATAGCTAATTAGGCCGAGCTTCTTTGCCCACATGGCCTCGATCTCCTGATTCATAGCTTCGGCGAAGCCCTCTCGGATCTGATCCAACCTGGCCAGTGCTTTAGTGTCGTCGGTGAGCAGAGGTCTGATGGCTGTCCAGAACATTTGATAATTGGCTTCGGCAGCAATCGCTTGGTTGAAGAATGAGAAATGTTCGCCGCCTCCTGTCCAGGGCTGAAACCTAGGATCGAATAGCTCGCAGAATCCGAAGGGACCGTAGTCGAGGGTGAAGCCACCCGCTGCGCAGTTGTCACTGTTGAAATTGCCCTGGCAGTAGCCAATGCGCATCCAATTGGCTACAAGTGATGTGAGCCGTCCGCGAAACAAATGCGCTAGCTCGACCACTTGATCCGCGAAGGTAAGATTCGGGTCAGTCACCTGCTTGTAGTTTCGCTCGATCAGATGCTTTACGATCATCTGCAGTTCTTTAAATGCACCCTGATGCGCATTGCTACGTGCGCGACGGGCAAATAGCTCTAGTTGGCCGACACGTAGGAAGGAAGATGCGACGCGTGTTGTGATCGCTGTAGGCTCGTCCACCAGGATGTCGGGATCGATTGAGCGAGAGTTTTCGGCGTACCAGGGCCTGCGCACTGTTTCGGATCGGGACACATAGAGCGTTAGAGAGCGTGAGGTCGGAACTCCTAGGGCCTGCATGTAGTCCTGTACTAGAAACTCGCGCACGCTTGAACGGAGGACGGCACGTCCATCAGCGCCACGGCAGTAAGGCGTCGGGCCTCCTCCTTTCAGTTGCATCTCCCATCGTTTACCGTTGAAGAGGCCTTCGAACACGGAAATTGCCCGGCCATCGCCGTAGCCGTTGCCGTTTCCAAATGGACATTGTTGTATGTATTCAGTGCCATAGATCGACAGGGCATAACCTGTAGACCAACCAATTGGACGCATAGGCTCCCTCGCCACAGTGATGTCGCCTGAAAACAAACGACCGAACTGTTCGTCGAGGACAAGCTCATGGCTAAGCCCTAGTTCGTCAAATAAGGGTTTGCTGTGCGCGATGTACTCCGGCGCTGGAATGGCAGTAGGGGTAACTGGTACGTAATGACCGGAGATAACTTGACGAAGGTTGTGATCTTGGCCATCGCTGGTTGACTGAGGATCCGGTTGGAGTGAATCCATTAGCGAATAGTCAGCTCGTTGTAAAAACTCAGTGAAAGTTTTTGTAGTTGGCGCTGGGAACGCGTTCGAAGTGGCTGACATGGGGCCCTTGATTTCTATGATTTTGGGCTGCCTGGGTGCCCCTGTAGCTGAGCTCAGCATCAGCCTCTTATCTATTATGTCTAAAGGGAAATACTCCTCGATGTGATAAAAATTAGTAGTGATTAACTCAAGGTCTCTTTTTAGGTGATGCCAAGGGTCTTGTTAGTGGTATTCCTAAAAAGCTTTAACAGGTTGTGTGCTTTCCTCTTAATCCAATTATCAAAGCTTTTGAGTGTTCATTAGCTAATATGGGATGTGATGTTGTCCAAATGAACTTTGTCCTAAAGGAGAAACAAAAGTGCTCCTGCGATAAAGCCTGCTATATGTCCCAGAAGACTGATGCCAGGTAGAAGAGACCAAGCAATACCAATGCTCGTTAGAACAACCATTGTCTGACATACCTGCTGATCTTTTTTGAGATCAATGTTCAGGCCGACAAAACTTTGTTTTCCATAAATTGAAGCTAGGAGGATAAATGCGTCAACTCCATAGAGGATTCCGCTGAATCCGATTGCTAAAGACATTGGGTTCTTAAAAAAGAAAATATCAACAAACCAAAAAATCAATGTCTGGAGCGGAATTAACAAGCCGACAAGTAAAAGGAAGAATGAGCTACCTTTTAATTTTAAGCCTTTCAGGCAATACCTAGCAATAACAATCCCAAAAGTATTTGCTAATAAATGTTTTGCATCCTCGTGAATGAAGTGCATCGTAATGATTCTGTATGGTTCAACTAGTAAACCTCCAGACCAATATGCAAAACTTGTTTTCTCGATAATTCCAAAGAGATCTGTTGCGACAAAACAAATTGAATAACCTATAAAAGGTAAGAGATACTGCCAATCATCCTTAGCAATCTTATAGCTAGAAGTCATAAAGTCTCATAAAAGGTTTGAACAGAATGTAAACAAGATTTAGAGATTCATTTTAATATATTCGTATCAGTGGTTTTCAGATTTTCATTTGCCAGTAGTTTATTTTAGCTTAAAAAATAATGAATTTTCTCGTTTCTATTAGAAGCTTTTGGCACAAAGAGGGTAGTGTTTAGAGGAAGTGGTAAGACTCGCATTAAGGCTTACCGAATAGTACGAAAGGTAAAGCGCAAAGGGTCACGCCTGAGACAAGTAAAAAGACTAGGAAGAGATTTTTGCGCATGATTAATACCTTAAAGGCTCTTTCTGCCTAACTGGAGGGAGATTCAAACCCTTAGACTCGTTTGGAACTTTCTTTGCTAATTGGGCTAGATAATCTTCAAGTTCTTCTTTATTACCTCCTAGATCTTTTCCGCACCCATCAAAAATATTATTAGATAGTGAAGAAGCTAAATCCTCTTTTGGGGCAGACATTAACTCATTCATAATAGGCGAGAACAGTAACCCTTGTGAAAGTTGAATAGCAGCACTTTGCCCAGCCTTTTCAGGAGTCATTCCCTTTCCAATAGAGGTACAGAACTTCTCTGAAAACTTTTTGCTCAAATCTGATACAGCAGGTGATAAATCTGCAGAGGATGCAAATGTCGGAACCGGAGCAAGAAAAATTGCTGTTGCAATAAGACAGGCAAGTAGTAAGTGGCGCATAATTAGCCTAGAAAACAAAGAGAAATTAGCCAAAGAGGTAAGTTTATTCAAATCATGAGGGTTTTGATGCATTGCAACCCTGCTCGCTTTTCATTAGCCAGTAGTTGATTTCGTGTCTTGCCATGGGATCTCAGGGATATTGCGATGTGTGGATTGCTTAACATTTTCACCCTCTTATTTCTATTCTATTTCAAGAAAGTTTCTATTACTAATACAAACAGATCTGAACTAAGGAAAAACTCCTCAATTCCTAATAAGAAGTTTTTTTTGAGAAAACTAGTGACGGCAACAAATCTGGTTTGTTCGCATTTTTTCTCTCCACACATCGCTCATTGATGGAGCAATACCGAAGTGGTGCGTGTTTCAGTAGCCTTAAGTAGTCTTTTTTTGCTTTTCTCTTCCCTTTCTTTGTTCATCAGAGAGTTCTTGTTTGTTCTTATTGTGGCTCAACCAAGATTGAATGAGAAGAGATCGAAAAGGGCTGGCAAGGAGGTAAATGGATGCCCATTAAGCATCTAGTTTGTTTGATGAAGATCGAGATAAGAATCTTGCATTGTGCTTTGTAAGAAGCTAAAAATTCCAGTTGATTTGGAATTGATATGAATTCGTATAAAAGGAAGTGCCTACTTGCTCATGTTCATAGCTAAGAATTGTAGAGAAGCGATTGTCTCTAAAAAATTCAATCCCAAGTGCTGTGTTCCAATAATCGCTAGCTGCTTTTTTAATCGTTAATCGATAGTTTTGAGAATCGCCAATATAGTTCATGTCAACATTTGAATTGTCTGTGAAATCATGGCCATACTCCACTTTCCCAAAAGGCCTTAACTGCCAGTTTTTAAATGGGATCTCATAACCAAGGTCAAGACCGAAAGAAACCATCTTTCGATTGAGTGTTTGCTCTTTGAATCTCAATGCAAGATTGCTTCCAGATTCAGCAAATTCTTCGAAGTGAATATGAGCGGCTTCTACTTTTCCATATGGGGTGATTTGAAAATTGCCTTCAGAGAGGGATTCTCCAACTACGGCAAAGGAACCGAAGATCATATTTACGTCTCTATTACCTTTATGGGTGATTGAGTTGTCAATCCTTCGTGTATCCATTTGCATCTTCCCTACACCAAGTTGAGCCTCTATAGGAAGAAAATTTCTAGGTCGATTAGCTGAATAAAGCGATAGGCTGTAGTTGTCTGAATCAAGTCGACTACCTGAACTGCCAACATCAATATCATCATTGCCAAACGTAAAAGCGATGCCGAATAAACCATTCCTGTTGTTGGACTTGTCGATACCTAAGGTAAAAGCTGTGCTTTTTGATTCTTGATTAGACGAAACGGATGTTCCATCAGAATTGCCAACAATGATTTGGCCATCAGTCCACAGTGACCAGTTGCCTATCAAGTTTCCCCCTGTTGGGTTGAGGTTGAGTTTCCCCGTTTTATTACGAACTTCTGCCATCGCAATATCTATAGAGCGCTCTTTTAAATCGGAAGTAACTACATCAGATTGAGCCACAAGCCGTTCATTTGACCAATTTGCTTTTGCCCAGTTTGAAAACTCTTCAACACGCACATCTTTTAGCCCTTTTGATGTTCCATTGACCGCTGTCTCAATAAATGGATTTAGAAAGGAAACCTTGATCCCTTGATGCGATTTCTTTTCTGAGGCCTGATTTCTTCTGATCCAATCAAACCGTCTGTTTACTGCATTGATACTTGATTTGCTAAAACGAATTGCTGCATTGGTCCAAGCTTCTGCAAGTCCCACAACATCCGCTTTAAGTGTTGGGTTTGAATGAGGATCAATAGGAATGTGATTATTAACTACACCGTTTGAAGTAGTTGAAGATTCATTTGTAAATGTAAAAGAAAAAGATAAATAGTAGGTAGTAATTTCACCTAATGCAGGAGCCTCATCCTGATCTTGGATTTCTTCTACACTGCCTCCTAACGCGGATGTATATGTTGTACCTTCTGCAGTTATATCAGTACTTTCAAATGAATAAGCAGCTGGTGGTTCAACCTCAATTGTATAGGTTCCATCAGAAGCAGAATCGGCTTTAAAAATAAAGCTATAAGAACCATCAGAACCAGTTATTTGTGTATTTTCACCACCACTACTGTCAAGCCAATCATTGTTAACAAGCTCACCATTATATAAAAGCTTGACTGTTGCACCTGATACGGGTGACCGAGTACTTGAATTGTAAATCACTCCTGCAGGGTCAATCAGTAGTCCATCTATGCCATCGACATCTTCACAGGCTGCAGTGATAATAATATTTTTTACCCAACGTCCAGTTTGAACTTGTCCATTGCTCTTTGCTAGAACACTTTTAGCAAATCTAGAATCACTTGATGGTCGAACAAATTCGACTTTGTAAGTACCAGCTTCTGTAGGGTAATATTCATATTTTCCTGTACCGTCTGTCTGAAGAGTAACAGTAGGAGTTGTTTCATTTGCCTTATAGATATTAACTTCCGTGCTTGCATATCCAAGCCCCCCCTTACTTCTTGTCTTGCCTTCGATTTTTCCGCAAGATGATGTACCTATAGTCGTGAAATTATATGTGTCTTTGCTACTAATTCCAGCAAATTCATTTGGTGAAGATGCTTTGTCAACAATAGCTCCAGAATCTACTTCTAAGTAATACCGTGTATCGGCTTCAACAATAGACTCTCCATCACTATTAACTAGATTAATTGTTAGCTCATCGTCTGAAATAGAGATATCTGTATTGCTTTCAACATCAAAAGTTTGGATTTCACTATCGTCCGCATACTTGCGAAGTGTGATGTCACCAGTCCCAAAGTTTATATCTTCTGTAAAAACTAATTTCAATATAGGATTGTCCTTGTCTAGCTGATTGTATTCATTGGCTGGAGAGTAATGTTTGACTGTAGGTGCTGTTGAGTCTATTGATTTTGTTGTGAAATTCAAATCCCTTCGACTTACAAGTCCTTTGTAGCTATCATTTGTCGTTGATCTGATGACGTCATTTTTTATATAAACCCAGTACTCCTTATTTGTTTGAAGTTCGTTGCTTATATCGACTTCGATTGATCGCTTGTCAGCGCTGAATGTGACTTTGCTTGAGGTTATTCTATATCTTGCAACATCTTTTCTAAGATTTTCCCATCTATCTTTCTCTCTTAAAGCAATATACCCCCTATTAGCTTTAACATCTCTATCGAAATTTAAAGTTAGCGTGGCGCTTGTAAGAACACCCACTTGTCCATCAGAAGGTGAGGATGATGACAATATTGGCCCTGCTGCGCAACCATTACTGCCCCAGCATGGATGCTTCTCCTTCGACAAGCTTGGACCAAACTTTTTGGGTTTCTGTCTTCTTTTTATTACATTCCAACTTGTTAAATCCTGGTCAAATACAGTCGCTCCCCTGAACATCTGGTTGAATCCGCTAGCTGAACCAGTATTCCAACTCCCAATATTTTGATTGAAGGCTTTTGCTCCACGAAAAGTTTGATGGAAGCTTTTCACATTAGAAGTAACCCAACTAGAAATATTTCCATTAAAAACCTTGGCGCCTCTAAACATATTGTTCATATTTTCCACGCTTCCTACATCCCAGCTATTCAGATCTTGATTGAACTTATTAGCTTTCATAAACATCTTTGCTGTAGTGGTTACACTGCTGACGTCCCAGTCATCTAGGTCTTGGTTAAATCTTACAGCGCGTTCAAACATGCCATACATATTAGTTACTTTGGCAACATTCCAATCTCCTATATCTCTATTAAATCTAAAAGCCCCTTTGAACATATAACTCATATTTTCGGCATTACTAGTATTCCATTTGCTTATATCTGCATTGAAATACCTTTTACCTTTAAATAGTCCTGAAAAATTTGTGATATTACCTGTGTAAATATCTCCTTTAGTGGGATCCTCTGATGTGTCCCCAAAAGTATAGTTTACACCGCCTTTGGTGATAGTGTAGTCAGTAGCATTGTTTGCACCAGCTGCAATAGCATCGACTAATATTTGCCTATTGACTATTAGTTTTTCGTTACAATCACCAGAGCTTCCTATTACAGCATTGGAGAGACTTGTAACTTCTGTATCGCATGGACTTGCAAGAGATTTAGTGGGCGAAATAATTGCCAGTAAAATAAAAGATCTAAACAGATGCTTTTTAATAAATACCCCAGCTTCTTTTTCTATGATTACTTGCTTTTTTATCTTCCTTGTTATTTGCTTAAATATTAGGGAGGGCCTTTTCTGAAACACATTAGCTCAGCTAAATCCTAGTCTTCACAACCAAGCCTTTATACCTATTTTCTTGTACTCTAGGTTAAATGCAGAGACGCTTTTTCGATTGCACCATTTCCTTGTTTATATGGGAATTGCTAATAAGTTTTTCAGCATTAATTAGATGGAGTTTAGGATTTATGTTTTTAGTTTTACTTCTTCGCTCTGTCTGAAATACGTGATCCTTTAATCCGCTGTTGTGATTAGGTCTCCCAGTCAACGCCATCGTCATGTTCGTCGTATTCATAATTCAATAAAGAATCCTCAACCTTTTCTTTGTTGTCTTCTTTATTGTTGAGTGGCTTTTCTTCTGTGGTGCGCATTATTACTAGGGTTTGAACAAAGTTTAAAAGAAATACCCGAGTCCTTGAATACGCCTGCTCTCACTCAATGGGAATATTTCATGAGCCAGTAGCAGATTTCAGCCATTTGATTGCGCTTGAAGAGCTTTTGGGAAAGTCAGGAAGGTTGAACGAGGCGATATTCTTCATTCCACTCCATGTTCTCTTTTAGCTGTTTGGATTTATTCCAGCATTCTTCCCGCATACTGAAGTGCGCGATGCTTTCCCAATGAGACGTTCTGATTTCATCATTGCGTCTTTTCTTAAGAGAAGTAATGCCCGGGCAAGTTGGCAGCTGCTAACGACTTTGCTTCCAATAGCAGGACTTTGGTGCCTAATTGCCAGAATCGACCATGCCTCTGTCTCAGGTGCTTCCAAGATCTTTGCATTGATTCCTGTCCTTGGGCTTTTGGCTTTGCTCTCATCCCGTGCATTTTCATTGATGCATGACTGTGGGCATGAGTCACTGTTTCGCTGGCGTTGGTTGAATCGTTCAATTGGTTTTTTTCTTGGAGTCCTCAATGCAATTCCGCAATATCCTTGGTCGAGGGATCATGCCTTCCATCACCGTCACAATGGCAACTGGGAGATATATCGTGGTCCCATTGATGTATTGACGCTTGACTCTTATCAACAACTATCTAAAAGAAGTAGGTTGCTTTATGCAATTAGTCGCCATTGGCTAATGTTATTTCCAGGAGGATTTTACTATCTAGTTATTAAACCCAGATTGGCATTAATCAATGCCATAATTAATTTCATTTGGTCTATAGGTGTTGAGCTCTTAGATGGATTACGTAACAAGAAATTTGCTCAAATTTTTGTTTTTTCTTCTAGGTTTAGATTAAATGATTCAGGTTATGGCAATTCTTTCTGGGAAGTCGTTGATCTTATTTGTAATAACTTGCTTGTCATAATTAGTTGGATTCTTATGTCTCGATGGCTTGGAGTAGGAATGTTCCTATCCTGTTATTCGATTGTAATGACAGCCTCAGCTGCTATTTTTATTTGTATCTTTTTTGTTCAGCATAATTTTAAAGATTCATATGCTAGTCGTACTGAAGATTGGAGTCAGTTCTTTGGTGCTATTGAAGGAAGTAGTAATTTGGATCTACCTGATTGGTTGAATTGGTTCTTTGCCGATATTTCTTTCCATAGCATCCACCATTTGTGTGACCGTATACCTAATTATAACTTGCGAGCTTGTCACGTTCGGAATCAACACCTTTTAAAAAATGCGATGATTTTGCGTCTTCAAGACATACCCAAATGCTTTGATTACATTCTTTGGGATGATAGATTGCAAGAACTAACCACTATTGATGCAGCTCGTAAGTTGGAAGATGCACCTGTTTAGCTTGTTCTTCTGACAGAGTCCCTGTGTAATTAGTAATTAGCGGTACCTTCTGATTGCTAATTACATATAAGCTCTGTCAGATTTATTTAATTAATAGTGAAAGATAATCAGTTTGACAAAAAAATAATTAGTTTTATTGACTTTAGTTGCTTGAGAGCTCCCTTCTCTTGACTTAAGAGCTGGTCTTAGCGGTTGAATTAGAGCTTGATTCTGATAATTTCTATTGAGACAATTATCACCAATGCTCCTCTACTTGACAGTCGAAGTATGGGTAGTTAACTGGCTTTTATATGCCTGTCAAACGATATGTATCCAGAAGGCTGGTTGATGAGCCCTGAAGGGACGTCTCTTTTGTTTTTCGAGAAAGATCCAATGAATCCGCTGCATGAGGGCTTTGTAGGGTTCTGGCTGGTTACTGGAGTGAATTCCAAGCAATTTAGTTATAGAAAAAGAACTTCCAAGGCTAAAGCTTTGGCTCAATGGAATCATTTGGCGATGCAAGGCTGGACAGTAGTTGCAGAAAGAGACCAAGCGGCATAAAACTTTAATCTTGACTCATAGTTATTTACTGATTGAGATAAGAGAAGCTAAAACCAATCAACTAGCCCCAGTCTAAACAAGCCAAAGAGGAAATTAAAAATGTTCACTTTGCTTATTCGAAGACACCAGGCAAAGATCACGAGATGGAAAGCAAGGCTTGACTTAAGTGATTATCAGGTTTTCTGGATGGGCTTTGGTGAGGGTCTTCTTATTGGAGGTTTTCTTGGTCTTGGAGCCGCCTGGCTTTTTTTGCCAGCCTAAGGCGCCTTGATGAGGAGCCTTCAAAAAACTCTTGAGGATTCGTAAATGTACTCCTTTAATAGTGGTTTCTATTTCTAAACAACATCTTTGCGATTGTGGGAATATTTAGCAAGGAAGATTGGTCCTATGAGGAATTTTATTTTTCTAGCAGTATTTGCTCTATCGATTGGGGCTTGTTCTAAGAATCACCCTATTTCTTCTGGTCCATACCAAGCACTCAAATGTAGTTTGACAAATGGGATTGAATCACCTAGTCAGTTTATTTTCAATAAGAACAACGGAAAACTTTATTATTTCGACCTTCTGACAGATCAATTCAAACCATTAACTAGAAGGGTTGAGGAAGGCCTTTATTTTGCTTCGATGCAGGAGTTTTCCTCCAGGCTCGAAACTTCTAGATTGGCTTTGTTGAAAGCAATTTTTGGAACGAAACTGGTGATCACACAGATTGAATACTATGAGAACGATGCTTCTAATAAAAATGTCGTTAAACATATTATTCATTTGAGGTCACTTGTTATGAATCGGGTTTATCAGGATCTCGACGGTAAACATTTAAGGGTTAAAGAATATTGTGTTTGGATTGATCCCAAATTGAGTTAGTTCAGATATATAGTTCTCGCATTGACAAATTAATTGAGGGGCAGATCCCTTTCCAGTCGAGCACTATCTTTAAAGCAAAATCGCGTACATATCATTATCTGATTTTTCCAATATTAGATTTTAAAATGCTTTCAAATCAAACCAACTTGATCAAAACCCTATCTCACGTGTGACATTGTATTAAATAATTATCATCAAAAATCACTTGAGATTTAACTTAAAGTTAAGCATTTTGTTGAAGTTGTTAATTACTAATGCTCTTTCATGAAAAACCGTCCTTTCCTGATTTCACTCTGCACAGTAATTGGTTGGTTTACAGGTACTTGGACTCAAGCAGTTCATTCCGCTGCTACAATTATTAAATGCTCTGGACAGATTCCCAATAAGACTGCATGTCTTATAAAACCTATCTCTTATGGAATTGATACCTATAGAGTAGATATCTGTAAAGAGAATCCTTTCCCATCATCTCGTAGTTCAGCTGATTATGCTGGTGCTGGATGTATGACGTTATTTAATGGAAACGGCACACTTTATAAAGCAAAATTAGCGAAAGGATCTGGCTATAAACTTCCAGACGTTGGTAGGGAAGTTATAAAGCCTGGAACATATAAGTATTTGACTATGATTTTAAAAAATGGTTTTAGAAGTTCAGGCAAATATACCAGCGGAGAGACTACTTGGAGAACAGTAGGACCGGATGTAGATAGCTTGAAAACAAGTAAGGGCGACCCTGTTGAGTTTACAGTTCAACTAAAAAATTGGCGAGGTAAATATGATCAAGATAATGACTACTGTGATAACAACGGTGGCACTTATTCTAGGTGTGAATTGAAATATAATGGATATAATTTAACTGGGATTGGTTTAGGTAATGACTTTACAGAGACCTACGGGGTGAAAACATCTTATGTTTTTTATATGATTGAGTTGTTATCGCCAATAAGCTTGAATGAAGACTCTTATGGTGATTTTGAGATTAAAGTTAAGACTAACTTGGAAGTTTATGGCAATGGGAGCGAAGTTCTATCAATTTCTACTGCCCCTTTTATATTTGAGGCAACTTATAAGAATTAGACTTAGTAATGAGCCTGGAGATTCAAAGTACAAAAACTAAAGAGAACTAGGCGAATTGTTATGGGTCAGATGCTGCCAAAAAGAAAGGAATTTGTGAAAACTGAATCGTTTTTTTTAGTAGTTAGAAATTTTTTCTTGATTAAGCAAGAGGATGGATTCACTTATATAGAGTTTATCGTTGCAGTGGTGATTTTTGGAGCTATTTCTTCATTAGCTGTTCCTCAATTTAAGCCTACTCTTAATAAATTTAGGCAAAAGGAAGCTTCTGTGATTGTGGCTTCCATGA
>QCFB01000016.1 GCA_003280345.1 Prochlorococcus sp. AG-363-A16
CTTGAACTTGAAAAGCATGAATGAAACCCATCCCACAATTAAATTGCAGACACTGTCCTTAAAAGGCAATTGCCAACTTAGCCATAGATTGTCTATCTGAGATGTCAGCAATCAAATTCAAGGGACGTGGGCAGTTACTCACCTAAACAAGTTCTCACATCCATTAAATTTAAGAGTCCATCTTGAACTTGAAACAACTTTCCTTTTCATAAGATGGTTAATGCTTCTTCTCTGGGATCAAGTCAAGTCAAAAAGTCTTCATCCATTTCTCCAACAGAAAAAATCTTGCTTATCCGATTGCCTTGCAATCCGATATTCCCAATTGGACCAATATATCTTGCTGATCATTTGCATAAGTGTTTTCCGGAAGTTCCCCAACGGATTCTTGATCTAGCTGCAATACCTGTTCTTGATGTGGAAAGAATTTTGATAGCTGATATAAAAAAATTTCGTCCATCATTGCTAATCTTTTCTTGGAGAGACATACAAATCTATGCCCCTGTGGATGGGAGAGGGGGCAACCCACTTCAAAACTCTTTTGAAGCGTTTTATGCGCGCAACCCATTCAAAAGGCTACGAGGTGCGATTGGTGGCCTTCGTTTAATGACTAGTCATTATGGAGAACTCTGGAGGAATCAACGCTTAATTAAAAATGGCCTCAAGTGTGCACGTCGTCATAACAAAGAAGCTCGGGTAGTGATAGGTGGCGGAGCAGTCAGTGTTTTTTATGAGCAACTAGGAAAGTCTTTACCAAAAGGAACAATCATTTCTGTCGGAGAGGGTGAACCTCTCTTAGAAAAGTTATTACGTGGACAATCAATAATCGACGAAAGATGTTTTATAGCGGGTCAATTACCAAGAAAAGGTCTCATACACGAACAACCTAAAAGCCTTCCGAAAACTGCATGCAATTACAAATATATTTCTTCGATTTGGCCACAATTAAATTGGTATCTTGAAGGAGGTGACTTCTATATAGGCGTTCAAACAAAGAGAGGCTGTCCACACAACTGTTGCTATTGCGTATATACAGTTGTTGAAGGGAAACAGGTACGTGTTAATCCTGCTCAAGAAGTTGTGGCAGAAATGCGTCAGCTTTATGACCTAGGTGTACGCTCCTTTTGGTTTACGGATGCACAATTCATTCCTGCTCGCAGATATATAGAAGATGCCAAAGAACTCCTACGAGCAATTCAAGAAGAAGGTCTTTCAGATATTAAATGGGCTGCATATATACGTGCTGACAACCTTGATGCGGAATTAGCAGATTTGATGGTTGCTACTGGCATGAGCTACTTCGAGATTGGAATTACCTCTGGTTCGCAAGAGTTAGTAAGAAAAATGCGTATGGGGTACAACCTTCGAACAGTTCTAGAAAGCTGCCAATTACTTGCTCAAGCAGGATTTAAAGATCACGTTTCTGTAAATTATTCGTTCAACGTAATCGATGAAAGTTCGGAAACAATACGTCAAACAATTGCTTATCACAAAGAGCTTGAACGGATTTTTGGTAAAAGTAAAGTTGAACCGGCAATTTTCTTTATTGGGCTTCAACCACATACCCATCTTGAACAATATGGATTTGAAAATGGTCTAATCCAACCTGGATATAACCCTATGAGCATGATGCCTTGGACTGCTAGAAAGCTTTTGTGGAATCCAGAGCCAATGGGGAAAGTTTTTGGAAGAATCTGTTTAGAAGCATTTGACACTTGTCCAAATGATTTTGGTCGCACTGTTATTGACTTACTTGAAAGAGACTACGGGGTCGCGCCTATAGAAGAAGCTTTACACGCGCCATTAATAGGCGGACCAGCTATAGCAAATGCAGTGCGGTAATGCCAAATCAATAAGGAGAATATAAATATCGCAAAGAATCCTCCAATTGGATTAGGAGCCAATCCACCTGGACCAAAAAACCAATTAGGCAAATTTGAGGAAAATTCAACCAAATCAGACGTACACAAAAACCAACCTCCTACAAATCCACCATGCATCCCTATAGATCCCCACAAACATCCATTATCAAGAATTCGCCTTATAGCCAACAATAGTCCCAAAAGAAATAACCCCATAATTAAGCCACTAAATTCCCAAAGACTCATATTTGTTGATTGAATATGAGCCAAACTAAAAATTGCAGCTTGGCTAATAATGCTCCAACGATATCCAATCAACAAAGATAATTCACCCCATAACCAACCACGAAAGATCAGTTCTTCTGCAAAGCCAATACCAATGCCGAGCAATAATGCATTTAAAAAGCTCTGAATTGTCAAATCAATTTGCCAAGAACCCCAAGACCCTAAAAATGCAAAAATCAACACGACAACAATCAAACTAAAAGACAAGCAGATACCCCTTAAAAAACATGTCCAACCCTTTCGAATATCTAAGCGGGTTATTCCAAGAGCTTGCCAAGGCCGAACTTCTCTCCATCGCAATCTTATCCAAATTGGCAATGACATCAAAAATAGCAAGAAGGTAAATATTGTTCCTATTAATGGCAGTTGATCTTTTTGAAAAATAACCCCTAGAAAGAACATAGTTTGGGCAATTAACCATCCAAATAAGTAAAGAGAAGGCATAAGTATTAACAAAGATATCCAACGCTTTAAATTCTTCAATGAAGCATTTGAGGGGAAAATTTTCAAGGAATCAAGTTTCCTTTTCAATGGTACTTGTAAGTCCTTTCATTTTTAGCGTCTCTGAATAGAACTCTGCAGGCTCTAAATCACAAACAATAACCAAACCTACGCCATTATTGTGAGCTTCAAGCATCACAGCTATTGCATCTTGCTCACTTAGCTGTGGAACAACCTCTCGCAATGATTGCACCACATATTCCATAGTGTTAACTGGGTCATTGTGAAGTAGCACCTTGTAACGAGGCGAGGTCTTTCGAGCCCTTTCGACCTCCTTTTCAATAACCGGTGAACCAACCATGCTAAAAGTTGGAGCCTCTAATGCCATCAAAACATATTTAATTCGAGTCCAACTTACGAGAAGTGTAATTTTTTGCTTAGCAGTTTCCATTAAAGACTTTGTATGCGTTGCATTGCTTTTTCAACATTTTCACGACTGTTAAAGGCGGAAAGCCTGTAATAGCCTTCACCAGCGGCACCAAACCCACTCCCTGGAGTCCCAACAACATTTGCTTTGGCTAACAAAAGATCAAAGAATCCCCAAGAGTCCATTCCATCTGGAACTTTTATCCATACATATGGAGCATGCTTTCCTCCGTAAACCTTTAGTCCAGCCTTGGCAAGATTTTGTCTGATAATTTCAGCATTTTCCATATAAAAAGCAACTAAATTCTTAACCTCAGATTGTCCTTTTGGAGAATAAGTAGCCTCAGCACCTCGCTGAACGATATAACTCACCCCATTAAATTTTGTGCTCTGCCTTCGATTCCACAAACTCCAAATATCAATCATTTCTCCATTTTCAGCTTTACCCTTCAAACTTTTTGGAATAACCGTGAATGCACATCTAGTGCCTGTAAAACCAGCATTTTTAGAAAATGAACGAAACTCAATTGCACAATTGCTCGCTCCATCGATTTCATAAATCGAATGGGGTAAAGCATCATCTTGAATAAAAGCTTCGTAAGCAGCATCAAAAAGAATCAAGGCCTCATGTTTTTGTGCATAATCCACCCAAGCAGCAAGCTGATCTTTAGTCGCAACAGCACCAGTTGGATTATTTGGAAAACAAAGATAGATCACATCAACATGATGTTCTGGAATTTTTGCCTCAAAGCAATTCTCAGCATTAATAGGGAGATACGAAAGTCCTGCATAACGTCCTGAACCTCCTGCTTCACCAGTGCGCCCTGCCATCACATTGCTATCTACATAAACGGGATAAACAGGATCTGTTACCGCAATACGGTTTCCCAAACCAAGGATGTCCAAGATATTGCTGCTATCACACTTTGAGCCATCAGAAACAAAAATTTCATCGGGGTCAATTGCACAGCCACGGGCCTGAAAATCATTCCTTGCAATTGCTTCACGAAGCCAAAAGTACCCTTGCTCGGGTCCATAGCCATGAAAACCAGAGACAGTACCCATTTCATCAATGGCTGCTTTCATTGCTTCTCTACAAGCAGAAGGCAGAGGCTCCGTCACATCACCTATTCCAAGACGAATTAACTCCGATTGCGAGTGCGCGGCACTAAAAGCTTTAACTCTTCGAGCAATCTCTGGGAAAAGATAACCTGCCTTGAGTTTGAGATAATTACCGTTGACCTGAACCACTAGAGCAAAAAACTAATTTGAGGCATCTTGCTATGGAGAGAGTGCTTTTGGGGAGGGGGAACTCCATACGATGTAGAAAAGAGAAAGCCATTCTCTATCGTGAATATTGACTCTAAAACCTCTATAGAACAAGAAAATCTTTCTGAGCCAATTGATTTCGAACAATTGGTTGATCTTGGAATTCACAAGCCTGCCCGTTACATGGGGCAGGAATTAGGTATTAAGACCCACAATTGGCATTCATCAAAGGTTAGGTGGGCGCTTACCTATCCAGAAATCTACGAAGTTGGCGCGAGCAATCTTGGCCACATTATTCTCTATTCAATTCTGAACACACTTCCTGGGCAATTCTGTGATCGAGCCTACCTTCCTGGAGCAGACCTAGCGAAGCGACTAAGGCAACATAAACAGCCATTGTTTGCAGTTGAAAGTCGGCGACCTCTTTATGCATTTGACATCCTTGGGTTCAGCTTGAGCTACGAGCTAGGAGCAACCAATATCTTGGAGATGATTTCATTAGCAGGAATACCTCTTTATTCAAAAGATCGTGCAAATCATGAATTAAGCCATCCTGATTCCCCTCCATTAATTTTTGCTGGAGGTCCAACTGCAACAAGCAACCCTGAGCCATATGCAGACTTTTTTGATTTTGTAGCACTAGGGGACGGTGAGGAATTATTACCTGAAATTGGCCTTGTCGTATCAGAGTCCAAAACAGCAAATATCAGCCGTTCTGCATTACTTCGCGATCTTTCTGAAATACCTGGAGTTTATGTCCCCTCTCTTTACCACCAGGTAAGTGGTTTGGGTGCTGTAGAACCTTTAGCCAGCTCTGCACCGAAAAGGATTTTGAGGCGAGTTGCGACTCCAATGCCGCACTACTCAATGGGATTAGTCCCCAACATAGAAACGATTCATGATCGGTTAACAATTGAAATCCGCAGAGGGTGCACAAGAGGATGTCGTTTTTGCCAACCAGGAATGCTGACCCGCCCAGCAAGAGATGTAGACCCTCAAGAAGTCATTAGTGCTGTAGAGCTTGGCATGCAAAAAACTGGGTACAGCGACTTTTCACTTCTATCTCTTAGTTGTAGTGACTATCTAGCTTTACCTGCAGTAGGAGTTGAGCTTCGCAATCGATTAGCTAAAGAAAACATTACTCTCCAACTTCCAAGTCAAAGAATAGATCGATTTGATGATGAGATTGCTCACATCCTGGGGGGAGCACGTCAAGCGGGCCTAACTTTTGCACCAGAGGCCGGCACGCAAAAGCTACGAAACATAGTCAACAAAGGACTCACTGATGAAGATCTACTCAATGGAATAAGAAAAGCAATGGAGAACGGATACAGAAAAATAAAGCTCTATTTCATGATTGGATTACCTGGAGAAACTGATGAAGATGTCCTAGCGATTGCCACAACCTGCAAAAATCTTCAAGAAAAGTGCCGTGATTTAGGGCGTCTCAAACTGAATGTCACCATCAGCAACTTCACACCCAAACCACATACACCTTTTCAATGGCACAGTGTTTCAAAAGCTGAATTTGAACACAGACAAAAAATTCTTAGAGCTGCTCTAAAAGCTCTTCAAGGAGTTAAAGGAAACTTCACGGACCTTCGAATCTCAGCAATGGAAGATTTTGTAGGTCGCGGAGATAGAAATTTAGCTCCTGTTATTGAAGCAGCCTGGCGTGCTGGGGCTGGCATGGATGCTTGGTTCGAATGCCTAGAACAAACCTATGAAGCATGGATAAATGCCATTTCGACTTTTGGACTAAAAGATAAGTTCAGAGAACTAGAAATAGGAAGTTGGGATCTAGTTCAATCACTTAGGAAAGATGAACTCCTACAATTTTGTGCTAAACCACTTCCTTGGGATCACATAGATACTGGCATAGAAAAAGATTGGTTAGCTCATGACCTTCAAAACGCTCTAAATCAAGAAGTAATACCAGATTGTTCATTTGATAGTTGCAGCCAATGTGGCGTATGCGGGCCTGTACTAGGTCAAAACGTAATAGTGAGGCCTTCTCTGCCTCCTACTCAGCTGCCTAAAGAGGCTCCCCCAAGCAACAAAGCATGCCGTATCAGATTACGTTTTTCCAAAACAAAACCGATGCATTTAATCAGCCACCTTGATTTAGTGCGTCTATTTGAAAGAGCAATGCGAAGAAGCAAACTGCCTTTTAGTTACACAGGTGGGTTTCACCCTCTCCCAAGATTGCAAATAGCCCTTGCTCTACCTTTAGGAGTAGAAGCCTTGGGCGAGTGGATGGATATAGATTTCTACGAAACAATCGAAGCAGAATATATGAGAAAGAAACTTCAAAAAGCCTTACCCAATGGAATAGAGCTAATTAAAGCTATAGAAGTTTCAATAAATAATTGCAATCTTTCCAAAGAGCTTGCGGAAGCAATCTGGAGTTTCGATTTAAACGCTATATCACAGCACAAACCTAACTCTCTTGATTGGAAAAATGCCTTATGTTCCGTCATGCAAGCAAAGCAACTTATTTGGCATGACACTGATAAAAAAGGGAGGCCTAGGCAACGAGATTTCAAACCTCAGCTGAAGTCTCTTCAATTAAAGAATAAAGTTATGCAAGGTATGGAATTTGCCCCAATAACGAGTGCACGTGTTGAACTAAATACTCTGATAGATCCTATGGGGAGAGGCCTTAAGCCCATTCAAATACAACACTGGGTAGAAGAATATTTTGGATATTCACTAGAAATCTCACGTGTCAAAAGAAATGAACTCCTTTTACTCAATGCTAAGGTCTTATAGAGATGCGAATTAAAAGGCAGATTCTGCCAATAGCGTGTCCAAGCCTTTCTTACCCCCAAACATGAGGAAAGCGAGGCTTTTTGCCTCTCTCATATTTCTGGGCCGATAGCTCCGGATCAATAAATCGCATCTCTCATAGGAGCTATTGCTCCGCCAACTTTCATCGACCTTTGGTCGTCAATGAGTGATCTACAACTATCAGCGTGACTGAAAGGTGTAGTCGACTCTGAGCCAAAAATGGCTACTACTCTTTTTTTATATGCCTCAGCAAATTATCATTGCTGAGCAGTTGCGAATAGCAGCACTGCTCACCGATGAGCGAGTAGACGAATTAATCGTCGCCCAAGGTCGCTACCAAATTGGAGATGTTTTTCTAGGCACAGTTGAAAATGTTCTGCCTGGAATTGATGCTGCATTTGTCAACATTGGCGAAAGCGAAAAAAACGGCTTTATCCATGTAAGCGACTTAGGTCCCTTGCGACTTAAGCAAGGAGCCGCTGGTATTACCGAGCTACTTGAACCACGTCAAAAAGTGTTGGTTCAAGTAATGAAAGAGCCAACAGGCACAAAAGGGCCAAGGCTTACAGGCAACCTGGCTCTTCCAGGTCGATATCTTGTACTCCAACCAAATGGACAAGGTGTCAATATCTCTCGTCGAATCAACTCTGAAGGAGAGCGTAATCGGCTGAGAGCGCTCGGCGTATTAGTAAAACCACCCGGGACGGGATTACTAATCAGAACCGAAGCGAATGAAATTGGCGAAGAATTACTTATTGATGACCTTGAGAGCCTTCTTAAACAATGGGAAGCCATCCAACAGGCTGCCGAGAATGTTTCTCCCCCAGTCCTTTTAAATCGCGACGAGGACTTTATTCATCGAGTCCTTCGTGATCATGTAGGACCGGACTTGTCACGAGTAGTGGTAGAAGATAGCTCCGCTGTAGAGCGAGTCAGTGGATTCCTTAGTCAAGATGCGCCAAATGTCTTAGTTGAATGCCATAACGAGCCTGTTGAGCTATTAGATCATTACAGAATCAATTCAGCTATCCACAATGCTCTACAGCCAAGAGTTGATCTCCCATCTGGCGGTTACATCATTATCGAGCCAACTGAAGCTTTGACTGTAATAGATGTGAACTCTGGCTCTTTCACACGATCTGCAAATGCTCGCGAGACAGTGTTATGGACAAACTGCGAAGCGGCAATAGAAATAGCAAGGCAACTAAAACTACGCAACATCGGTGGAGTCATCATCATTGATTTCATTGATATGGAATCACGTCGAGATCAGTTGCAATTACTAGAGCATTTCACATCTGCGATTAAAGATGATTCCTCAAGACCTCAAATTGCTCAGCTAACTGAGCTTGGATTGGTCGAACTGACTCGAAAACGTCAAGGGCAAAATATTTATGAGTTGTTCGGTAGATCTTGCCCTCATTGTGTTGGTCTTGGTCATGTAGCTGTGCTCCCAGGGAAAGAGCTGCTTAAGCCATTAGCAACTGCATCAGGCTTGGTGAGATCTGGTTCTATCATTCGCAATGAAGCATCTCTTTCCGTAGAGAACAAGAATGGCCGTCGCAAACGTATAGAACGACGAGGTATTGAACCTTTAGTTTCTGAAGATTCTGCGACAACAACTAGTGGAATCGAATCAAGCAGCAATTTGAGTGATTCATCAAGCGAAGAAACCTCCTCTACAGATTTCAATGGTCATCGACAAGAACCTGAGCTAATAGCAGTTCCAATGGATTGCGAGCAAGAACAAGTATTTAGTGCTCTAGGTTTAAGTCCTCTTCTCTTGCTTGATCCTGCTCCTGAGCATGACAACCTAATGGTAAGAGTGGTAAGACCTGGGGAGTCAATTGACATTGTTTTAGAGGAAGCTCGTCAGCAACTTGAGGCAAGCTCAAGTAGGCGGCGTAGGAGAGGGCGTTCGAGCAATCGAAACTTAAATAGAGGAACGGTAGAGAGTGCTAGTTCTCTCAAAGATGAAGCGCTGATCAAGTCCTCTGAGAATGAAACCAAAAACGAAAATATACCTGTAGATATCACCAACCTTGAAGATAGTGATTCATTAAAAGATAATGAATTAACTGACTCTGCTTCAAATAACGAAGCTGCAAAAGAAGTAGAAGATCCCCGTAGAAGAAGAAGACGTTCTTCTGCCTCTAACTGAAGTGATTTCCAAAAAAAAGAAGATTGCAGGGGTAGATGAGGTTGGACGTGGTTCTTTATTTGGCCCAGTTTTTGCTGGCGCTGTTGTACTCAATAGCAGTGCAGAAGCTCAATTACTTAAGGCAGGGCTAAAAGACAGCAAACTCTTGACTGCACGCAAAAGAGCCAGTCTGATCCCTCTGATTAAAAGAGCATCATCAACTTGGGGATTAGGCCAGGCCTCATCAATAGAAATTGACAGTCTTGGAATCAGAAAAGCAACTGAAAAAGCAATGCTTAGAGCCCTACAGCGACTATCAAAGCCAATAGATCTTGTTCTGGTAGATGGAATATTGCCAATAAGAATATGGGAAGGCCCCCAACAGACCTTGGTCCACGGTGAAAGTCAGTCACTATCAATTGCTGCAGCAAGTGTTTTAGCTAAAGAAGCAAGAGACGCCCTAATCAAGCGATTAGCAAAAACATTTCCTGGATATGAGTTAGAAAAGAATGTTGGCTATGGCACTGCAGTGCATCGCAAGGCACTTTTAAAGCAAGGGATAACAACACTTCATCGGCGAACCTTTTTATCAAAAATTTTCTGCGAATGAAAATTAAATCTACGGATTCAAAATTATTTTTCTACACACCAATCATTAAAGTCCTCTACAAGCTGCTTACCAACTCGAGCCTTAATACCTACAAGAATGCCATTAAGAATCGACTGACCAGTACTTTCAAGCACTTGTCGTGGAATTAACTTCAAAAGTGGTGGCTGACTAACTGACACTCCGAGCACGGCTTCACCCTCAAGCCCCTTTTGTGTGGCTTCCAAAACTGCATCAAGGGTTAATTCAAAATCATCTACAAGTCCTAATCCATCAAGTTCACTATCAGTAGCTTTCATCCGAAGTTTGCCTGTACTACTTTCCACACCAATAGAAACTACTGGGTTCACTTCTAACTGAAACACTTTGAAGCTAGTTACCGCATACCTAAAGCTGCCAGGGCCCAACAAAGTAAGCTTCTGCGGATCCAACATGGCACCTACAACTCTTTCCTCTTCAAGCAGGTACGCAGAAAGACGCTCGACATTAGTCTTGAAAGGGAGGTCAAGTTTCTGTCGAGCCTGAAAGGCCAGAGGCATGATCGGCGACTGACGCGCCATGATCCTATCGACCCTTGAGTTCTATTTCTCGAATGCAAACAAGAGTGGCCTTCCTCGGACCAGAGGGGACCTATGCAGAAAAAGCTGCTTTTACCTTGGCAGAACTAGAAAAACTGAGTGATCCGGTATTTGTTCCTTGTGTTGGACTGCGTTCAGTAATTGATCATGCTGCAAAGAAACTTTGCGAGTTTGCAGTAGTTCCTATCGAAAATTCAGTAGAAGGCGGCGTAACGGCAACCCTTGATGGGCTCTGGAGCAACCAAGAATTATTCATCCAAAGAGCATTGGTAATGCCTATTCAGCATTCACTGTTAAGCAATGGGTCTATAGAAGAAATTTCAGAAGTCTTATCTCACCCACAAGCACTAGCACAATGCAATAGTTGGCTAAATAAAAATCTTCCTAACGCTCTTCAACTTCCCACAAACTCCACTGCAGAAGCAGTAAGAATGGTCACAGGTAGCAATTTTCGAGCAGCAATAGCGGCAAGATCAGTAAGTAACTTAGGAATCCTCAAAGAACTAGCCTTCCCAATTAATGATGTAGCAGGGAATCGCACTCGTTTTGTGTTGTTACAAAGTCAAAAAGTAAAGCGATGTGGACAAATAGGTAGCGTCGCTTTTTCTTTACATGCCAATGCACCTGGAGCCTTACTAGAAGCCCTTACCTGCATAGCAGACTTAGGACTAAATATGAATAGAATTGAATCAAGGCCATCTAAGAGAGAGCTTGGTGAATACGTTTTCTTTGTTGACGTTGAATTACCTATGAAATCAAATGATCTTTACTCTGATCTAATACAGAAATTAGAACCTTTCTGTGAGCACTTTGTTGATTTTGGGGCTTATCCAAATACCGAAATTAAACTAAGTTAATTTCATCCTCTAGCGCGAAAAACACCAAATTGCATAAGACCATTTGCAAAAGCCCAATGCATTAATAAGATTGTGGGAATTTCGCGAAACCCCTTGCTCAAACCACTTGGCCCAAGTTCAAAAACTGCATTCGGCCTACGTATCCCTTCCAAAATCGAATCAAACCAAGAAGGGAGTGTTTGCTTAGTCCAATCATCAGTGTCAACACAGCCACCTCCAAAAGGGCTGTCGCACAAATTACTTTTAAAACCCTGAATGCTAGAAAATTCTGGATGGGCCCACTGACGAAGAAGTTGGCGCATAACTAAATTTTCAAGACGGCTCCTAACGACATCTCCTTGATGGCATCTATTCCAATCAGCTACAGCCAAAACTCCTCCAGGCCTCAGAACCCGCAACATCTCATCTGCATAGCGCTGTTTATCCGGCATATGTGGTCCTGCCTCAACACTCCAAACTCCATCAAAAGCACCATCTGATAAGGACAAGTCAAGTGCATCCATTAATTGAAATCTACATTGTGTCCGTTCTGAGGTGAGTTCCTTGGCGCGAAAGACTTGAGCCTCACTTATCGTGATTCCTAAAACATCAAAACCATAATCCCTAGCCAATATTCTTGAGCTGCCACCAATACCACAACCAACATCAAGTATCCGTGACCCCTTTGGTAATTGATCTAAGCCACTCCAACTAACTAATTCATGGACAAAATCTACCTTAGCCATACGAAAATCTTTAGCCCAAAAAGATTTTTCATAAAAGCCAAGGTGCACATGCTCACCCCACAAATTTTCTAAAAGTTGATCATTAGTCCAATTATCATAAGCAGAAGAAACACTTTGACTCGACTCATATTTACGATCCTTTCTTAACCAAATCAAGATTGTCAGTCCAATCAAACACAAACCAAAAATAAGCAAAAAAAACAAATTGTTCATCAGCTATTAGCTTGGTCCACATTAGACAAAGTTTCTTTTAAAACTGTCCTTGCCGCAAGTTGGCGTCGGGTGTGGTCAAGCATTTCGTATTCTCTATGCAAGCGATCATTTGTATTAGTAATCTCTAGTAAATATTGCTGTTCTTTAGCCACTGGCCCTCCCAAGTGAGCACCTATCCAAAAAGATAACTCCCTTGGCAATTGAGGTAAATCTTCAGGAAGAGTAGTTTCTGAACCTGTAAGTTTTGATGTTAAAGCAACAACATCTTGAAGAGCTTTCAATACTGAATCAGATAACTTCTGCAACTGGTCCTGATCATCAATCTCTTCATCATCAATCCAGCTAACCAATGCAGTCGGGAAAGGGGCTTCTCTCGTTAATTCAAGCAAACGAAAACGCTGCTGGCCAAGCGTGATGATATTGCTACGTCCATCCTCAGAAGTGTGATGTTTAATAATTTGAGCACAACAACCAACGTCTGCCATTGATTTTGTAGAAGGATCCCAGCGAACCACCCCAAAACGACTATCAGTCTCAAGGACTGTTTTCAACAAAATTCTGTAGCGAGATTCAAAAATGTGGAGAGGTAGAACTTCCTGAGGGAAAAGGACTACATCAGGCAGAGGGAAAAGCGGCAACTCCCTGACTGATATTTCGGTCACGGGAATCATCCAGTACAGATGTAAATCCTAAGTAATAGAAGTGAATTTTGCTGGCCAAAAAGCTTCAGAGCTTAACTTCAATATCAACACCACTTGGCAGATCTAATTTCATAAGGGCATCAATGGTCTTAGCAGAAGGGTTATAAATATCAATAATTCTTCTATGGGTACGCGTCTCAAAATGCTCTCTTGAATCCTTATCTACATGGGGTGAACGCAAGACACAATAAATTTTCCTTTTTGTGGGAAGAGGGATAGGCCCAATGGCAGTTGCAGCTGTGGTATCTGCTGTCTCAATAATTTTCTCGCAAGATAAATCCAACATCCGCCTATCAAAAGCTTTAAGGCGAATACGAATTTTCTGCTGAGCAATGGCAGTGGACATAGGAAGTTATGGGGAGTGCTAATTAGCGAAAGGATGGATTGTCGAGGTTCTGTAGCGCTCGGTTCACACTGAGTGTAGAACGCACCTAATAATCAATCTTAGATGATGGCTAGGAAACAAGCCTAGCCATCAAAACAAATATCAAGCAAGTATTTTTGATACAACCCCTGCTCCAATTGTGCGGCCGCCTTCTCGTATAGCAAAACGCATTCCTTGCTCAATAGCTACGGGACAAATCAGCTCTCCTGTCATTTTTATTCGATCTCCAGGCATAACCATTTCTACATTGCTTCCATCATCTGAAGTGAAAGCAGTGATCTGTCCAGTCACATCAGTAGTACGAATATAAAACTGAGGGCGATAACCAGCGAAGAAAGGTGTATGCCTTCCACCTTCTTCCTTCTTCAAAACATAAACCTCACCTTCAAATTTCGTGTGTGGAGTAATTGAGCCAGGCTTAACTAAAACCATGCCACGTTCAATATCTTCCTTCTGGATTCCTCTGAGCAGAAGTCCTACGTTGTCACCTGCCATACCTTCATCAAGCAATTTGCGGAACATCTCAACCCCAGTAACCGTGGTCTTACGGGTGTCTTTAATTCCGACAATTTCAATCTCTTCTCCGACTATTACCTTCCCTCTCTCAATCCTGCCAGTCGCAACAGTTCCTCTTCCAGTAATTGAGAAAACATCCTCAACAGCCATCAAGAAAGGCTTATCAATTTCTCTCTCTGGTTCTGGAATAGAAGCATCAACTGCATTCATGAGCTCTTCAATCTGTGCTTCAGCAGAAGAATCTCCTTCAAGAGCTTTCAAACCTGAGACCTGAACGATAGGGATATCGTCACCAGGGAAGTCATAGCTAGAAAGTAGTTCTCTAATTTCCATTTCAACTAATTCAATGATCTCCTCATCGTCAACCATGTCGCACTTGTTTAAAGCAACCACCAAGGCAGGTACACCAACCTGCTTTGCTAACAAAATATGCTCCTTGGTCTGAGCCATTGGGCCATCTGTAGCCGCACAAACAAGAATGGCACCATCCATTTGAGCAGCACCAGTAATCATATTTTTCACATAGTCGGCGTGACCAGGACAATCAACGTGCGCATAGTGACGCCCTTCAGTTTCATACTCAACGTGGGCTGTATTGATTGTGATGCCACGTTCACGCTCCTCTGGAGCACCGTCAATGTCACCATAATCTTGAGCCTGAGCTTGACCTTTCTTGGCAAGCACATTTGTGATTGCCGCAGTAAGGGTGGTTTTACCATGGTCAACATGACCAATAGTGCCGATGTTGACGTGAGGCTTGTTCCTCTCAAACTTCTCGCGTGCCATTTTGTAAAAGAATCGGGGTGGAAAATTTAGTGGGTTTAATAGAGATCAGGAATTGCCCTGATTCTTGGAGATAATGGCTTCAGCAACATTACGAGGAACTTCCTCGTAATGACTGAACTCCATTGAAAAGATACCCCGACCTTGTGTCATTGATCGGAGCTGAGTGGCATAACCGAACATTTCGGCCAGAGGCACTTTGGACTGCACTTTAGACAGTCCATCGTCAATTGACTGACCCTCAACCTGACCTCGTCTAGAGGAAAGGTCACCGATGATAGCCCCAAGGAAGTCCTCAGGGACCTCAACTTCCACTTTCATCATAGGTTCAAGAAGTACAGGGCTACAGCGTTTTACCCCATCTTTAAACGCCATAGAGCCAGCAATCTTGAAGGCCATCTCTGAAGAGTCCACATCATGGAAAGAGCCATCAATCATGGTCACTTTTACGTCAATTAGTGGATATCCAGCAATAACTCCTGACTCACAAGTTTCCTTCATGCCTGATTCAGCAGGTTTTATGTATTCCTTAGGAACAACACCTCCAACAATTTTGTTAACGAACTCAAAGCCAGAGCCCGGTTCCCCAGGTTCCATTTCTATAACAACATGACCATACTGACCTTTACCTCCAGTCTGTCGTGCAAACTTGCCCTCCCCTCTGGAACTAGCACGAATAGTTTCTCTATATGAAACTTGAGGAGCGCCAATATTTGCCTCAACTTTGAATTCACGCAACATTCGATCCACAAGAATCTCAAGATGGAGCTCACCCATCCCGGCAATAACAGTTTGACTTGTTTCAGGATCAGTACTTACACGAAAAGTTGGGTCCTCCTCAGCTAATGCCGTCAATGCTTTTGAGAGCTTTTCCATATCACCCTTTGTCTTGGGTTCAACGGCAACGGAAATCACTGGTTCTGGAATAAACAGAGTCTCCAAAACAATTGGTTCCTCTGTAGCGCACAAAGTATCGCCTGTAGTTGTATTTTTTAGACCAAGGACTGCTCCTAAATCGCCCGCACGTAACTCATCCACCTCTTCACGGTCATCAGCCTTAAGAACTATTAGGCGAGAGATACGCTCTTTTTCATCCTTGGTGGAATTCAATACATAACTTCCTTTTGAAAGTATTCCTGAATACATCCTTACAAAAGTGAGCTTTCCATAAGGGTCAGCCATGACCTTAAAAGCTAAAGCGCTGAAAGGAGCATTGTCATCAGAGGGACGCAAGGCTTCCTTCCCATTAGGCAGTACTCCCTGAATAGGTGGAACATCTACAGGGGCAGGAAGGTAATCAACAACTGCATCAAGTAATAACTGAACACCTTTGTTTTTGAAAGCAGAGCCACACAACATAGGAACCAGACCATGTTTTAAGACACCTTCTCGAATCCCTGTCTCAAGCTGCTTTTGACTCAATTCACCTGTCTCAAGAAAAGCTTCAATCAGTGTTTCATCAGTTTCAGCAATTGACTCCATCAATTTTGAGCGCCACTCAGCAGCAAGCTCTTGCATGTCTGAGGGAATTTCCGTTTCTTCAATATCTTTTCCTAAATCATCTTTATAGATAAAAGCTTTGTTCTTAACCAGATCAACAATCCCCTTAAGATCATTTTCAGCGCCTATTGGCAATTGAATCGGTGCAGCATTTGCTTTAAGGCGATCCTTAATCTGCCCATAAACCTTTAAAAAATCAGCTCCAGTGCGATCCATCTTATTAACGAAAACCATTCTAGGCACTGAATATCTGTCGGCCTGCCTCCAAACGGTTTCTGATTGAGGTTGAACGCCACCAACAGCACAAAAAACAGCTATTACTCCATCAAGCACTCTCATTGAGCGCTCAACTTCAATCGTGAAATCAACGTGACCAGGAGTATCAATAATATTTATCCTGTGATCCTGCCAAGTAGTTGAGATGGCTGCTGCAGTAATGGTTATTCCTCGCTCTCGCTCTTGAGCCATCCAGTCAGTAACTGCGGCCCCATCATGCACCTCACCCATCTTGTGAACTACACCTGAATAAAACAGGATTCGCTCAGTACAAGTTGTTTTACCAGCGTCAATATGGGCAGCGATGCCAATATTTCTGACGCGTTCCAATGGAAAGGCACGAGCCACAGGAAATCTCCGAGGTGGGGCGTTAAAAGGCGGGTGAGACTCTACAGGGCAGCCCCCCCGTAGTGAAGTTTTAGGAGGCTTAAATTTATTTAATAGCGATAGTGAGCAAAAGCCTTATTTGCTTCTGCCATCTTATGAGTCTCTTCTCTCTTTCTCACTGCACTACCTGCCTCATTGGCGGCATCCATAAGTTCCCCAGCAAGTTTTTGAGCCATACTCCTGCCGTTTCTTGCTCTAGAAAAATTAACTAGCCATCGCAATGCCATTGCAGTTCCTCTCTCCTGACGAACTTCCATTGGGACCTGATAAGTAGCTCCACCGACTCTGCGAGCTCTTACTTCAACTAATGGAGTGGCATTCTTTACCGCTGTCTCAAAAAGTTCAATTGGATCAGTTCCTGTACGCTCATTGATCAAACCAAAAGCTTGAGACAAAATCCTTTGAGCAGTTGACTTTTTTCCGTGTTTCATCAACCTGGCCACCATCATTGTTGCCAATCGATTATTAAACTGTGGGTCAGGAAGAACCGGACGTTTTTCAGCAGCGTTGCGACGAGACATAAAACCTTTGAGAGAAAATAGTTTGAATTAAAGAAAGGGATTAACAAAAGAACCGTTTATTTATTCTTTAGGAGACTTAGCTCCATATTTAGAACGTGCTTGACGACGATCTTTAACTCCAGCTGTATCAAGGGTTCCGCGAATTATATGATAACGAACACCTGGTAGATCTTTGACTCTGCCCCCACGAAGTAAAACAACTGAATGTTCTTGAAGATTGTGGCCAATCCCAGGGATATAGGCTGTAACTTCAAAACCTGAAGTAAGTCGCACACGTGCAACTTTGCGCAAAGCCGAGTTGGGCTTTTTAGGTGTTGAGGTGTAAACCCTAGTGCAAACTCCTCTACGTTCGGGACAAGCTCGCAAGGCCGGTGATTTGGTTTTACGTGTGAGACGCTGTCGCTCAGTACGAATCAGCTGTTGAATAGTAGGCATTGACGATTGAAATTGGGCCGGACAGCCGACCATTCCACAATCAATAACTCTACTAGTTCAACTGACCTAAACTCTTGTTTTCTTCTCAAAATTTTTTCTTGAACAATTGAGGTCTTCCCGTTTGAGATGAAAATAAAACAAAAAATTCTCCAAAAATTTCGCTTAATTTGATTTTTATTAGATATCAGATCAATTAAAAACAACCAATCACAAAGCTTTTAACCAGACCAACAGCTATAGAAGTAATTGGGACGTCATAGATTGATCAATAGCGTTTGCACGCGAAGCAATCTTTCAAAGGCAGACCGCTCCCTAGGATCATCCATTGGAACTCTTACTAATGCTGATTAGTTACAGAGCAGGGAAGCAAATCGGTTGAAATTCATGTCTCAATTGCACCTTAGTCCTAACTGGCCTTACTGCGACAGCAGCCCTCCAAAGTCAATCAATGGAGAAAAAGACGCTTGTGGGGTGGGTTTCCTGGCTCACATTGAAGGGAAAGCAAGCCATTGGGTTCTTGAACAAGCGCTTCGCAGCCTCAAATGTATGGAACACAGAGGAGGTTGTGGCGGTGATAGTGACTCTGGAGATGGAGCAGGGATTCTATGTGCAATCCCATGGAATTTCCTCAAAAGTGTATGGCTGGAGGCACAAGGAGCTTCTCAAGCAACTGGTTTGGGTATGTTTTTCATGCCCCATGAAGCAACGCTTCGCGAGGAAGCAAAGCGATTCTGTGAAAAAGAAGCTGAATTAATTGGCCTGCAATCAAAAGGTTGGCGAGATGTTCCAATTGACATTTCAGTGCTTGGTTCCTTAGCTAGGGCTAACGCACCTTTTATCCAGCAATGGCTTGTAGAAGGGACGCAATCAGGGAATGCTTTAGAAGCAGAGTTATTTCGGCTAAGAAGGCGAATTGGCGAAAAAGCCAGAAAGGTTTGGGGAGAAAGAGCCAATGAGCTTTACATAGCTTCCCTAAGCAGTAGAACTGTTGTCTATAAAGGCATGGTTAGGTCAGAAGTATTAGCGGCCTTTTATGCAGATCTGATCGACCCACGCTTTGAAGTAGCTTTTGCTGTCTATCACCGCAGATTTAGTACTAATACTCTTCCACGCTGGCCCTTAGCCCAACCAATGAGATTGCTTGGGCATAACGGTGAAATAAATACTTTGCTAGGCAACTTGAACTGGGCTAAAGCAACTGAAGTCAACCTAGATTCCGTATGGGGTAACAAGGCAGAAGACTTAAAGCCTGTCGTAAATGATTCCTTTAGCGATTCAGCAAACCTTGATGCAACTCTCGAACTAATGGTTCGTAGTGGCAGGCCAATAACTGATAGCTTGCTCACTCTGGTCCCCGAAGCATTTTTAAATCAACCTGAACTTAAAGACCAAACAGACATAAATGCCTTTTATGAATATTCATCATGCACGCAAGAACCTTGGGATGGACCTGCATTACTAGTTTTCTCCGATGGATGTTGCGTCGGAGCAACACTTGATCGAAACGGGTTACGTCCAGCCCGCTACTGCATTACAAATAATGGCTTCGTTGTAATGGGCTCAGAAACAGGAGTTGTTGAACTCGATGAAAGCCAAATACTTGAGAAAGGTCGCCTTGGCCCTGGCCAAATGTTGGCAGTAGATCTAGAGAAAGGCAGGGTATTAGGAAATTGGGATGTAAAGAAAGAAGCCGCCAATCGTTATCCATATAAACAATGGCTAATTGAAAACAGAAGGAGTCTTTTGAGACATCCCTGGCAAAAAGAAAACCAATTTAACGATCTTCAACTGCTTCAACTTCAAACAGCCTTCGGTTTTACTTCTGAAGATTTTGAGCTGATTATCGATGCAATGGCTAGTGGGGCAAAGGAACCCACTTTTTGCATGGGTGATGACATCCCCCTTGCCGTCCTCTCAAGCAAGCCTCATCTCCTTTACGACTATTTCAAACAACGGTTTGCACAAGTTACCAACCCTCCCATAGACCCTTTAAGAGAAAAACTAGTAATGAGCCTGGAAATGAATCTAGGCAAAAGAGGATCCCCACTTAAGCCTGAAGCAAATGCAGCATCAGTTATTAATCTCAAAACACCAATTCTTAACGAGGCCGAACTAAAAGATCTCATCAAAAATAAACTTATAACAAGCACAATTTCTACACTCGTACCAATTAGTGATGGACCAGAAGGCCTAGAAAAAAGTCTCAAAAGGATATGTCATGAGGCAGAGATTTCTGTAACTCAAGGGAGTCAAATCTTGGTGTTATCTGACCGAGAGGTATGCGCAAGTAAAACTTATATTCCACCTTTATTAGCTATTGGAGCAGTTCATCATCATCTACTAAGAAAAGGGCTAAGACTTAATTCATCACTTGTAATCGAAACAGCCCAATGCTGGAGCACCCATCACCTGGCATGTTTAATCGGCTACGGAGCAAGTGCCGTATGTCCATGGCTTACATGGGAAACAACTAGACAGTGGTGGTCTCAACCAAAAACCCAAAAGCTTCTTGAAACAGGAAAACTTAAAAATCTTGATATTGAAAAAGCTCAAGAGAACTTAAGAAAAGCCTTGGAAGATGGACTGAGGAAAATTCTCTCCAAAATAGGAATTTCTCTCCTAGCTAGTTACCATGGAGCTCAAATATTTGAAGCAATTGGTATAGGTGCAGACCTAATAGAATTAGCTTTTAAAGGAACTACTAGCAGAGTTTCAGGAATAAGTCTCAAAGAATTAGCCAATGAAACTCTCACCTTTCATGCAAAGGCATTCCCAGAGTTAGATCGAAATAAGCTTGAGTTCATGGGTTTTGTGCAATATCGAAGCAGTGGAGAATTTCATCTCAATAGTCCGGAGATGTCAAAAGCACTTCATTCAGCTGTTAAATCAGGGCCAGGGTATAACCACTTTTCCACTTATCAAACCCTCCTTGAAAGCAGACCTCCTACATCACTAAGAGATTTGCTGGACTTATCCAAAGCAAAAGAACCATTGCCAATTAATCAAGTCGAAAGTGTTGAAAGCATTTGCAAACGCTTTTGTACCGGAGGTATGAGTTTAGGAGCACTTTCTAGAGAAGCCCATGAGGTGCTTGCAATAGCAATGAACCGCATTGGTGGTAAAAGCAATAGTGGTGAAGGAGGAGAAGATCCTGCACGTTTCAATACCCTTGAGGATGTGGATTCAGATAATCGCTCCGCAACCTTGCCAACAATCAAAGGTCTAAGAAATGGAGATACTGCTTGTTCTGCGATTAAGCAAATTGCCTCAGGCAGATTTGGTGTAACTGCAGAATATTTGAGAAGTGCAAAGCAACTGGAAATAAAAGTTGCGCAAGGAGCAAAGCCAGGTGAAGGGGGCCAACTACCTGGGCCAAAGGTTGATCCATATATAGCCAAACTTCGCAATAGCAAACCTGGGGTGGCACTAATTTCTCCACCACCTCATCACGACATTTATTCGATTGAAGATTTAGCTCAATTAATTCATGACCTACACCAAGTGCATCCTGAGGCAAAAGTAAGTGTGAAACTAGTGGCTGAAATTGGAATTGGAACAATTGCTGCTGGCGTAGCAAAAGCAAACGCCGATGTAATTCAAATATCAGGGCATGACGGAGGGACCGGGGCTTCACCACTAAGTTCCATCAAACATGCAGGGAGTCCTTGGGAATTAGGCCTGACCGAGGTTCACAGATCCCTTCTTGAGAATGGTTTGAGAAATCGAGTTTTACTAAGAGCAGATGGAGGCCTCAAAACTGGTTGGGATGTTGTTATAGCCGCCTTACTAGGTGCAGAAGAATTTGGCTTTGGTTCAGTCGCAATGATTGCTGAAGGATGCATAATGGCGCGTGTTTGTCACACAAACAAATGTCCTGTAGGTGTAGCCACTCAACAAGAAGTTTTACGTAAACGTTTTCCAGGGCTGCCAGAACATGTTGTCAACTTCTTTCATTTCATAGCTGAAGAAGTTCGTCAAATAATGAGTGTTCTTGGAATAGCTCAACTAGAAGATTTAATTGGACGAACTGAGTTACTTAAGCCAAGAGAAGTAAAACTCTCAAAAACAAATTCTATTGACCTAAGTTGCCTACTCGAGCCAATAAATGATGCCAAAAATAGGTCATGGCTTATTCATAATGAGAAGCCACATAACAATGGATTAACCCTTGAGCAAAAACTTCTTGATGATGAAAAGATTAGGCAAGCAATAAACACACATGGGAAAGAAGCTAGATCTATATCAATTAGCAATACTGATCGCAGCGTCTGCGCAAGACTATCAGGCGAAATAGCAGAGCTACATGGGAATAAAGGGTTCAAAGGCCAACTAAATCTGACCTTTAATGGCGTTGCTGGACAAAGTTTTGGAGCCTTCGTTCTCCAAGGTATGAATATTGTTCTTATAGGAGAAGCAAATGACTATGTAGGGAAAGGAATGAATGGTGGAAAAATCACAATCATTCCTCCACCAAAAAGAAATGATCCAGGCAGTCAAGTCATCATTGGAAATACTTGTATGTATGGCGCAACAGGTGGTGAACTCTTTGCCCTTGGACGAGCTGGTGAACGTTTTGGCGTTCGAAATAGTGGAGGTAAAGCAGTCATTGAAGGGGCAGGTGATCACTGCTGTGAATACATGACTGGTGGTGTAGTCGTAGTGCTTGGATCGACGGGAAGAAATGTTGGAGCAGGCATGACTGGTGGCATCACATTTCTCCTAGATGAGTTCGAACAAGCTATTAATCTAATAAATAAAGAGATTGTTGAAATTCATTCAATTTCCAATCATCTGCAAGAAGAAATCCTCAAGCAATTGCTTGAGGCACATTTTGAAAATACGAAAAGCACAAAAGCCAAAGAAATTCTTTCTAACTGGATACACTGGAAGCAAAAATTCAAGCTCTTAGTACCACCAAGCGAAAAAGCTAAAGTGGGGATAGAAGAATTAAAAGTATTCATAAGATAGCCCAATGAGGTGGTTTATCAAAACAGAGCTGTTTACAAAAAAAGCTATGAGGTTTACACCAGAAGAGCGTCAAAGGTATATCAGCCAACATATTACCTGGGTAAAAAATCTTAACGCCTCAGGGGTTAAAGTTTCGAGCGGATACTTAATTGATAAGCATAAAGTCCCTGGAGGAGGTGGACTATTAATTCTTCAAGCAGCGTCATTCAATGAGGCGGAATCTCTAATTATTAATGACCCAATAATAATTGCTGGACTTGTTAATTGGAAACTTCAAGAATGGATACCAGTTTTTGGAGAACTCATAAATTAAATTTACCTAGGAAATCTTTCCATAAGTTTTCGTACCTCACCTGCGTTATAACTACTACGTGTTAAAGGTGAGCTGATAACCTGAAGGAATCCAAGTTTTTCTTCTCCATCTCTGCGGAAATTTTCAAACTGATCTGGTCGGACAAAGCGATCAACAGGGAGATGTTTCGCACTAGGAGCTAAATACTGACCAATAGTGACAATATCTACTTTATGAAGCCTCAAATCCGAGAGGACTTCTGTAACCTCACTATCTTTTTCACCAAGGCCAACCATTAATCCTGATTTCGTATAAACCTTTGGCCACGACTCTTTAACACGCCTAAGCAATTCTAAAGAAAGTGCATATCGTCCTTGAGGGCGTACTCTTGGATAAAGGCGAGGAACTGTCTCAATATTGTGGTTTAAAACATTTGGAGACGCTTTCATGATTTTGGATAAAGCATCCCAGTTACCACACAAGTCGGGAATCAATAATTCAATAGTGGTTTTATCAGATCGCTTTCGCACCTCATTTATACAATCAATAAATTGACTAGCTCCTCCATCCTCTAAATCGTCACGATTTACTGAAGTGATCACAACATGGTGGAGCTTCATACGTACCACCGCCTCTGCTAATCGATAAGGTTCTGAGGGGTCCAAGGCCCGCGCGGTCTTATCAAAATCGATGTCGCAGTAAGGGCATGCACGTGTGCATCCAGGCCCCATGATCAAGAAAGTGGCGGTACCGCTAGCAAAACATTCGCCGATATTCGGGCAACTTGCCTCCTGGCAAACAGTATTTAGCTTGAGATCTGACAAAAGATCTGATATTTCACCAATGCGTTCAAGCTGTGGGGCCTTTACACGTAACCAGTTGGGTTTAAGCAAGGCAGTTCCCTGAATAAAACAACTTTAGGAACCTGCCAAGATGGTGAATTGGTTTCAGCAACATCTTCTAAAGTTCATTTATCGGGATGTGGCGCAGTTTGGTAGCGCACTTCGTTCGGGACGAAGGGGCCGCAGGTTCAAATCCTGCCATCCCGACTAAATTAATTACTTAAATTTTTTTTAAATTTAATATCCTCTTGCAGTAACAAACCAATCATCCTTAATCGAACTATGGCTATTGCCAATTAGAACAATCGTAAGCATATCAACTTCATCTACTGGAAAATTATCCAGCGAATATAAACTAATAGATTCTTTCTTTCTTCCTAATTGATGAGCCAAAACGACGGGGGTACTTGGTGGTCTTTGTTCTAACATAAGGTTCCTTACATGTTCCAACTGCCAATTACGTTTTTGTGATCTTGGGTTATAAATAGCTACAACAAAGTCACCAATAGAGGCAGCCTTTATTCTTTTTTTAATTTCTTGCCATGGAGTCAAATAATCACTCAAACTAATCGCACAAAAATCATTCATTAATGGGGCTCCTATGCGAGCCGCGGCCATTTGCATAGCTGAAATGCCTGGATGAACCTGAAACATTGGCCTATCCATTTTTGGTAAACCCAACCAATTTTCCAAAGCCAAGCCAGCCATGCCATAAATGCCACTATCACCAGAGGAGATAAGAGCAACTCGTACGCCTTGCATGGCAAGCTCTATCGCTTTCAAACATCTTTCTCTCTCAAAAGTAAGTTTGAAATCAATCCGCACTTGGTCTGTACGCCTTAATGGCTCCAAAAGATCTAGGTAACGTTCATATCCAACCCAAACAACAGCTCTAGCAAGTGCAAAGCGTGCGTCATTAGTTAAAAGTCCTAATTCTCCAGGGCCACTACCAACCAAATGAAGTTCACCCCTGCTTGGGGCAAACGGTTCTCCAGCCTCAGCAATCGCAATAGTCAAAGCTCCGTACTCATTATTTCTGGCTTTATAAATGATCTTCTCTTGCAACAAAGTACCTCTTTCCCCTGCAGCAAGAAGGGCTGCTGCTTCTGCTACAGAGGGACTCCCTATTACCTGCTGAACTAAATGAGAAGGATTTGGGACATTAATTTTCGAAAGGTCTTCGCCTGCAAAAAAACGTAGAGGCCAATCTTCTGAGCTAGCAACTTCTAATAAACAAGGCTCATCAGATTTCAGTTCAATGCTTGCTAAGCCCGCGACAGCAGCTCTAGCTAAGCCTGACTTATCAAGTGCGTCAGCTAAAGATCTTTTTAAAAAGCTTGAACTTGTATTTCTTTCGCAACCAATTCCTATCCATAAAGTTGCTGGATGCCAGCGACACTTATTTTTCACCTCTGGGCCAATGGTAAAGAATGGAGTTTTCTCCAGCTTGGGAGATATATATTCCCCAATAGAGTTCGAAGCGGCAAAACTATCTACCCACAATTTCGAACCTGATCTTTGAATAAAACTTAAGTTAGATCCCTTAGCTTGATTAATCATTAACTCATTCCAAGAAGAGCTTTCGCCTTCCCGTATCCATCCCCAAGATTCTCCAAAACTGTCAATAGATAAAAGGTCTTGACTTCTTGTATGACCTGTAACTACTGCAATGCCGCTAAGGGCCTCTGCAAGCTGAAAGGATAGATCTTCTGCTCCAGCCTTATGCCCCCCTAAAAGAGGCACTACATATTGCCCCCGTTCATCGAGTACAACCACAGCAGGGTCAACATCCTTATTTATAAGTAGAGGCGCCACTAATCGTGTTGCAGCACCAATTGCTCCTACAACAAGAATAGTTCCACCTTGATGCCAATACTTTCGAAGAATTTCACTTGGTGAACCAACCCATACATCTTTTGGGAGAAAATCAATCTTTGCAGCCGCTCCAGAGGCAAGAGCCAAATGATCGACATGATTAGAACCCTTAAGCCTTTGAAGCAAATTCCATGAACTACTCGAAAGCCCAAGTGCAATTCGCTTAATAGAAGTAGTAGCGAGACAGGTATTCAGAAGATTTAAGAAGTTAAAGAGTCCTGAATTAATATTGATACCAAATTGACAAAGTTTTTTGCAAACTCTATTCAAGGAATAAGGGTATCAGGGAACAATTCTTTACCTGACAAGGTCATAACACCTAAATCATCATTTAGTTTTGCAGAAGAATCTTGCTCATTTTCAGAGCCATGGTCTAAAGCAAAAGGAGTTGGTTCTTTTTTTTCCAATTGATCTTCTCGGTAAGACTCTTGCACTTCGAATTCAGATTGAAACTGACCAGCTAGTTTCGAAATCTCAATATCTGAAAAATCATTGCTTAACCAATTAGGAACTTTTTCACTCTGGTTTTTCAAGACTTTCAACTGGTTATTAAAGGTAGGAGCAATTGGATTTCCCAATTCATCCAAAAGTTCTATCTGAATAACATCATTCTTAGATGTAATTGTATTTAGCCAAACTGCACCAAAATGATCCATTAAAAAACTATCTCCATTAACACTGACTTTGACCCTCCATTGATCATCTCCCTCCTTAAGACCTTGCAAAGGAGCATTCCAAATCACCCAATCAATAAATAGTGGTCCATTAATAAGCGATAACTCAGAAGGGCTAACAATTGTCAACCAAGGCAACTCTATCTCTGGCTGAGTCCCTTCGAGCTTTTGAAAAAAATGGATATTCCACTGAATCTTTGCCCCATGCTCCTTAACGGCCTCTCCCCAAGGGAAAGCAGCATATGCGACCAGTCTATGGCTTCCTGGAGTCAAGGCAGACATAGTTAAACGTAGCTTCCCAGCCTTTGATTCACTAATTCGAATTGGGTCCAAATTGTCGATTTGAACTACAACATGAGGTCCCAAACCCAGTAATGGATCTTTTCCAATGGGCCAATCCTGCAAATCAAGAACCAATTCCCAATTATCTGTTTTCAACACAGAACCTGAAATTGGGGAAACTAAACTAAGTTTTGGATGATATTTATTTAAATCTTCTCGAATTTTTTGAACAACTTTTGGCGGACTAATCTCCTGTAATTGTTCAGGCTCAACTGAATCAGTTCCAAGTTCACCAAAAGAAATTAATGTTTCAATTTCTTTTGGCATCGACCAGCTTGGAAGTGCCATTACTGGGCTCACACAAAACAAGGATGTCAAGAGCATTAAGAAAAGCTGAGTCCAACACTGCAATAGCTTTAAAGGTAAAAAAAACAACGCCTTAACTTGCCCGAGCCAGTTCCAAATAATTGTTGGGATTAAAAATTTTTTGCGCATATGAAAAGTCAATGCCATTAAGCTGGAAGAAACAATGAATATCTCCAGCATGGTCTTCCTCACTAGGATTAGTCATGTTAATTAATTCAAAAAATATCAAGCTTTCTTATTGGTAAAATTACATGAAATGTGTTTTTTGCCCCTGAGGACACCTTCTGAAATCTCCAGGCCTAAGCAGACATGACGAGCGAATAGAACATTTGTTACTTGATTCAGTAGTAACAGGCTCTCCCACTTATGCTTTCTGGAGCGGTCCCCTTGAAAGGGGCCAAATCGCTCCAGTGCCTCGGCACTGGCGCCCGGTGTCGACATTACTTTTGTTATTGACGACTCCGGGGCCCTGACAAGCCCAAAGGCCTGTCACTGGGGTGGCCCTCCACCTCGATTCCCGTACCTCGAGGAACATCTCGATGACAATTAGCCCACCAGAACGTGGGGAGAAAGCCAAAGCTTCTGGAGGAGTACCTACTCCTTACGACCAACCAGTCGACAGGGATCACGTCCCAGCCGACATAGAAAAAGCCGGTCAGCCCGGTTTTTGGTCACGAAGCCTTGCCAAAGGACCCAAAACCACAACTTGGATTTGGAACCTCCACGCTGATGCTCACGACTTTGAAACACATATAGGTGACCTCGAAGAGACAAGCCGAAAGATTTTTTCGGCCCACTTCGGTCACCTAGCCATCGTCTTTATATGGATGAGTGGCTTCTTTTTTGCAGGAGCCCGATTCTCCAACTATTCAGGTTGGTTAGCCGACCCAACGCACGTGAAACCAGGTGCGCAGGTCGTTTGGCCAATTGTTGGACAAGAAATTCTCAATGGCAATTTGGGAGCCAATTACGAAGGCATCCAAATCAGCTCAGGTATTTTCCAAATGTGGAGATCTTGGGGCATCACCAGTGAGACGCAGCTAATGGCTCTAGCCATTGGTGCAGTCGTGATGGCAGCCCTAATGCTCCATGGAGGGATTTACCACTATCACAAGGCTGCTCCGAAACTCGAATGGTTCCGGAAAATTGAATCAATGATGCAGCACCATCAGATTATTCTGTTTGGTTTGGGCTCCATTGCCTGGGCTGGTCACTTGATTCATATCAGTGCACCTGTCACAGCACTGATGGATGCAATTGATACTGGCAGTCCCCTCGTCGTTGATGGGGTAAGCATTGCTAGCGCTGCAGACATTACGAGCCTTTCAACAAGGCTTTGTGACCCACAAATTGCAAGTCAAATTTTCCCTAGCCTTGCTGGGCGTACGGTTGAAAATTTCTTCACCCTTAACTGGTGGGCCTTCAGCGATATCCTCACCAACAAAGGTGGCTTAAATCCTGTTACAGGAAGCCTCTGGATGACAGATATATCCCACCACCACTTGGCTTGGGGTGTATTCGCTGTCTTTGGTGGACACATGTGGGGCAATAACGTCCACGGTGTAGGCCACAGGATGAAGGAAATTATGGATAACGCAAAAGGCGATCCAATCCTTTTCCCAGCACCTAAAGGACACGAAGGAATCTTTGAGTTCCTTAGCAATAGCTGGCATGCTCAGCTAAGCATCAACCTGGCAATGATCGGTTCAGGGAGCATAGTTGTTGCTCACCATCAGTATGCGCTTCCTGCTTACCCTTATCTGTCGATTGATCACCCAACAGTTCTTGGTTTGTTCACCCACCACATGTGGATTGGCGGATTAATGATCTGTGGAGCGGCCGCTCATGCAGGCATTGCAATGGTTCGTGATTACGATCCAGCTTTACATGTAGACAACGTTCTCGACCGGATACTTAAGGCTCGCGATGCAATCATCAGTCAGCTGAACTGGGCTTGCATGTTCATTGGCTTCCATAGCTTCGGGCTTTATATCCATAACGATGTAATGCGTGCGCTTGGTCGTCCTGGCGACATGTTCAGTGATACAGCTATCCAGATACAACCTGTGTTTGCTCAGTGGGTTCAAAACATCTGGCTTGGTTCTGTAGGCACAGCTGATCTTGTTGGTGCTGGGCCTCTGCCTGGCGGTGTTAGCGAAGCTTTCTCAATGCCTCTGGGAACTGCTGATCTAATGATCCACCATGTTCACGCCTTCACTATTCATGTAACTTTGCTCATCCTTTTCAAGGGTGTTCTTTATGCCAGAAGCTCCCGCCTAATTCCAGATAAGGCAAATCTAGGTTTCCGTTTCTCCTGCGATGGTCCCGGACGCGGCGGTACCTGTCAGGTTTCATCTTGGGACCATGTATTCCTTGGCCTCTTCTGGATGTATAACTCCATCTCAGTAGTTATCTTCTACTTCTCATGGAAGATGCAAAGTGATGTATGGGGACTTACAGGTGGCAACTTTGCTCAAAGTTCGATCACCATTAATGGCTGGCTTAGGGACTACCTATGGGCTCAGTCCTCTCAGGTTCTAACTGGCTATGGCAATTCACTAGCCGGATATAGCCTGCTATTCCTAGGAGCACACTTCATCTGGGCATTCAGTCTGATGTTCCTGTTTACCGGTCGCGGTTATTGGCAGGAATTGTTTGAATCCATTATCTGGGCTCATAACAAACTGAAAATCGCTCCTGCGATTCAGCCTCGTGCTCTATCCATTACCCAGGGCCGCGCCGTGGGTGTGACTCACTTCCTACTAGGTGGCATTGTGACCACTTGGTGTTTCTTCCATGCCCGCCTTATTGGCCTCGGCTGACCTCTTCCTGACCTTATCCCCACATGGCAACGAAATTTCCTTCGTTTAGTCAGGGTCTGGCACAGGACCCTACAACCCGCCGTATTTGGTATGGCATCGCCACGGCTCACGATTTTGAGAGTCATGACGGTATGACCGAAGAACAGCTTTATCAAAAGCTGTTCTCAACACACTTCGGTCATCTAGCAATTATTGGCCTTTGGGTTGCAGGCAACCTGTTCCATATCGCCTGGCAAGGCAACTTTGAACAGTGGGTCACTGACCCTCTTCATGTTCGCCCAATCGCGCACGCAATTTGGGACCCGCATTTTGGTCAAGGCATTACTGATGCATTGACTCAAGCTGGTGCCAATGGACCAGTAAACATTGCCTATTCAGGCCTTTATCACTGGTGGTACACCATCGGGCTCCGAACAAATGAAGAGCTCTTCCAAGGTGCCATTTTCATCAACATCATGGTGTGCTGGCTGCTCTTTGCAGGCTGGCTACATCTTCAGCCAAAGTTCCGTCCATCACTGGCATGGTTCAAGAACGCTGAAGCTCAGCTAAACCACCACATTGCGGTGTTGTTTGGTTTCTCAAATATTGCTTGGAATGCTCACCTAATTCACGTGGCCATTCCAGAGTCCCGTGGCCAACACGTTGGCTGGGACAACTGGTTAACAGTTCTGCCTCATCCAGAAGGATTAACTCCCTTCTTTACTGGTAACTGGGGCGCCTATGCACAAAATCCAGATTCTTTGGATCATGTGTTTGGCACTTCCCAGGGAGCAGGTACTGCTATTTATACATTTATGGGTGGATTGCACCCTGATAGCGGTGCCCTATGGCTAACTGATATTGCCCACCATCATCTTGCGCTTGGCGTAATTATGATTATTGGTGGTCATATGTACAGAAATACCTTTGGTATTGGCCACACCCTTAAAGAAATCACCGAGGCTCACAACACTAGTCACCCTAACGATCCACATAAGGATGGTTATAGAGAGGGAGTAGGCCATTTCAGCATCAATCATGATGGCATCTATGAAACGGTCAACAATTCACTGCACTTCCAATTAGGCCTAGCACTTGCTTGTCTAGGTGTTGCTTGCAGCCTTGTAGCTCACCACATGGGTGCTTTACCTTCCTACGCATACATTGCGCAGGATTACACCACTCAGGCGGCTCTCTATACACACCACCAGTACATCGCAGTTTTGTTGATGACTGGAGCGTTTTCTCATGGCGCAATCTTCTTTGTTCGTGACTATGACCCTGAGCTGAACAAAAACAACGTTCTTGCTCGTGTACTAGATAGCAAAGAAGCTCTAATCAGCCATTTGAGCTGGGTTTGCATGCTCCTTGGTTTCCATACCTTGGGCTTATATGTTCACAATGATGTTTGTGTAGCTTTTGGTACACCAGAGAAGCAGATCCTGATTGAGCCAATCTTTGCTCAAGCCTTACAGGCTTTTAGCGGCAAGATGGTTTATGGGATTGATGCAGTACTAGCAAATGCTAATAGTGCAGCGACTTTGGCCTCGCAACAAATGCCTGGCAACCATTATTGGATGGACATGATCAACGCCTCAGATGCGTCGACCAACTTTGTTCCAATTGGCCCAGCTGACTTCTTAGTTCACCACGGCATTGCTCTAGGTATTCACACTACAGCTTTGATCCTTATCAAAGGTGCACTTGATGCTAGGGGTTCCAAATTGATCCCTGATAAGAAGGACTTCGGTTATGCCTTCCCTTGCGATGGTCCAGGTCGTGGTGGTACATGTGACGTATCTGCATGGGACGCCACATATATGGCTCTTTTCTGGGCAGTTAACACCATTGCATGGGTTCAGTTCTACTGGCATTGGAAACACCTTGCTATCTGGTCAGGCAATGTGGCTCAATTCAATGAGTCCGGAACCTACCTAATGGGTTGGTTTAGGGACTACCTATGGCTAAACAGTTCGCAGCTAATCAACGGCTATAACCCCTTTGGAGTTAATGAACTAGGTCCATGGGCATTTATGTTCCTATGGGGCCACCTGGTATGGGCTACTGGTTTCATGTTCCTAATTTCCTGGAGAGGTTATTGGCAAGAGTTGATCGAAACACTTGTATGGGCACATCAACGCACTCCAATTGCCAACCTTGTTGGCTGGAGAGATAAGCCAGTTGCACTTTCTATCGTGCAGGCTCGCCTTGTGGGTGTAACACACTTTGTTGTTGGCACCGCCGTTACATATGCGGCATTTGTTATCGGTTCAACCGCTGGCAAATTCGGATAGGGCAAAACCTATTTAAAGAGGTCGCCTTGAAAAAGGCTTTAAACCCCGTCATTAAACTGACGGGGTTTTTTTTATGCAAAGAAAATGAAAAGGCAAAAGAGCTCCGAAAAAACTAATACAAAACAAATTCAATTGTTCCTTGTAATCCGAAACCAATAATCAAAAATTAGCTGGACAAAACGTGGTAAGGATTTAACTTGCAACCTTCCAAGTATCAAATTAATAAATAGCTAATCCATAAAAGTCTCTATTATCCAAAATCGGATGCAATTAATAAAATCCCTAATAAAGGAATTTAAAATGTAGGCTCTATCGACTAACAAGGTCTGGAGACTGATCAAAGTATTCAATAAGAATTAACTACTTACTATTGATTTAATCGAAAGGCTTCCCTCCATTTATTTGTGATCATTGAGTTTACCTTCCCCCTTTGCAGCTACACTTTTCAAAAATCTATTCCAAGTCTTGGGCCAACGCCAGCGAAAGATCACAGCAAGCAGAAATAAATAGAAAGTGCCCTCCAAAGGATGACTCAAATTCAAAAGAGATGAATAAAGCTGACTATTGAAAACTTCTGAAATCTCCATAGCTTTTTAGTTATTGAGAACTAGCTAAATAGATCTTTCTACTAAAAGTAAGAACTATTTCAAATCTTCGCAAACACCGATGAACTAGTCAAAAAAAAGTTGTCCCAGGTAGCAAAGCAACCCAAGACAACTTTTAAGAACAATTCAACTAAAGCCTAAATTAATAAACTCAGCCAACCCAAGGGAAGAAAGCGCCCTGCTGCATCAGAGTGTCAACATGCAATGTTCCACATAGTAGCCAGGCAAAAACTGCTCCACCGCATCCACCAAGCCAAAAGCCACTGGTGAAATCTGCCCAACCAACTTTGGTGAATAAGTCAGCAGGAGGATTATCAATTGTGCAATCAGCAGGCTGCACGTTTGGTCCATTCCCTGGAGAGTTATAAAGGACCAGAAGAGCAGTAAGGATATGCATTGCACCAACAGCGCTAAGTAAGCCTGCTGTTAAAGCAAAGTCACTATTCCTAAATGGACCTGTAATAGCAAATGGTCCAAAAAGAAAATAACCAAACATCGCACCTACTTCCAGCCCACGGAAATTGGGAGAAAGTCCTTCACGATAGAAAGGAAGATTGTTCAGCCAAGCCTTTGTGAAGTAACCACTGTTAACTGGAGTAGCCAGATCACCAACACAAGGATCAGCGGCTGGGGTTACTGCCCACTGATCAGCTATGCCAATATCACCTGGACGTACGCTGTCATCAACGTACTTCTCGGCAAGTTTAACTGGCTTATTGGACTTTAAGAAGGGGTCCTGAAATTCAGTCATTGTGGAAACAAATACTGGGTTTGTTTGAAAAAGAAAAGCATCCGTTTAGTCGGTTGCTGTGATGTGACGTCCAACCAAAACAATGAAAACTGCAGGTGTCACAAGCCCAATTAAGGGAACAAACACTGAAGGCAGCCAAGTTGCGGCAAACTCACTAGTCATGCCATATGCCTATAGATCCATAGTTACTGTATAGATTTCCTTTGACATGTACCTGTTTAGAACGCATTGGTGACATAAAAGTTCAATCCATTGCTTATCCAGCAATCATTGACCAAGATCTGATCGGTCTAATAATTGATTAATGAACCAATTCTTCGCTGGGGGTGCTGCTTTAATCACTGCCCTGATTTTGTGGGGGTTAGGAAGAAGACCTCGGGCAACTTTTCTGAAAAGTGACTTCGGAAACTCTTTGAATTACAACCAGAGCAATCAGATCAGTCTGATTGCTTCAGAGGCAGTTCCTAACAAAAGCAAATCATTGAACTGCTCCACTTTGAAGCTCGGATGGAAACCTCCTAGCAGTGCAAAAGATCAGTTGAGTCTTCGCAAAGAGCTCTTTCAGTTAATCAATTCAGGCCCTGAGCAACGTTTACAAGCAATAACATTTGCAGGCATCTGGGGGCATAGATCTATTTTGTCAATACTTAGACGCGGTCTTAAAGATTCAGATTCACGAGTAGTTCATGCAGCAGCAAAAGCAATACAAAAGCATAAAAAAGGTTTAAATTTTGAGCCTCTTCAAGAAGATGTTCGTCCTCCCCGCAACGTTGCTCTTATGCGGTAAATAGGTCTTCCCTGACTTTCATGATAAGTACGAATTTGCAATTCTCCAAGAAGACCAAAACAAAACAGCTGAACTCCAGTAATTCCAAGCACTAATGCAAAGGTAAGCAATGGACGATGACCAATATCTTCTCCTAAAAGCTTTATCAAGAGTAGATAAGCACTTGCACATAGGCTTGCCAATATTGTGACAATCCCTCCAAAACCAAATACATACATTGGGCGAGTTAAGAAACGATTCATAAACCAAACAGTCAATAAATCCATCAAGACTCGAAACGTGCGATCTATTCCGTATTTACTACTCCCGTATTTACGCTCTCGGTGATTCACTTTTACTTCGGTTATACGAGCACCCTCAATATTTGCCAAAACAGGCAAAAACCTATGCAATTCTCCATATAGACGCATATCAGCCAAAACTTCACGTCTATAGGCTTTTAAAGAGCATCCATAATCATGTAGCCGAACTCCTGTCACATGACCTATTAGACGATTAGCAATCCTTGAGGGCAACTTCCTCTGTAATTCAGCATCTTGCCGTTGAAATCTCCAACCACTTACTAAGTCAAATCCCTCTCGCAACTTATTAACAAGCATAGGAATATCAGCGGGGTCATTCTGCAAGTCGCCATCCAGACTCACTACTACATCACCAATAGCGACATCAAAACCCGCTGCCATTGCTGCTGTTTGACCGTAATTTTTTCTCAATAAAACACATACTAATTCTGGAATGTCTCTACTCAGATGAGAGAGAACTTCAGCACTTTTGTCAGAAGACCCATCGTTAACTAAAACTAATTCAAAGCTTTCCTCTGTTGGGCGAAGCACATTTAATAACTGCTCAACTAGTTGAGGCAGACTTTCTTCCTCGTTGTAGACAGGAACAACTACGGATATGTCTAAAGGCAAAGTCATCCCATAAATTTGCACTAAACAGCAACTTAGTCGGCCGATTCATGGGAGAGAGCTCCCGTCATGACATCGGACCACCCTCCCAGCACCACAAAGCTGAGCACGGTAAAAACAAGACACTGGATTGGTCTCATTGAGGTTAAGACTGTCACAGCCAATCCCATTACGTCCATTTTTTGAACCTGAGCTATGCCAATACCATCCACCACCTTTATATAAGGCAACATGTGTACATTTTTCCTTAGGCCCGAAAAACAAAAGATCTCCTGGCAACAAAATCTCATAGTTCCCTTGAGAAACTTCTAAGGTCTCGCAAAAACTTTGCTGCTGATAAGCATCTCGCGGTAACCAAATCCCCTCGCTAGCAAAAGAAGTCTGAATAAGCCCTGAACAATCGAAATCTGGGCCAAGAGTACCTCCCCAAAGATATTTATTAGGTTGACTAGCTGCTGCTTCTAGCCAACTGAGGACCTTTGGTAACCTCTCAATTATTTTTTCCTTTCTTATTAGATGTGGCTTCCAAGAACTTCTTAAAAAAACTTGGCCAATCATTTCTGAAAGAGGCAACCAACATTTGTAACCATCTTCAAGCAATCTCGCCTCTATCCTTGAAGTCTTGGATAGACAACTGATTGATTTGTTTAATCCATTAGCGATTAATTCAAAACATCTTCCTGCGGCCACCTGAGTCACTAGCTCATTTCCTTCAGGCTTAGCAAAACCATTAACTCCAACCTCCAATTGCCAACAACTTCCTTTGAGCATGATGTTCATATGAGGTAAAGCTTCTAGGGTCTGAATTGAGTAATTTGAGCGCTATGGCGTTCTACCGTTTCGACCCCCACATGGCTTCCGAATTGGAAGCACTTCTAGATCAAATTGCCAAAGAAGGTCGACCAGGCCTCAAAAACAACATTGCAATCAGCTGGATTCGCTATGAAAAGACCAATCCTGAGGCTTGCAGCGGTATTGGAGCTGGCTGGTCTGAAGAGAAGCTGCTCTATCCCGCAAGCATAGTGAAATTGATTTATGCCATAGCAATAGAAGCTTGGTTACAGAAGGATATCTTGACCGATTCTGTAGAACTTCAACAAGCTTTGAAGGACATGGTCAAAGAGTCCAGCAACGACGCAACTAGTCTCATAATGGATCTACTCACAGGTACGACCAGTGGTCCTTCCCTGCATGGGGAAAGGTGGCATGCATGGCAAAAGCAAAGGCAGCAAGTAAATAAATGGTTACAGAGCTTGAATTGGCCTGAGCTTGCAGGAGTTAATTGCTGCCAAAAAACTTGGAATGATGGTCCCTTTGGACGTGAACGAGACTTTTACGGTGCAACTAATACAAACCGAAATTCACTGACTACTGCTGCCACGGCTCGCCTTTTGGAAGCTGTAATGACTAATGACTTGGTCTCACCACCAGCATGCAAAAGAGTACAAAAGCTTCTTTCAAGATCATTAGATGTTTTTCAAAGAGAAGCAAATCCTGAAAATCAAATCGATGGTTTTCTTGGTGAAGGGTTACCTAAAGGGACTCGGTTTTGGAGTAAAGCAGGTTTAATGAGCCAAGCTCGTCATGACGCTGCGTGGTTCTGTTCACCTAAAGCCAACCCAATGCTATTGGTTGTTTTTACACAAGGTAGAGAAAGAGCAAAAGATGCCTCATTGCTTCCTTCGATTGCCCGTGAGTTAAGCAAGCTTAATGTCCAAATGAGCTGAAAAAAAACTAAACCTCTTAATTGCGATCCAATTCATCGCAAAACCCTCATTATGAGATGAAGGGTTTAATGTCTCAAAGGAAGCTTGAACCAAAACCCGATCGCTCACCGCGCAAGCAACATCACTCCAGCAAACAAAATTGATCCAACTATAAAACCAACGCCCAAAAGCACTGCAACTATTGGTGTATTTAGATAAACGGAAATTGTCGCCAACTCATTCCCTTTTTTTTCAGCCACCGGTCAATCCTGCCCGAAATAAGAACTAATATTCAAGCATCACCCATTCCAAAAAGATTCCAAAAAAACCCAAAAAAACAATTCCTAGAAAAAAATTGCCTATACCTGTAACAAATTTGAATCCTTAAGAAAGCAAATATGTTGTTTTCTTTAATTACTATCTATTCCTGGACTGGAAAAGATCTTGTGCATTGGTCAACTTCCTGCCATTTGGACTTTTCAAGCCAATAGCCATAGAAGTTTTTCGGTTGGGTTGTCTTGTTACAGGATCGCTAGTCCTCAGTTCTGCAGGTTGCTTTTCTTGAGGGGTTTCCCCTAATGCAGGAACCAACTCTGACTTCACCTTTAATGGAATGGAATTGAGTTTTTCTTCTAATGAAGGCTCCATCACCGACTTCACCTCTAATGGAGCTGTTTTTGGGTTTTCCTCTTCTGAAGGAACCATCTCCGACTTCGCCTCTAATGGAGCCGAATTAGCCACTAACGCGCCATTAGGAATATTCAAATCGAGCCTGCCGTGCGAGAACGAAACAGCTACGTATACAAATGTTGAAGCAAGTAAAACAACAAAAAACAGAATTAAAGCTATTTGATTTATAGGTTTCCAATAAATGGAGACATTTGCAAGCTCTTGTCGTTTATTAGAGGTTTCATTAGGCACTGAACCCCACTGAACATAAACATCGTCATTTATCCAACCTTTAGTTGCATCGCGATAAGGGGATGTGGTCGTAGCAAAATCGACCAGCTCTTTGATCCTCTCTCTTACCACTGTTTGAACCTGGATATTGAAGTGTATTCAAGCACCGAAGAAGAACTTTCCATTAGCAATGGATAGTCAAATCTAAAAAAAAACGTTTTTGCAGCGAATCTCCCTTGATCAACGAACTATGAAAGTCAAGGCAGCAACAAAGATTGCTGAGGCGATGACGCCAACAGAGACTAATCCTGCAATTTTCCCAGTATTAAGAGAAACAGAAACGCTCAGCAATTCTGCCCTCCCATCTCGTTTGGTTTCTGCCACTGACTTGGCTGGCTTCTTGATAGCTGATTGATTCACTGAAATAACTTTCTTCTGAGCTGCCGCTGCCTTGCGATCTGCTGCTGCTTTCTTCTCTGCCGCTGCTTTGCGATCTGCCGCTGCTTTGCGATCTGCTGCTGCTTTCTTCTCTGCCACAGTTTGGATCCTTAAGATATGAACATATTCAAGCACTCTTGTCGTTGCAGATTTACTTCAGGTGACTTAGCTGAAAATCAACTGCGGTAATTGACATCTAAATACCAAAGCGAAAAGTTCAAGAGTTCTCGCAAAAAAGATGTTATTTATGAAAAAAACTGAAACAGAAATTCCTAGGAAAAGCTGGAATTTGGATAAATTACAAAAAAGAGCCCTAGCCAAAGCATTCTTAAAACGGAGAGGGAGGGATTCGAACCCTCGACAGAAGTTGCCTCCTGTAACTCCTTAGCAGGGAGCCGCTTTCAACCACTCAGCCACCTCTCCAGCGGCAGGGATACCTTATCAAGTGTTTTATCCCCTAAGAA
>QCFB01000017.1 GCA_003280345.1 Prochlorococcus sp. AG-363-A16
CCAGAAAGGCCAAGCTTAGGCTTAATGGTACAACCAAGTAGTGGACGTCCGTACTTATTTAGTCGGTCACGCTCAACGACAATGCCATTAGGAGGACCACCGCAGGTCTTAATAAAGGCCATTGGAAAGCGAATATCCTCAAGGCGTAGGTGGCGCAAGGCTTTAAAACCAAATACGTTTCCTACCAAAGAAGTCAGAACGTTTGTAATCGAACCTTCTTCAAATAAATCCAGAGGATAAGCAATGAATGCATAGAAGGATTCTTTGTCTCCAGGGACATCCTCTATGCGGTAGCAGCGACCCTTATAGAACTCGAGGTCAGTCAATAATTCTGACCAAACTGTGGACCAAGTTCCTGTAGAAGACTCAGCAGCTACAGCAGCAGCGACTTCCTCTCTGGGAACTCCTTCTTGACCAGTGCATTTAAAGCAGGCCAACAAATCGGTGTCTAGGGGAACGTAATCAGGAGTCCAGTAGGTATCTCTGTACTCCTTGACACCAGCGTCATACTTCTTGCTCATTAAATAACTCCTTTAAGTCGGGATAGATGATTGAGACGAAGGGATTCTTCTCAAAGAATCCGAATCTGATCTCAGTCCTTCTGACCAAGGAAGTTGCCATTACCTAAAGCAGGCTCAACTTCACGGTGAGGACGAGCAATGATGTGTGCAGCTACTAAGCCGTCACCAACACGCTCACATGCGTCTGCACCAGCACGCACTGCAGCGTTAACAGCACCAGTTTCGCCACGAACCAAAACGGTCACGTAACCACCGCCAACAAATTCACGACCAATAAGACGCACTTCGGCAGCCTTGGTCATGGCGTCAGCAGCTTCTATTGCAGGTACTAGACCGCGAGTCTCGATCATGCCGAGAGCGATGCCCATGGTTTCGTTAGCCATTGCCTAACTCAGTAAAGGGTGGAATGTTCGAAATGGACAATGCTTTGTGACCCCCTCAAAAGTCAAGTGATTTTGATCAAAAAGCTGATCACAGTATTTACTATCTCTCATAAGGTTTTCTTATAATCTAGTCCACCACTGTTAAAAACAGCTGTTGTTATTTGAGTGAGCACATCAGCACAAATGCTTGCGAACTGACGTTTGCATATGTATTTTTCATGCCCGAGGCAGGTCCCTAGGCATTGGTCAAGGGGTGGAATGTTCAGCCCATCCTGTCTCGATCAATTATAAAAATATCTTTTCATTTTTCTGCCAACCTCTAACAATGGCATCAACTTCTCTGAGGGCATTTTGGTAAAACCACTATTGACTATTGCTAGTGGTAACACTAAAAAAGTTGCAGAAATTGAGGCAATGCTTGGTCCATTACCTATAGAAGTGCAACGTCAACCAAGTGATTTGCAGATAGAGGAAACTGGTTCTACTTATCTAGAGAATGCATTGCTGAAAGCAATGCAAACCGCAAAGATTACAAATACCTGGACAATTGCAGACGATTCTGGTCTTGAAGTAGATGCTCTTGATTCCAAACCAGGAATCTACTCAGCCAGATATGAGGCAACAAACGAAAAAAAATTAAATAAGCTTCTTCACGCTCTTGGCGACACTCCTTATCGCAGTGCACGTTTTCACAGTGCAATGGTTCTATGTGACCCAACAGGAAATGCAATCACAGAGGCTGTAGGGATCTGTTGGGGAGAATTGCTCAAAACTCCTGCATATTCTGGTGGAGAGTTTGAATCAATTTTTTGGGTAAAAGAAGCTCAGTGCACTTATGGAGAGTTAAGCCAAGAGCAATTGACAAAACTTGGCAGTCGCGGCAAAGCAGCCCGGGCTATTGCCCCATTTCTCTTGAAAGAGTTCGGCTTAGAAAATTAAATCGAACTATTGATTTGATCAATAGCTCTCATTGCAGCCGCTGCTGCCTCTTCAACATCTCCTTCTTTCCCCGCAAGAGTCAAACGACCAAAAGCCCCAACTCCTTTTACATCTACAACCGTGATATTTGATGCCTTCTCAGCCTCATTTGCAGCAAAAAGCACATATCCAGCTGGCTCTGTTTCAAGAATAAACATACTCATTCCTGATTGAATCATCGAACCACGTCGATTCTGACGATTTATAAGAACGGCGTGATCTGGTGTGATTGCTCTGATCACCTCAGTCCAACTAACCTCTGCGGAATTACGCCTATCAACAGAACTTCCAATTGCATCAAGTACAACATCCCCTGAATGAAGGACAGTACTTTGATCACGATGATATAGAGCCATTGACCCAAAGGCCCTCTCAACAACCATTTGTCCAAGTCGAACATTGCTCGCCTTTAAAGCAATATCTGTAACCCTATGAACTGCCATCCCTGGAGAAACCTCCATCCAAAGACAGGCATCTCCAGGTATAGGCAAAAACCCCTGACTAACTGTCCCCATATAGGCAGCAAGTTGAGGCTGAAGAGAATCTATGAAGACATAACTTCTTAGCTCAATTTGTTGAATATGACTGGCCTGCCTCGCAACTCGGGCAGTCTCAGAATCAGTTGTAATTACACAGCTTGCTCCCGAAGACTGAGGTTGTACCTCAGTACCTGTGACTAACGAACTTCCACCGAGTCGTCGATCACGATTCTCCACATTGGCGAATCCGTTCATAGCGCGGATAATACCGGATGATTTGCCTAATCAACTAAATCAATAAACTTGCAAGCTTATGAAGAGCCGATAACTTCGATAACAAATACCCGCCTTAAGAATGTCTACTACACACAAAGAGGGCTCAGATTCAGCAACACTCCCTAGCGAGCTAAACCCAGAACAAACCTTGGGTTTAATAGGTCTAGGTCTACTGCAAAAAATGTCTCATGAAACAGCCTCAAGCTGGAATTGGTCATTAGAAGACGAACCAGGAAAAGCTGATCTAATTGCTCTTAAACAAAGGCTTGAGCTAACCGCTTTGGCAATAGAAACTAGTGCTCCCTTAAGCACCTCCGAAGTGACACAGCTTTTGGGAGCTCGTCCAGGATCACCGAAAACTCAAAGAGGTGGCCTAGTAGCAAAGAGAATAAGTCGTAATGTCTGGAGACTTAGCAAGTCAGAAGTTGAACAGTCACATTGGCGAAATTAAGACTGAGAGTTTCAAAGATATTCAATACAAATAAAGGTTTTATTCAGTTTCGAAGTGAAGCCTCCCTGCAACTAAATGTCTAAATATTTTCAATATAATTGTCATGACAAGCATATAAGAGGGCATTTATAGGTACATATTGATTTTTTGCCTACTTTGTCTGTAAATAAGAACTTTCATAATTTCTTATCAAGGGTTTTGGCATATTCAAAAGCTTAAAAACTTTGATTAGCTGACAATTCGACTGAATTATTCCCAAATTGCAACATCATCGCAACAAAAATGGTGTCAATCCCAAAGAGTTTCAGTGACTAATGAATACTTTCCAACAATTGGGGCAATTTAAATAAAGATCTGAGAACAAGCCATGAGCGGCGTTTCGCTGCTGAAAGAGACAGGCCCACGAGAAGTTTTCTGTGGACTTACTTCCATTGTTTGGCTCCATAGAAGGATGCCAGATGCTTTTTTCCTAGTAGTTGGGTCTCGAACTTGCGCACATCTAATACAGAGTGCTGCAGGAGTAATGATTTTTGCTGAACCAAGGTTCGGCACTGCCATTCTTGAAGAAAGAGATCTCGCTGGGCTTGCAGATGCTCACGAAGAGCTTGATCGAGTTGTCAACGACTTATTGGCAAGGCGTCCTGAAATTCGCACGCTATTTCTTGTAGGTTCTTGCCCAAGCGAAGTCATCAAGCTCGACCTAGCGCGAGTCGCAGAAAGACTCAATGGAGCTTTAAAAGGTCGCGTAAGAGTCCTTAATTACTCTGGGAGTGGAATTGAAACTACCTTTACTCAAGGAGAGGATGGGGCTCTAAAGGCCTTAATTCCTTTAATGCCTCCCACTAAAGAAACACAATTACTACTTGTAGGGACACTTGCTAATGCTGTAGAAGATCGACTAACAAACCTTTTTAAACGTATAGGTATTCAAAAAGTTTTTAGCTTCCCACCACGACAATCAACAGATCTTCCAGCGATTGGTCCTGGGACAAAAGTACTATTAACTCAACCCTATTTAACTGAAACAGCGAGAGCACTTAAAGACAGAGGAGCGGAGATTATTCAAGCTCCTTTTCCACTTGGAGTAGAGGGTAGTCAACTATGGATGGAAGCCGCTGCAAGATCTTTCAAAGTAAAGGATTCATTAGTGAAAGAAACCTTGGAGCCATTAATTTTGCGAGCCAATAAAGCCCTAATTCCTTACAAAAACCAACTTGCAGGCAAACGAATATTCCTTTTGCCAGAATCTCAAATTGAAATTCCGCTTGCACGTTTTCTCCAGCGTGAGTGTGGTATGGAATTAGTAGAAGTTGGAACTCCTTACTTAAATAGAGAGATGATGCAAGCTGAACTAGAACTCCTTCCCAATAACACACAAATTATGGAAGGGCAGCATGTGGAAAAACAGTTAGACCGCGTAAGGCAACAACAACCCGATCTTGTTGTATGCGGCATGGGACTGGCCAACCCATTAGAAGCAGAAGGAATTTCTACAAAATGGTCTATTGAATTGGTCTTTAGCCCAATTCACGGAATTGACCAAGCTGCAGACCTAGCAGAACTTTTCTCAAGACCACTCCATCGGCACGACTTACTTAACCAAAAACAATTAGTACACGTTTAAAACCATGGAACTAACTCTTTGGACATATGAAGGTCCTCCTCATGTGGGCGCAATGAGAATTGCCGCTTCAATGAAAGGAGTTCATTACGTACTTCATGCCCCACAGGGAGATACCTATGCCGACCTCCTCTTTACAATGATTGAGAGGAGGGGCGAAAGGCCACCTGTTACCTATACAACCTTTCAAGCAAGAGACCTAGGAGGTGATACTGCTGAGCTAGTTAAACGTCACATAAAAGAAGCCGTTGAACGTTTTGAACCAAAAGCTCTTCTTGTAGGTGAAAGCTGTACTGCTGAGCTAATACAAGATCAACCTGGCTCACTTGCACAAGGGATGGGACTAAACCTTCCAATAGTCAATCTTGAACTACCTGCATATAGCAAAAAAGAAAATTGGGGAGCGTCTGAAACTCTTTACCAACTAGTGCGTGGACTCCTAAAAGAAAAAATTGCTTCAGAAACTAAGCATCTGCCCTCGGCATGGAAAACTGAAGGACGAAGACCCAGAGTCAACATTCTCGGGCCTTCATTACTAGGGTTTCGCTGTCGTGATGATGTTCTAGAAATACAAAAACTTCTTGGAGAGAATGGTATAGATATAAATATTGTGGCGCCACTTGGTGCCACACCCGCAGATTTAATAAGGGTTCCAAATGCTGATATAAACATTTGTCTATACCCCGAAATTGCGGAGAGTACGTGCAATTGGCTTGAAAGGAATTTTGGAATACCTTTCAGTCGAACTGTTCCAATAGGGGTAAATGCAACTCAGAACTTTTTAAAAGAAGTCCGCGAGCTGTTGGGAATGCCAGTTCCCAACCATGAAGAAGAACATCTATCAAGGTTGACCTGGTATTCCAAATCCGTGGACTCCAACTATCTAACTGGGAAGAGAGTCTTCATTTTTGGAGATGGAACCCACGCTATTGCTGCAGCCAAAATTGCCAAGGAGGAACTCGGGTTTGAAGTGGTTGGTCTTGGGACCTATAGCCGTGAAATGGCAAGACCTGTTCGTACTGCGGCTAAGGAATTAGGCATTGAAGCTCTTATAACCAATAACTATCTAGAAGTTGAAGCCGCAATGACTGAGGCTGCTCCCGAACTTGTTCTTGGAACCCAAATGGAGCGTCACAGTGCCAAACGTCTAGGCATTCCATGTGCAGTAATTAGCACTCCAATGCACGTACAAGATGTTCCTGCACGCTATAGCCCTCAAATGGGTTGGGAAGGTGCCAACGTGATTTTTGATGACTGGGTCCACCCACTAATGATGGGTCTAGAAGAACATTTGATTGGGATGTTCCGCCATGATTTTGAATTCGTTGATGGACATCAAAGTCATCTAGGTCACCAGGGAGGGCTCTCAAACCACGAGCAAAAGCAATCAATAGAAGAATCTCAACACAATAATGACTCTGATACTTCAAGTGATTCACTTATTTGGACATCAGAAGGCAAGGCAGAGCTTGCAAAGGTTCCTTTCTTTGTAAGAGGCAAAGTTCGAAGAAATACAGAAAAATATGCCCGTCAGGCTGGATGCAGAAATATTGACAGCGAAACCCTTTTGGATGCCAAAGCTCATTTCCGCAAGTAGATCCCAAAGAAACAACGAACCACAAGCAAATAACTTGGCTTTGAGTATTTATTCTCAGTAAATATAAACAAGTCCTTTCTGTTGTTCAATTGTTAACAAAAACCAAATCAATGTGTCGAATTTCGCAAACATCCACCACCTAGACATTTTCAGACCTTAAATGAAAATAACTGTAATCTGTGAACATTAGATGACTAGTACTTTGACTCGTCCATCGGACGGCGAAGGTAGTGTTCAGGTACATCAAGATCCAAGCGTTGACATCCAAGAAGGCGCTTTAGTAATCGCTGTCTATGGAAAAGGGGGCATAGGGAAATCAACCACTTCTTCGAACCTCTCCGCAGCATTCTCAAAGTTAGGCAAAAGAGTTCTTCAAATAGGTTGTGATCCCAAGCACGACAGCACGTTCACATTGACGCACAAAATGGTGCCTACTGTGATCGACATCCTTGAAGAGGTCGATTTTCATAGTGAAGAATTAAGGCCTGACGATTTCATGTTTGAAGGCTTTAACGGCGTCAAATGTGTTGAAAGTGGAGGACCACCTGCCGGCACAGGCTGCGGTGGTTATGTCACTGGACAAACAGTCAAGCTGTTGAAAGAGCACCATCTGCTTGAAGATACAGACGTGGTTATCTTTGACGTACTTGGTGACGTCGTATGTGGAGGGTTTGCGGCCCCTTTACAACACGCAAACTATTGCTTAATTGTCACAGCAAATGATTTTGATTCAATTTTTGCGATGAATCGAATAGTTGCAGCAATCAATGCCAAAGCTAAAAACTACAAAGTTCGTCTTGGTGGTGTAGTGGCAAATCGTTCTGCTGAATTAGATCAGATAGAAAAGTTTAATGAAAAGACGGGCCTAAAAACCATGGCCCATTTTCGTAATGTAGATGCAATTCGTCGTTCAAGACTTAAAAAGTGCACAATTTTCGAGATGGATCCTGAAGAAGAAGGTGTATTACAAGTCCAGAATGAATATCTATCTCTTGCTAAAAAACTTAGCGAGAGTGTAGAACCTCTAGACGCTGAGCCTTTAAAAGACAGAGAAATTTTTGACCTTCTAGGTTTCGATTAATTATTGATTGGAATGAAAAATTATTTCTCATTCCAATCCTACTAAATTCATCGATAGTTCCCATACACGGCGAGAAGTTTTAGTGTCAGTAACTCTTTCTGAGAGTTCCTGTGAGAACTGCTGTCTGTTTTTTCTTTGACGATTCCCCCAGCTCCAATGCACTCCAGAAAGACCAAACTGAGGATCTGCAACCACCTGAGCAACTCTTTGACCTGCCAAAGTTTCACTAACAAACCCCCCAGTAATTAACTTCTGAAACCATGGGAAAAGTAATTGAAAAATCCTTGGTGTATTTCTAAAAAGCTTAGTATTGGCTACACAACCTGGATACAGGGAACTAAAAACAATAGGCGAGTCTTTATACCTGCGATGCAATTCTTGAGTAGTGATCATATTGCATAACTTGCTGTCCTTATAAGCTTTCCCTGGTTTAAATTTTTTTCCACTTGCCATACTTATTGGTGCGCGGAAACCCTCCTCGAATCCAGATAAATTTCCCAGATCTGCTGGTGCAGGGATAGGAATCTTTCCTCCAAGCTCCTTATAATTGGCAGTAACAGTTCCAAGAATAACTACCCTCGGAGGCTCATATCCCCATGAACGACCTGTCCAAACAGGGCGACTAGATTTTCTAAGGTTATCTAATAAAAGCTGAATTAATAAAAAATGGCCAAAATGATTTGTTGCCATAGAAATCTCATAACCCTGAGCAGAACGCATCGGTTTCTTAAGCCTTGGCAAATAAACAGCCGCGTTACATACCAAAGCATCGAGTGGTTCTCCCAACGTTTCCTGAAGAAGGTTTACTCCCGAGCGAACACTCTCTAAATCACCTAAATCCATATAAAGGTGCTGCAACTGTCGAGTCCGACCAGAAGGCAAACCTAGTCTTACTGCGGCTGCTTCAGCACGAAGCGGAGAGCGATTAGCAGTAATCACTCTCCAACCACGGTCGACCAAAGCCTTTGTCGCATACAAACCAACTCCAGAGGTGGTTCCTGTAATAAGCACAGTTCCTGGTGCTGCTTGATTAGACGCCATCTTCGTTACTTTGCCGCTATTAAATTTCTAACTCAACTATGAATGAAAATTAACCCTTGAGCTCATTTAGAAATGCAATTCAACGCCAAATGATCCTTATACGGTTTGGAGCGATCCACTGATCCTGCTCATCCATCAACCTCCTTTCCCCTCCAATGGTAAATAAACGATCAAAACGTCTTTGCAAGTTGATGAGTTTTGAAGCTTCTGCACCCAATACAGAAGAGAGTTCAGAATTGCGATCTAACCTAGTAGCAGAAAAAACCCCCAAATTAAAAAGGCTTAGGATACCTAAAGAAAGCAGTCCTAGCTTCATTCCTAAAGCAAAGACACTGTAAACAAACTCCCTCTGTTGCTCTTGCAACTGGAGCTTTGAAGCAAGGGTTGCAGCATCTACTCTCTTTCTTTTACCTCCAATAGAGCTAACCATTTGCTGCTTTGGCCTAGCTCTATTAATTTTTTTTCTGGGCCTTATTTTGTCCAATTGAGAGATGAGTGCAGTCTGCGTTTAACCGCTTCTATCGCACAGATGCTCAATTGCCAAGGCCCAAGAATATCAATCAAGCACGTTGAAGGCTGATGCCAAGACGCAAAGCAAGAATGCCCGCATGTATAACGACCACTAAGCAAAGGCCAGCAAGGTCAATAGTGGAGGTGGGGTCCATAAGGGAAGGTCTTTGGAATTCTTCCTATTCTCCCCTCAAATATGGATGTATGGCCACTTATCGCAAAAGCCTGTCACACACCTATGAACACCTATCCCCTAAAAAACATCTCACAAAAGTGTCTTTAAAGGTCTTTTACTAAATGGTTAACTTTCTTCCAAGTTCATCTCAAAATCATGAAAAAGGAAAGCTGATCCCTCAAATAAAGCTTGAGGGTCCTGAGCAAATGGCTTTAGACGTCATGCTGCTAGAAGAATCTTTGAAGAGTTCGACCTTTTCAATTGCATTACGTTTCTACACTTGGAAAGGCCCATGGTTATCTATTGGTAAAAACCAAAAACACATACCAGAAAAATGGGCAACGCTTTTGGAACAAAAAAAACTGCAAATAGTTCGACGCCCAAGTGGAGGAAGAGCCGTTCTTCATAGCCAAGGACTCACTTATGCGCTTATCTGGAAATCACCACCGCGCAAAAAACGAGAAGCTTATATAAAAGCCAATCAATGGCTTATCAAAGGATTCTCTGATTTAGGACTTGAATTGGAATTTGGTAGTCAATTTATTTCCTCTCCCACACTTGCCAGTGACTGCTTCTCAACATCAACTCCTGCCGATCTTGTGGATCAATATGGCAACAAGCGCATTGGGAGTGCTCAACATTGGAGGAAAGGGCACCTTCTACAACATGGAGAAATTCTTCTCGACCCACCTAAAAAACTCTGGATCGAAGTGTTTGGTGAAAAGCCACCAAAACCAGCAACAAAAGAAATTCCTCGCAAAGGATTAGAAAAGGCACTTCAAGCAGCTATGAAATCATGCTGGCCAAAAGTCAAATGGCAAATCAAACAAGTAACAAAAGAAGAATTAATTGAAGCAAAAAGAAGAGCCCATCATTTCTCACTAAATGTTCCTGAGGAAGGATCTTCAACTATCCCTTCTGAAAGCATGGTTTCAACAATCTGAGGTAGAGCAAGCCCCAATGGATAGATATTTTGGTTTCTTGCAGCATCAAGCAAGGAACTTGGAATCTTATTTAATCCAAAACGCCTTAAGACAGCTTCACCTATATCAGCTCGGTCCAAAGTTCCTGAAGGTAAACTTGCATTATTAAAAACAAGAAGTCTTCCTTCTTTTGAACTCTCTAATTGAATAACAGCCTTCCAAAGTGGATCCTTCTCCTGGATCGAAGGTAATTCTCCTAATGGTTTCGTGTAATCAACCAAGAAGCGATTGTCCCAATACTGAACTGGAATATCTTTCAAAGGCTCATCAGTCACATATCCAACCCATCTACCCGAACGACAAATGAGAACCCAATCAGCCATTTTCTGACTTTCACTTTTTTTTAAGCGCAACTCGCTAAGTCTTCGAAGAGGTTGATCTTCTTCTAATACTCGATATCTGCGGCTACAAGCCTGACTAACTTTTAATTCCCTCAATATGTTTTGCATAGCAAGCATCTGACTCTGTGAACGCGATGCCGCAAAACCAAACCAACCAAGCAAAATCAGCCACAGTCCGCCAAAACCACCTCCCTTGATGCAAATCCAACTCCCAAAAACAATCGCAAACAATGAAAGCAGACGACCTGAAGTTGTAGCTACCTGTACTCCTTTTCTTTGACTACCTGTTAATTGCCAAACCAAAGCCTTAAGTATTGCCCCTCCATCTAAAGGAAGTCCAGGCAAAAGGTTAAACAATGCCAAGACAAGATTCAAAGAACCCAATTGACCTAATAAATTTGCAAGCAAGGGGCTTATCTCAGAGGCTGATTTAACTCCACCTAGCAAAACTACTGCTAAGAAAAGGCTTACCAAAGTACCAGCAATGGCAACCCGCAAAGAGCCCATTGGAGTTCGACATTCCCTTTCAACTCGGGCGACCCCACCTAGTAGAAAAAGGGTAATACTTCTTACCTTTACTCCTTCATGCAAAGCAACTAAAGAATGTCCAAGTTCATGTAGAAGAACTGACACAAATAAAAGTAAGGAAGTTATAAAACCAAGAAGCCATGCACCCCAAAATGGCAAAGGAGACTCCGTGATACTGGTTACCTGAGCTTGGGCTGTCCAAGTAAAAAGCAAAAGGACGACAAACCAACTTGGATGAACCCTCAAAGGTATTCCTTTGATCCTCATTAACTCCCAGGCTTCCAAACCTTCATCCTCCATATGACCTTTTGAGGTCAATCACTAACCAATCCTAGAAAAGACATTATCCAATGACCTACAACATGGGGGCTCCGACATTCACCGCTGTAAAAATCTGCGGGATAACTAAAGTCGATCAAGCTGTTGAAATCTCACGACTAGGTGCTGATGCTATTGGCGTGATTGGAGTAAAAGCTTCTCCTCGCTTTGTAGCCAATGCTCTAAGAAGACATTTATTTTCTCAACTGACTAATGTCTCACCCTCTTTGGAGCGGGTATGGGTCATAGCTGATCTAAACGATCAGGAATTAGAGAATGAACTTAAAGGAGAAGGTCTTCCAACAGCCATCCAATTACACGGTCAAGAGTCACCTCAAAGATGCTCTTTACTTCGAAAAAAACACCCAAATATCAAATGGTGGAAGGCACTTCGCATCAAAAACCCAGAAGACTTACATCTGGCAAATGCCTTTGGAGATTCAGTAGATGCACTATTACTTGATGCATGGAGCCCTAATCAACTAGGTGGAACAGGGAACAAAATTCCCCTGGAATTAATTGAAAAAGCCACCTTTGAAGTTCCATGGTGGCTTGCTGGTGGAATATCCGCAGAGTGGATACCAGAAGTTCTTAAGAAAGTAAGTCCATATGGAATTGATGCCTCTAGCAAACTTGAAATTGCTCCAGGCATCAAGAATATAGAAAGCGTCAAATTATTAATAGACGTAATAAAAGGCAAATCTTCAAACCTAGAAGTAGAAAATTAAAGTCAATCGTTATTGAAAATAACATTCCAAAATTATTTTCTATCTAGTTAAATACTTAGATAAAAGTTCAAACAATCAGTTATTTAAGCAAAGAACTTTCCTGTTGTCTTACAAGTGCAAAGAATTCCTGTTTAAGACTCAAGTCATGACGAAAATCACCACGCACAACAGAATTAACCATGCTGCATTGCGACTCCATTACACCACGTAACTTCATACAATAATGTTCAGCCTTGATAATTATGCCTAAGCCTTGAGGCTCGCAAAGACGCTCAATTTCATCTGCAAGAATCATCACTGCCTCTTCTTGAATATGAGGCCTAGAGAAAACCCAATCAGCAACTCTGGCAAACTTGGAAAGTCCAATAACTCTTGATCCAGGTTTAATACCAATCCAACAACTGCCCATAATAGGGACGAAATGATGAGAACAAGCAGAGCGAACTGTTATTGGGCCGACAGTATATATCTCGTCTAAATTCTTGACATTAGGGAAGCTAGTTACTTTGGGTTGCTTATGATATCTGCCTTTGAAAATCTCATGAATATACATTCTAGCGACCCTATCTGCAGTCTCATTTGTATTATGATCATTATCAATATCAATTATTAAGGTTTTAAGTAACTCTTTAAATCTGTGACGGACTTCATCCTCTAACTCATCCAACTCACCAGGTTGAATATATTCAGAAACATTATCATTTGCAAAGAAAGATACTCCATGACTAAGCAAACGATCACGAATGCGGTCTGAGACCTTCAATTGCTGTGATGACAACTTTTTCTCTTCATCGAAATCGTTTGGATATTTAGGAACAGTAGTGGTCATAAGTTTAATTAAAAAGCTCCATGAGCTGGCATAAGTGTAATGTCTTCAATTATTTGTGAAGACGGTTGTTCCGCAAGATAAAGAAGCGCCGAAGCAGCCTGACCTGCAGAGAGCATCGAATTTCGATCAAAATTGCTTTGGACTGAATCCGCATCCCAAAGCGTTGTATTAACCGAACCAAGGGTTAGCGTACACGCGCGTATTGAGTTTTTTCGTTCCTCCACCGCTAAACATTTAGTAAAAGTGGATAACGCAGATTTAGTCACACAGTAACCAGCCCATTGTGGGAAAGCATTATTTGCTGCATGGCTACTTACATTAATAACCAATCCACCCTTTTCTCGCATATGAGGTACAACCACTGCACACATTTGAAAAACACTAGTCAAATTCATCTGTAACAACCACTGCCACTCTTCTAAAGGCATAGACAAAAGTTCACCAGTCCATGCAACGCCAGCATTATTAATTAGCACAGATGGACAAAGATCCTGGGCTAAAAGTTCTTGGACTCCAGGCTTTATAGAGGCTGAATCAGAAAGGTCCAATGACTTGTATCGAACAGTTATTCCTGATTGAACAAGTTCGGCGGCCAAAGAATCAAGAGACCTTTCTGTTCGAGCAATTAAAAGGAGATCCCATCCAGCTTTAGCAAACAACTTTGCTGTAGCTTCACCTATCCCCCTTGATGCTCCTGTAATTAAGGCTGTTGGCAATGCTTGTATGCAAACAAAAAGACTCTAGTTACTCATCCCTGTCTCTGAAGCACTCGACTCTAAAACTTTTCCCATCGATCTAAATTTGCGATACCGCGCCTGACGAAGCTGATCTACTGATAGCGCCATTAGTTCTTCAAGATGTCTTTCTAGAGCTTCCTTAAGGATTTCACCTGCTTTAAGAGGTGCCCAATTATTTCCTCCCGCAGGCTCTTGCAAAACCTCATCGACAACACCAAGGTTAAGCAAATCAGGCCCAGTAATTTTCAAAGCAGAAGCTGCTTCAGGAGCCTTGCCCGCATCTCTCCAAAGGATAGATGCACATGCTTCTGGACTTGCCACCGTATAAACACTGTGTTCAAACATTAATAAGCGGTCAGCCACCCCAATACCTAAAGCGCCTCCTGAGCCCCCTTCACCTATAACAGTTGCGATAATTGGAACACGTAACCGAAACATCTCACGGAGATTCACAGCAATCGCTTCTCCCTGACCTTGCTCTTCTGCTAAAAGGCCAGCATATGCTCCTGGAGTATCAATAAAAGAAAGTATTGGTAATTTGAATCGATCCGCATGTTCCATTAATCGCAAAGCCTTGCGATATCCCCCAGGTGTTGCCATCCCAAAATTTCTAGCCACATTCTCTTTTGTATCTCGGCCTTTCTGTTGGCCTATCAAAAGTACAGATCGCGTGCCAATACTTCCTATCCCTCCAATAAGAGCTTGATCATCACTGCCATTCCTATCTCCATGCAATTCAATCCACTCATCACAAAACATCTGAATGAAATCTAGTGTGCTTGGCCTTTGAGGATGGCGAGCTACTTGAATTTTTTGTGCAGGAGTTAAAGCTTGAAAAATTTCTTCTCTTCTTCTGGCCGCTAATGTCTCAAGCTGAAGTAATTGCTGACTGACATCTACTTCTGAGTCCCGTGCAAGTTCCCTAATCTGCTCTATCTGCTTCTCAAGTTCTACGAGTGGCTTCTCGAATTCAAGAAGATAACGACGAGCCATGAGACCAAGAAAGTAAGTGAATAAAATTCAGGCAATTGCAGCCTCAAACTGAGGCTTCAGATTCAAAGTAGAAAAACCATTTCTAACAGAAGCTTCTCCAATAAAATCCATTTTCTCAAGAGTTATGTTATTTCTCCCCCAACTGAAATTAGTTTGACAATTTTCAAATTCAAGAATCATAGCCTCTGCAAAACAAGCAAACATCTGCCGCTGCGGCCTATCCATCTCTGCCAACTCCATCATGCTCCATCCGATGTCTTTAAAGAATTCAACTATTCCACCCTTAAGAATGTGAACTCCATCACCGGAAAACTTTGAATCGAGATTCTTGGGATATCCACCATCAATCATTAAGCAAGGTTTACGAAGTTGATATGAACCTATTTCAAGAGTGCGGGGCATGCTCGCAACCCAAACAACAACATCTGCTTCAAGCAAAGCTTCTTCAAGTGAAAGGATACGTCCGCCCCCTAAATCTTTCTGAAGTTCAACAAGAGGTTGCTGCTGCCTCGCAACTAACAATAATTCAGCCACACCAGTACGTTTAGACAGCCAACGGCAAACAGCACTACCAATATCACCAGTTGCTCCAATCACTGCTACACAAGCCTTCTTGAGGTCAATTCCAATAGAGGGGGCATTTATTTCTAGCTGTCGACAAATAACCCAAGCAGTATGAGTATTCCCGGTCGTAAATCGATTCCATTCAAGAGTCGTGTTGCGAATATGTTGATGCTGCAGCAGATTGAAATTCTCAAAAATTATTGAAGTAAATCCACCAAGTGCAGTAATACTTATGCCTTTCTTCTGGGCCAATTCCATTGCATTGAGGACTTTTCTCCTGGCAGTTTTAAAGCGGCCGAGCATTTCAGGAACAAAGCATGAATCTATGTAGGCACCTTCAATGCTCTTGCCTGAAGGGCTAACAACCTCAACATGTTCAACAAGTTGAGGAGGCGCACTGCACCAAACATCTAGATCCCCTTCTGCAATATGGTCATAACCAAGCTCCATTGCTTTTCGCCTTGCGTCATGGAAGCTTGTTGAGTGTCCGATCAGTCCAAACATTGCCTATCAATAACAAAATAATCGGAACAAGAAGCCTTTTAAGCCATGGGACCTTAGCTCATCATTACCCAATAAAAAAATTTCCCCAGGAGGGAAAGTCCAGGAGAAACATGATAAATCAAAATTTGCTAAAAAATTTTCGATTACCTAAATGCTTCAAACGACTGCGGCCAGAGCCATGCGTGCTATCTCACGATTATCAAGGCCCATCTCTGTAAGTGAGTCTTGATAAGCAATCATAAACTCCTCCATCAACTCTTCTTTATCCATATGAAGAACTGATGCATCTTCTGCAACTTGATCAAGCATCGACTTAATCAAGGGAAGATTAACCTTGTTAGCCTCCATCAACTCTTCTTTACAGTTCTCCAAATTGGCCTTAAGCCATTCCTGGCCATAATTCAAATGAAGGTATTCATCTTGAACAACGCCTTCAGTAATTTTTTTCGCAAAAGGGTCTGCCACTCGAATATAAACGTGGTATGCCGAAATTGCGAAAGCCTCAATAAGTATTGCCTGAATAAGGAAGCAAGTTGTTAATTTGCCATCTTTAAGAGCCTCCTGAAAATTGCCATGCAATGAAGAAAAGAACTGCTTGGCAAATTGCATATCAGGCTCAACAGCAAGATTCTTGCCACAAGCTGTAAAGCCCCTCATATGCTTTAACTCCATTCGAGCAAGCTTTTTAAGCTCCTCAGCCTGCTCTGGGATCAAAGTACCAATTGAAATGTAATTGTCATGAGCCTCTTGCTCTCCTTCAATGACAATTGCATTAATCCGGCTATAAGCATCCTTATAAGACACAGTAGTGAAATCAGGCAATCCAGATGAAAAACCATCAGGACTATCAACTACTGCTACCTCAGGAGATTCGAGGATCGGCATAAATCTCTTCTAAAATTTGTGCAATGGCCACGACTTTAGCCACCTATGCAAGAAATAGGGAACTATGTCTTAGTACGTAGTGAGATTAATACGATTCTTTATCTGAAATAGGTGGCCATTTGCTCAGCATAAGAGTGGTCAAAAGTTCTACCCAGTGCTCTACAAGTGCCTCTTCAAGAGCCTTGCCTAAAGTTTTATTTGCCTGTCTTGCATCACCAATTACACCACTATCACTTAAGTCTTTTGTTAACCAAGCATAAGGAGAGGCCCCTTCCAAACTCCATCCAAGAGGGGGTGTTGCGGGGCTATCAGGAGATAAGTGATCACCGTCTGAAATTTTTTGCATGCCTACCAATTCTGGAAATATTGAAAGCATCAAACTCGTTTCAGCAAGACCAGCATGAAGGTCATTAAGTCTTTCTTCCAAAGGGATCAAATTCTCCAATGAAGAAACCCCACTCCAAAGGAAACAAGGAAGTACAGCCATAGAAGGACATTGCAGCCTTAACTCTCTTGCTGCAGCCTGCAATAAACCAATTTGACCACCATGTGCATTAAATAAAACCAAGCGACGAAAGCCCATCGAAGAAATCTGACGACCAACTTCTAAAACCAATTGCAATAAAAATTCTGCTGACAAGGAGATAGTGCCAGGGAAAGAAGCATGTTCTGGAGAAAAGCCAAACAGCTGAGAAGGAAGCTTCCAAATAGGAAAATGTTCAGGCATTCGGTCAAGAACTGCAACCAAAATTCTCTCGGCAAAGAGATTGTCTGTTGCCAAAGGCAAGTGAGGCCCATGCTGTTCACAAGCTCCAAAGGGCCAAATCAATGTTGCGCCATCTCTTTTCGCTGCCTCAGCAGCCTTTGGCCAACTGAAATAATCAAATCTTTGATGATGAGAAGTAATAGACATCACCTCCTTCCCTATTAACAACTTAACCTTGCCTGTAAGAATGACCCATCGATGACCCCCAAGGGCCCCATGGCCGGATCAAGCAATCCGCAGCCCAACAGACCAAATTCTCCTAGGCCGCCAGCAAAGCCTCCTCGCAAACCTCTGCAGGTTCTCCATATCAGCAGAAAGGAAGAACAGGCTTCTAAAACAATTGAGAAATCTGAAATAGATCGATCCTCTAATAAGGATCAGATTCAGATCAATCAATCAAAATCTCAAGAATTAACTGATCAAGACAAAAGATCAGAATCAGGAAATTTCAGCACTACCAGAAAAAAGTTTGACCTTGAGGATCCTCAAGGAATAAGCATGGCCGATCTCCTCGGCCCACCAGAACAATCCAATGTCATCAAAGCAGATCCCACTGAAACAAGTTCACAAAATCAAAATGAAATAGCAAATTCTCAACGTAGCGTCGACGATTTTGATTTCGATGAAGATGCCTTCTTAGCAGCATTAGATGACAATGAACCTGTTGGACATACTGGCGAAATAGCTACAGGGGCTGTAATAGGTGTTGAGAGTGATGGTGTCTACGTTGATATAGGTGGGAAGGCTCCAGGCTTTATGCCAAAAAACGAATGTGGTCTAGGAGTAATTCCCAACCTCAAGGAACGATTCCCAAAAGGATTAGAAGTTGAAGTTTTAGTAACACGTGAACAAAATGCTGATGGGATGGTAACCATTAGCTGCAGAGCACTTGCTTTACGCAAAAGCTGGGAAAAAGTTCAACAACTTGCCAAAGATGGACAAGTTGTTCAAGTGAAAATCAATGGATTCAACCGGGGAGGAGTTACTTGCGACCTTGAGGGACTTCGAGGATTCATTCCTCGCTCTCAACTAGAAAATGGCGAAAACCATGAAACTCTCGTTGGCAAAACACTTAAGACAGCCTTCCTAGAAGTTAATCCTGATACCCGCAAACTTGTTCTTTCAGAGAAGCGTGCAGCTATAGCTGCACGCTTCTCTGAAAGAACAAGTTTGCGGGTATCAGGATTAACTTCTAGGAAGGCTGTCTTAAGTGTTTTGCCAACGAGAGTTTCATGGTTTTCGCCATTTTCTAGTTGAGAGCGAGGAATGAATCCTCGAAGTCCCTCAAGGTCGCAAGTAACTCCTCCCCGGTTGAATCCATTGATTTTCACTTGAACAACTTGTCCATCTTTGGCAAGTTGTTGAACTTTTTCCCAGCTTTTGCGTAAAGCAAGTGCTCTGCAGCTAATGGTTACCATCCCATCAGCATTTTGTTCACGTGTTACTAAAACTTCAACTTCTAATCCTTTTGGGAATCGTTCCTTGAGGTTGGGAATTACTCCTAGACCACATTCGTTTTTTGGCATAAAGCCTGGAGCCTTCCCACCTATATCAACGTAGACACCATCACTCTCAACACCTATTACAGCCCCTGTAGCTATTTCGCCAGTATGTCCAACAGGTTCATTGTCATCTAATGCTGCTAAGAAGGCATCTTCATCGAAATCAAAATCGTCGACGCTACGTTGAGAATTTGCTATTTCATTTTGATTTTGTGAACTTGTTTCAGTGGGATCTGCTTTGATGACATTGGATTGTTCTGGTGGGCCGAGGAGATCGGCCATGCTTATTCCTTGAGGATCCTCAAGGTCAAACTTTTTTCTGGTAGTGCTGAAATTTCCTGATTCTGATCTTTTGTCTTGATCAGTTAATTCTTGAGATTTTGATTGATTGATCTGAATCTGATCCTTATTAGAGGATCGATCTATTTCAGATTTCTCAATTGTTTTAGAAGCCTGTTCTTCCTTTCTGCTGATATGGAGAACCTGCAGAGGTTTGCGAGGAGGCTTTGCTGGCGGCCTAGGAGAATTTGGTCTGTTGGGCTGCGGATTGCTTGATCCGGCCATGGGGCCCTTGGGGGTCATCGATGGGTCATTCTTACAGGCAAGGTTAAGTTGTTAATAGGGAAGGAGGTGATGTCTATTACTTCTCATCATCAAAGATTTGATTATTTCAGTTGGCCAAAGGCTGCTGAGGCAGCGAAAAGAGATGGCGCAACATTGATTTGGCCCTTTGGAGCTTGTGAACAGCATGGGCCTCACTTGCCTTTGGCAACAGACAATCTCTTTGCCGAGAGAATTTTGGTTGCAGTTCTTGACCGAATGCCTGAACATTTTCCTATTTGGAAGCTTCCTTCTCAGCTGTTTGGCTTTTCTCCAGAACATGCTTCTTTCCCTGGCACTATCTCCTTGTCAGCAGAATTTTTATTGCAATTGGTTTTAGAAGTTGGTCGTCAGATTTCTTCGATGGGCTTTCGTCGCTTGGTTTTATTTAATGCACATGGTGGTCAAATTGGTTTATTGCAGGCTGCAGCAAGAGAGTTAAGGCTGCAATGTCCTTCTATGGCTGTACTTCCTTGTTTCCTTTGGAGTGGGGTTTCTTCATTGGAGAATTTGATCCCTTTGGAAGAAAGACTTAATGACCTTCATGCTGGTCTTGCTGAAACGAGTTTGATGCTTTCAATATTTCCAGAATTGGTAGGCATGCAAAAAATTTCAGACGGTGATCACTTATCTCCTGATAGCCCCGCAACACCCCCTCTTGGATGGAGTTTGGAAGGGGCCTCTCCTTATGCTTGGTTAACAAAAGACTTAAGTGATAGTGGTGTAATTGGTGATGCAAGACAGGCAAATAAAACTTTAGGCAAGGCTCTTGAAGAGGCACTTGTAGAGCACTGGGTAGAACTTTTGACCACTCTTATGCTGAGCAAATGGCCACCTATTTCAGATAAAGAATCGTATTAATCTCACTACGTACTAAGACATAGTTCCCTATTTCTTGCATAGGTGGCTAAAGTCGTGGCCATTGCACAAATTTTAGAAGAGATTTATGCCGATCCTCGAATCTCCTGAGGTAGCAGTAGTTGATAGTCCTGATGGTTTTTCATCTGGATTGCCTGATTTCACTACTGTGTCTTATAAGGATGCTTATAGCCGGATTAATGCAATTGTCATTGAAGGAGAGCAAGAGGCTCATGACAATTACATTTCAATTGGTACTTTGATCCCAGAGCAGGCTGAGGAGCTTAAAAAGCTTGCTCGAATGGAGTTAAAGCATATGAGGGGCTTTACAGCTTGTGGCAAGAATCTTGCTGTTGAGCCTGATATGCAATTTGCCAAGCAGTTCTTTTCTTCATTGCATGGCAATTTTCAGGAGGCTCTTAAAGATGGCAAATTAACAACTTGCTTCCTTATTCAGGCAATACTTATTGAGGCTTTCGCAATTTCGGCATACCACGTTTATATTCGAGTGGCAGACCCTTTTGCGAAAAAAATTACTGAAGGCGTTGTTCAAGATGAATACCTTCATTTGAATTATGGCCAGGAATGGCTTAAGGCCAATTTGGAGAACTGTAAAGAAGAGTTGATGGAGGCTAACAAGGTTAATCTTCCCTTGATTAAGTCGATGCTTGATCAAGTTGCAGAAGATGCATCAGTTCTTCATATGGATAAAGAAGAGTTGATGGAGGAGTTTATGATTGCTTATCAAGACTCACTTACAGAGATGGGCCTTGATAATCGTGAGATAGCACGCATGGCTCTGGCCGCAGTCGTTTGAAGCATTTAGGTAATCGAAAATTTTTTAGCAAATTTTGATTTATCATGTTTCTCCTGGACTTTCCCTCCTGGGGAAATTTTTTTATTGGGTAATGATGAGCTAAGGTCCCATGGCTTAAAAGGCTTCTTGTTCCGATTATTTTGTTATTGATAGGCAATGTTTGGACTGATCGGACACTCAACAAGCTTCCATGACGCAAGGCGAAAAGCAATGGAGCTTGGTTATGACCATATTGCAGAAGGGGATCTAGATGTTTGGTGCAGTGCGCCTCCTCAACTTGTTGAACATGTTGAGGTTGTTAGCCCTTCAGGCAAGAGCATTGAAGGTGCCTACATAGATTCATGCTTTGTTCCTGAAATGCTCGGCCGCTTTAAAACTGCCAGGAGAAAAGTCCTCAATGCAATGGAATTGGCCCAGAAGAAAGGCATAAGTATTACTGCACTTGGTGGATTTACTTCAATAATTTTTGAGAATTTCAATCTGCTGCAGCATCAACATATTCGCAACACGACTCTTGAATGGAATCGATTTACGACCGGGAATACTCATACTGCTTGGGTTATTTGTCGACAGCTAGAAATAAATGCCCCCTCTATTGGAATTGACCTCAAGAAGGCTTGTGTAGCAGTGATTGGAGCAACTGGTGATATTGGTAGTGCTGTTTGCCGTTGGCTGTCTAAACGTACTGGTGTGGCTGAATTATTGTTAGTTGCGAGGCAGCAGCAACCTCTTGTTGAACTTCAGAAAGATTTAGGGGGCGGACGTATCCTTTCACTTGAAGAAGCTTTGCTTGAAGCAGATGTTGTTGTTTGGGTTGCGAGCATGCCCCGCACTCTTGAAATAGGTTCATATCAACTTCGTAAACCTTGCTTAATGATTGATGGTGGATATCCCAAGAATCTCGATTCAAAGTTTTCCGGTGATGGAGTTCACATTCTTAAGGGTGGAATAGTTGAATTCTTTAAAGACATCGGATGGAGCATGATGGAGTTGGCAGAGATGGATAGGCCGCAGCGGCAGATGTTTGCTTGTTTTGCAGAGGCTATGATTCTTGAATTTGAAAATTGTCAAACTAATTTCAGTTGGGGGAGAAATAACATAACTCTTGAGAAAATGGATTTTATTGGAGAAGCTTCTGTTAGAAATGGTTTTTCTACTTTGAATCTGAAGCCTCAGTTTGAGGCTGCAATTGCCTGAATTTTATTCACTTACTTTCTTGGTCTCATGGCTCGTCGTTATCTTCTTGAATTCGAGAAGCCACTCGTAGAACTTGAGAAGCAGATAGAGCAGATTAGGGAACTTGCACGGGACTCAGAAGTAGATGTCAGTCAGCAATTACTTCAGCTTGAGACATTAGCGGCCAGAAGAAGAGAAGAAATTTTTCAAGCTTTAACTCCTGCACAAAAAATTCAAGTAGCTCGCCATCCTCAAAGGCCAAGCACACTAGATTTCATTCAGATGTTTTGTGATGAGTGGATTGAATTGCATGGAGATAGGAATGGCAGTGATGATCAAGCTCTTATTGGAGGGATAGGAAGTATTGGCACGCGATCTGTACTTTTGATAGGCCAACAGAAAGGCCGAGATACAAAAGAGAATGTGGCTAGAAATTTTGGGATGGCAACACCTGGGGGATATCGCAAGGCTTTGCGATTAATGGAACATGCGGATCGATTCAAATTACCAATACTTTCTTTTATTGATACTCCAGGAGCATATGCTGGCCTTTTAGCAGAAGAGCAAGGTCAGGGAGAAGCGATTGCTGTGAATCTCCGTGAGATGTTTCGGTTACGTGTTCCAATTATCGCAACTGTTATAGGTGAAGGGGGCTCAGGAGGCGCTTTAGGTATTGGGGTGGCTGACCGCTTATTAATGTTTGAACACAGTGTTTATACGGTGGCAAGTCCAGAAGCATGTGCATCTATCCTTTGGAGAGATGCGGGCAAGGCTCCTGAAGCAGCTTCTGCTTTGAAAATTACTGGGCCTGATTTGCTTAACCTTGGTGTTGTCGATGAGGTTTTGCAAGAGCCTGCGGGAGGAAATAATTGGGCACCTCTTAAAGCAGGTGAAATCCTTAAGGAAGCTCTAGAAAGACATCTTGAAGAACTAATGGCGCTATCAGTAGATCAGCTTCGTCAGGCGCGGTATCGCAAATTTAGATCGATGGGAAAAGTTTTAGAGTCGAGTGCTTCAGAGACAGGGATGAGTAACTAGAGTCTTTTTGTTTGCATACAAGCATTGCCAACAGCCTTAATTACAGGAGCATCAAGGGGGATAGGTGAAGCTACAGCAAAGTTGTTTGCTAAAGCTGGATGGGATCTCCTTTTAATTGCTCGAACAGAAAGGTCTCTTGATTCTTTGGCCGCCGAACTTGTTCAATCAGGAATAACTGTTCGATACAAGTCATTGGACCTTTCTGATTCAGCCTCTATAAAGCCTGGAGTCCAAGAACTTTTAGCCCAGGATCTTTGTCCATCTGTGCTAATTAATAATGCTGGCGTTGCATGGACTGGTGAACTTTTGTCTATGCCTTTAGAAGAGTGGCAGTGGTTGTTACAGATGAATTTGACTAGTGTTTTTCAAATGTGTGCAGTGGTTGTACCTCATATGCGAGAAAAGGGTGGATTGGTTATTAATGTAAGTAGCCATGCAGCAAATAATGCTTTCCCACAATGGGCTGGTTACTGTGTGACTAAATCTGCGTTATCCACTTTTACTAAATGTTTAGCGGTGGAGGAACGAAAAAACTCAATACGCGCGTGTACGCTAACCCTTGGTTCGGTTAATACAACGCTTTGGGATGCGGATTCAGTCCAAAGCAATTTTGATCGAAATTCGATGCTCTCTGCAGGTCAGGCTGCTTCGGCGCTTCTTTATCTTGCGGAACAACCGTCTTCACAAATAATTGAAGACATTACACTTATGCCAGCTCATGGAGCTTTTTAATTAAACTTATGACCACTACTGTTCCTAAATATCCAAACGATTTCGATGAAGAGAAAAAGTTGTCATCACAGCAATTGAAGGTCTCAGACCGCATTCGTGATCGTTTGCTTAGTCATGGAGTATCTTTCTTTGCAAATGATAATGTTTCTGAATATATTCAACCTGGTGAGTTGGATGAGTTAGAGGATGAAGTCCGTCACAGATTTAAAGAGTTACTTAAAACCTTAATAATTGATATTGATAATGATCATAATACAAATGAGACTGCAGATAGGGTCGCTAGAATGTATATTCATGAGATTTTCAAAGGCAGATATCATAAGCAACCCAAAGTAACTAGCTTCCCTAATGTCAAGAATTTAGACGAGATATATACTGTCGGCCCAATAACAGTTCGCTCTGCTTGTTCTCATCATTTCGTCCCTATTATGGGCAGTTGTTGGATTGGTATTAAACCTGGATCAAGAGTTATTGGACTTTCCAAGTTTGCCAGAGTTGCTGATTGGGTTTTCTCTAGGCCTCATATTCAAGAAGAGGCAGTGATGATTCTTGCAGATGAAATTGAGCGTCTTTGCGAGCCTCAAGGCTTAGGCATAATTATCAAGGCTGAACATTATTGTATGAAGTTACGTGGTGTAATGGAGTCGCAATGCAGCATGGTTAATTCTGTTGTGCGTGGTGATTTTCGTCATGACTTGAGTCTTAAACAGGAATTCTTTGCACTTGTAAGACAACAGGAAAGTTCTTTGCTTAAATAACTGATTGTTTGAACTTTTATCTAAGTATTTAACTAGATAGAAAATAATTTTGGAATGTTATTTTCAATAACGATTGACTTTAATTTTCTACTTCTAGGTTTGAAGATTTGCCTTTTATTACGTCTATTAATAATTTGACGCTTTCTATATTCTTGATGCCTGGAGCAATTTCAAGTTTGCTAGAGGCATCAATTCCATATGGACTTACTTTCTTAAGAACTTCTGGTATCCACTCTGCGGATATTCCACCAGCAAGCCACCATGGAACTTCAAAGGTGGCTTTTTCAATTAATTCCAGGGGAATTTTGTTCCCTGTTCCACCTAGTTGATTAGGGCTCCATGCATCAAGTAATAGTGCATCTACTGAATCTCCAAAGGCATTTGCCAGATGTAAGTCTTCTGGGTTTTTGATGCGAAGTGCCTTCCACCATTTGATATTTGGGTGTTTTTTTCGAAGTAAAGAGCATCTTTGAGGTGACTCTTGACCGTGTAATTGGATGGCTGTTGGAAGACCTTCTCCTTTAAGTTCATTCTCTAATTCCTGATCGTTTAGATCAGCTATGACCCATACCCGCTCCAAAGAGGGTGAGACATTAGTCAGTTGAGAAAATAAATGTCTTCTTAGAGCATTGGCTACAAAGCGAGGAGAAGCTTTTACTCCAATCACGCCAATAGCATCAGCACCTAGTCGTGAGATTTCAACAGCTTGATCGACTTTAGTTATCCCGCAGATTTTTACAGCGGTGAATGTCGGAGCCCCCATGTTGTAGGTCATTGGATAATGTCTTTTCTAGGATTGGTTAGTGATTGACCTCAAAAGGTCATATGGAGGATGAAGGTTTGGAAGCCTGGGAGTTAATGAGGATCAAAGGAATACCTTTGAGGGTTCATCCAAGTTGGTTTGTCGTCCTTTTGCTTTTTACTTGGACAGCCCAAGCTCAGGTAACCAGTATCACGGAGTCTCCTTTGCCATTTTGGGGTGCATGGCTTCTTGGTTTTATAACTTCCTTACTTTTATTTGTGTCAGTTCTTCTACATGAACTTGGACATTCTTTAGTTGCTTTGCATGAAGGAGTAAAGGTAAGAAGTATTACCCTTTTTCTACTAGGTGGGGTCGCCCGAGTTGAAAGGGAATGTCGAACTCCAATGGGCTCTTTGCGGGTTGCCATTGCTGGTACTTTGGTAAGCCTTTTCTTAGCAGTAGTTTTGCTAGGTGGAGTTAAATCAGCCTCTGAGATAAGCCCCTTGCTTGCAAATTTATTAGGTCAATTGGGTTCTTTGAATCTTGTCTTGGCATTGTTTAACCTTTTGCCTGGACTTCCTTTAGATGGAGGGGCAATACTTAAGGCTTTGGTTTGGCAATTAACAGGTAGTCAAAGAAAAGGAGTACAGGTAGCTACAACTTCAGGTCGTCTGCTTTCATTGTTTGCGATTGTTTTTGGGAGTTGGATTTGCATCAAGGGAGGTGGTTTTGGCGGACTGTGGCTGATTTTGCTTGGTTGGTTTGGTTTTGCGGCATCGCGTTCACAGAGTCAGATGCTTGCTATGCAAAACATATTGAGGGAATTAAAAGTTAGTCAGGCTTGTAGCCGCAGATATCGAGTATTAGAAGAAGATCAACCTCTTCGAAGACTTAGCGAGTTGCGCTTAAAAAAAAGTGAAAGTCAGAAAATGGCTGATTGGGTTCTCATTTGTCGTTCGGGTAGATGGGTTGGATATGTGACTGATGAGCCTTTGAAAGATATTCCAGTTCAGTATTGGGACAATCGCTTCTTGGTTGATTACACGAAACCATTAGGAGAATTACCTTCGATCCAGGAGAAGGATCCACTTTGGAAGGCTGTTATTCAATTAGAGAGTTCAAAAGAAGGAAGACTTCTTGTTTTTAATAATGCAAGTTTACCTTCAGGAACTTTGGACCGAGCTGATATAGGTGAAGCTGTCTTAAGGCGTTTTGGATTAAATAAGATTCCAAGTTCCTTGCTTGATGCTGCAAGAAACCAAAATATCTATCCATTGGGGCTTGCTCTACCTCAGATTGTTGAAACCATGCTTTCAGAAGGGATAGTTGAAGATCCTTCCTCAGGAACATTTAGTGAGAAATGATGGGCTCTTCTTTTTGCTTCAATTAATTCTTCTTTTGTTACTTGTTTGATTTGCCATTTGACTTTTGGCCAGCATGATTTCATAGCTGCTTGAAGTGCCTTTTCTAATCCTTTGCGAGGAATTTCTTTTGTTGCTGGTTTTGGTGGCTTTTCACCAAACACTTCGATCCAGAGTTTTTTAGGTGGGTCGAGAAGAATTTCTCCATGTTGTAGAAGGTGCCCTTTCCTCCAATGTTGAGCACTCCCAATGCGCTTGTTGCCATATTGATCCACAAGATCGGCAGGAGTTGATGTTGAGAAGCAGTCACTGGCAAGTGTGGGAGAGGAAATAAATTGACTACCAAATTCCAATTCAAGTCCTAAATCAGAGAATCCTTTGATAAGCCATTGATTGGCTTTTATATAAGCTTCTCGTTTTTTGCGCGGTGGTGATTTCCAGATAAGCGCATAAGTGAGTCCTTGGCTATGAAGAACGGCTCTTCCTCCACTTGGGCGTCGAACTATTTGCAGTTTTTTTTGTTCCAAAAGCGTTGCCCATTTTTCTGGTATGTGTTTTTGGTTTTTACCAATAGATAACCATGGGCCTTTCCAAGTGTAGAAACGTAATGCAATTGAAAAGGTCGAACTCTTCAAAGATTCTTCTAGCAGCATGACGTCTAAAGCCATTTGCTCAGGACCCTCAAGCTTTATTTGAGGGATCAGCTTTCCTTTTTCATGATTTTGAGATGAACTTGGAAGAAAGTTAACCATTTAGTAAAAGACCTTTAAAGACACTTTTGTGAGATGTTTTTTAGGGGATAGGTGTTCATAGGTGTGTGACAGGCTTTTGCGATAAGTGGCCATACATCCATATTTGAGGGGAGAATAGGAAGAATTCCAAAGACCTTCCCTTATGGACCCCACCTCCACTATTGACCTTGCTGGCCTTTGCTTAGTGGTCGTTATACATGCGGGCATTCTTGCTTTGCGTCTTGGCATCAGCCTTCAACGTGCTTGATTGATATTCTTGGGCCTTGGCAATTGAGCATCTGTGCGATAGAAGCGGTTAAACGCAGACTGCACTCATCTCTCAATTGGACAAAATAAGGCCCAGAAAAAAAATTAATAGAGCTAGGCCAAAGCAGCAAATGGTTAGCTCTATTGGAGGTAAAAGAAAGAGAGTAGATGCTGCAACCCTTGCTTCAAAGCTCCAGTTGCAAGAGCAACAGAGGGAGTTTGTTTACAGTGTCTTTGCTTTAGGAATGAAGCTAGGACTGCTTTCTTTAGGTATCCTAAGCCTTTTTAATTTGGGGGTTTTTTCTGCTACTAGGTTAGATCGCAATTCTGAACTCTCTTCTGTATTGGGTGCAGAAGCTTCAAAACTCATCAACTTGCAAAGACGTTTTGATCGTTTATTTACCATTGGAGGGGAAAGGAGGTTGATGGATGAGCAGGATCAGTGGATCGCTCCAAACCGTATAAGGATCATTTGGCGTTGAATTGCATTTCTAAATGAGCTCAAGGGTTAATTTTCATTCATAGTTGAGTTAGAAATTTAATAGCGGCAAAGTAACGAAGATGGCGTCTAATCAAGCAGCACCAGGAACTGTGCTTATTACAGGAACCACCTCTGGAGTTGGTTTGTATGCGACAAAGGCTTTGGTCGACCGTGGTTGGAGAGTGATTACTGCTAATCGCTCTCCGCTTCGTGCTGAAGCAGCCGCAGTAAGACTAGGTTTGCCTTCTGGTCGGACTCGACAGTTGCAGCACCTTTATATGGATTTAGGTGATTTAGAGAGTGTTCGCTCGGGAGTAAACCTTCTTCAGGAAACGTTGGGAGAACCACTCGATGCTTTGGTATGTAACGCGGCTGTTTATTTGCCAAGGCTTAAGAAACCGATGCGTTCTGCTCAGGGTTATGAGATTTCTATGGCAACAAATCATTTTGGCCATTTTTTATTAATTCAGCTTTTATTAGATAACCTTAGAAAATCTAGTCGCCCTGTTTGGACAGGTCGTTCATGGGGATATGAGCCTCCGAGGGTAGTTATTCTTGGAACTGTTACTGCCAATTATAAGGAGCTTGGAGGAAAGATTCCTATCCCTGCACCAGCAGATCTGGGAAATTTATCTGGATTCGAGGAGGGTTTCCGCGCACCAATAAGTATGGCAAGTGGAAAAAAATTTAAACCAGGGAAAGCTTATAAGGACAGCAAGTTATGCAATATGATCACTACTCAAGAATTGCATCGCAGGTATAAAGACTCGCCTATTGTTTTTAGTTCCCTGTATCCAGGTTGTGTAGCCAATACTAAGCTTTTTAGAAATACACCAAGGATTTTTCAATTACTTTTCCCATGGTTTCAGAAGTTAATTACTGGGGGGTTTGTTAGTGAAACTTTGGCAGGTCAAAGAGTTGCTCAGGTGGTTGCAGATCCTCAGTTTGGTCTTTCTGGAGTGCATTGGAGCTGGGGGAATCGTCAAAGAAAAAACAGACAGCAGTTCTCACAGGAACTCTCAGAAAGAGTTACTGACACTAAAACTTCTCGCCGTGTATGGGAACTATCGATGAATTTAGTAGGATTGGAATGAGAAATAATTTTTCATTCCAATCAATAATTAATCGAAACCTAGAAGGTCAAAAATTTCTCTGTCTTTTAAAGGCTCAGCGTCTAGAGGTTCTACACTCTCGCTAAGTTTTTTAGCAAGAGATAGATATTCATTCTGGACTTGTAATACACCTTCTTCTTCAGGATCCATCTCGAAAATTGTGCACTTTTTAAGTCTTGAACGACGAATTGCATCTACATTACGAAAATGGGCCATGGTTTTTAGGCCCGTCTTTTCATTAAACTTTTCTATCTGATCTAATTCAGCAGAACGATTTGCCACTACACCACCAAGACGAACTTTGTAGTTTTTAGCTTTGGCATTGATTGCTGCAACTATTCGATTCATCGCAAAAATTGAATCAAAATCATTTGCTGTGACAATTAAGCAATAGTTTGCGTGTTGTAAAGGGGCCGCAAACCCTCCACATACGACGTCACCAAGTACGTCAAAGATAACCACGTCTGTATCTTCAAGCAGATGGTGCTCTTTCAACAGCTTGACTGTTTGTCCAGTGACATAACCACCGCAGCCTGTGCCGGCAGGTGGTCCTCCACTTTCAACACATTTGACGCCGTTAAAGCCTTCAAACATGAAATCGTCAGGCCTTAATTCTTCACTATGAAAATCGACCTCTTCAAGGATGTCGATCACAGTAGGCACCATTTTGTGCGTCAATGTGAACGTGCTGTCGTGCTTGGGATCACAACCTATTTGAAGAACTCTTTTGCCTAACTTTGAGAATGCTGCGGAGAGGTTCGAAGAAGTGGTTGATTTCCCTATGCCCCCTTTTCCATAGACAGCGATTACTAAAGCGCCTTCTTGGATGTCAACGCTTGGATCTTGATGTACCTGAACACTACCTTCGCCGTCCGATGGACGAGTCAAAGTACTAGTCATCTAATGTTCACAGATTACAGTTATTTTCATTTAAGGTCTGAAAATGTCTAGGTGGTGGATGTTTGCGAAATTCGACACATTGATTTGGTTTTTGTTAACAATTGAACAACAGAAAGGACTTGTTTATATTTACTGAGAATAAATACTCAAAGCCAAGTTATTTGCTTGTGGTTCGTTGTTTCTTTGGGATCTACTTGCGGAAATGAGCTTTGGCATCCAAAAGGGTTTCGCTGTCAATATTTCTGCATCCAGCCTGACGGGCATATTTTTCTGTATTTCTTCGAACTTTGCCTCTTACAAAGAAAGGAACCTTTGCAAGCTCTGCCTTGCCTTCTGATGTCCAAATAAGTGAATCACTTGAAGTATCAGAGTCATTATTGTGTTGAGATTCTTCTATTGATTGCTTTTGCTCGTGGTTTGAGAGCCCTCCCTGGTGACCTAGATGACTTTGATGTCCATCAACGAATTCAAAATCATGGCGGAACATCCCAATCAAATGTTCTTCTAGACCCATCATTAGTGGGTGGACCCAGTCATCAAAAATCACGTTGGCACCTTCCCAACCCATTTGAGGGCTATAGCGTGCAGGAACATCTTGTACGTGCATTGGAGTGCTAATTACTGCACATGGAATGCCTAGACGTTTGGCACTGTGACGCTCCATTTGGGTTCCAAGAACAAGTTCGGGAGCAGCCTCAGTCATTGCGGCTTCAACTTCTAGATAGTTATTGGTTATAAGAGCTTCAATGCCTAATTCCTTAGCCGCAGTACGAACAGGTCTTGCCATTTCACGGCTATAGGTCCCAAGACCAACCACTTCAAACCCGAGTTCCTCCTTGGCAATTTTGGCTGCAGCAATAGCGTGGGTTCCATCTCCAAAAATGAAGACTCTCTTCCCAGTTAGATAGTTGGAGTCCACGGATTTGGAATACCAGGTCAACCTTGATAGATGTTCTTCTTCATGGTTGGGAACTGGCATTCCCAACAGCTCGCGGACTTCTTTTAAAAAGTTCTGAGTTGCATTTACCCCTATTGGAACAGTTCGACTGAAAGGTATTCCAAAATTCCTTTCAAGCCAATTGCACGTACTCTCCGCAATTTCGGGGTATAGACAAATGTTTATATCAGCATTTGGAACCCTTATTAAATCTGCGGGTGTGGCACCAAGTGGCGCCACAATATTTATATCTATACCATTCTCTCCAAGAAGTTTTTGTATTTCTAGAACATCATCACGACAGCGAAACCCTAGTAATGAAGGCCCGAGAATGTTGACTCTGGGTCTTCGTCCTTCAGTTTTCCATGCCGAGGGCAGATGCTTAGTTTCTGAAGCAATTTTTTCTTTTAGGAGTCCACGCACTAGTTGGTAAAGAGTTTCAGACGCTCCCCAATTTTCTTTTTTGCTATATGCAGGTAGTTCAAGATTGACTATTGGAAGGTTTAGTCCCATCCCTTGTGCAAGTGAGCCAGGTTGATCTTGTATTAGCTCAGCAGTACAGCTTTCACCTACAAGAAGAGCTTTTGGTTCAAAACGTTCAACGGCTTCTTTTATGTGACGTTTAACTAGCTCAGCAGTATCACCTCCTAGGTCTCTTGCTTGAAAGGTTGTATAGGTAACAGGTGGCCTTTCGCCCCTCCTCTCAATCATTGTAAAGAGGAGGTCGGCATAGGTATCTCCCTGTGGGGCATGAAGTACGTAATGAACTCCTTTCATTGAAGCGGCAATTCTCATTGCGCCCACATGAGGAGGACCTTCATATGTCCAAAGAGTTAGTTCCATGGTTTTAAACGTGTACTAATTGTTTTTGGTTAAGTAAGTCGTGCCGATGGAGTGGTCTTGAGAAAAGTTCTGCTAGGTCTGCAGCTTGGTCAATTCCGTGAATTGGGCTAAAGACCAATTCAATAGACCATTTTGTAGAAATTCCTTCTGCTTCTAATGGGTTGGCCAGTCCCATGCCGCATACAACAAGATCGGGTTGTTGTTGCCTTACGCGGTCTAACTGTTTTTCCACATGCTGCCCTTCCATAATTTGTGTGTTATTGGGAAGGAGTTCTAGTTCAGCTTGCATCATCTCTCTATTTAAGTAAGGAGTTCCAACTTCTACTAATTCCATACCACACTCACGCTGGAGAAAACGTGCAAGCGGAATTTCAATTTGAGATTCTGGCAAAAGGAATATTCGTTTGCCTGCAAGTTGGTTTTTGTAAGGAATTAGGGCTTTATTGGCTCGCAAAATTAATGGCTCCAAGGTTTCTTTCACTAATGAATCCTTTACTTTGAAAGATCTTGCAGCGGCTTCCATCCATAGTTGACTACCCTCTACTCCAAGTGGAAAAGGAGCTTGAATAATCTCCGCTCCTCTGTCTTTAAGTGCTCTCGCTGTTTCAGTTAAATAGGGTTGAGTTAATAGTACTTTTGTCCCAGGACCAATCGCTGGAAGATCTGTTGATTGTCGTGGTGGGAAGCTAAAAACTTTTTGAATACCTATACGTTTAAAAAGGTTTGTTAGTCGATCTTCTACAGCATTAGCAAGTGTCCCTACAAGTAGTAATTGTGTTTCTTTAGTGGGAGGCATTAAAGGAATTAAGGCCTTTAGAGCCCCATCCTCTCCTTGAGTAAAGGTAGTTTCAATTCCACTCCCAGAGTAATTAAGGACTCTTACGCGACCTTTTAAAGCTCCATTGAGTCTTTCTGCGACTCGCGCTAGGTCGAGCTTGATGACTTCGCTTGGGCAAGAACCTACAAGAAATAGCGTGCGAATTTCAGGACGCCTTGCCAATAAGTCGTTGACAACTCGATCAAGCTCTTCGTGAGCATCTGCAAGCCCAGCGAGATCTCTTTCTTCAAGAATGGCAGTGCCGAACCTTGGTTCAGCAAAAATCATTACTCCTGCAGCACTCTGTATTAGATGTGCGCAAGTTCGAGACCCAACTACTAGGAAAAAAGCATCTGGCATCCTTCTATGGAGCCAAACAATGGAAGTAAGTCCACAGAAAACTTCTCGTGGGCCTGTCTCTTTCAGCAGCGAAACGCCGCTCATGGCTTGTTCTCAGATCTTTATTTAAATTGCCCCAATTGTTGGAAAGTATTCATTAGTCACTGAAACTCTTTGGGATTGACACCATTTTTGTTGCGATGATGTTGCAATTTGGGAATAATTCAGTCGAATTGTCAGCTAATCAAAGTTTTTAAGCTTTTGAATATGCCAAAACCCTTGATAAGAAATTATGAAAGTTCTTATTTACAGACAAAGTAGGCAAAAAATCAATATGTACCTATAAATGCCCTCTTATATGCTTGTCATGACAATTATATTGAAAATATTTAGACATTTAGTTGCAGGGAGGCTTCACTTCGAAACTGAATAAAACCTTTATTTGTATTGAATATCTTTGAAACTCTCAGTCTTAATTTCGCCAATGTGACTGTTCAACTTCTGACTTGCTAAGTCTCCAGACATTACGACTTATTCTCTTTGCTACTAGGCCACCTCTTTGAGTTTTCGGTGATCCTGGACGAGCTCCCAAAAGCTGTGTCACTTCGGAGGTGCTTAAGGGAGCACTAGTTTCTATTGCCAAAGCGGTTAGCTCAAGCCTTTGTTTAAGAGCAATTAGATCAGCTTTTCCTGGTTCGTCTTCTAATGACCAATTCCAGCTTGAGGCTGTTTCATGAGACATTTTTTGCAGTAGACCTAGACCTATTAAACCCAAGGTTTGTTCTGGGTTTAGCTCGCTAGGGAGTGTTGCTGAATCTGAGCCCTCTTTGTGTGTAGTAGACATTCTTAAGGCGGGTATTTGTTATCGAAGTTATCGGCTCTTCATAAGCTTGCAAGTTTATTGATTTAGTTGATTAGGCAAATCATCCGGTATTATCCGCGCTATGAACGGATTCGCCAATGTGGAGAATCGTGATCGACGACTCGGTGGAAGTTCGTTAGTCACAGGTACTGAGGTACAACCTCAGTCTTCGGGAGCAAGCTGTGTAATTACAACTGATTCTGAGACTGCCCGAGTTGCGAGGCAGGCCAGTCATATTCAACAAATTGAGCTAAGAAGTTATGTCTTCATAGATTCTCTTCAGCCTCAACTTGCTGCCTATATGGGGACAGTTAGTCAGGGGTTTTTGCCTATACCTGGAGATGCCTGTCTTTGGATGGAGGTTTCTCCAGGGATGGCAGTTCATAGGGTTACAGATATTGCTTTAAAGGCGAGCAATGTTCGACTTGGACAAATGGTTGTTGAGAGGGCCTTTGGGTCAATGGCTCTATATCATCGTGATCAAAGTACTGTCCTTCATTCAGGGGATGTTGTACTTGATGCAATTGGAAGTTCTGTTGATAGGCGTAATTCCGCAGAGGTTAGTTGGACTGAGGTGATCAGAGCAATCACACCAGATCACGCCGTTCTTATAAATCGTCAGAATCGACGTGGTTCGATGATTCAATCAGGAATGAGTATGTTTATTCTTGAAACAGAGCCAGCTGGATATGTGCTTTTTGCTGCAAATGAGGCTGAGAAGGCATCAAATATCACGGTTGTAGATGTAAAAGGAGTTGGGGCTTTTGGTCGTTTGACTCTTGCGGGGAAAGAAGGAGATGTTGAAGAGGCAGCAGCGGCTGCAATGAGAGCTATTGATCAAATCAATAGTTCGATTTAATTTTCTAAGCCGAACTCTTTCAAGAGAAATGGGGCAATAGCCCGGGCTGCTTTGCCGCGACTGCCAAGTTTTGTCAATTGCTCTTGGCTTAACTCTCCATAAGTGCACTGAGCTTCTTTTACCCAAAAAATTGATTCAAACTCTCCACCAGAATATGCAGGAGTTTTGAGCAATTCTCCCCAACAGATCCCTACAGCCTCTGTGATTGCATTTCCTGTTGGGTCACATAGAACCATTGCACTGTGAAAACGTGCACTGCGATAAGGAGTGTCGCCAAGAGCGTGAAGAAGCTTATTTAATTTTTTTTCGTTTGTTGCCTCATATCTGGCTGAGTAGATTCCTGGTTTGGAATCAAGAGCATCTACTTCAAGACCAGAATCGTCTGCAATTGTCCAGGTATTTGTAATCTTTGCGGTTTGCATTGCTTTCAGCAATGCATTCTCTAGATAAGTAGAACCAGTTTCCTCTATCTGCAAATCACTTGGTTGACGTTGCACTTCTATAGGTAATGGACCAAGCATTGCCTCAATTTCTGCAACTTTTTTAGTGTTACCACTAGCAATAGTCAATAGTGGTTTTACCAAAATGCCCTCAGAGAAGTTGATGCCATTGTTAGAGGTTGGCAGAAAAATGAAAAGATATTTTTATAATTGATCGAGACAGGATGGGCTGAACATTCCACCCCTTGACCAATGCCTAGGGACCTGCCTCGGGCATGAAAAATACATATGCAAACGTCAGTTCGCAAGCATTTGTGCTGATGTGCTCACTCAAATAACAACAGCTGTTTTTAACAGTGGTGGACTAGATTATAAGAAAACCTTATGAGAGATAGTAAATACTGTGATCAGCTTTTTGATCAAAATCACTTGACTTTTGAGGGGGTCACAAAGCATTGTCCATTTCGAACATTCCACCCTTTACTGAGTTAGGCAATGGCTAACGAAACCATGGGCATCGCTCTCGGCATGATCGAGACTCGCGGTCTAGTACCTGCAATAGAAGCTGCTGACGCCATGACCAAGGCTGCCGAAGTGCGTCTTATTGGTCGTGAATTTGTTGGCGGTGGTTACGTGACCGTTTTGGTTCGTGGCGAAACTGGTGCTGTTAACGCTGCAGTGCGTGCTGGTGCAGACGCATGTGAGCGTGTTGGTGACGGCTTAGTAGCTGCACACATCATTGCTCGTCCTCACCGTGAAGTTGAGCCTGCTTTAGGTAATGGCAACTTCCTTGGTCAGAAGGACTGAGATCAGATTCGGATTCTTTGAGAAGAATCCCTTCGTCTCAATCATCTATCCCGACTTAAAGGAGTTATTTAATGAGCAAGAAGTATGACGCTGGTGTCAAGGAGTACAGAGATACCTACTGGACTCCTGATTACGTTCCCCTAGACACCGATTTGTTGGCCTGCTTTAAATGCACTGGTCAAGAAGGAGTTCCCAGAGAGGAAGTCGCTGCTGCTGTAGCTGCTGAGTCTTCTACAGGAACTTGGTCCACAGTTTGGTCAGAATTATTGACTGACCTCGAGTTCTATAAGGGTCGCTGCTACCGCATAGAGGATGTCCCTGGAGACAAAGAATCCTTCTATGCATTCATTGCTTATCCTCTGGATTTATTTGAAGAAGGTTCGATTACAAACGTTCTGACTTCTTTGGTAGGAAACGTATTTGGTTTTAAAGCCTTGCGCCACCTACGCCTTGAGGATATTCGCTTTCCAATGGCCTTTATTAAGACCTGCGGTGGTCCTCCTAATGGCATTGTCGTTGAGCGTGACCGACTAAATAAGTACGGACGTCCACTACTTGGTTGTACCATTAAGCCTAAGCTTGGCCTTTCTGG
>QCFB01000018.1 GCA_003280345.1 Prochlorococcus sp. AG-363-A16
CTTGCCTGTCAGTATTGTAATGACGACCAGAATAAACTCTTACTTCTCCTGCTATCGCACTAATCGGCTGAAATAAGCCTGCAAAAACTATTAGCAAAGCATTAATTGCTGGAACGGATATGGGTTTAACTGCGAGCATTTTAACTATCAATTCAATAGTCAAAATAGACTATCAAAACAAAATCGAACCATTAGCATGACTAGCAATTGATACGTAACACAGCATCAATTGATTCAGTCCTAAAATAACCTTGATAGATCAACTTAGAGACGCCACCGCTTAATCCATGGATTATCTGGTCCACCCATTACTTGACCAATCAACAACAAAGTCTCTTGTTCAAAAACTTTTGTCAAATGGTTCACCTTGGCAAGACGGAAAAACAACTGCAGGTTCTCATGCCGCAAAAGTAAAGAATAACTATCAACTTGACAGAAATTCAAAGTTAGCTCTAGAGAGTAGCAAAGACATAATTCAGCAAATAACTAATGACCAGCTAATAAAAAGTTTTGCTTTGCCTAAACTTATTCATGGAATAATGTTTACTAGAACAACGGAAGGGCAAGGCTATGGAATGCATATTGACAATGCGTATATGAGTACAGGAAGAAGTGACTTATCTTTCACTTTGTTTCTAAGTGATCCACAGAGCTATGAAGGTGGTGAATTAGATATACAAAATATGCAGAATAATAAGGAAATAAAGCTCTCATCTGGTCATATATTTATTTATCCAAGCACTAGTCTTCATGCTGTAAAAAAGGTCACTAAAGGAGAAAGATTAGTCTGTGTTGGCTGGATACAAAGCCATATCTCAAGTAATGAAGATAGAAACACTTTGTTTGGCCTTGATGCTGGCTCAAAAGCACTTTTAGCAAGATATGGTCGTTCTCCAGAGCTAGACTTGATTTTTCAGTCCTACAGCAACCTCCTTAGGCGACTGGGAGACTAATAGAGGTAATATTTTATACATCAATTTGTATAGTGTTTTGTTTCTGAGAAGAGTAATAGGTCCTATATAAGCATTATTGATTAGTTTTTAAATGAATAGAAATACGCCTGTAGCAATCTTCCTTGCTGCTACAGCTATTCTCACCTCTAATTCCTTACAGGCAGGTGTAGTCCATGCTGAGGAAAAGGAGCAAGGGATGGGCGGTCTTAAAGAATGGACCACTGACCAATCAATTGATGAAGAAAGCACTCTTGATAAAGAGGCTAAAGAGGCACTAGAGAAAGCAAAGGAAGAGGATATCTGCATTCCAATAGGCGAAGGTGAAAATTGTTGGTAAGTAATTAATAGCCTCTTTATCTTCAGAATATTAATAATGAAAATAAATTCCTTGGAGGAACTTTAAAAAAAAAAGTGCCTATTTTATAGGCACTTTTTTGAGTTTAAGTAAAGGGATTACTTGGATTAGAATTTAAACTTAGTGGTTACAATTCCACCTAAGATGTCATCGTCTGTGCCAGTTGCTGGTTCAGTAAGTTGGAACACAGCAGGGGTGACAGTGATGTTATCTGAGACCTTAAAGGTGTAGTAAGCCTCCCACTGGAATGGGATCGCTGTATCTTCAGATCCATCAGCCCTAGAAGTGGCATGTTGACGTTGGCCAAAAGCAAAGCCAGCCTTGTTCCCATCAATGAAAACATCCTTCCAGTTGAGACCCACCATCCAAGAGTTTGTTTCTTTGACGGCATCCCCTAATGAATGGATTGTGCCTGCTGTGTCCTCTTGTATTGAAGAGAAGTCATAACCAGCAGAAATAGCAGGCATCCAACCTGTAGTTTCTGGTCTCCACCAAGTTCTTAATGCAATGGAGTTCTTACTTCCAGTAGATTGTTGGCCAAAGGTAGTGGAGTAATAAGAGCCTGCATCAGCATCACGATCTTTATGAGAGAAAGCAACGGAGACTTGGTAACGAGGAGAGCCATATTCAACCTTGGCCAGAGTCATACCCTTAGAGCCTTTGGTGAACATACCTCCATCATCTGGGTTGGATTTTGTGCCAGTGTGGCTAGAAGCTGTGTAGTTGGCGCTGACTGCCCAACGTGCTTGCCCTCTATCTTCAACTGACTGCGTCCAAGCAACTCCCATCCCTTGACCAGTACTAGATCCATAAGTAGCTGCATTGCCACCTAAAGCAAATCCCTTCAGGACTGGCTTATAGATAGAAGGAGCACTCGCAAGCATGTAGTAGTTCTCTATGGCAGGGCCAACCCATACCTTCCAGTTGTCGCCAACAGGGAATTGATACCAAATCTTATCTACTTTTAGTGCATTGGCATTGGAGTTTGCATCTGACAAGTATGCACCTGTTTTCTCATCAAACTGGGAATCAGAGAAGTTACCTGTTTTAACTCGTGTATACAGCATGTCAGAACCAGTGAAACTGGTTTTCAGATCGAATTGCTGGGTATAGGTGAAGGTTGTCGCATCTGTGATCTTGCTGGAGTCTTTCTGAACCGCACCAAGAACCATTGCAACCTTGCCATTCAACTTAGTAGTAGTTGAAAAAACGCCAGCTTCGAATTCACCAACGCGAGCTTCAAGGCTATCTATCCGTCCTTTGATGACGGCAAGTTCAGCCCCAAACTCATCTACGAGAGATTGCTCCTCACTATTCAATTGAGCAACGTTGTCGATGCATTTATTTAGAAGAGCAGCTGCTTCATAACGAGTAATGCTGCCGTTTGGGTTGGCAAAATTACAGCCATGACGCTTACGAAGATTCTCTAACGCCTTATAAGCCCAATCAGTTGGGTAGACATCAGAAAACTGAGAGATGCTCTTAACTTCTTCGCTAGAAGCGGAAGAATAATCAGAGACATCATTGATGCTTAGCTCGGTGGCATTTGCTGCTATAGGGGCAAGTAACCCCAAGGCTGCAGGAGCCACCAGCAATTGCTGGAAAAATTTCATTAAATGTTCCTCACACAAAATGCTCATAAAAATGAGCTTCTAAATATTATTCAATTCATTAGAGATATGAGACAAAAAAAGACGCTCAAAAGGTCCTTGTAACAAGTTATACAGTGATTCTGTAGCACTTGTCACAGACTTGTATAAAATTCGCACTAAAGAAAAGTAGCGTGAAAAATCGCTAAGAATTTAATTAATTTTTTCTTGATTTCCTTAAATTATAGAGATAATTTCTTTCGCAATCTAAATTAATTTAATTCTAATCAAAAAATAGCACGCTATGATGCAAATCGGAAAAATTTCTACGATTTTAATATCAAAATAATAACGTACAATTTAACCATCTTCTTCCTTCATAAGTGGAAACCCTAAAGCTTCCCTTTCTTTAAGCCATATATCTGCTACTTGCCTTGCAAGAAAACGAATTCTTCCAATTATTTCAGTCCTCTCAGTAACTGATATCACACCTCGAGCCTCAAGAAGATTGAATGTATGACTACATTTAAGTACATAATCTAAAGCAGGTGCAGAAAGATTTTTATCTATTAGGCTCTTAGCTTCTGACTCATAAAGAAGGAAAAGATTTTTATGGAGCTTAGGGTCAGAATCTTCAAAATTAAATTGACATTGTGCTTTTTCAAAAGGTAGCCAAATATCTCCATAACTAATAGAGTTATTCCATTTAAGGTCCCAAATACTCTCCACATTTTGCAAAAACATTGCAAGCCTTTCTAAGCCATAAGTAATTTCAATTGATATAGGTCGACAATCAACCCCTCCACATTGTTGGAAATAAGTAAATTGAGTTACTTCCATTCCATCCAGCCAAACTTCCCATCCAACTCCCCATGCTCCTAGGGTTGGAGACTCCCAGTTATCTTCAACAAAACGAATATCATGTTGTGATTGGTTTATACCAATTGCTTCAAGTGAAGAAAGAAAAGTCTCTTGAACTCCAGTAGGAGAAGGTTTTATTAAAACTTGGTATTGAAAATAATGTTGCGCACGGTTCGGATTATCACCAAATCTGCCATCAGTAGGCCTTCGGCAGGGTTCTGGGTACGCAACAGACCATGGCTCTGGACCTATCGCCCTCAAGAAAGTATGAGGATTCATTGTCCCCGCTCCTTTTTCCGTGTCATATGGCTGCAATAGCAGGCAACCTTGTTCCCCCCAGAAAGAAGATAAGGATTTAATGATGTCCTGAAAGTGCATATGTCTAACCAATTAAGTGATAGCAATGGTTTTCAGCAGTCGAATTCATTGATAAGTTTTCGAAACCCCAGTAAAATGATTCCGAATTGATAAATTTGTTGATAAGCGCTATTTTCATAGTCCATTGTCCCAAATAAGTGGTGCTATCAATAGGTTACATAGGTGAATCCATATGACTTCTCGGGGTCTTGGGTTAAGAGACGGGGCTAACTCAACTTCAGATTTGGTTGACCTAATAGTGTGCATGTATTTATTTATTCTTTGCTATTACTTGAAAATACATAGTGCTTATATTTAGTGAGATAAATTACTCAAGGAACAGATCACGATAATTGGTCGAACGTTCATCTTCGATGTTAAGATGATTTCTGATCATTGATCTAATCATTTTCCTTCTCTCAATATCCTTCTTCTTTTGCTCTGTAATTGGTTCAGGTTTAGTCTTGTTTTAAGGAGGTAAGTTGATCTAGCGCTCGCAGTTCAATATTAATGTTAGGCGGGGTTCGGAGTTTGAACCTTGTTCTACGCCATGCCAAGTTTTGTCTGTTTTCCCAAATGCAATCCCATTACCAAATAAATGTATTGATTCAAATTTTTTTTGGAAAAGATTTTCATCATACCTTCCAGAGTCCCAATGCCTAAGATTATATTTAGGTGCGTATAAAGATGTACCTCTTCGATGGTCTTTATTTATATTTAGTGGAATAAGTAGAGTTAAGACTTTCAGACTTTTATCCGTATGAATCTTTAAAGTTTCATAACAGTTCGCATCACTAGCGAATGTCCAATGAGGTTTAATTGATCTGATAGATATTCGTTTTTTACCGACGTATGACCCGTCATCAAAATAACCTATAAAGGAAAGTGTCTTTAATATTATTTTTGAGTATATATTAGAATAGCTTTTAGAAAGATGATCTACATAGTCTTGTTTTATTAGCTTATTAAGGAAAATAAATATGTATTTTCTGAGAGTTGAATATTCTGGTAGATAGCCAGCATTTAGCTTGTAAAATAATTTCTCCACTAATATTTTAGTTTCGTCATTATTAAGTTCATTACTCCAGAACTTATGCAATTCAGGATCCAATGAAGCCAGGGTGCCTAATTCTATGAATCGTCTTCCCAGTGATTTGGATTGATTTAGGCTTTGGTAGTCTTCCAGCTTGGGGAAGTATTCACAAAGATTTGGTTCGTTCCAATTAAAAGTTATGTTTATATGTGGGAATGGGTCAGAGGAGAAAGTGCCTCTATCAATCGCTTTTATTAAACAATTTACGAAAGTAGTCATTGTATGCCAACCAATGTATTGATATGAATTTATATAGTCAATGCTAACTCATTAACACTATTAAAGCAATCTTCTAGTATTTCTGCCTGATAAATACAGAAAATGCTTTGAACTAAAATTAATTTGTTACTTCTAGAGCTGATATTACTTTATTCTGAAAATTAATACGATCAGATGTTTATGTTACGACCTTAGCAATCCAAGTAACAAGTAAAGTTCTAGAAATCATATGTCTGAAGAGGAATAAAGCGACTAGGATCTAAAATTTCACATTTGATTTCAAACAATTCATTGTAAATTAAAACTAATAACCGCAATTAGTTCTTCATGAGGATATTTTCTTGTTAACCAGACTCTTCTTCAAAAGAATACAAGAAAAACAACTAAAAACAAATTCTATAAAGTATTCATTTGCTTAAGCATCGACTAAATATTATCATTTCTGAAGCAATTGTTATATAGTATAGATAATACTATTTCTTAAATTTGAAAGGTTATTTTTTACTCAGATGCTCTGAATATAAATATGCATAGTTACTTTCTTTCAAGGCTTCATAAAGGCCTCCTCTTATTATTATCTTTAAATTACTTACATTATTAATTTTGATCCACGCAAACAACTTTAAATCTTTTAAGAGGCTCTTAAACCATTCTTCACAAGTTTTCTTGTCTAGGTTTTCATTATTGATTGCATAACCCAAAACTTGTTTTGAAACTCGTATTATGGGAAATTCGTCAGAATTAACAGGCAAAAAGTTTGCAGCCGCGAAACCACCCGCAGAATAGACCGAACAAAATGTTTGGACCTTTTTACCTATGAACTTACTTATAGATTTATAAAGAAGAGGAACAGATCCATTTTTATTCAAAGGCAAGTGGGCAAATTCATAAGAAGTTAAATACTTTAAAGAAAAATCTTGTTGAAATTTCTCGTCAACTAATAACACTCCTATTGATGTACCTACATTAACTATCAATGTATGCTTAGACTTAATTTGCTTTCGAGAGATTGCAAGAAAACCTTGAATAAACATATCATTTACGATGAAAACATTCTTTTTATTAAAAAAAAATTTGCTTATAAAGCAATTTAATGGCGGACAATAAACATCATTTTTAGAGTTGACAACGTCACCTGGAATGCCAATTAAAATATACTCGTAGAAATTAATCTCTGGCTTTTTTATAAGTTTATTAATCCAATCATTAAAATAAATACCTTTAGAATCAATTGTATTGATTTTTCTATGGCTTCTATTTAATTCATTAAATTGGTAGAGATTTATAGATGTACCACCGATATCAACTAGTAGAATCATTTCGTTTTAGTCATCTAATTTTATTACAAATATCAAATTATTTTAGACGAGAAAACTTCTCGTAATCTATTGATTTCTGTGTTTGAATAGCAGGTGTAATTTCTGGACTATCCCAGGAACGACCCATACAATATCTACAAGCAGGTATATAACTGATGTGACCAGTATATTCCTCTAATTTAGATTGACCTTCAGTTAGCTCAACATAATTGTCTGGGTCAGAAGGAATCCCAGACAATCTATCTGCATTTGCTGCAAATGGACAACGATATAATTTGTTATCTGAGATAGTTAAAAGATTTTTTCCACAACAATTTTTAAATAACTCAGTAACTTCTGCTTCTGTTCTATCAATATGAACAATTTGCCCACTATCTGTCCATCCAGTAGGGGGGTCAGCTTTATAGGGTATTTTTAGCTTTTCTAATAATTTAATATTGTGATCTAAATTACGAGAAAATTCTGGACCATAGTTAGTAATAATAAAAATAAGCCTGTCTAGGTTGATTTTATGACAAGTTAAACTCGTTTCTTTTAAAGGGATGGTTGCATTTGTATATAAGCTTACAAAACTAATTTTATTTAAATTAGTTGTATATTCCATAATCTTATAGATATCATTATGAACAAATGGCTCTCCACCTATAAGTCTTATCTCAAATAAATGATCTATATTTGAAAGTAATTGGTCTATATCTCTTTTTAGAATTTCGAATTTTATATTAGTAGGCTTCTCATAATATTGCATTAGATTTGAGCAATCCTTACATTTCATCGAACATCTTTCTGTTACCATTAAATCAACACTTCTTAGAAATAGATCATTGTTAGAGAAATAGTATACATGAGCTAAATTTACGCACTTCAATGAATATCTAATAAACTCTTCTGATTGATTAGCAATGGGATGAGGGTTATGCCCTTCTAAGTAAATCCCTAATGCAATTTGTCTAGTGATATTTAATTTCTCTGCTTTTTCCCAAACATCTTGAATAGCAAAAACTGTATTTATTAAAATGGATGATTCATGCTTTTCCTTAGATTCTAATTCTTTGAAGGTCTCATCATAGGACTTAACTACCACACCATCATATGATTGTCCTGAAACCTTGCTATCTGAATCAATAAAATTTCTTATCTTACCAGTGTGCAAAAGTTGAGCTGCTAGCCATTTCCCAGGAGCAGCATATCCATAAATATATATATGATGGTATTCCTCAATAATATCCAGCAGGTTATTCCACATCATTTTTTTGATTACATACATTGATATTAAGATAAAAAGAGTAAATTATGTTTTTTGTTAACAAAATCACTTAATAATTTAATGATTAAATGAAAAGAGGTTGGAGAAAGTCATAGACATTTCGAATGAATATCTAGCTAAAGAGAAGTAAAATATAACAGCTTCGTTCACATGTATTCCCGACAAAAATAATAGCATAATTATATTTTGTAGAAATCTTCATACTTACTACTATTTTCAATATAGGCCTTAGATCCAATGTATTTTTCATCTTTGCGAGGTCTAATAATGCAAGTAATTATTTCATTAAAACCTATTCTTACTCCTGATAAATAAATTCTATTTTGCAGATCAGTATCATTCATTTTGTTCCACTTCTTTCGCCAGGTATGCATATTGTATTGTATTTCCCGAAGTCCTGAATGGTATAGCCAAGTCTGAGTACCTCCAATATTAGTAACACAATCAGCTGATATTGTTTGAGACTTACCATTTATGTCTATAGCATTATATTTACTTGAAACAAATTCAAGTTTATTCTTTATAGCGAAATTTAAATTATCCTCTAGATGGTTTGGAAGCCATTCATCATCGTCATCTATTCTTGCAATCCAATCACTATTGCAGGCTTTGAGAGCAACATTTGCAGCCTCAGTTGGACCGCAATACCAGTGGTATATGCTTTTATTTGGATAACGATATCGTTTACGTTGATTAGTAATAACTTTAACTTTATCTCCAAAGTGTTGATTGATAAGTTCTTTTGTTCCATCAGTTGACCCGTCGTCAACAACTAATATCGATATATTTTTATATGTTTGAGCAAGAACAGAGGGGATAGATCTTTCGATTAGATATTCACTTCTATTAAAAGTTGGAATATAAATAAGAATGTTAGGGTTTTTTCTATATGCCAATTTATAAGAGTGATGCTTCCTTGCTTGTCTTAACACAAGTTTGTCATGGATTCGAAAATAAATATAAAGTATTGTAGAAATTAAATAGTTTACAAAAGGATTGTCTGGTAATTTACGAGTAAATTGTTCTAACGACATACGACTATGCTGAAATTATGCTAAGTTAAATATAGCAATATAATATCAAAGCAACTATTTAAATTATTTTTGTTTTTGTAATTCTCTGCTAATACGTGCTAGCCATGAATATAGTCACTAGAAGGTTAGAGATATAAATTGCTTCTGGGCAAATCTGATATAATGTCATTAGTCATTTTTAGAACGATCAAAAGCTCACTTCGTAATGACTTCATTAGAAAACAGATAAGATGCAACAATTAATTCTCCCTCATTTTGAAGTAAAGGAAATTTCTAAAATTTGTCTTATAGAAACTAATGACAAGGACCTAATAAGTACTAGCATTAATAAGTCTGGATTGGAAGCTATTTGCCATATAGATAACAGCGGTCGTCTTACGGGAATAACATGTGATGCTGACTTACGAAAATCTTCTTCTGAAATTATCAATAGGGATCCTCAAACTATCTATGAAGGTTCTTCTCAAGTAGGTTTGGTTAGAGATTATATTCCTGTAATAGATAAGGATGGTGTATTAAAGAGTGTCTTATTTAGGCCCAGAGAACAGATCTTGAGAGCATCAAAGTCACCAAGTATGATAACTATTATCGGCATAGGCTATGTTGGCTTGACTTTGGCGATATCATTAGCTCAAAAAGGCCTTAAAGTTTATTGCATAGATAAAAATCCTGAATTAATAGACTTACTTAACTTAAAAAAGTTGCCCTTCTATGAATTAGGGCTAGAGGAAGCCTTCGATGAGGCTTATCCAAATCTTATCTTCCAAAATGTAGGTAGTAAAATTTACACTAGTGAGGTCATAGTCACTGTAGGAACCCCATTATTCTCGGATAAAGAAGTTAATCTTAATTATTTATATGATGCTATTGATCAGATTGTAGAGCATTCTGACTCTAGTCAACTGAAAAGTATTATCTTAAGATCTACAGTACCGATTGGAACTTGTGACATACTAGAAGCAAAGTTACTTAAAGAATACAATCAAAAAGTTGATTTTGTAATGTGTCCTGAAAGGACTATTGAAGGTAAAGCTTTGTATGAACTTGCTTCTAACCCCCAGATAATAGGAACTTATTCGATAGACGCTGCTAGTGTCTGCTATAAACTATTTAGCCTCCTTAGCCAGTCAATAATTATTTCTAACAATCCTAAGTTTGCAGAATTATCTAAGTTGGGTGATAATGCTTATAGAGATATACTATTTGCTTATTCAAACTTTATAGCCTTAACGGCTCAGCATCTAAATCTTGTCGGTTCTGATGTAATAGAATCTATGAATACCGGCTATATAAGAAATAATTTACCTTCTCCATCCCCGGGAGTAGGGGGACCTTGCTTATCGAAAGATGCATTTATTTTTAATAAGGGTTTAGAGCAGATAGGACTTGATAGTAGCCCTTTTATAACAGCAGGAAGACTTCTGGATGATTCCCTGATTGATTATTTGGCTGATAAGATAATCGGCCATTGCCAAGAATTAGGCATTAATCAAGTTTCAATAGCTGGATTGGCATTTAAGGGGCACCCAGAGACTTCTGACACAAGAGATTCTTCTACTTTAAAGTTGATTGGAAAGTTGAGTGGTTATTGCAAAATCTTTGTTTATGACCCTGTAGTGATTAATGACGGTAATAGTTTAAGTTACTCTTTTAAACCTTTTGAGGATTTTTGTACTGATTCTTCTGTTTTGGTTATCATGAACAATAATCGTAGATTTCACTCTTATGACTGGGATATAGCTTTGCGAAGCTTGGCTATCCAAGCTCTAGTAATAGATGGCTGGTCTATTCTAAAGAGATTTAATGTTTCAGTAGAATATAATCTCATTTATAGGCAATTATAATGAAAAATATCCTGATTTTCGGAGGATCTGGTTTTATTGGAGCTGAAATATGCAATGTATTATGTTCCGTAGGTCATGTTATATGTGCCGATAATTATTCCCGCAATGAACAAAAGGACTCTATAAATAGCTCTGTAGAACATGTTGAATGTGATGTTACTGATTCAACAAGTGTTATTGGTTTGTGTAAGAGAGCTGATGTAGTTATAAATTTAGCTTTTATTAATGGAACCACAAATTTTTATTCAAGACCTAGAGATGTTTTTAAAGTTGCATTAGAAGGCCAGCTTAATGTTATTAATGGAATTTCGAGATCTAATGTTGAACGCTTTATTTATGCTTCTTCATCAGAGGTTTATCAAACCCCTCCAAATGTTCCCACCTCTGAAGATATACCTTTAATGATACCTGATATCAATAATCCTAGATACTCTTATGGAGGTGGTAAAATAATTGGAGAGATGATGTGCAAATATTATTTGCCAAAGGAAGTTTCCTATCAAGTATTCAGGCCTCATAATATCTACGGTCCTAATATGGGCTTTGAACATGTAATTACTGAATTAATCAAGAAGATATATAATGCAAACCTTGTAAATGGAACTCAAGACGTATATAAAATTGAACTTCAAGGGTCAGGCAAGTCAACCAGGAGTTTCTGTTATATTAAGGACTTTGGCGATGGTTTTAAATGTTTATGGGACAATGCTGCTAATAATGAGGTTTACAACATTGGAACTAACCAAGAAGTCTCTATCTCCTACTTAGTAGAGATTTTATCCAAGATAATGGGTAGAAATTTGACTTTTGATGATATTCCTTTACCACCTGGATCTACAACTAGGCGTTGTCCAGACATAAGTAAACTTGAAAAATTAGGATATACTCCAAAATTTACTCTTCATGAAGGTCTTGAGGTCATGCACCAGTGGTTTTTAAAAAAATATGGTTGATCTTATAAGAATGGGCTACCCAGATTTGGGTAGAGAAGAAGCCAAAGCAGTTTACGATCAGATAATTAGTGGATGGATTTCACAAGGCCGCAAAACTATTCAATTTGAAGAAGATATTGCTTCTTATACAGATTCAGAATTCTCTGTTGCAATGGCTAATGGCACTGTAACTCTACATGCAATGTTACGATCAATAGGCATTGAAAAAGGCGATTTAGTTTTAGTTCCTTCATTAACTTACATAAGTAGCGTAAATGTAATTTATTTGTGCAATGCAATACCACTTTATTGTGATGTAGACCCTGAAACCTTACTTTTGGATATTTCTAAACTTGAGAAATCCATACTCAAATATAAACCTAAGGCTGTAATGAGCGTAGACTTAAAAGGTATGCCATGTGATTATGATTCCATTAACACTATATGTGAGGAATCTGGTGTGGTTCATATAGCAGACAGTGCTGAGTCGTTAGGAGCGACTTATAAGAATAAGAAAGTAGGCTCGCAAGCTCTTATGCATTCTTTTAGTTTATTTGCTAATAAAACAATAACAACAGGTGAGGGTGGTTTGGTGACTACTAATAGCCATTTTCATGAACAGAATCTTAGGTTATTACGTAATCAAGCTCAAGGTACGAAACGATATGAGCATATAGAAATGGGATACAATTATAGGTTTACTGATATCAAGGCAGCATTAGGCGTTAGTCAGGTTAGGCGATTAGAAAGCATACTTGAGCTTAAAGGAAATATTGTTAGTAAACTCAAATCAGGGTTAGAGAATAAGTTAAGATTCCAGCAAATACCTTCATATGTAACTCGTCATTCATACTATAATTTGACTTGTATTTTTGATAATAAAGTACAACGCAATAGAGTCCAAAAAGGATTAAATGAGGCAAATATAGAAACAAGAATTTCCTTTCCTCCTTGTCACTTGCAGCCTCATCACAAGAATCTTCAATATCTTTCACTAGATGAATTGCCGAGCACAGTCAATGCATATTCAACCATGTTAGACATTCCATGTCATCAGAATTTATCAGACGATGACGTCGAGCGGATTACTAAAAGTATTTTAGATAATCTCTGATATTGTTGCAATAATTCCCTTGAGAGGGATCAAAGAGATTGATAAATAAGAATATTTTTGAAATCAATGGATGATCTTTACTACATTATTCTGTAGATTTCGAGAAATTCTAACCTTCATCAATTATTTTGTCTGCAGATTCTCATTTGTAATTTAAATCAAATAAATAACTAGAATCTTTAATGAATGTATAAGAAAGCAAGAAATTAGAACAAGCTCCAAGAAGAAAAATCTAAATAGATTTACAATGGAATGCGGCCAATTAAAAGTCGTCTTGTTTAAAGCAATTAGAAGAATTTATAACATAAGAAAAAAAGCTAAGCTGCCTGCCAATCAAATTGAGGAATTGATCTTCGAAGCAATGGATTATCAAATGAAGTATATAAATATATACCTCTAAGTTTAAGCAATTCTGCATAGGTACATAAAACATGATCTCCTTGTAGTGGACAGAAGGGATGTACAGTTCGATGTAATTCATTATCTTTTGTATGAATTGGGTCAGTCTTGTCTGAATTTAGGTCGAACAAAATAGGGTCAAAGTTTTCAAGCCATGCAGGTTTTTCATAATCATTAGATTGAAAAAAATACCTAGAATTAACCATATCAATACCATTCAGTACAATCTTTTTATATCCTAATTCGACCGCAAGACTAATAGCGGTAAAAGCACTGAATCGTGCCTGAGCAACTCTAGAGAAACCTAAAATATTAAATATTGTTGAATAGAGTTGTGCAATATCTACTTGTGAGTTTGTTCTACCTGGTAAATACAGCATAGGTAACGAGAAAACATTCTCATGACTACCTAATGAATAAAAAATATCCGAGAATCTAAGTAAAGAGAAACTCTTCACACAAATTTTAACTGAAGGGTTATTTTCTATATACTTCATAAGTGCCTTTGTATATACTCTACAACACGGAGTTTCCTGAAGATGTCTCTTTCTCTTCAAGCCTTCTACCAATAGGATAGATGGAATATATTTATTATAAAAAAAACGATTAATGCCTATGGAAAATCCTGCATCAATCTGTTCCCATTGAGAGCGATTCATCCGATTCAGGGACTCTCCACCACCAAGAATAAATGCTATTTTTTGAAGAGGCTTAGAGCGTAACTCTGTAGAGTTTAGAGGAAATACTGTAAAACCTTCTTTCTCAGATTGCCTAGATTCTGAATAATGAAAATGATAAGCAGATAACATATATTTCATGCAAAGTAAAGCAAAAGATTTATTAGAACATATGATTTTAAAGAAATTTTTCATTAGAGTTAATTAAATAGAATCTATTGTCTTAGAAATTATGTCTAAGCCAATCAGACCGCTCTTTTCAGGATGAAATTGAAATCCCCTAATACGCCCTTTAGATATTCCAGCACAGATTTTTTGTCCATCCCAAAGAAATTCCTCTGACACACAAGAGTAGTCTTCAGGCTCACAATAATATTGATGGACATAATAAAAGCTATGAATTTCTCTAGATTTAAGGAGAGTAGTTTCTTTCCATCCAGTGTGGATAGTTAAACCTTTTTGTGAAGGGGGCATTTTTTTTACACTTCCGTCAATGAGGCACAACCCTTTATGCCCTATTGCTTCATCGGAACTTGGGAATAATAGCTGCATACCTATACATATCCCGATTATAGCTCCACCATTCTGATGATGATTTTTAATGCAAACATCAAGTCCCATATTATTTAATTTTTTCATTGCTGTCGCATAATGTGAAACACCTGGAATAATTAGTATCTCACTAACACCTTGATTACCATTAGTTATAATATTTACTTCATGACCAATATACATTATTGACCTTACGACACTTTTTATGTTTCCAAACGCACAATCTAGAACTGAAATACTTTTCATAACTTCCTAGTATTAAGACCTAATGAATTAAGCTTATGACGTATATCTGAGACAGTAACGTAATCATAGTGAAGAGCACCGGAAATAGCTATACCTTCAAGTCTTATATCGCTAGATATAAGTATATTTAAATCGTCTAAAGATCTAAATCCTCCTGAATAAACCAAGGGAACATTGCAACATCCTTTCACGGTTGTTAAAAGTTCTTCATCTAAACCTTTCTCCATACCTTCATTGCGAATACTTGTCAGGACAATTTCTCCTGCGCCCAGATCTATAACTTTTGGGATCCATTCTTGTACTAAGGCTTCTAACCTATCTCGCCCACTATTTGTGTAGCAAAACCATTTATTATCAATTTTATTTGCTTGTACAGAGATAGCTATTGATTGACTCCCGCACAAGTCAACCACATTACTTATTAACGAAGGTTCATTATGAGCAGCTGTGTTAAGGCAAATTTTATCAGCACCTGAGTTAAGAAGTTGCAAAGCATCTTCCACCGATGAGATCCCTCCTGATACTGTTATTGGTACAAATACATCATTTGTTACCTTATCAATAATGTCAAATAAAGGTGGCCTTTTGTAGAGAGAGGCTACTGGATCAATGATCATAATCTCGTCTATATTCTGTTGCATATATTTCTTAGCAAAGCTGGTACATTCTCCTAAAGATCTTAAACCTTCTAGATTTATAGTTTTTACTAACCTTCCCGACTTGACATCTAATCTAGCAATTATTCTCATATTATTGCTTCCAAATTGGATGGATTAACTCCCATGAAGATTCGGAAGACTTCCTCCAAAGATGATCTGGTCTCCATGCATCAATTATTTCAGTTAGCTCTTCCTTTGTTATCGAACAATATTCCAATAAAGAATCAATATTCCTTAGGGGGAATTCAGAGTCATACTGTTTAACTAGAATCATTCCTTCTTCTCGAGTAATTTTTTGATCACGAATCTCATGTGCAGAATCAGAAGTTGCGCGTCCGATGCCAAATTTTATAAACATGAGGTAATAATGAAAAGCATCCAATTTGTCATCTAAGCTTGCATATCTTGAATAAGTACCTTCACTTCTCTCAGGGGCTGGTGAAAACCCAGTGTTTTTCATAGCGTAATAGAAATTCTCTTGAGGGTCCCAGAATTTGTAATAACCCATAAAATGAACTTCTATTCCTGCTTGCTCTAAGCTCTTAAAAGAAGGAGATAAATAAGGAAATAAATCTGATTCTGAAAAGCCCTGCTCTCTCCAGAAGCTAGGAGGTAAGCCAGAAAAATAATGTTTATCTACATCGCTTAAATCGCGAGTTGCCCTATATGCATTCTTCATATCACCTCCATACTCGACCTCTCCATTTTCTCCATAAAAAATCAGTTTAATATTATTTTGTAGAGCTACTTTTAATGGGAAATTATACTGACCATAGATAAATGGCTGAAAGGGGTCTCCCATTTCCTTCAGGCATATATTGGCAAGTCGTCTACTGACATCGGGATTAGGAGAACCAAGTAAATGGTTAAAACCTGACTGAATAAAAGCATTAAGATTTTTGCGACCTATTTCCGTAGGAATCAATGGAGACCAAGTCACGCAGAGAGGGTTCATTCCATAAATAGCTTTAAGTTGATGAGCTACATAGCTACCATCTTTTCCTCCACTACATGGGACTACAACATCAAAGTCACCATTTTTAGATCTATTCTTATTACATAAATCTGTTAATTCCTGATCTCTTCTATTCCAGTCGACTTCATGTCTTTTATATTCATTATACTTGCATGGGAAACAAATACCGTTCTCATCAAATTTTATCCTAGGACGCTGATTTGAAATTGTACACTTCTTACAATATCTCACCTCGCCTGGAAGATTATACAACTTTCTTGTATTGAACTTTCTCATTAAATTACATTTTAAATTTATTATAGCATGCAAAAAAATACTATAGTGAGAATTGTCTTCGATTCATGAATTAAAAGGTGACCATATGGTGGACATTAACAATATAATTTTTATTTTAAGATCTGATGCTAACTAGTTAAGAAGATTGATCGCTGGTCAATCTGTTTTTCATGAGATATTCAGCTAAATACCAATCTAAAGGAGAATCAATATCAAAAGAAGATATTGATTCCATTATGTGAAAGGTTGTTTTTTTAGTTAGTAATGGATCTTTTTCTTTTGAGCCAATAAAATGCTGTACACTTGTTAAGAAAATTGCGCCATTTAAAATATATGTTTTCATTGCATCCTGTCTTCTTAAATACATTCTTTCCTCAATAATTCTCTCAAGGAAAACTCCGCCTGTCGATCTAAACATCCATTCAGGAGGCTTAGTAGCTTCTTCTACTGAAACGCATGACTCAGCGTTTGTTGACATGAATTTTTTTAATGATTGGTCAATGTCACTGACTTGTCGCAAAGGAGATGTAGGCTGTAAAAGTAGAACCTGATCGAATCCTGGTAAGTTTTCCAAAGCGTGTAATATGACTTCATTTCTAGTACTTTCATCTGTAGCCAAGCTAGAAGGTCTAAGGAAAGGAACATCTGCTCCAAAGGCCTTAGAAATCTCTGCAATTTCGATGCTATCAGTGCTAACGATAACCTTATCTATATGACTTGAACTTAATGCACATTCTATTGTCCAAGCGATAAGTGGCTTGCCACAAAATAACTTAATATTTTTTCTAATAATTCCTTTTGACCCTAGTCTTGCAGGAATTAAAGCTATGGTTTTCATCTCAGGTACCTAGAGCCATATAATACTTTTTTTAAATTTAAAAGTGAAATAATTAACTTTAATAATTTTAAGGTTCTTAGAAGGTGGTAGTGAAATACGTAAACGTGAAAATCGTTCAAATAACATCTTAATGGTTATGATTTTATAATTCCATAAATTATTCATGTTAAGAAATCAGGAAAGAGGCTAATAGGGATTTCTGACTAAGGAATTCTATCAATGGGATTTTGTAAATTTCAAGCGTGTAATATTCAAGATCTTTGCGTAAATAGGGCCAGAACCAAGATTCGGTAGTAATAATCTGGTTACTATCAGAAAATGAATCATTATCACTTATATGGTAGGCCTTTATCCATTGATTACATTCCTCTAGGAAAGAAATTTTTTCAAATCCTAATGTTTTTGAAGAGACCTTTAAGTGAGCCAAATCAACAAGCAAATTAACATTAGATGGTGTATTCTCAGCGATATACTTACATTCATCAGATGTAGTCATTAATAGTGGATTCGTACCAAATTCTTTATGATTAATTTCAGTGAGAACATTATTTTCTATTAATAATTCTATTCCTAAATCCTTTGCAAATGAAGCAAGTTTACTTATTCTTTCTATAAATAAGTCTAATGAAAAACTTCTTTCATATAAGGGTTTGTTTGCCATAGCGGAACCCATTTCATGCACACCAGGATCAAATAAAAAACCACCATGTACACTGTAGAAGGACGAACCCAGTTCACAAGCTAATTGAATTGAGTTCTGAACGTGATGAAAGCTGAGTCTGCTTATAATTTCATTTTGAGAAGCTAGATTTAAAACAAATGGTTCCTTAGGTGGAGGGAAATAATTATGTACTTGAAAATCAGCTCTATTTTTCAGCGCTTTTAGTGCGCCAAGTTGATTAGAGTCAAAAAGGCCACCAGAAAGCTCTATCTGATTTATCCCTATACTTAAAAGCTGGCTACATGTAAGGGAGGCTTTTTGATCAGAAAAACCACCTGTTGAAATATAAATGATTGAGTCTACTTTTTCTCGCTTCACAACCTAGATACTTCGAATAATCTATTATAAATACCAATAAATGATTTTATCAAATTAAGTAATTTAATTTCAAAACCCTGAGTCAGGGAAGACGTATATATTTTGTTAATAAACATTATCAAAATTCAATTGGGTATTTTCTCCCAAGTCTTCCTTAAGCTTCCTGCCTATTATTTGATCTAAATATTCACTTCCAAGGCCATTGCCTGGCCTTTTCAAGGTAAGCATGCTGGGCGTAATTGTTTGATTTTTTCTAACGGCTTGATTTAAGACAATGCTCTTTCTAGAAACGAGCAACATATCTAATTCCTCTGGCTGACATTTTTTAACATTACTTCCCATCATAGATTCAGCTCTTCTAATTGACTTCACCAATAGACTGAATTCCTCAGGGTTTGAAGACGCACTATGGTCAGGGCCAATCATTTTTTTATTCAAAGTCAAATGCTTTTCTATTACACGTGCTCCAAGACCTATAGATAATACTGAAGCTGTACAGCCAATACTATGATCTGAAAAACCTATTGGACATTGAAAAGCTTGCTTCAAAGTTTTCATCACCCTTAGATTTAAAGATGCATCAGAGCATGGGTAATTTGAAACGCAATGAAGCAAGGCAATTTGCGTATTCTTTTCCTGGCTGTAAATTGAAACAGTACGCTCTATTTCTCCCAGACTAGCCATACCGGAAGAAATAATACAAGGCTTGCCTGTTTTAGCAATGTATCGATGAAGAGGCAGATCTACCAGATCAGCTGAGGATGTTTTATATATAGGCAAATTAATCTGATTGAGAAATTGTGCACTCCTAATATCATATGGCGTAGACATAAAAATTATATTCTTCTTTTCGCAATAATCTTTTAAAATTTTATGTGATTCAAAATCCAACTCTAACTTAGATAGCATTTCTTTATGAGATTCCCCATTATCTATACTCGAAATCTGATACTTTACTTTGGGAGTCTCCTTTAAGGCGAGTGAGTCAGCAGTAAATGTTTGAAACTTAACTGCATCGGCTCCTGCCTTAACTGCTTCATCTATTAGATCATGAGCTTGGTGTAAATCACCATTGTGATTTACACCAAGCTCGGCGATAATAAAGCATTGACTTAAGCTGTCAAAATAACCTCTAGCATTCATTGAATATTTTCATATATAAAATATGTTAGCAGATTACGATTATGACAACAAATATTTTGGCCATAATTGAAAGTATATTAAAATATTATTTTTTCAATCTATCAAACTGTTGCACCTTAAGCTTTTTCATATTTGAAACTATTGAGCCTTTCATGTTGGCGTTCTTAATAATTTATGGAATAAGGAATTTATGATTCACTTCCATTGCAAAATAAAAAAAATACTTTTACTGTATCTAGAGCGAAGGGAACCCAAATGAAGTCTGCCCTTATTATAGGTATCAAATTATAAGATGGCATGCTTATCGCCAAATATTTAATTGAAAAGTCAATAAATTTTATGGATTTAGAAATTTAATTTACTTAATATGTTCGTTTAATATCAGGACCATGAAAATAATTGATATTTACTACAATCTAAAAGATAGAAAGTTGCGCAATTCTTTTTTGACCTACTATTAAGATATGACTACACTTTTATTAATTGGCTGTGGAGGTCATGCTCGCTCAATAATTGATATTGCAGAGAGTACTGGTAAGTGGAGTTCAATTGCTTTAGTTGGTCTAAAAGAGGAAGTGGGCTCTACTGTTCTCGGTTACTCAGTTATTGGGACGGACTCAAATCTAATAGAGCTCAGGGAAGAATTTGATTATGCTTTTCTAGCCTTAGGCCAAATTAGCTTTAATCATATTCGCATCAAACTTGCCAAGATGATTGAGGACTTAAACTATAATTTTCCTACATTAATTTCGCCTAATGCAATAGTTAGTAAGCATGCAAAGATAAGTTATGGCACAAGTATTGGGCATGGAGCAGTTATCAATGCAGGTGTAGAGATTGGTCGCAATTGTATAATAAATAGCAAAGCTTTAATTGAGCATGACGTTTGTATTGATGATTTTTGTCATATCAGTACAGGGTGTCTGATAAATGGCAGCGTAACTATTGGCTCTAATACTTTTATAGGAAGTGGATCAATCGTTAGAGATGGAGTTAAAATTCCTCAAAATAGTTTGATTAGTTGTGGTTCAAGAGTAATGGGATGGCCAATGAAAGATCTCAAGTTATAGAAGCAGATTTAAGGGCTTTTCCTTGGCCATCAAAAGCCTGTAATCCTGATGCATTTGCAATAGCAAAAGAAAAGCTTTGAAACTTTGTTAAATCAATAGTCTCACAAGCTTGACTTATTCATTCTTAGAAAGACGAACTATCGGCCTTGGAGGGGGAGCCACTCCCTTCTCTTTGAGAGCAGCAATTAATTGAGCCTTGTTGATTTTGCTGAATTTGTATACACCGTATTCCTTGCATAAAGATCAGGGTCTTATTTGTCTGTGAATCAAATTTTCCGGGCCGATACGAGTTTTGACAGGTTCAGGTAAAACCTTTCTTGAGCTTGCTTCTGCTTGCGCGTTGGTCGATAAGCAAGAGGCAGTAATCGGGGACCTCACGGGCAAAAAAAGCAATTGTCTCAATAATGTTGACCTGTCGCTACTAGATGGTGGAGGTATATCTGAAGAGCTGACGGGTATCTCATACAAAGAATTTGATCGAACAGTAAGAAATCTCCAAGAAGACTTGCTAACGATGGAGCCACAAGCCTATTTGCCTTTACATGTCCCAACGAAACTAAAGAGATATACCTCTATTGAGAAGACCTTCTTTCAGGGGATAAAGTTATTACCTTAGGGGCCAAGTGGTGAACAGGTTTTTGGAAAGACCTTTTATCCCTACAAAACTCAGCTCGCATTAAAAGATGCAAGTTTCGCTGGACCGAAGCGGAAATATCAAAACTCTTACAAATACGATCCCTTAGAGGACTTGCCTGAATTGTTCAAAGAGTTCCACGTAACCGATCTGGAGTAATCAGCATTCAAAACCCAGTAAAAACGACCCTTTTCCCCCACGAGCAAAAACACCATTTCACGAAAACCTAGTCGGGGCGACAGGATTCGAACCTGCGACCTAGTGCTCCCAAAGCAGTAGATCCCCTATAGTCCCAGTCTCACTTTCCTAGTATTTGCAACAGTTTTGAAGATTGCGAATGACTGTGATCGATCTTGAAATGTGGCCCTAGGATACGCCTAGGATACAGATAGGTTTTACAGAGAAAGCTCTAGGAAGAACCAATCCGCTTATAAATAAAATAAGAAACGACTCCTATCAACAGAACGGAATCAAGGGCGATATGCCAAGGAGGATAAAGCTGATGGAGTAATTGGAGCATTAATTAAAAACAGCCTTAGCCTGATTTTCGAAATCTCGCCTTGAGATCTTTAAAGAACTTCTTCCAGAAACTAATAACAGAATCAGGGATAGGTTTTTTAATAGGCATAATTTGGGTTTATTGAGCTAGTAGCAAGCGTTTCATTTATTAACGTACTCTGCCATCAATTAAAAATACGTTCATCTCTACAATCTTCAGGGTCACTTGAATTGCAATCTGTAGTTCCGAAGGCAATGAAAATTGCATAGAGTAGTATTAGTAGAATCCAAAAGCGTTTCATAAATCTAATAATTGTCTCTTCTTAGCTTGAAATTCTTCTTCAGTTATTACGCCTTGATCTCTTAAATCTGCATATTTTTTTAGTTCGTCTGCATCTGAAATATTAGATTTTGATAAATACTTAGTAGTAGACTTTAATCTTCTTGTGGTTTCTTTTTTTGCCTTGATAAAGGTATTTGGAATATCCTTAATATTCTTATACCAAAGGATGAATGTAATAAAAAGTATTGGTGGTAAAAATACAGTCCACATGAAAGGGACATAGAGAGGAGACATCTTTAGCCACCAATGAAAATCTCTAATATAATCAGAAATTAAAATACAAACTCCATTCCAAATAACTACGAATCCAATATTAAGAACAAGTCGAGTAAGTATATTTTTAGGTACTAGTAGTTGACTTCTTTTATATAATTTTTTAGGTAACTTAAATAATTTTTTGAATAAATTTAGAGATGCTTGCTTTGCCTTGTGTCTAAGTTTTTTACTAGCAAGTAATATTAAAAATCCAAAAATTATAGGTACTACAAGTGGTATCAAATAAGGATTATTAACCAAAACATCACGAACAAACCATGTCGCAAAAACCCTTGCAGCGCCCAATATTATGACTAATCCAATCAAATAAAGAAATATTTGGCCAGCAATACCAAAAACTTTTAGGAGTGTGAGTTGTGATCGTTTCATTTATTTTTCTTATTTTATAAATTAAAGACCTGGATAAATTCCACTCCTTATAGCCGAATCAGGGGTTGGAACAATACACAAGGAAAGACCAGATATTTTTCCCTCCTTTACAGAAGCATATGCAACTCCAAGTAGATTAGACTTATCGTCTTGAGCCATGATAAGGCAATCAGTATGACCATAGGCTGGGCAGACGCCTAATTCGGCATAAACAGAACTCTTAGTTTTTTTTATTACTTCAAGTTTTGGCCTGATATATTCGATGAACTCATCTTTTGAGTTCATATCGGTTAAGACTTTTTGTGAGGAGTATGAGAAGTCGTCTGACAAAAACGATTCAAACTCAGAAGAATCAAGAGTGTGCATCATTCTCGCATAGATACTCAAAGCTTCCTTTTCTGTTAGTTGAGAAGTTTGTTTGCCCATTACTAAAGAGATAAGACCATAAAGCGTTTCATATCTGAATTATGCAGCCTTAGCAGCTTTATTTCTTTTTAGCTGACCCATTTCAACTCTTCATGCAGCTAGGAATCCTTCTTCTGAAAAAACCGCTGGAACATCCATACCAAGTAAATGGTTGAACCAACTAGCAACAACATCGGGAAAAGTGTATCCATAAGGCATATTCAGTCCTTTTTAAGCTTTCCTAGGATACGCCTAGGATACAAAGCTTATTGAGATAGTTGAGAAACCTAGTCGGGGCGACAGGATTCGAACCTGCGACCTAGTGCTCCCAAAGCACCCGCGCTACCAAGCTGCGCCACGCCCCGAATAAAAAGATCTTAAGTCCTAATGAACCTAATAAATCGCAAAAATCAAGCACCAAACATAAAGGGGCAAATGCTGATGCCAAACATTGCAAGACTCAAGGTAGAGATACACATCTATAGATGCAGGTAAAATTTGTTCAGAATGGCAAGCAAAAATTGAAACTCATAGATCACTGATTTCCTAAGAGTCTCTGAAGTTTTACGTTATCTCTCCTTGGCAGCTTATTGTGTTCTTAACTACAGAAGACTTATGGCAAAGGACAAGAAATCCAAAAAGTGTTCATCTAGTAGAAGAATTCTTTGGTACGCCTTTGGAGCAGCTGGTCTTGGCGCTAGAGCCTTGGCAGCACTTGCACTTTTGTCAATAGCTATAAAGATGTACCCACTTAAGTACCAAGCAAAGTTCTTCAATGCTTGTGTTGAAGAGACTAGAAATAGTGGGAAGAGTGTTTCTGCTTCAGTTAATTTCTGCAATGGCGGTACATGAAAAGTAGTTTTTTCTATTTTTTTGCCTTTAGCTTCTGCTGCTTTGGCACTTCTTAGTAGAGGACTTTCTTAAAGGAACAAGATCTGGAATATAGGTGGTTGAACTCTCCCGTTTCATAGCTAATGAATCTCCAGGAGATACTTTGTTAAATAAATTTGAATAGTAAAAAATTCATTAATAATTGAAGCGAGAATATCCATAAGTATTCTCTAAATGTAGATCTACAATGTCCATAGTACTATTATGAGTCATTTATGTGATGTAAAGATACTGATGAGAAAATACAAGACAAGAGCTTTATAAAGTACTTAAGTATGAAACCTTATATATAAATCTCTCCTTCTGTACTAAATTTTCAGCGGGCAAACACCTTACACGCAGGAGAGTTAACACTTTCTTTTTTAAAAAAAATGGCAACTAAATCTTGGGAACAATCACTTGTCAGAATAGTACAGATGGACAATATACTTGCAATAACCTTAAGAAAGGATTTCGTTGCTTCTAAAGTGTTTTCTGGTTATGATTGGAGGAAATAAGATTACGTTAATTTCTCAAAGTAAAAAGCAATTAACTAATGAATCAAAACTCTAAAGCAAATATTTTTTTTAGTTTAAGCTCTAAAGAATATGGCTCAAGATATACTTCTTTAAATAATCCTAGAGATTTACATTTTCAAAGAAGAAGAACATTAATTAATGTTCTTCTAAGTCGACTTTCCTTTGCTTCTGCAATAGATCTTGGATGCGGCTCAGGTGAAATCATTTCCTCTATTATTGAAAATAATGAGATTCCTAACCAACTAAGAGAAGTTCACCTTTTAGATCAATCAGCACAAATGTTAAAGCTAGCAATAGAAAAAGTTGAGAATGAAAATATTAAATTAAACTCTGAATGTACCGATCTTTGCATTGAAAATATTAAGGTTAAACAAAAGTTTGAATTAATACTATGTATTGGCTTAATGGCTTATATACCAGATCTATATGAATTAGGCAATGTCTTTAAAGATTTATCAGCTGAAAATACTAAAGTAATCATTCAAATCAGCAGGAAAAACCACCCTTTAAATATTTTTTATAGGTTGTATATGAGATTTAGGCTTCAAGTCCTCAGGAAACTTAAAAAGAAAGACCATTTCATATATACTAATTATCATAGCTATGATGAGATTCAAGAAATAATGCAATCTATAGGGTATACTTTAATAAGAAAAAGAATATATGGAATAGACTTGCCAGGTTTTAGTCATTTTAAATTCTTATTAAAAGTATCAATAATACTACAGAAAATCGATAATATTATAGGCACAGATATGTTATTGGTGTATTCCTATCAAGATCAGAAATGAACATTTTTTTGATCTACATAAAAGCAAACTCTCCATTAATTGAAGAGATTCCCTTTTGATTTATTAATAAATTGCTATGAATAAAACTACATTTATCCTCAACTAGTTTTATTCCATTCGCAATATGCTTGACTTTCTATGGATTTTCCTGTTGCCAGAAAAGCGCTTAAAATTTTTTTTCCAACGGCCATTTATTAGACAATATTAATGTTATTACCTCTTAATACGTCCATTAAGAATAAGAAATATCTATTTATAGAGATTAGAACCTTAAAGCTTCAATCTTGTCTTGACTTTATAAATACAGCATATAGCAGATTATTTAGTAAACCTAATTCATAACTAGGAGATTATTCCTGGATTATTTATTTGGGATTGACAAAAGTCTTGGCTTGTGTAAATATAAATATTAATTATTGAGATGTCTATCCAAGAAAGCGAGCTCAGGGAGCTAGAGCCGAAGGATTCTCTCTATAGAAAAAAAATCGATGATGGGCTCTATTTAGAAATACATCCTAATGGTAGAAAGCATTTTGTTTGGAATTACCTTTTTTCACTAGGCACTAAATTAGAAGAAAGATGGCACCATCTAGGTTCTTTTGGCAGGCTTCCTGGCCAATTGTCACTTGAAGAAGCAAAGCGTAAAAGGAATTATTTAGACTCTCTTACAAGAGGAGGAGATGACATAAGTCATGCTGACGAAAAGTGTCCGTTATGTGGATCAAAAGACATAAAGATTAATTCTTTAAAAGCTTTCAATGAAAATGACTTAAAAGGCGGGAATAGATATATTTCTACTGTTGAGGAATTAGCTCAATTAGAAAAAGGTCAAATTTTTAAACTAATAAAATTGCGTTATTGCAATAATTGTGAATCTGGTTGGAGAGCCAATACTAGTTTAGACAAGATGTTTAACCAATTGTATACAAAAGGTTTTTCTAGACATAATGTAGGTACTCAACGAATAATTAACAAGTTAAGAGATAGAGGTAGTTATATTGAAACTCAGCATGAAAACTTAACAACCATAGTTCAAGATATTGTCTATAATGAAAGAAGATTAGGCACAAATAAATTGACCTATGGTGAGATAGGTTGTCCTTGGCAAGGACTATTTTCTTGCTCCTCTGATAATAATTCACTTAGCAAGTTTATTGGTAACTTAAGGCAAAGCAAGAGACCAAAATTTCTACCGCTAATGTTATCAATAATTGAATTAATTGAATCATTTATATGGAAACTAGCCTTAACATTCCTTCGACTTGAAGGTGATTTTAAAAGAATATTCTCGAAAAGAAAACAGAATAATTTTCGTAATTCAATTAAAATAAATGAAATTCTTTCTCATTTTAAAGATTGGTATTTTATAGAAGAATTATCAGTATCTGGTTGGTCCTTGGGCTGTAATCTTGGGAATAATTCATGTACACAGTATCTTAATTCATCTGATAATATAAATATTACAACTCTAAGCAAATTGAGATTGGAAGGAACCCAGTTTACTTTGATTGTTTGTTCGAATTTTATTGATCACTTTGATTCTCCTTTAGAGGTAATAGATGAAATTACTAAGATTTCTAAATATGTTTTAATTTCATACCATAATAAGAGTGGAGCAGGTTTGCAGCATAAATTTGCTTTGTCAAAGAAGTTTGCTGATGTTATACATAACAAATTTAAACCTCTTATAGATGTCACATCATCAGATGATTTAGATTGTCAGTATAAATTATTACCATGTGATTATAATTTCATCTTAATCAAGAGGTCAGAATAAATCTTTTGCTTTACAACCATGATCAAATTTAGAGTGTTGCTTTAATAAGAAAAATCTCTAACGAGAAAATTTCATAAATCTAATTACAAATTTTTATTTTCACTATGTTTTATTTAAAGTAAATGATTTCCTCCTTTCTGGCTTATATTCTTTTGCTGGCATAGATAATTATTATAAATAATTTATAGTAAAGTAGATAAAAATAATTTAAAATATTAGTAAATAATTTGTTTTATTTAATTCATAACTAATTTAGCAATCAATTTGTCTTTTGAAATTCTTATGAATCAGCCAAAATTAATTTAGTATCCAGCTTTATTCATTTTATTGAATCAAGTGGTGGCAAACCTTGATCCTTTTCGCTAATAATAGGATTAGTGATGTTCCAGTCAAAACCAAATGAGTTATAGTGAATTCCAAATGAGTGTTTTGACGAATATACCTGAGAAGTTAAATACATTACAATTGTATTATTCTCTAATGCTTTAAATCCATGTGCATAACCTTTTGGTACATACAATGATTTCATATTTTCTGATGATAGTTCTACAGAAGTGTACTTCCCGAAATTATTATTAGTTGAATTTTTATCAATGCTAACTATTACATCTTCTATTGCTCCTTGAATGACACTTATCAATTTTATATTTTCATAAGGCTTGGTTTCATAATGCATTCCTCTAATGCAATCTTTATTTGAAATACTATATAAACATTCTTGATATTCAACGTTAGAAATACCTAACTCTTTAAAAGTATGCTTATTAAATAATTTTCCAATAAGACCTCTATTGTCTATATAATTATCTCTCTCAAGAATAATTACACCCTCTAGTGAGGTATTAACCCTTTTAAAACTTGGAGATCCCAATATTTTTTTAATTTATTATCTTGTCTAATTTAGAGCAATCTGCCCAAAATGCCAATGGTTCGTCACTCCTTCTAGGGTAGAAGCCTAGGTTTAGCTTTATTTTGGAATTCTTTTGGACTATATATGACTCTAGAAAATCTCGAATGGATATAGGGTTCCCACTTCCAATGTTTATTACTCCTATTCCATTTGGTGAATCTGCAATCCTAAGGAATGCATCAGCCACTTTGTCAACATGTATAAAATCTCTTATTTGATCTCCCTTGCTTACATTAAATACTTTCTTCCCATTTTTAATAGCGTTATTAAGAGAGGGTATTAGTGAATTTACTCCCTGCCCTTCTCCATAAGGATAGAATACTCTCAACCAAGCCATTTCTGTATTTGAATCTATACACATTGCCTCTAAATACCTTCTAAGAAGATCTTTTGCAATGGCATAACATGTGACTGGCCTCGCTTCCATCTCCTCATGCAACGCACCGTTTTGGAGCCCGTACTCATAGCATGTGCCAACTCCAATGATCTTTGAAATACCTTTTAATGAAAGGAGCTGAAAGAGCTCCATAGACTTAAACATATTCTCTGTAAGGTGGAATTTTTCTTTATAATTTGGTAAATTTAGCCAAGGTAAATATATTACTTTATCTCCTTTACCTACCTCTATATTTTTCCATGTTGATTTTTCAGATAGATTAAATTCTTTGTATTTATTATCTTTCCCAACTTTTGATGAATACCAAATGATATCTTTTCTTTTCTTTGTATTAGCGACATATTGAAGGGATTTACCCAAGAAACCTGAAGCTCCAATTATATGCAGTGCCACGAAATTATTTTAAAATACAATCATAACACCTTAGGTCTTATATTTTGCTCCTCTTCATTTTTCCCACAACTATATTATAAATACTAAAGAATCTTTTTTATCTTTTATTTGATTCTTCCTCAATAGAAATTTTCTAGACCAAACCTTCCCTGAAAATTTCTTTTTGTCTACACTTAATTGACATAGTTTGTTTTCCGATTATTTTATTCTTATTGTAGCTCACCCATTTACAAATTTAATATAAAATGGATTATGTTTGCAGCCTCTGCCATTCCTCACTCATAAATAAGGGCTCTATCGAATCTAACCAAGATTTTGAAAATATTTTGTGCACGAACCCTGAATGTAGCTTTTCTAAAGGTGGATACTTTACTTTTGAAGGAATACCTGTACTTGTTCCATTTGATTCCGAACTTTGTGTTTTCCGTGATAGATCTCAATTAAATCTATCATCTGGTGATAAAAAAATGAGTACGATTTCAACTCTTAAAAAAGCAAAAAAATATATTGCATCTTTATTAGGCCTTTTTGCTGGAGAGAATCAAGTAACACAAAACAATTATAAAAATCTTACTAATCATCTACATGAAGGGGCTAATGTTCTTGTCGTAGGAGGCGGATCAAGAGGCTCAGGTTCAAGTTACTTTTATAAGCATTGCAACTTAAATCAAATAAAAATAGAAGAGATTGACATATTTTATTCTAAATACACTACAGCTATTGCTGATGCACATTACTTACCTTTTTCGAACGCAACTTTCGATTTAGTTGTTATACAGGCTGTTTTAGAGCATGTTTTAAACCCAGAAAAGGTTGTTTCGGAGATTTACAGAGTTCTAACTCCAAATGGAATCTTATATGCTGAGACACCTTTTATGCAATCAGTTCATATGGAAGCCTATGATTTCACCCGATATACGCATTCTGGACACCGCTGGTTATTCCGTGAATTTTCTGAATTAGACTCTGGATCAATTTTTGGTTTGTTTGCCTCAGCTAATTGGATTTTCTCTAGGGCTATCGGCTCTTTATTCCGCAGTGATTTGATTACGCATGTAATTAGTATTTTATTTGCAAGATTATCTAATTTTCTTGACTCCTTTATAACTCCATCTGACAACCTTGACCATGCTTGTGGCCTTTACTTTTTAGGGAGAAAAGTTGAATCACGAGTCGTTAAAAAAACTCCCTCTTGGATAATTGAATATTACAATGAGTCGCATAAGCGAATTACTCATAAGAAATAGAAAAATTCTCAAAACCATTTAGCTCTTTTATTCAACACAAACAAGCAGTAATGAATTCGACTCAAACCCTTTCTGAATTAACATTTAAGGAGTTTCATCGCGATGGTTATGTTATTGTTCCAGAATTATTAAATGAAGAGTTTATAAAACTTGTAACTTCCGCTTTAGATAATATAGGAACGGGCTCTTTCTCCATGCTTCAAACTATAGAATCTAAGACGCTTATAGAGCTTTTATATTATAAACCAATTCATAATATTCTAGATAATCTATTTAACCAAAATCCCTATACACTTCATCATTATACAAGTGCTGTACATACAACTCAAACACCAAATTTGGGATGGCATCATGATAAAGTACCAACTTTTTCTAGAGGAATAAATAATCCATTAATGATACATTGTCTTGTCTACCCGAATGGCTTAAGACGAGAAATAGGAGAACTTTTGTTAGTACCAAAAAGTCAGCAGTGGGATGTTGATAGGTATCAATTGTCCTCTTTACCCTTTGATGCCTTGGTTCATAAATCCTTAGATTTTTTGTCTCCAGGAAGTCTAGTTTTTATAAACTCCTCTCTTTTACATGCCCGACAAAGCCTGCCTTTGATTGATCCAACTAGTAGAAGATATTTTCTAGATATTTCTTTCTGTGATTCTAGATTTAAATGGGAACCATATTTAGAATCTAAACACAGTTGGAGAGATCTATTTAGAAAAATAGATTCTTCTTCTATTTCAAACGTTAAACTCAATTCAAATATATTAGATACTTCAACCTTTTCAACACCTTTAACAAATAAATTTGTCCCCTCATTTTTAGAAAATAAATTATATAGGCTTTTATCTTTTTATTATCGAAAGATTCTAAAAACAAGAAAAAATTCTAAATTAGAATACTAAACTATGAGCATATTAACCTCTACAGTCGTAATAATTAACTATAATAATTATCCTTTTATAAAGCAATGCATAGATTCAGTTTTGTCCCAAACTCATATGCCTAACCAAATAATATTTTGTGATGATGCAAGTACAGATGACTCTTTGAATCTGGTTAAAGACTACCCATCTGTAGATATTATTGCACATTCTACGAATGTAGGACCCTTACATAATTGTTTGGACGCTTTGATGAAAGTAAAAACAGACCTTGTATTCTTTTTAGATTCTGACGATATTTGGGAACCACTTAAAATTGAAAAAGTTATTCAACAATACGAATTAAGTCCAAGTACTATTCTCATTTCTCATAACCACAAGCATGTAGATGTTTCAAATAATATTCTTCCTATATATGACTCTACTCACGCAAATATCGATAAGATTAAGAAAAGATCGACGTCTGAATTACAAGAATCTTATGAATATAAGCAGTCAATTCTTTTTAGGAAAGGTGGCTTTTGGTTAGGTAGTGCTTATTCTTTTAGACTTTCAGCTTTTGACATTAAGCGCTTTAACATACTAATAAATAAATCAATATCGAGTAGATATGCATACCCTGATCTTTCTTTGGCACCTTTTATTGTTGCTACAAATATTTCATCAAATGTTGCTTGTCTAGATGATTATTTGTTTCATTACCGTAGACATTCTCAAAGCTCTACACCCAGGACAAAGACACCATTAAACAAAGTAGAAACAATCAAACGCCTTTGTCATACTAATAGATTAACATCCTTTTTGTTGCAGGAAACTGTAGATGACCCCACCCTAGCAAAAGCACTGCTTAAACGTTATAGATCGCTTTTGCTAGAATATGATTACTTAGAATTTATCTATTCTGGAAAACGCATTAGATCACTTTTACTCTATTTATACTTAATACCTCATTTTTATACTCAAAAATACCTTATTAAAGAAACCATCAGGTTAATTCTTGTTTTTATTTTAGGCCCTGAAAAGTTGGTACTTTTGGAGGCTAACCGCAATAGTAGACTTATCTCAAGCTAAATTATTAACATCAACTACATTTTTTATGATAAAATTGACATAATCTTTCTTCTATGTAAATCTTTGATAGATCCATGAGAGCATCAATTTTCTTAATCACCTTATTAAATAAGAAATTTCTAACCTTTTAAATTGTCTCAAAATATCATTTTCATTCTCCCGTCCCTTTGCATAGGTGGAGCCGAACTTAATACTGTACGTCTTTCTAATGAATTTATTAAGCAAGGCCATCACGTTACTATATTGACTATTTTTGAAACTAATCAATTATCTAATAGGATTGATTCTGCAGTCACTATTCATTGCTTATTTAGAAAGAGACTCTTTAGTTCGATACTTCTCATACGTAGATATCTAAATAAAACAAGGCCATCAATTATCTATGCCAATTTATGGCCCTTGACATTGATTGTTTTCATTTCGGTTTTATTAAGTAGAAATCAACTTAAAAGTCTATTTATAATAGAACATATCGACTTGGCAATTGGCCTTAAGAAAACTACTATTTTCGAAAGATGCCTAGAGTATTGTTTTCATGCTTTTATCTTACCATTTTTGGGAGGAGCTATTGCAGTTTCTCCAGGAGTGGCTAGGAGCCTATTTAAAAATATTCCTTTTTTTAAACCTACTATTTTAGTAATACCTAATCCAATATATAAATATGGTAAATTATCTAAAATGAATGTAAAAAACTTTGCTACAATTCCTAAGAATCTTACTATAGTAGCAGTTGGTACCTTAAAACTTCAGAAGGATTACATTACAATGATTCAGTCAATAAATATTCTTGTAAAAAGAGGTATAAATGTAACTTTAAAGATAGCTGGTGATGGACCATTACTATCTGAATTGAAATTTTTAGTAAGAGCTCTATCATTGGAGAGCAATATTCAATTTCTTGGTTTTGTAAACGATCCGGATTTTTTATATCAAAAGGCAGATTTGTATTTAATGACTTCTGCGTGGGAGGGATTTGGAAATACTCTTGCAGAAGCTTTGTCAAATGGTTGCAGATGTGTCTCTACAGATTGTAACTCTGGTCCATCATATATTCTTGGTGAAGGCTCTTATGGCACACTCGCACGAGTTGGTGACCCTGAGAATATTGCAGATTCGATTATAAAAGAACTACAAGTAAATCGAACTATCAATCAATTTGAAAAGGCTGTTGAACTATTTTCAATTGAATCTGTATCTAAATCATACCTTAAATTTTCTGTTTAGTTTGTAAACCTAATATTTTTGATGATATAATAAATTTAGGTGACCTCTTAACGATTCATACAATTTATGAGGGAACATATTCTCTATTTAACCCGTAACGGCCTTTTAGAGCCCTTAGGTCAAAGTCAAATCCTCCCTTATTTATGTCAACTTTCTAAGCATTATAAAATTACAATTATAACATTTGAAAAAAAAATAGACTTAAACTCTCCTAACAATATTAAAAATTTAGATAATCAGATAAAAAGTCTAGGTATGCATTGGATCCCTTTAAGGTTTTACTCTTTCCCAAAGTACTTAGCACCATTATTTGCTTTGACTCAGTTATTTACTTACTCTTTAATTCAATTTTCTAGCAACTCTCCTCCTAAATTAGTTCATGCTCGTTCTTATCTTCCGTCTTTTATAGCACTTTTGCTTAAGTTTTTTACTGGAACTCGCTTTATTTTTGATATGCGCGCACTATGGCCTGAAGAACTTATAACAGCGGGCCATATTCTTCGCAAAGGCTTTATTCATCGCTTCTTGCTGCTGGTTGAATACTTATGCCTGAAATATTCAAACGGAATTGTCACATTAACTAAAGCATCTGTCTCATACCTATATGAAAAATACCCATTTCTAAGATCTAAAAATAATTTTGTTGTTATACCGACTTGTGTAGACCTTAACCGCTTTCATTATAGTCCAATTATAGAGAGAAAAACTTACACTTTTGGATGTATAGGTACAGTTCTTAGTGGTTGGTTTTTGCTTTCTTGGTTGACTTCCTTCTTTGATGCAATTGCCATGTCAGATTGTTCATGTAGATTCGAAATTATTACGAGAGATAACCCTTCAGAAATTTTACGCTTAATAGGTGAAAAAAGAATTTGGATAAATCGTCTCCGCATAACTTCGGCTTCTCCTTCTGAAATGCCTTCAATTATTCAAAGTCATTCAGCATCTATTATGTTTTATTCAGGAGGCAATCTTTCAGAATTGGGTCGCTCGCCTACTAGAATGGCGGAAGTCCTTGCCTCTGGTAGGCCTGTAATTGCAAATTCTGGCGTTGGTGATGTTGAGTCCATTTTAATAAATAGTAAGGTAGGTCTTGTTGTACCTAGTTCTGATCCATTAGAGATGAAAGCTTCAGCAAATGATCTCATGAAATTGCTCAGAGACCCTCACTTGCCTTCTCGATGCAGGCAGGCTGCTCAGAAATACTTTTCTCTTGATAATGGTTCATCTGCTTATAGGCACCTTTATATGAATGCTTTGGGTTGAATTATTTTGATAAATGTTCTTGGACTATCTCTATATGGCGCTAAAGCTGCAAGTCATCGAGTAAGGCTTTCACAATTTCAATCTGGTTTGTCCGAAGTAGGAATAAAACTTGAAATTAAGTCTTTGTTAAATAATTATTATCTCAAGCAAAAATATAGTGGTTCTAAACCTTCCCTTTTTAGAATTTTACAGGCTTTTTTGGCAAGAGTTTCTACTTTAAGAAACGCTAAGGATTTTGATCTAGCAATAATCTATGGAGAACTCTTTCCACTTATGCCTGCATGCATTGAGAAGAGATTACTTCTTTTGCCATATTTGTTCGACTTCGATGATGCTTTCTACCTTAAATATATTTCAGGCAAGCTTGGCATTTTTAAGCCTTTATTAGGACGAAAGTTCGAAAGTGTGATGTCTAATGCTGCTGCGATTACTGCAGGGAACCAACACTTGGCTTCTTATGCCAGACAGTTTAATAAAAATGTAATTGTTCTGCCTTCTGTTGTTGATACAAATAATTATCGTCCTGCATTAAAAGTGCAATCAGAATGTTTTACAGTTGGTTGGATTGGGAGTCCTACCACTGCTCCATATTTAGAAGCATTAGTTGAACCTTTAATGCTTTTATCTAAAGAAAAACTTGTTCGATTTGTTGTTATGGGAGGCAAGGCTCCAAAAGTTCCTGGTGTTGAAGTTGTTGAGTTACCTTGGAGTCTTGATGAAGAAGTTTCATTAATACAAAGTTTTGATGTTGGAGTAATGCCATTGCCTGATTCACCTTGGGCAAGAGGAAAGTGTGCTTACAAGCTTCTCCAGTGCATGGCATGTGGTGTTCCAGTTGTTGCGTCTCCTGTAGGGGCGAATGTAGATGCAGTCCCTTCTACCTGTGGAATATTGGTTTCAACTCCAAATGAATGGCTTGAAGCCTTTAGAGTTTTGGCTAATGATCCTGATCAATGCAATCGAATGGGCAATGCTGCGCGAGTTTGGGTAGTTCAGAATTATTCACTTGATGTTGCTTTACCCATTCTCAGTAAAGCAATAAATGAAATTCATGCTTTAAAAAGATCCTTGTGAAATTTTCCACTTAAACTACTAATCTAGAAAATCAACCTAATGAATCATATTTTAGATAATAATTGCAAAATCAATTTTTCAATTATTATTTTCTTCTCCTTCTTTTGCAATAAATCTATTGATTTCTTTTTTTAAGAAATTTTAATGGCAATATAGAAAATCTATTCTTTTTCTGATCTTAATTTCTCAGTTATTGGTTGTCTGATGGAGTGAAAACGATGTGTGGAATTGCTGGGTTTGTCAAGATTCAAGCAGGAGATTCTGAGCTTGAGAGATTGATTACCCCTATGGCTTCAGAACTTGAGCATCGAGGCCCAGATGACTCAGGCATTTTTCTTGACCCTTCATTAGGACTTGCTTTATCTCACCAACGTCTTGCTGTAGTTGATCTTTCGGCGGCAGGTCATCAACCTATGACTTCCTTTTCAGGACGCTATGTAATAGCTTTCAATGGTGAAATATATAACCATCATTTATTAAGAGAAAAAATACAGAATTCTTTTGGAGTTCGTAAATGGGCTGGGCATTCAGATACTGAAACGATGTTGACCTGCATTGAATTTTTTGGACTTGAACATGCACTTCAACTTTGTGTAGGGATGTTTGCTTTTGCAATTTTCGATAAAAAAGAAAAAATCTTACATTTGGGACGTGATCGTTTTGGAGAGAAACCTCTTTATTGGGGCT
>QCFB01000019.1 GCA_003280345.1 Prochlorococcus sp. AG-363-A16
CTGCTTTAAAAGATGCAGCTTCTGAGTCTTTACCTCGTACATTTCTTGAAGTGGCTAGGCATCGACTTCCAGGTTCAACTTTTGATTCATTGTTGCGAGAAGCTTTAGCTGCATGCTCACAGGAGGAAGAATCATCGCCGCCGCCGCCGCCAGTTCCTCCATCAGCACCTGCACCACCACCAGTCAAAGTTGTTCCAATACGCTCTTCTGCCGCCAGCACAATGCCAGTAGTTGTTAGTCCTGATCCTAAAATTACGAACAATAAGAGTAGTGCCTGAACAAACCTTTTTATAAAAAAGGTAGAAATAAAAATAGATAAGCAATTAATTTAGCTATTGATTTTTCGGCTTTATTCATTATTCCAATACATCTATTAACCCTTCAGTAATATATCTGGCCATTCTCATTATATGTTGATCAATCTCTCTCTTAGAAGACTTCCATTTCTTGGAGATTTCTTCTGATAATTTGTTTTCTTTGGCATACTTGATCATTGTATTTGCTAAATGTGGTGGTAATTCTGCTTTTTGTATTTTGGCCAACTCTTCCCATGTAGATTTTTCAAGATTTCCAATATAAGCAAAATCTTTGCTATCAGTATATTTATATAGTTCCATGATTCCAACATATAGAAATCTTTGCCCTAATTCATGTAATTGGCTCTCACAGCTCTCAGTCATTTGAAGCTCTTCGATCTTCTGGTCAAACTCTTCATTTATTTCTTCTTCTCCTTTTTTCGCTGCATTCAATAGGTTATAGAATTTGCTGAATTCTACGGGCTTGCTCACAATTCCCAGTCAAATCTGAAAATAGAATACTGCTAATTACCAAATATTGATGCTCTTTACTGGTTTAGGTTAAAGGAAAGATATCTTTCTTAAATTCGAAGAGATCTTTAGTGAGTTTATTCATGCTCTTACACCTAAATGGATTTCCATTAGTGCTATGCACTTACGCAATTGGGGTTTGTTAATAGAGTCTTTTCTCTAAGTAAGGCTCTTTAATATGTTTTCTATAAGAATTGGAGAAATCTATGCCTTCTCTAAAATCAGATTTGAAAGTAATTAGTTCTAGCGTTGTGAATTTTGAATGAAAGCATTCCGGTTGACCCGTTTTATTACCCATGGTGTGTTAGACCGAACTAAGGCTGTTTCTATAGATACATATGCCTTTTCAAAACTCACGTTGTGCAAACTGCAGGAACTTTGCTGGGTGTATTGCTCAAGGAGGTTTTTGCAGGGTTTGGAATGTTGCTATTCCTGCCAATGAGGTCAAGAAATTCAGTTGCCAGCACCATTCAATAAAAGAGGAGTGATGCTGAACTTGTCGGATTTCTTTTTGCGAAACTTTTTGATTTCAGCTAGGTATTTTTCCTCTACAGGCATGAATCAAACTTTTCTATAGAGTTGTTTGACTTTTAAGAAATTACAATTCTTCGTTCATTGATGTGTTAGACCATATTTACGACACTCCTCACACAAGTTTGTCGGTATAGGCGCTGCTCGATGAGGGCGCCTTTTTTGTTTGAGAGGTTTTTTTTGGCATTTCTTTTGCGGGGTAAGCAAAAGAATGGCATACACACATTCGAATTGTGGATGGATCTATTGATACAAGGAAGCTTGTACCGTATGGGCTGGCATGATTGGAATACTCTCTGGATTCGCTGAACTAGAAAGATCTATAGAACTAGAAAGGCCATTTGAATGGATCCAGAAAAGAATCAGGACGTAACCCTGAAGGTCGTCCTAAGATCCAAAAGGCAAAAGAAATTTGATTATTAGACTCAGGAAGCTAGGTTTTTCATATCGTTCGAAAGAGATTGGCCTTGCTCTATCGACAATACTTATGATCATTATTGATAGCTAGGTCTATAATTTCTGATTGGTCGCTGGCAACACTGATTACATAGTTTTCATAGAAACTCTAAAATAGTCTTTAGAATTTCTCATGATTTTGCTCATATTATAAATTTAAAGATATTTCTAACAAATTATCAAAGTAATTGTTGGTTTTCTTAGACTATAGATACCATTAATTTACTTATAGTATGAGTCCAATAGTTAATGGGACAGATATAAAGTGATAAGAACTTTTCTATTGGCCATTTTAATTGCGTTTGGATGGTCTTCGATTGAATTAAGAGCTTTTATGGCGAACGCCCTCAGAAGAACAGCTAACTTTGTAGATCCCAAAGAGTCAATAGAGAATAACCCTAAACACTTTCAGATCCCTAATCCTTTTTATCTGAAAGAAAAAAAAGACTTGGATGTAAAGATTGACTTCTGTAACGACTTAAATATAAATGAAAATACACCTTGCTTCGATAGGAATGGTGTGGTTTATAGATCAATTAAAGATTATAAACTTACAGGTAATATGTAAAAAATAATAGATATTTTTATAGAATGAATCCACGAATACCTTAAATGCTGGTCATTGATTTTCTAATCATATCAGTATCCAAATCTTTCTTGATGTTTTGCATTGCATATTTAAAAGCCAACACTGCTTGCTCCATATTCATTGACAATCCATTAAGAGTTGGTAGGCCAATATCCTTTGAAAGGCTAATTAAATTAGTTGTTTTAGGGTCATAATTTATATCATAAACAAATGTATTATTTTTAACTAAACGTAAATTCTTTTCGTCAATAGGTGAATCGGAAATCTGACGGCCCGTTCCTATTGTTGTACAGTTTATAATGACATCAACTTTACTCAAAAAAGATGGAATTAACTCCCATTTTATAACTCTTGCTCCTAATACGTTCTCCATAAAAGATGCTTGATCAGTTGCTCTACAGGCAACAATTATATTGCCATCTTTGCCTACTTCTTTAAGCATATAAGCTGCAACTGCCTTCGCAGATCCACCAGCACCAAGTATAAGTATTGTTTTCTCAGCCAAAGATGTTGTTGACTTCTTAAGTGCTATTAGTGCCCCTTCCCCGTCAGTATTAGTCCCAACAAGGGCCCCTTCTTCATTCCTAAATAAACAATTTACTGCACCTATTTTTATAGAACTTTCGGTAATAGAATTACACAAGAAATCGGAAACAGCACTTTTATGAGGAACTGCAATTGCACCTCCTAAAAATGTAGGTAGGCTTGATAAAGCATTTAATAATTGATTTAAGTTCTTAGGGGTTACATCAAGTGGATACATCCTTATAGGAAGATTGTATGCTTTAAAGGCAGCATTCCATAAAATGGGTGAACGAGCACCTTTAGAAGGATTTGCACCTAATATTGCAGTAAATTCCTTATCCTTGGGAAGTTCGATTCTGTTATCTGTTAATGAAATTATAGTGTCTTGGATAGTCATTTTACTTTCCTTTCCTGAGTTTTAGCTACTGCATCCATACTGGAAATTAAGTCTGAAAATTCTTTGTAATCAATTGGCTGTAATGGATCTACCGCAGCATTAGGAGGGTCTGGATGTACCTCGAGCATAATGCCATCAGCACCTGAGGCAACAGATGCTAAGGCCATTGACTTAACCCATGGCCTCCAAAAGGTTGCATGGGAAGGGTCTACAATTATTGGCAAATGAGTAAGTTCTTGAGCTGCTGGAACTACTTGCAAATCAAGTAAGAATCGTGATGTTTCTCTATGAGTATGGGGAACACTTACCCCCCTTTCACAAAGAATGACATTCTTATTACCTTCATACAAAATATATTCAGCTGCTCCCAACCAATCTCTTAATGAAGAACCATAATGCCGCTTTAGCATAATTGGCTTTCCTGTTTTAGCACAAGCAGTTATAAAAGGATAATTTTGCATATTCCTTGAACCTATTTGAAGAATATCTGCTACTTCACAAACTAAAGGTAGATATTTCTCTTCCATCACTTCAGTAATAACAGGTATATTGATTTCATTCTTCGCTATTTTTAGCCACTCAATACCAGACTCACGGGTCTCTTTATACTTATCACTACGATACGGAAATGTTAAAGGTTTAAATGCTCCTCCTCGAAGAAAATGTGCACCACTTGATTTAACATTTTGGGCAATATCAAGAATTAATTCTTTTGATTCAACCATGTTCGGGCCAGCAAAAATTGGTATCAAGTCAGAGCCAAAGGTCACACCACTAATATCAAAACAAGATTTATGATTATTATTTTTTTTAGCAACTAAGGGAAATTTCGTTTTTAGATCTTCTAAGGAGACATCTTTTCCTGGAAATTTGTTTTCAATCGCCATAATTAATTCCTACCTAGTTTTTGTGAAATGGGATTGTCAACGAGTTGAACCCATTGACCAAGTTCTGAACTCCTATATAAGGCATGGATTAATTTTGTTGTTCCAATGCAATCATCGACTGAAATAGGAGCCTCAGACGACTTAGATAATAGCTTATCAATAATAGCTTTAAGCAAGCACCCGTGGCTCAGACCATAACCATTTGGAACATCTTGTGAGCAATTAATTGGTATATTTTCATCTTCTTTTTGAGATTTAACAAAATTCCAAGTCTCAATTTTATTTAATGCGATTCCTCCAATCACAGCGACTCCATTTTCTCCTAAAACAGATATTGATGCTTCAAGATCGATAGGTCTTGCTGCTGTAGTTGCTTCGATAGTACCCAGTGCTCCACAACTAAATTTAACTAAAGCAACTAGTGTATCTTCAGCTTCAAGTTTATTTAATCTCTTCGTATGAATAGAACAAACAGACTCTATTGGACCTAATAACCAATTCAATGCATCTACATGATGAATAGCTTGTTGATTAATTACTCCTCCATCATTTAACCAAGTTCCATGCCAGCCATCTTCATAATAACTTTGAAATCGGCACCAACGCAATCTTATAGTAGCTGTAGTAATTCTGCCAAATCTATTCAAGTCAATAGCTTGTTTGAGGGCTTTGATAGAAGGGTTAAATCTATTCTGAAAAGCAACACAAAGCATCAAACCTTTATTTCTAGCAATTTTTTCTAATTCTTCAGCTTGACCAGTGATCATAGAAACTGGTTTTTCTACTAAAACATTAATATCTAGCTCAAGGCATAATTTAGTATGTAAATAATGCGAGCCAGACGGAGTTAGTACTAATGCTAAATCGGGTTTTGTATTAGTAATCATCTCGTGGATGTCTATAAATGCCCTAGAGTTCCATTCATCTGCCAAAGCTTTTGCAGCTTTAAGTTCAACATCACATACCCCAACAATCTCAAATTTTGATAATATTCCAGACTTAAAAATTTTTTTATAGTGTTGTGCTACCCTTCCAGCCCCGATAAAAGCAATACGTAAAGAATTCTTCTCTACCATAATTTATTTACTTTAATAGTAATAGGGAAATCATACAGGTGGATAGTATTTATTCCACCAAGCTTCGATGAATTCCTCAGCAAATGTTACGCCTATTTTGTCTCTGACTGGCTCTGCTGAAAGTGGATCATTGATCTCATAAACTCCAAGCTTATCGCCTAATACTTCACCATTTCTAATAAAAGATGCGTGAGTAACGCAAGCTAAGCCAGTTAGAGCAATCAAAGGGCGTGTTTTTTTAAGCTCTCTTGGCATAAATCCATCTCTAGATATTTCATACTGATTTCCATTAGCTAAAATCAAACCTCTCATCTCTGGTTTTGCAGCAACTACAGTATCTAATCCATCCTGAACCAAGTGCCTAATCATGTTGTCTAATAACTTAGGCGGACGAAATGGATATGTTTCATCTAAGGAAACAACAATGTCAACAATAGGTTGAATTTTTTCTATTTGACGAATTGAATAACTAAGAACATCTCTCACATCATGATAATCTTCAGATAAATCTAGGGGCCTTAAAAAGGGAACTAATGCACCATGAGATTTTGCTAAATCTGCAGTCTCTTCATTATCTGTTGATACAATAATAGAATTAATCAGCGAAGATTGAGAAATAGACTTAAGGGTATATTCAAGTAATGATTTTCCATTGATTTCTAGAGATTTTCCTCGTATTGGGATTATTGCAATTATGTTCATTCGATCTAGTCCGAATTTATCTAAGACATTTACTCTTTTCTCTAACGTTTCTAATATTCTGACAATTTTTCTTGCTCGTTCTGGATTTAGATCATGATTAATTCCATGCCAGTGATAAACACTAGCCGTTGGTTCGTAAATTATCTTTTTACCGTCTGCTATGACTTGACGTCCCCACACTCTGTCTTCAATATTGGTAACTTCTTCATCAAAAGGGAATTTCTCCCAGGTTTCACGCGTGAAAGCACTATTAGCATTGTGAAAAAAGTAGTCTTTAATCTGAATTTTCTTATCTAGTCCGAAAACAGTTAGAAGATCCCTTTTGTCTAAGTCACTACTAAATGAGAGAGGCTCTTGTCTACCATAGACTCCTGCTACAAATGGATCTGAAAGGTCATTAATTAAGTTATTTAGCCATTCATCAGACGTAGGTATACAATGACCCGAAAGGCAAACTAGATACTCCCCATTTGAAGCCCGAATCCCTTCATTTATGGCTTTTCCTGGTTGAAATTTATCAATAGTGAGTAAGTTTATTTGATAATCTTCAAGTCTTCTAAGTGTTTGATCTGTTGAACAATTATCAACTACAATTACTTCAATATTTTTATACTTCTGATTAAATACTGCTCTAAGACATGAGCCAATCCATCTCTCTTCATTTCGTGTGCGAATTATAATTGATACAAGCGGCTCGTGACTATTCACAATATCTGTTTTCATGGTTTGATGTTCCTAATTTTCAATGCGTCTTGTGCCAACAAAAGATCTTCTAAGTGGTGAATATCAATACTAGTAAAGCTATCATTATTAGTAATAATGTCGACTTTGTCCCCAATTCTTCTACCCTCTCTCCATAGCCAAGTTCGACTTGCACATGCGAGGCCTGTATCTTCTCTGACAACATTTCTTCTTATTTGCCTAGACGAATAAACAGCCATCCATTCGGCCAATCTTCTCCAGGTACCATCTTCTCCTTTCTCCCAAAAGTTTTTGTGGGTATTGTGACCTACAAATACACTCTCTAGTTCTGGGTTGTCTCGAAGACTTTGTACAGCATTGGTAATCCACTGAGGATTTCTAAATATGTCTGTTGCTGTGATAAATACGCCAATCTGAAATTTTGTTTTGGATAAATCTTCGTATGTCTGCAAGGCGTGCCGAAGTGTTTCTTCTGTAGTCGTCAAGTCCTCAGCAAGGCTAGATGGTCTCATAAAAGGAACTATAGCTCCAGCTTTTTTGGCTTCAGTGGCAATAAGATGGTCATCCGTTGAAACCAATACGGTTCCTACAGATTTAGACTCGTATGCATGCCTTATTGTTCGAGCGATCAAAGACTCGCCATTTAGCTCTTGAAGATTTTTCTTTGGCAGACCCTTAGAACCACCTCTAGCGCAGATTATACAAATAACATCTTCATTTTGTTTGGATGGCATAATCCTACCGAATTAGACTAATACTAGATAATATTTATATTACACAATAGATAAGCATCGAAGTTTTGAGTGAAGAATTATAGAAACACAAAAACCATAAGTATTTCAAAGAAGATTCTAATGGTAATGACAATGAAAGATGATAAAAAGTAGATTTTTCTATAGATTAATGTGTTTTATTTTAAAGCATACAAGTCAGAGAGGATTTGTGTTGCTTTTAAGGTATTAGATTCTCCTCTATTGAGTAAGTTCTACCGTTCAGATATTAGTATACAATTGAGAATATTTGCATAGATTTCTCCTTTTATTTTTAATGACCTTTTTAATACATCATCACTAATATCAGTACATGCTTTCAGGTACTCGGTCAAGGCAGCTTGACCTAAAATTTGATCCCTATACCATTCTCTATTATAAATATAATCATCTAATTTATGCTGATAAATGCAAGCAGGCGTCAAAATTAAAATTAGGCCTTATTTATCCCATAAACTGTTGCAGTGTTTGACCAGTTTAATCTCTGGGGTGAATTCACCATTAGTAATTTTACTAATTATAATTTTGTATGTGGTTTGATTGATGTTGGACTTGCTGTTGCTCTGGAAAGTCTATATGCAGAGGACCTAATTACTGATGAAGAGTTCAATGAGGGATGAGATAAGTTGCCTGCCCACCTACTAGAGAAAGTTAGATAAAGGTTGTGTATGTCAGAGCATTGGTTTCATTTAACTCCAGAGGCAACCAAATGAGGTCGAAGCATTAATTCCATTTTTATAAAAAATTCCGCCAGTTAAAAATCCCCCTATACCCTTTATTGGCATGGGTATAGGAATTCTGGGAAGATGACTATGGGGTACTAAGTAGGTCGATCAAAACCCTGAGTCCAATACCACTCCATTACCAGAAAAGAAGACTCTTTTATCTGGCAGGAGCAAATGGAATGCACCACATATAGCGTAGTTAGATGGGAAGAATCCGCAAAAGGGACCTTATAGGGGAGTTTTTACGACTCCTTTTTGTAAAACCTAAGAAGGCGGCACCCAGATTCGAACTGGGGATAAAGGATTTGCAATCCTCTGCCTTACCACTTGGCCATGCCGCCGGACGTGAGATTGGAATCTCTTCAGCGGATCGTATCAGTCGCTGTAATAAGTATCTATTGGTTGTGTGCAATGGACATGGTGAAGATTTAATAGCTTTAAGGCTTTTAGAGGCTTTGCATGAGCTTTCGCCAAGCCTTTCCCTTGAAGTACTTCCTCTGGTAGGTCAAGGAAAAATTTTTGCATCTGCGATCTCTCAGGGTTGGCTGAAGAGTGTTGGCTCTTCAAGATATTTGCCAAGTGGAGGCTTTAGTAATCAAAGTTTTAGAGGGTTGGTTCAGGATCTTTCAGCTGGTGTTCTTCAACTCAGCTGGAAGAATTGGAGATGTGTTTGTCGGGCTGCAAGCAATGGACGAATAGTTCTAGCAGTGGGTGACTTGCTCCCTTTGTTTTTTGCATGGAGTAGCGGAACTACTTTTGGGTTTATTGGTACTCCAAAAAGTGATTACACCTGGAGAAGTGGTCCTGGTGAGGCCTTAAGCGATTATTACCATCGTCTCAAAGGAACTGAATGGGATCCTTGGGAATGCGCTCTAATGAAATCTCCGCGCTGCAAGATGGTGGCAGTTCGGGATAATTTGACAGCAAGAGGTTTAAGGCGATATGGGGTGGCAGCTGATTCACCAGGTAATCCAATGATGGATTCCCTAGGTAATTTCCCTGTCCCCATTGCTTTGACCAATTTTCGAAGATTGCTTTTGCTTTGTGGTAGTCGAATGCCAGAAGCTAGTAGGAATTTTAATCGCTTACTTCAAGCTGCTGGGAGCATGGAATTTGATTTGCCATTAGCAATTTTCGTCGCCTTAGGTTCTGAACCAACTGTTCAAGAAATTGAAGCTCAGTTAAATGATATGGGTTATACCGTTTGTTCCGCAAATTATGATTCGGTCGGTGCTCAATCGTGCTGGACCAGAGGGGCTCAATTGGTTTTGATAGGCCCTGGTCAATTCGCAAAGTGGGCCAGCTGGGCTGAAGTTGGTTTGACAAATGCTGGAACCGCTACAGAGCAATTAGTGGGACTTGGCATCCCCGCAGTTTCTCTCCCAGGGGAGGGACCCCAATTCACAAAACGCTTTGCTTTTCGTCAAAGTCGTTTATTAGGCGGAGCAGTAAAGCCCTGCCAAAACTCTTCTGTTTTTGCTGCTCAGCTTCAACTCCTTTTAAATGATGAGCTATTGCGGAAGCAGATGGGAAATATTGGAGCACGAAGAATGGGGGCAGCAGGGGGTAGTGTTTTATTAGCTTCTCGTGTTATGAAACTTTTAGTTGATTATTCATTAAGGCCTTCTTGAGGCTCACCATTAAAGGTTGAGTATTCAACACTTTCAGACCGTTTCAAAATGCCTCCTATTGAAGATCACTCTTATTTAAAAGTTTGTGCTGAATTGGCATCATGCTTAAGTATCAGCATTGCATCGGCACGCAGAAGAGTAGATCTTGCTGCTGCTCAAAATAGGGTTAAAGATCTCCCAGGGCGTAAAGCAATTGCAGAAAAACTTTTGGCTCAGGCTCGTACACAAATAGGAGAAGGAGAATTAGCTACATCGGCTCAATTTGATCAGTTGTTGGAAGCTCTAGCGGAAGATGAGAATTTTATGGTTGAGGATTGAATTTTTGTTTTCAATGCTCAAAAACTTGGTTAAAGCGCAATCTATCGAGTTCAGCCATGACTGGGATACACCTAAAACAACGTTCAGTTAGCTCCCATCTACCTTCTCTCCTCAACATTTCTTCAAGACGATTCCTTGCGGGAATTAGATAACGAACATCATTAGCGGCATAAGCTAATTGATTTTCGCTTAATTCTTCTACTCGACCCCAATCACTACTCTGTGCTTGTTTGTCTAGTTCTAATCCCACGAGCTCCATGACTACTTCCTTCAGGCCGTGTCTAGGGCTATATGTTCTGCCAATCTTGCTGGCTATTTTTGTGCAAAAGATTGGATTCACTTCTATTCCAAGTCCAGTGGCTAGAGCTGCAACATCAAAACGCGCAAAATGAAAAATTTTTTCGATGGAAGAATTTTCCATCAAGGATTGGAGTTTTGGAGCCTTTTGCTGACCTATACCTATTCGTATGCAAGCTACATTGTCTTCAGAATCACATATTTGAACTAGACACAATCGATCTCGACCGTGAATGAGGCCCATCGCTTCTGTATCTATTGCGATTGCCGATGACTGAATAAAGTTTTGAATGCTTTTTTCATCTAGGTCTCCGTTAAAGACCGTAAAACTCTTTGGAGTCGAGGGAAAGTCTGTCATAAGGAGAATGGAATTCAGGTATTAAGAGCCACACAGCAATTAAGAGATGTTTCCAATTGTTGATGTGTTGCTTTAATGATTATTTCATTCAGATTCCAATTTTTTGTTGCAAGGTCTTACTTGTTTCCCTGAGTTGCCTTTCTTTCTCTAAAAGCGGGCTTGGTTAAACAAGAAAATTATTTTTCTATTACAGAAACCTTGATTAGATTTGATAATTATTAAACCTCTTAGAAAGGTCATTTTAGTTAAACACGCTTTTATCTTGAGATGCAATCGGTTTTTTCTTCAACTCTTTTACTTACACTCTTGTTGGCAATAGGCCTAGGGTTTTTTCTACGGGCTGCGAGTAAAGATCGAACCACAGTTGTAGATATTCATTCTCCAATGGCTCCTTTAGTGGTATTGGATGGAATCAGTGCCTGGTTGGAAGAAAGGGGCTGGAGGCGTGATGGTGGGGATGCCGATAGGCAAGTGCTTAGGTTTCATGGAAATGTTGCTTCCAGTGGAGCATTAGCTCTTTTTCTATCAATACTTGGAGGACTTGGATCTGGGTGCTTGGGTTTGGTTTTAATTCAACTGTTCCCTGAGCTTGGTTGGTGGCCATTATTGCTTGCTGTTATTGGTGGACCAGTTGCTGGCTTGATTTATAGAGAGAGATCTACCCGGGTTGAATCCTTAGAACTGCGGCTGATTAGTTCTGCTGAAAAAAATGGAAGCTTACTGCGCATAAGAGCGCATCGTGATGAATTAATCGCTATGGAACTAGAGCTTGCTAAAACGCTTGAGTTAGCTAGTGATGGCTCATTGCTTTCATCTCCGATTTGAGTTGATGAGATTGAAACAATCTTTTTTCTTTCGTGCCTTGCCATTGATATGTGGTGTGCTGTTTTCGATGGAAACAGTTGTGCAAAAGACTTTTGCAGAGGGAAATCTTGTCAGTAGAAAGGATGTCCTTTTACTGAATAGGGTTCGTTTAAAAAGTGTGTGGGAGGGGAAGGCTGAGGTCCCTGCGAACCTTTCGATTTTGATTTTGGCGGGTCATGCTGATTCTCAGGGTATTTCAGGGGCTGGCACTGCTGGGGAAGCTGTGGCTCTAAAGGGAGCTAAACCTATGGATGCAAGTATTAGCGATGAGCTTTTCTGGAATTTGCTAATCCGTGATGCTGTTGTTCAACTTGGTTTAGAACAAGGACTCAATATCAGGGCTTATGAACCCGGAATTCGAAATATTGATGATGGTAATCACCCCCTGACAAATTGGTCAGTGGGTGCTCGCCATGCAAGAGCAGGTGGCTATCCATTAGAAATTCATTTCGATTCTTATGGTGAATATGGATTTGGATCAGGTCTAATCCCTGCAATCTCAACTAAGTTGAATGTTGTTGATGAAAGTTTAGCTCTGGCTTTTGGTCGTTATCCAATGTTTTTTAGAGGTGGTCTTGGCGCACCTCGTAGAGAAATTAGGGTTCTTGAAATAGGGAAATTGGAAGGTGAACTTGAAAGCAAACTTAGAGATCCAAATTCACGACAAAATACGATTGATGCAATAGCGCAAAAAGTGGTTACCGCTTTGGTTGGTGCTATTCGTGGCAAACCTTTGCCTTAATTCACTGCTTCATGTGGGAGACATTTTGCTTCTAATGTTTCGTCTGTAAGCCAGTCTTGAGGTTTAGTGAAAACATCAGTTAGAAGGGCTTCTCTTGATTCAACCGGTGCTTGGTAGCCATACTCCCATCTTGCTAATGGTGGTAGAGACATCAAGATGGATTCGGTTCGACCATTTGTTTGAAGTCCAAAGATTGTTCCTCTGTCCCAAACCAGATTGAATTCAACATATCTTCCACGTCTATAAAGTTGGAAATTCTTTTCTCGATCGCCAAAGGGTTGATCTTTTCTTTTTTCTATTATCGGCGAATAGGCAGGTAAAAAGGCCTGGCCGCAGGCTTTCCCTAAGTTGAAAAGTTGTTCCCAAGTTTTTGGATGTGAGCCTAGTTCCTTGGAGATTGTTGAGGCTGGACCACTGAGATTTTGTCCTTTGTATAGGACTCCTGAACCATCTTGATAGTCATAAAAAATGCCGCCAATTCCTCTGGTTTCGTTCCTGTGCTTTAAAAAGAAATACTCATCACACCAAGGTTTAAAAACTTTGTGTAATTCAGGACTAATTGAGTCACATGCTTGTTTATGAGTCTTATGAAAATGCTTGGTGTCTTCTAGATATGGATAGAAGGGGGTTAGGTCAGCACCTCCTCCAAACCACCAGACTGGACCAGCTTCGAAGTATCGATAATTAAGGTGAACAGTTGGTATATATGGATTCCTAGGATGTAGCACCATTGAGGTGCCAGTAGCAAACCAAGGGTGTCCTTTTGCTTCGGGTCTTTGGTTAAGAATTGATGGCGGCAATTCGTGGCCTTGAACTTCGGAGAAGTTGACACCTGCTTGTTCAAAGACTTTCCCTTCTCTTAACACTCTTGATCTGCCCCCACCCCCTTCTGGTCTCTCCCAACTTTCCTCAAGGAAGCATCCTTCTCCATCCAGAAGTTCTAATCCACTACAGATCTCATCCTGTAAAGAAAGCACCATTGCTTTAGCTCTTTCTCTTGATTTGCTTGGTGGGGGCGGCAAGCTGTCTTTTGATGTGACCATTGATTTGGAATTGTTTTTGTCGTTATGCGATGAATTGCGAAAACGTTGTAAAAATGAACTCAACATTTAGAACTGCCCAAAGATTACTTTTGACTATTCAGGTGAATTACTGCAGTTTTTTCCTTCTTGAGCGTAAGACATAAAGATTCCGCATTTAGGATTCACTTATCTGATTGGAATGCATGACCACTGCCGAACAGGCAATTACAGCCCTTAACGCAATACAAGATTCAGGTAGCAATCGATCAGTAGTCGAGCTTGGATGGTTAGATCAAATTCGTGTCAATCCTCCCAAAGCGATTGTTCGATTAAACCTGCCTGATTTTGCGCAGAGCCAAAGAGATCGTATTGCTAAAGAAACTCGCACTTTGTTGCAAGCGCTTGACGATATTGATGAAGTGCAAATTGAACTTGCTAATTCTCCTGAAGGTAGTGCAATAGGACAGGCTGGGCATGGCCAACCTGCTCCGCTTCAGGATATTCCTGGAGTTGAAAAAGTCATTGCTGTAAGTAGTGGTAAAGGAGGTGTAGGTAAGAGCACTGTGGCGGTAAATCTTGCTTATGCACTCGCTAAGAAGGGATTAAAGGTTGGCTTGCTTGACGCAGATATATATGGTCCCAATATCCCAACCATGCTTGGAGTCGCAGATCAGACTCCACAAGTTTTTGGTAGTGGTGCAGATCAACAAATAATTCCTATTGATGCATTTGGAGTCGCAATGGTTTCGATGGGGTTGCTTATTGATGAGCATCAACCTGTTATCTGGCGTGGCCCTATGTTGAATGGGATTATTAGGCAGTTTTTATATCAGGCTTCTTGGAAAGAACGTGATGTATTGGTAGTTGATCTTCCACCTGGGACTGGAGATGCACAGCTTTCTTTAGCTCAAGCTGTTCCAATGGCAGGCGTAGTGATAGTGACTACTCCTCAAAAGGTTTCGCTTCAGGATGCCCGACGCGGCTTGGCAATGTTTAAACAGATGAATGTGCCTGTTATGGGAGTTGTTGAAAACATGACTCATTTTGTTCCACCAGATCAACCAGACAAAAGTTATGCCTTATTTGGCTCTGGTGGTGGGGCAAAGCTTGCAGAGGAATATGACGTTCCTCTGCTTGCCAAAGTGCCAATGGAAATGCCATTACAAGAAGGAGGAGATCAAGGACGTCCAATAGTTGATAGCTGTCCTGATTCGTTAAGTGCTATTGCTTTTCGCAAGCTAGCTAGTTCTTTGATGGAGCAAGTACTCAGCACAAATTAAATATGTTTTTAAGTCTGGACTTTTGGAAAAAGGGTAAGTTTTTGCCTCAATCAGGACCTTATAGAAAATTTTTGAAAAATGTCGATTGGATTTTGTGGGGCGTACCTCTTTTTTTAGTTTTCTTGGCAGGCGTCTTGATCGCAAGTACACAGAGACAAGTTGATTACGCCGATTGGTATCAGCATTGGATTACAGCTGTGATAGGTATTGCGGTTGCTTTAGGCATTGCGCAATTACCTTTGGAAAGAGTCCGCCCATTTTTGGTACCTATCTATGGGTTAACAGTTTTGAGCTTAATTGCGGTACGCCTGATTGGAACTTCTGCTTTGGGTGCGCAGCGATGGTTAAGTTTTGGCGGGGTCAATGTTCAACCTTCTGAATTTGCAAAATTAACTGCCATCATTGTTTTAGCAGCGGTTTTGGACCGTCATCGAGTTCGGCGACCAATAGATTTGTTGAAACCTCTAAGTGTAATTTTTCTCCCTTGGGTATTGGTATTTATTCAACCTGATTTAGGAACTTCTCTTGTATTCGGAGCCGTTTTGTTGGCGATGCTGTATTGGTCCGGAATGCCAGTTGAATGGGTTCTTTTAGTTTTATCTGCGGTCTTTACTGCGATTTTATCTGGAATACTCCCATGGGGTCTTTTGGTTTGGATTCCATTGATGGGTTGCTTGGCATACCGCTCATTGCCTAAAAAACGTTTTGCCGCGGCAATAACGATTTTTTTACAGGTTCTTATTGCGCAAGTGACTCCTTGGTTGTGGATGAATGGCTTAAAGGACTATCAGAGAGATCGATTGGTCCTTTTTATTGATCCATCAAGAGATCCTTTGGGAGGTGGTTACCATTTACTCCAAAGCACTGTCGGGATTGGCTCAGGAGGTTTATTTGGTACTGGTTTGTTGCAAGGTCAATTGACCAAGTTACGCTTTATTCCTGAGCAACATACTGATTTTATTTTCAGTGCTTTGGGTGAAGAAACAGGCTTTTTGGGAACCATGTTGGTATTGGTTGGATTTTTGCTCTTAATGGTTCGCCTATTGAAGGTCGCAAGAGAAGCTAGGACTGATTTTGAATCTCTTGTTGTGATAGGAATTGGCACAATGTTGATGTTCCAGGTTGTGGTGAACATCTATATGACAATTGGTCTTGGCCCAGTAACTGGAATTCCGTTGCCTTTTATGAGTTATGGCCGCACTGCATTACTAGTTAATTTTATTTCTCTTGGCTTTTGTCTTTCGGTGGCTCGAAGAGGCCTCTCCATTGCTCGAAGCTGGTGAGTAGTCAAATCACTCTGAGAGATATTCAAGAGCGAATGGCTGAAGATGTGCCTGCTGGAAGAGTGGATGAACCTACTGTTCGGCGATTGTGGTGGGCAGCCTTAGACACCTTGCAAAATGAAATTTTAGCTCCTATTGATTTGACGGGTGGTTTATGGCTTGCCTCTCCATTGCCGGCCCTTTATGAACCCAAATTGCTTGATCGACTTCAAGGATGGGTATGGGCTCCGGATGCATTGAAGAATTTGCATACACCTCATGTTGGCTTGTTACCGCAAAGCACGTGTGGATCGGTTTTGCAAGAAAACCCAACAGAAGTTTGTCGTTATAACCGCTTGCCGTTACGACAAGCTGATGGCGATGATCCCTTTTTGCTCATTGTTACTCCTGAGATACAGCTAGCACTTGCTTTGCAAGGAAAGCCTGGAAAACGAAATTTATTAATGCGTAGCGATCCCAAAACCTTAAGAGACCTTTTGGCGATGCTTGATCTGAGATTAAAAGATGAGAATCTTGAAAATGCAATTCAGCTGCGTAGGACTCTTGCAGATTTAGGGCAATTGAGAATTAATGAAAACATTGAGCGAGCTTTTTGGCCTTTACTTTCTGCCAGGTTGGCTGGAATGGTTCCAAGTCTCACTATTCAGACTCATTCGGATAGATCCGTTGCAGGTCAGACAGATTATTCAAATGATGGCGAGCTAACTCTCCTAGAAGCCCTGACACATGAGGTTCGCACTCCTTTGGCCACTATTAGGACACTGATTCGCTCATTGCTTCGGCGGAAGGATCTTTCTGAACTAGTAGTTAGTCGCTTGAAACAAATTGATTCTGAATGTACAGAGCAAATCGATAGATTCGGTTTAATTTTTAGTGCTGCAGCTCTTGAAAGGCAGCGACCTGAGTCTTCACAGCTTGCTAGTACAGATTTAGGAAGAATGCTTGAGATGTTGCACCCAGTTTGGAGCAAACAGCTTGAGAGGCGCGGGTTAACACTTCACTTGGATATCACTCCTGACCTGCCTCATGTGCTTAGCGATCCCCAGCGGTTAGAGCTCATGCTGGGAGGCTTGATAGATAGAAATACTCGGCGTCTTAAAGCTGGTGGATCTCTTTCCCTTGAGTTAAGACCAGCGGGTCAGCGTTTAAAGCTCCAATTTCTTAGCAAAGCCCCTATGTCTAAGGATGCAGATACAGATTTTTTAGAAAACCACGCGAATTCTGAGCTTGGGCCAGTACTTAGTTGGAACCCTGTAACAGGAAGTTTGCAGCTTAGTCAGGCTGCAACGCAACGATTTTTAGCAAGCTTGGGCGGACGTTTGACTCACCGAAGAGATAGTGGACTAACGGTTTTTTTCCCAATATCTGAAGCTAAAAACTGATCATTTTTTTACTCACAATGTTGACGGGTGTGAAGGTTGACCCCGAAAAGTGCCATACGGTACAAATTGTGATGCTACTTTTCACTTGTAAAGGCATGCTGATTTTTGAGTAAAACCCATGGCTGAAGCTTTGAAAGGCAACCTCCCACAAAGTATCGCGAGTACAGGTGGTTTACTAAATTCCGCTGAAACCGAAGAAAAGTACGCCATTACTTGGTCAAGTACTAAGGCACAAGCATTTGAATTGCCAACTGGTGGAGCGGCAACGATGAACCAGGGGGACAATTTGATGTATTTCGCTCGTAAAGAGCAATGCCTTGCTTTGGGGACTCAATTCAGGACCTTTAAGCCTAAAATTGATGACTACAAGATTTACCGAGTGTTTCCAGGTGGCGACACAGAGTTCCTTCATCCAAAGGATGGTGTTTTCCCTGAGAAAGTGAATGAAGGTCGTCCAATCGTGAATCACAACCCACGTAGAATTGGCCAAAATGCCAATCCAGCTAGTGTGAAGTTCACGGGAAAGAACACTTACGACTCTTGACCAAAAGCTACATAATTAGCTTGGTTCACTAATTCAGTGCTTGAGCTGAGATGATTTACTCATGCACAGCTCAGAAAGGTCCTCGTTTTTAGATGCTGCAGCCAGTGGTGCCAACTTTGTACCTCTGGCTCAAAGTTGGCCCGCAGACTTAGAAACTCCCCTTACTACCTGGTTGAAGGTAGGTCATGGGCATCCTCCAGGTGTTTTACTTGAATCTGTAGAGGGTGGTGAAACTCTTGGCAGATGGAGTGTTGTGGCTTGTGATCCACTTTGGACAGTTACTGCAGTCGGGAATCGATTAATAAGAAAGTGGCGAGATGGACAATGTGATGAAGCAGTTGGGAACCCGTTCGAAATCCTTCGTCAGTGGCTATCTCAATATCGTTCTTTAACTCTTCCTGATCTGCCTTCCATAGGCCAAGTCTATGGAATTTGGGGCTATGAATTAATCCAATGGATCGAGCCTACGGTTCCTGTCCACTCTCGTGAAGACTCAGACCCCCCTGATGGTATATGGATGTTGATGGATCACATCTTGATATTTGATCAAGTCAAACGTTTGATTACTGCTGTTGCGTATGGCGATCTAACAGGTCAAAAATCTGTAGATTTTGCTTTTGATCAAGCCTCAAAGCGTATTCAAGCTCTTAAAAGGCAGATGGCAGAGCCTCTTGCTTTAATTCAGCCTTTGCCTTGGCAACCTAAAGCGAAATCAATTCCTAGAACAAAGCGTAATTTTAGAAAGTCGGATTTTGAGGATGGTGTTCAAGTCGCTAAGGAGCACATAGCAGATGGAGATGTTTTTCAGCTTGTACTTAGCCAGAGACTTGAGACTCGTGTGGAGCAGACCCCTTTTGAGATGTATCGAAGCTTAAGGATGGTGAATCCTTCTCCTTACATGGCGTTTTTTGATTTTGGCGAGTGGCAATTAATTGGTTCTAGTCCTGAAGTGATGGTTAAGGCTGAGCCAGGAAGAGATGGAATCAGAGCCAGTCTTCGACCAATTGCAGGGACTCGGCCTAGGGGAAAGGATCAGAATGAAGATCTTAAGTTAGAAGAAGAGCTTTTAGCTGACCCCAAAGAACGCGCTGAGCATGTGATGCTCGTTGATTTAGGACGTAATGACCTTGGCCGTGTTTGTAAACCAGGGAGTGTTTCCGTTAAGGATCTAATGGTCATTGAGAAATACTCCCATGTAATGCACATAGTTAGTGAAGTGGAGGGCTCACTTTCTAATGGGATGGATGTTTGGGACTTGTTGATGGCTTCATTTCCTGCTGGCACAGTTAGTGGTGCTCCAAAAATCAGGGCAATGCAATTAATTAATGAGCTTGAGAGCCAAGCCAGAGGTCCATACTCAGGTGTTTATGGGTCTATGGATCTAAATGGGGCATTAAATACAGCTATTACGATACGTACAATGCTTGTGCACCCTCACCCTCAGGGAGGATGTCGAGTGCAAGTTCAGGCAGGTGCAGGTGTGGTTGCAGATTCAATTCCATCTGCTGAATATCAAGAGACATTAAATAAAGCCAGGGGCATGCTTACAGCACTTGCATGTCTGAAATCTTCGAACTCATGACTATTCGTCAGCTTCTTAAGGGGTTTGAAGTGGAACTTTTTACCGGACTTTTTTCCGGACAACATGTTGGAGTAGCTGATGCAGCAACAAAGGATCTGCCAGATTTTGTAAAGGAACCTGATCAACGTAATCTCGAATTTATAACTAACCCAGAAGCTGAATATGACCTATTAAAAGAGGCTTTGTTATTCCCAAGACGTAAATTGCGCTCTTGGTTGGCGCCAAAGCAGTTAACGATCTTGCCTTGTAGCACCCTGAGTTTGGGGGATAGTAAAACTTTTGAAAGATCTGACCCTTTAAACCCCTACCATGACTTCATAGAAGCTACCTATGGCACAAGGGTAGTTACGACAAGCGTTCATATCAATTTAGGCATTGAAAACTTGCCACTTTTATTTTCAGCTCTTCGTTTGGTGCGTTGCGAAGCCGCTTTATTTCTTGCTTTGAGTGCTAGCTCTCCTTTTCTGGATGGCGTATCCACTGGCGCACACTCTCAACGATGGCTGCAGTTCCCTCTTACGCCAGAAAAAGTTCCACTTTTTAAAAACCATTTGCACTACGTGAATTGGGTAGAAGATCAGTTGTTACGAGGAACTATGAGAAATGAGCGACATTTATGGACATCTGTGCGGCCAAATGGACCACACCGGCCTTATGCACTTAATCGCTTGGAGTTGCGTATTTGTGACTTAATTACTGATTGTGATTTGCTTTTGGCAGTGACAGCTTTGCTTGAACTTCGTGTATTGAGCCTTATGCAAGATCCCAAAAAGCTTGATCCTTTAGAAGTGAGTCATTTGAATTTGCAAGAGCTTGCAGACTTAAGTGATGTGAACGATGTAGCAGCAGCAAAAACTAGTCTTGATGCGACTTTGCATCACTGGTTAGATGGTAAGCCAATTCTTTGCCGTACTTGGATAAAGGAATTGCTCGAAGAAATCACACCTTTGGCGAAAGATATGGATATGCTCCACTTACTTTCTCCAATCAATTTGGTGCTTGAAAATGGTAATCAGGCTATGAAATGGTTGATTGCTACTTCCGAAGGTCGTCCAATGGATGCTGTGCTACAGCAAAGCATCGTCGAGATGCAAGATGAAGAAACTTCGACAACCAAAGTTGAAGCGATTAGGTGATGGTGATGGCCAAAAAAGATTCCAAAAGTTTATCTATAAAGCAAACATCCCCCAATTTGGCGGATAGTGACTCTAATAATTCAGTAGCAGAAGATCATAATGCTGGACGTTTGTTGCAACAACGTCTCAAATTAGTAGAAGAGCTATGGGAAACAGTGTTAAGAAGCGAATGCCCTGTTGACCAGGCAGAAAGACTTCTTCGCCTTAAGCAATTAAGTGATCCCAGCAGCTTGGATGAAGGTGAGCCAAATAGTACAAGTACTGCAATTGTTTTATTAATTCGAGAAATGGATCTTGCTGAGGCAATTTTTGCTGCCAGAGCTTTTTCTCTCTACTTTCAATTGGTCAATATTCTTGAGCAGAGGATTGAGGAAGATAGTTACCTCGCAAGTATGGCTAGTGGCCAAGGTCAGGGTATTAAGTGATACGGCGCCCACCGAGATCTTCACTTCTAGCTTCGTCGGCATCGTCAGTTGTGTATATGTGACTGGACTGCTCCAGCCACTTTTAGAGAATTATTTGAAAGACTTAGACGTTTAAACGTACCGCCTGCACAGCTGGAGACCTTGTTGCAGGAGATGGATATTAGATTGGTTTTTACCGCTCATCCAACAGAGATTGTTAGGCATACTGTTCGTCACAAACAGAGAAGAGTTGCGAGTCTCCTTCAACAATTGCAAATTGCTCTTGAAAACTCCGCTTCTGAAAAAGAGAGTCTTAGGCTTCATTTGATTGAAGAAATACGACTTTGGTGGCGCACTGATGAGCTTCACCAATTTAAGCCCACAGTCTTAGATGAAGTGGATTATGCTTTGCATTATTTTCAGCAGGTTTTATTTGATGCAATGCCTCAGTTGCGTCGACGTATTTCTTCTGCTCTAGCAGGTAGCTATCCAGATGTACAAATTCCCCAAGAAGCTTTTTGCACATTTGGCTCTTGGGTTGGTTCCGACCGGGATGGAAACCCATCTGTAACTCCTGAGATTACCTGGAGAACAGCTTGTTATCAACGTCAGTTGATGTTGGAACGTTATTTAGATGCTGTCCAGGAGCTTAGGGACCAATTGAGCATCTCAATGCAATGGAGTCAAGTTAGTGCTCCTCTTTTAGAGGCTCTTGAAATGGATAGATTACGTTTTCCTGTGGTATATGAAGAAAGGGCAGCTCGATACAGATTAGAACCTTACAGATTGAAGCTGAGTTACACCTTGGAAAGGTTGCGATTAACTCATCAAAGGAATCAACAACTTGCTGCAGCAGGTTGGAAGACAACAGTTGAAGAGAATGAGCTATCTCTTGCACCAGCTAATTCAAATGAGGCTTTACATTACGGATCAGTCGAAGAATTTCGGGCTGAATTGGAATTAATTAGAAGTAGCCTTGTTAATACAGGCCTTTGTTGTGAACCATTAGATACTCTTTTGACTCAAGTTCATATCTTTGGGTTTTCATTGGCTAGCTTGGATATTCGCCAAGAAAGTACTCGTCATAGCGATGCCCTGGATGAATTAACTAGATACCTTGATCTTCCTGTTCCATATGGGGAGATGGAAGAGACGATGAGAGTTAAATGGCTCATGGAGGAATTACAAACTCGTCGCCCGCTTATCCCTTCAGCAGTTGAATGGTCGAAGAGCACAGACGAAACAATATCGGTGTTCCGTATGTTGCAACGATTGCAAGTCGAATTTGGCAGTCGAATTTGCCGTACTTATGTGATCTCAATGAGTCATACAGTCTCTGATCTACTAGAGGTTCTTTTGCTAGCTAAGGAGGCAGGACTTGTTGACCCGGCTGACGGGACCGCGGATCTTTTAGTGGTCCCTTTATTTGAGACTGTTGAGGATTTACAGCGGGCACCAGCAGTAATGGAGCAGCTTTTTCAATCAACTATTTACCGTGATTTGTTGCCAAGTGTTGGAGAGCAAACTCAACCATTACAAGAGTTGATGCTTGGTTATTCAGATAGCAATAAAGACTCTGGCTTTCTATCTAGTAATTGGGAGATACATCAAGCACAAATTGCTCTTCAGGATTTAGCTAGTCGGCATAGCATTGCTTTACGTCTATTCCATGGTAGAGGTGGGTCTGTTGGTCGAGGTGGAGGCCCTGCTTACCAAGCAATACTTGCTCAGCCAAGCGGGACGTTGCAAGGACGCATAAAGATTACTGAGCAAGGGGAAGTTCTTGCTTCTAAATACAGCTTGCCAGAACTTGCTCTCTACAATTTAGAGACAGTGACTACGGCGGTTTTGCAGAATAGTTTGGTTACTAATCAATTGGATGCCACATCTAGTTGGAATCAACTGATGACCCGATTAGCAGCTCGTTCCCGTACTCATTATCGGGCTCTTGTGCATGACAACCCTGACTTAGTGGCATTTTTTCAAGAGATTACGCCTATAGAGGAAATTAGTAAGTTGCAGATTTCTAGTCGCCCTGCTCGACGTAAAAGTGGTGCAAAAGACCTATCCAGTTTAAGAGCTATTCCATGGGTATTTGGTTGGACACAGAGTCGCTTCCTTTTGCCTAGTTGGTTTGGTGTTGGTACAGCCTTGGCTGCTGAAGTTGAAGCAGATCCTGATCAATTGGACTTGTTGCAGAGACTTCATCAGCGGTGGCCTTTTTTCCGTATGTTGATTTCAAAGGTGGAGATGACTCTTTCAAAAGTTGACTTAGAGTTAGCCCATCACTACATGACTAGTCTTGGCAGTGCGGAGAATCGAGATGCTTTTAATTGTATTTATAAAATTATTTCTAATGAGTACAGCCTTACGCGAAGGTTGAAATTGGACATCACAGGTAATTCTAGGTTGCTTGGTGCTGATCCTGCGCTGCAATTATCAGTTGATCTCCGCAATCGCACAATCGTGCCATTGGGATTTCTTCAGGTTGCACTATTACGAAGATTGCGGGACCAGAATCGTCAGCCACCTATTAGTGAAACTCTTGGGAATGAAGGTGATGCTGGCCGTACTTATAGTCGTAGTGAATTATTAAGAGGTGCTCTGTTAACCATCAATGGTATTGCTGCAGGCATGCGAAATACTGGTTAGACAGTGTTCACTTTTCGCCAAAATGCCAAGCCTCGTCTCCCTGATGGCTTCCTGCTTGAGACTAAGGTGGCCCCCACGCCTGAAGCATTGAATCGACTTCTTGCTAGATGTAATGAAGATACTTATCCAAGAAGAAGATTGGCTTTGGCCTTGAAACAGAGTGTTTGCAATTTAAGTGTCTTAGATCAATCAACTGGAAAGCTTTATGGGTTTGTAAGAGCTACTTGTGATCGTGGCTTGAATGCAAACCTTTGGAATTTAGTAGCTGAACCAGGAGATAAGCAGAAAGAACTATTAGCTGTTTTGGTGCATAGTGCACTAGTGATTCTTAGAAGGGATATGCCTGGGTGTAGCGTTTCTGTATTGGCACCATCTATAGCCATAAAGGCATTGCAACAACAAGGATTTTTATTGGATCCTGGAGGAATTCGAGCCATGACTTTTCGACTTCGCTAAACAGGAACTTTTAAAACACGAGCATGGAGGGACTCGAACCCCCGACCGTCAGAACCGGAAACCGAAGTAATAATTACATAACTCGATTTGATGAGGCTAATTTGTTACTAGTCCCATAAGAGCTATTTTAGCTAAATCTTGCCTAAAGAAAGATTCGGCTTCACCAGTTAGAACTTAATGGGTTTCGAAACTACAGTCGGCTTCAATTGAAGTTGACTGAAAAACGTTTGTTGGTTATAGGACCAAATGGAATTGGAAAGTCGAATTTACTAGAGGCAGTTGAGTTGCTTGGTAGCTTGCGATCGCATCGCTCAAGCAATGATAAGGACCTTATCAATTGGGATGAAAACAGTGCTCTTTTGAGAGCCACTGCAAATGATGCTGAAAGACTTCAGCTTGAACTCAGAAGAAAAGGTGGCAGAAAGGCTTATCGAAATGAAAAACCATTAGTGCGCCAGTTGGATTTGATAGGTCCATTGCGATGTGTTGGATTTAGTGCGCTTGATCTTGATTTGGTGCGTGGTGAACCAGCACTGCGTCGTAACTGGTTAGACAGGTTGGTGCAGCAATTGGAGCCTGTTTATGCAGAGTTAATTAGTCGATTTAGCAAGTTGCATCGTCAAAGAAGCCAGATTTGGCGTTCTTTCCGGAATGTTTCTACTAATGAGCGAGATGCGCTCTTAGATGCATTTGACGTTCAGATGGCCTTAGTGAGTACTCGCATTCATAGAAGACGAATGCGTGCTTTAAGGCATTTACAGCCACGTTCAGCGTTATGGCAGGAAAGGTTGAGCCAGGGACAAGAAAAGTTGCAGCTAACTTATATGCCTGGCAGTCATCTTGATGGGGAAGAGGAGGAGGAACGTTGGAGACTATCAATCGAAAGACAACTTTTAGAGCAAAGAGCTGATGAGGAACGTTTAGGCAGTTGTCGGGTAGGCCCTCATCGAGATGAGGTTAGCTTTTTGCTGAATGGAATGGCTGCACGTCGTTTTGGATCTGCAGGTCAGCAGAGGACCTTGGTTTTAGCTTTAAAATTGGCTGAATTGGAGCTTGTAGGAGAACTTTACGGAGAACCTCCCATATTGCTTTTGGATGATGTACTTGCAGAACTCGATCCAACTCGGCAGTTGCTTCTTCTTGAAGCAGTAGGGGAACAGCATCAATGTTTAATAAGTGCTACGCATCTTGATTCTTTTGTAGGAGCCTGGCAAAGACATTCGCAAGTTGTAGAAGCAGATTTTTTGAGTGAAATTCGGGATGTCGGTTAATGTAAGCAGCTAATTTTGATTTTTTTGATGGAGCAGAGTTTGCCTTACCTGCGCTCGAACCCTGGATGCTCAGATTGTGATGATCAAGAAGTCAATGATGCTCGAATATCAGAAGCAAAGGATATGGTTGGGAAACATTGCATCCTTGAGCTCTATGACTGTGATCAAATCAGGCTTAATGATGAGGCTTTTTTGAGAACTTCTATTACTTCAGCGGCCAAGCTCGCTGGAGCGACCCTTCTGAATTTGATTACTCATCGATTTGAACCTCAAGGTGTAACAGGCTTAGGCTTACTTGCTGAATCCCATATCTCTATCCATACCTGGCCAGAGAATGGCTACGCTGCGGTCGATGTTTTTACTTGCGGAGATCACACCATGCCAGAACGAGCGTGTCATGTACTCATAAATGAATTATCTGCAGCACGTTATTCACTGAAAAGCTTTGAGCGTGAAACACCTGCAGAATTAACTGTACAAGTACGGAAACCACGAGCTACGGAAATAGCAAGTTTTAGACATTAGAAGTACTCCGCTACATATAGTCATGGGGACTCATGAGTTCTCTTTTGTATAGACATAACTAACTCGTTAACGACTTTAACTATTCTGAGCATATGCGAGACTTAAGCTCTCGATTAAGCTTTCCACTAACTAAGCCTTCAAGATCAATACTGACAGATGAAAAACCAATTAATAAAAAATGATTTACGATGTTTTTGCGACCTAAATTAAGAATTAAATCTTCAATTTGATCTGTGGGCAACTCAATTTTTGCAGATTGTCCATGAATACGAACTCTTACCTCGGGGAAACCCTTCTCATGTAGCCATGCTTCTGCTTTGCCTACTTTTCGTAGATTTTCTTCGCTAATGGCTTCACCGTATGGAAATCTAGAGGCTAGACAAGGTTGTGCTGGTTTGTTCCACCAAGGCAGTCCTAAGGCTTGTGAAATTTCACGGACTCCTGATTTGTTAATCCCAATTTCGGCAAGAGGAGATCGAACCCCAGCTTCTTTTGCAGCTTTAATCCCTGGTCGATGGTCTTGAAGATCATCATGATTTACTCCATCTACCACCAAGAAACCTTTGCTTGCTTTTGCTATGTCCTTGAGGTTGAGATGTAATTCTTTTTTGCAGGCATAGCATCTATCTGGTGGATTTTGTTGGTAGTTCGGGTTTTGAAGTTCGTTAGTGATGCACTCTTGATGTTGGATCCCAAGCCAAATAGCTTGTTTACGAGCTTCCATTCGTAGAGGAGGTGCTAGTGCGGCAGAAACCCCGGTTACAGCTAATGCGTTATTACCTAGTTGCTCAAAAGCAATTGTTGCTACAAGAGAGCTATCAACCCCGCCTGAATATGCTACGCAAACCTTTTTCAGACTTTTAAGAACCAGGCGCAGGGATTCAAGCTGGTCTTGTGTTGATTTGGGCAAAGGTTTGAGTTGACGAAACACAGCTTTGTCCAAGATTCCTTTAGAAGGTTATCTTCTTAAAGGAACTAGGTAAGCTCCAACCGTTAAGGGACCCGTCCATGACGTCAAAGACGGAAGGAATCAGCACCTCTTCAATTAACAGCTCATCAAGAGGTGGGAGTGGAAGGGGTATTGGCATTGTTACTGCAGCAGATAGCCAAGAACGGAAGCAAGGTCAATTACATATTTATGACGGAGAGGGCAAAGGTAAAAGTCAGGCTGCGCTTGGGGTCGTGCTTAGAACTATTGGGCTAGGAATCTGTGAGCAGCGAAGAACCAGAGTGCTGTTACTTCGCTTTCTTAAAGGGCCAGGTCGTGCTTATGACGAGGATGCCGCTATCGAAGCTTTGCAACAAGGCTTCCCCCATTTAATTGACCAAGTGCGAACGGGAAGGGCTGATTTTTTCACTGCTGATGAAGCTACAAAATTTGATGCTCAAGAAGCACAGAGAGGTTGGGATATTGCTAAAGGAGCTATTGCAAGTGCTCTTTATTCAGTTGTGGTACTTGATGAGTTAAATCCAGTGCTGGACCTTGGATTGCTTGCCATTAATGATGTTGTCCGCACATTGAATGAAAGGCCAGATGGCATGGAGATAATTGTCACTGGCCGTGCGGCTCCTTCAGCTCTTGTTCGGGTTGCTGATTTGCATTCAGAAATGCGTGCACATCGTCGCCCTGAAGATGATGGAGATATTTCGCCTTCTGCAAATTTAAAAGGAGGAATTGAGATTTATACCGGAGAAGGAAAAGGTAAATCCACAAGTGCGTTGGGTAAAGCGCTTCAAGCTATTGGTAGAGGGATTAGCCAGGACAAAAGTCATAGAGTTTTAATTTTGCAGTGGTTAAAAGGTGGTAGTGGTTATACAGAAGATGCAGCAATTGCTGCACTTCGAGAGAGTTACCCGCATTTAGTGGATCACCTTCGCTCAGGTCGAGATGCAATTGTTTGGAGAGGGCAACAACAACCCATTGATTACGTTGAAGCAGAGCGCGCTTGGGAAATTGCAAGAGCTGCTATTGCTAGTGGGCTTTACAAGACCGTGATTCTTGATGAATTAAATCCTTGTGTTGATCTTGAATTATTACCTGTAGAGCCAATTGTTCAAACTCTGCTTCGAAAACCTGCGGAAACCGAAGTAATAATTACTGGCCGTTGTAAAAATCTGCCCTCATATTTTGATCTTGCAAGTGTATATTCAGAGATGGTTTGTCATAAACATTATGCAGAGCAAGGTGTTAATTTAAAACGAGGCGTTGATTATTAATTAAGTCTGAGCATGATTTAAGGCACCATTAATATTTGGTGGGAAATTCTTCATTCCAAGTATTTATTCCACCTATTAGATTTACTCCTTCAATGCCACTCTCCTGCAAAAACTCAAGCGCTTTCTTAGAACGTTTGCCACTTTGGCAGTAAACATAAAGTAAGCGACCATATGATAGTTTACGAACTTCTTCAATTGCATTTCCGTTCTTAATTTGGCTGAGAGGAATCAAATAGGCTCCATTGATTTTATTGCTATTTGACTCATGGAGTTCACGAACATCTAGAAGGATTATGTTTTCAGGATCCTGCTGTATGAGTTCATTTAAGCCATGCGCAGAAATACTTTTACCTTTGAATGTTTCCTTGGAAGACCCTTTTGGTTGACAGAACTTTTCATAGTTTATTAAACGATCTATACCTTTTCCTGTGGCTCCAGCTTTTAAAGCCAGTTCGCGGAAGGTCATTTTTAAAGCATCAAAAATTAATAACCTTCCATCTAGTGTTGTTCCTGCTCCAGTAATTATTTTGATTACTTCTGTAGCTTGTATTGTTCCTATCAAGCCTGGAAGAACTCCTACAACGCCTCCTTCTGCACAAGACGGTACGAGGTCCAAAGGTGGTGGTGTTGGGACAAGATCACGATAATTTGGGCTTTGGCCATCTAAATTGAAAACTGTTACTTGACCTTCAAACCTTGCAATAGATCCGTAAATATTTGGTTTTCCAAGAAGCACACAAGCATCATTGATCAGATATCGACTGGGGAAATTGTCTGTGCAGTCGCAAACCAGATCAAATGTCTTGATAATTTCAAGTGCATTTTTATTATTCAACATTGTTTCAAAAATATCGACTTGGCAAAAAGGGTTTATTTCTAGAATTCGTGCGCGCGCAGAAGTGATTTTTGTTTTACCGAGCCAGCTAATTCCATGGATTATTTGCCTTTGAAGGTTGGAATCTTCTACTACGTCTGAATCCACAATGCCAATATGACCTATTCCAGCGGCAGCAAGATATAGCAAAAGTGGAGATCCAAGCCCTCCACATCCGATACATAGAACGGAGCTATTTTTAAGTTTCTTCTGCCCAAGTAACCCTATCTCTGGCAGTGCTAAATGTCGTGCATAGCGAATAAGTTCAGGTGAACTTAAGTCAGTTCCACGGTTTTCGTGGATTTCCATCAGAGCAGAAAAATACCTCTTTCTTGTTTTACTTGTGATTTAAATACTCAACCTCTATTGGCTGAGAATTTTGATCATTTGCTATCCACCAGACGCGGACTGTTCCTAAACGATCAACAATTGCCATTAATCCAGGTGCATTTGTCCAGGTGAGATCAACTGAAGAAGGTATAGCGCTTCCCTTTGGATGGGAATGTGCACTTCCCAAAATCCACCAATTATGTTCTCTTGCCCAACGCTGAGCATAGAGTTGTTCGCGTGGATCTAAAGCAAAGCGCTTTTCTTTCGAACAGGCTGATTGTTCATTTACTTTTAATTCATTAGAAGATTCAACAAGATTGAATATGTCAGGTCTCCAAATATTGCAGCATGGCCAAATTAGTTGAATTCTCAAGAGATTTTCGTGTTTATTCCCTTTGCATTGCTGTTGATCACCAATCAATAAAGCACAGCCTTCTTCAGGAGCTACAGCTAGCAGACTGCTAGAGAGAATTTCGAGACAATTGCCTTCAAAATTTATAAGTCTTGGGTTTTTCATCTGGATTTTTCCTTGGTTCGGAATTCTCTATATATGGGGTTCGGGATTATCTCTATTGTGGCCCTGGCGTTTATAAGATTAATTCGATAACCTCTATACAAAGTTTAAATTGCATTCAGTGTTGTGTTCATGAGCGACTCAAATTCTGAGGCAAATCAAGTCTCAAGCACCAGCACAAATCCCATGGAAACCACCCAGGCTGAAGAGAACAATTTCTCGGATCGTTATGGTGATGTTATGGGGAAGGTCAATGAGACCTTGAACCAGGTTGACTGGAGTCAGATGGGTAAATATGGCAAAGCGGTGGGAATCATTGCCATTGTTATAGTTGCTCAGGTGATTATCAAAGGTGTTATTGACACCATCAATCTATTACCTATTTTACCTGGATTGCTTGAGCTTTTAGGTGTTGTGGTTTTAGGTCAGTGGAGTTGGCAGAACCTTACAACCAGTGATAAGCGCAATGCTGTTTTTGAGCGCGTTCAAAATCTTCGTAAGGAGTATCTGGGTTAAAAAATTTAACCTTGCTTTACTTGCTTTAGTTAAATTAGAAAACTTGTTATTTTATCTAAACTAGAATAGCATTGATTGATATAACTCCCTCCAAAGATATTGGCATGATTCAGTAAGTGATAAAGATTATATATTTCTACTCTCTCTTTTGACATTTTTGGGAGAGGCCAAATCTCTTCATAACTGTTATAGAAATCATTGGAGAAACCTCCAAATAGTCTAGTCATTGCCAAGTCAACTTCTCTATCAGCCCACCATGTTGCAGGATCAATTAGGATACCTTTTCCATCTTTGTTAATCCCAAAATTGCCACTCCACAGATCTCCATGAACTAAGCAAGGAGAAGGATTATGTATGTCTAAAAATTGGTTTATTTTTAAGCCTATGACTTGAAAGTCTTTAATCTCTATTCCCCATGATTGAGCGATTTTGATTTGAGGTATTAGACGCAGATTTACGAAACATTCACCCCAACTTTGCCTCCAACCCTTAGGTTGAATCCCAGCACCTATAAAACCATCATTTTCCCATCCAAAAAAACCAGGGTTTTGTGTCGTTGATTTCTTGTGCAGCATTGCTAGACCACGCCCCAGTGCTTTTTGGCTACCTATTCCAAGATCTAACCAAGGCATTAATAAAATGGAGGTATCTTTTGTTTTTTTAATTGTTAATGGCTTTGGAATTACTAGCAGGTTTTTATTGGCAAATGTGCTCAACGCTTTAAGACTTTCTGCTTCAAAGCTGAGTCTTCTAAAATCTTTAGATCTAGTGGTTTTAGCAAATAGATGACGACCATCTTTCAATGTTAATTTCCAGTTTTGATATGACCCTGCCCCTGATAAAGAAGTAATTTTTCCTACTTCCGTACCTTCTATATCGCCACAGACTTCAGTGAGCTTTTGCTGAAGCAAGGTGTCCATGGTTTTTTTTCTTTGTTTTTGTCAGGATGATGTTGTGAACAATCAATCAGTAATTGTAATTGGAGGTGGTATTGCAGGGCTGACAGCTTCGGCTCTTCTCGCTTATGAAGGCATTGAAGTAACACTACTTGAGTCTCACCATCAATTAGGAGGTTGCGCAGGGACTTTTAAAAGAGGAACTTTTGTGTTTGATGTTGGTGCAACTCAAGTTGCAGGATTGGAAGTCGGTGGCAGCCATGAACGAATATTTAGACATCTGGAATTGCCACCATTATCTGCAGAAATTTTGGATCCAGCTTGTTCGGTTGATCTTGGGGACGGGTCTCCAACTATTCATATCTGGCATGATCCGAAGCGATGGGAAGAAGAACGAAAAAGACAATTTCCGAAGAGCGAACTTTTTTGGTCTACTTGCCATGCATTGCATCAAAGTAACTGGGCTTTGATGGGCAGAGATCCAATTCTGCCGGTTCGAAATCTTTGGGACCTCTGCCAATTAACAAATGCTCTTCGTCTTGCAAATATTCCTATAGGTCTTTTGAGTACTCTTTCGGTCACAGATCTTCTGAGGTTATGCAGATGTTCCAAAGATCAGAGGCTGAAACAATTTCTTGATTTGCAACTTAGGCTTTACTCTCAGGAATTTGCTGATTGCACCTCTGCTTTATATGGAGCAACTGTTTTGCAGATGGCCCAGGCACCTTTAGGGCTTTGGCATCTCAAAAAGTCAATGCAACAGCTTAGTGACCATTTGGCGAGTGCAATTTCTAGAGATGGAGGCAAAATTTTTGTATGCCATCGTGTGGTTCGTTTAGAAGCTCCTGGTAAAGATGAGTCTTGGAAAGTTGATGTTGTTGGCCCGAAAGGAAAGTCTTATCGGTTGCACGCAAGAGATGTTATCTGCAGTCTTCCTCCTCAATCTTTAACTGGGTTGATGCCTATTGGCTCGGGACTCCCTGATTTTTATAGAAGACGTATAGAGCAATTACCCAAGCCAACAGGAGCATTGGTATTTTATGGCGCACTAAACCGTAAAGACCTGCCAGAGAATTGTTCATCTCATTTCCAAATTTGTACTAAAGAATCAGATTCTTTATTTATTTCAATTAGTCGAGAGGGAGATGGACGAGCTCCAATAGGCCAAGCAACTTTGATAGCAAGTATGTTTACAGAAACTTCCTTTTGGCTTTCATTAAATGAATCGGATTATCAAAAGAGAAAACAAACAGTACTTATGAGTCTTGTAAGAAATTTAGAAATATGGCTAGGTCATGCTCCTCAAAGATGGTTGCATCAAGAATTATCGACTCCACGAAGTTTTGCTAAATGGACTGGCCGTCCAAATGGAATTGTGGGTGGTTTAGGTCAGCGTCCATTCAACTCTGGTTTATTTGGTTTCTCAAGTAGAACGCCGATGAGAGGACTTTGGCTCTGTGGAGATTCAATTCATCCTGGCGAGGGAACGGCAGGGGTGACTCAGTCCGCATTGATGGTTTGTCGCCAGCTAATGGCTCAACGTAGTCGGCATATAAATTTAGCTAGTTGAGATTGATGCTTCTAGACAAAATCAGGCCTTATTGCTTGAGTTTTTTCAAGTTCTGATTCTAATTCTTTCCATTGTTCACGAAGAATTATCTTTTCAATTGCTTCCAGACTTGATCGGTATGAGGTTATTGCTCGCAGGATTTCGGCGGTATTGTTTGACATCATTGCTGTTCCAAGCTTTGGATTACCCCCGCCAACTCGTGTGGTGTCTGCAAACCCACTAGAAGCGAGGTCTTTTGCTAAAGCTAACAAAGATGAATTTTCTTCATTCCTAATTGTTTTTAGTAAAGCCGCACTCACTAGAACAGGTAAATGTGAAATCAGAGCAACAGCTTGGTCATGCATTTCAGCTTTTGCTGTGATCCATTGACTACCTAAAGAGAGAGCAAGCTGATGCACTATCTCTAATGCTTCATTGTCTGTACTTTCCTCTGGTGTAGAAATCCACGGACGTTGATTAAATAAATTCTTTGTTCCTGCCTCAACACCAGCTTTCGCTGTACCTGCCATTGGATGACTGCCTATAAAACGTGGATGGAGTTTTCGCCATACTTTCAGTACAGGAGTCTTTACTGAACCAACATCAGTAATGACTGCAGATTTAGGAAGTGCATTTATTAGTTCGGGTTCAGGTTTAAGTAGTTCGGCTAAAGGTAGAGCAATTATTACAAGTGAACAGTTAGAGAGAATTTTGGGATCAGTGCTGATTACTTGAGCAAGTTTTCTTTCTTTGGCTTTATTAACTGTAAGTTGACGGTGAGTAAGACCATGTACTGTCCAGCCAAGACTTTGAAGATCTAGGCCTAAGGAACCACCTATAAGGCCGAGCCCTACGATCCCAATACAGTTTGATTGCTTTGTGTTTTGCTCCATTCAGGGTTGTAGTTCTTTTCCCTATGTTGATTGACCAATCAACATAGGGGTATAAAGCATTGGCTTTAACTAAGCTCTTCCAATGCTGGAAGCTCGTTCTCACAATCAATTAAAGCAACTTTTGCAGAGGACCTCATCTTCGTGGCCTCATAACCTCACTCTGAGTCGTCTTGTAGCAAGAAGCTTACGGCGAAGAGATAGCACATTGATTCATTTAGATCATGGGAGTGAAGACTTCTGGTGGTTGGGACTGCTAATACCCCTTGGATTAGAAAATTCAGATGCTGTTTTAGTTCTTTCAAATCGTCAAAGGAATCGACTAATAAATTTTGTTTTACCTCGTCTAAAGCCAGCAGGCTTCAGATTGGCTTTCTGGGAAGGCTCTAACCCACCTTCAGAAGGACAGCTTTGGTTAATAGATCATGTGGGATTGATTGATGCTCATCAAAATGGTCATCTCTATTCAAAGCAATTAATTTTTCCAGAAGCAGAGTTTCTTTGTAGGCGTTTAAGACATGCTTTGGCTTTGAAAATTACCCTTTCAGATTGGGATTTATTGAGACGAGCACATCCTTCTGCTGACTCTGCTTTAGTGCAATTACATCATCGCTTGAGTACCAAACTTTTTGCTCAAGCTACCCATGCTGGAGCTCAAGTCAGGATGGATTGCAGTGAAATATTGGCTTTAAAGGATCTTATAGGTGTCTTGGGGACTTCTCCGGCTCCATGGCAGTCGCTTTTGAGGACATCCTCTCAATCTTGGGCCAGTTGGGCAGAACTTGATCACAAAACACTTAATTGGCTTTGGCATTTGCAGCCTCTAGAGCCTCTGGAAAACTTAAATGAATTATTTCAAACCCATCCAGTTCTTTTTTTAACAGCAACTAGCCAAAATAATTTGTTACTTTCTGAGATTAACTCTTCTGGTTGCGTTTTAGATGTCAACGTAAGCCTTGGTGCACCTAATCTTCAAGATCCTATTTCTTTGTTTGCACCTTTTCGGCAACCACTTCCAAATACGGAAATATATGCAGAGTATTTGTTGAATCAATCAAGACGTTTAATACTTGGTCGTTCAGGCCTGACAATTCTTTTATTAGATGATGATCAATTGCGTTATCAGTTGACCAGTGGCTTGGCCGCAGAATTTGGGAGGAGGGTTGTTCATGAAATTACTGCTCCTGAATCTAATGGTGTTGTTTGTTGTCGTTGGTCTTGGTGGCTTAGGCATCAAGATCAATTGCCATCTCCCGAGCAACTCATAATTGCCTTACTGCCTTTGGCTAGTTTGGAATCGCCGCTTATGGCTGCTCGGGTTGAGTCTTTTAAATTGCAAGGTCGCGATTGGTTTCGCGATTTGCTTTTACCGGAAGCCTTGAGGGTTTTGCCTCGTGCTGTAACGCCTGTTAGAAGGTGTCAAGGGCGTGTTGCCATCCTTGATGGTCGCTTGCGTTCTCGAAGTTGGGGAGAATCTATTTTGCGTACTCTTGAACCTTGGATACCACTTAATCGCTTATTGCCGGACTAGAGGTCCTAAAGTTGAGGTATAGCAATCTATTAAGGACGCTCATGGGAGAAGCCCGCCGTCGAGCTGACCAGGGTTTGCCACCACGTCAGAAGAAGGCCAATAAGAGTAATAAAGATGATTCTCCTAGAATTGTCTCTTGGCTTCCTATTACAGAAAATCAGAAAAACCAGTTTTATGACATCACAATTCGGGGTGGCTGGATTGGAATTGGCATTGTTGTCTTGGTTTGGGTAGTAGTTCGCTTTGTGGGCCCTGCTGCGGGTTGGTGGACTCCTGCAGATTCATAAAGGAGCTCAATCAGAAGTATTTAACTTCTAGATTG
>QCFB01000020.1 GCA_003280345.1 Prochlorococcus sp. AG-363-A16
AGCGCCAAGACGATCATCAAACTCCATTCTGATCTTGGCTAGTCCCAAATAAGCGTATTTATTTCTTGGGTCAATCGCTAATACTTTATCGAAAATAATCTTTGCTTCATTGATATCTAGTCTATCGAAAGATGGATCCTTTCTATTTGAGAAATTTATCCGACTTATCTTTTCGCACTTCATTCTAGCTGCCTCCAATAATATCTCTACATTTTCAGGTTCAACCTGAATTGCTTTTTCAATGTCAGGAAAAACCTGATATTTAACGTTGGATGTTGCTACAGTTTTATATGTCGCTTTTGCTCGAGTAAGATAATTAATGGCTTTACCTGGATTAAGCTCTATGGCTTTATCTAAGTCCATAATTGCTCCTGGTGTTTGTATATAGGAATCTTCCCAATTTTTTAACTTCAATATTGAATTAGCGCGCTGTTCATAAGCTTCTATATTTCTTGGATTGATTCTTATGGCTTCAGTAAAGTCAGAGATAGCTCTTTCTTGAAATTCATCGGAAGTCTTATTATTAATAATATCTCCTTTCCGAGACGTAGCTATCCCTCTAAGAAGATAAGCTTCTGAACTCTCTTTCTTCTCAAGTAAATTATTTGCAATTTTGATAATCTCATCTTCTTTACCTTGAAAAGTTAATAACTCTCTAGCAGTTTCCAATGGGGATAATTTATTCTTTCGCTTACTTTTACTTGAACCTACATTCGCAATAGTGCCCGCTAATGAATACTTCCCAACGAATCTCTTGGCGACATCACTGGCAATTGCAAAATTAAGGCCCTCACTATCTTTCATTATGAAAGTATTAATCCCAATTACACATCCTGATTGGTCAATTAATGGGCCTCCAGAATTTCCAGGGTTCAGGGCAGCATCAGTTTGAATTATTTTCCCTTCATCCCTTGTGCTACTAACAATTCCTTTTGTCAACGAAAATTCAAGGCCTTTAGGCGCTCCTATAGCAACAACTTCTGAACCGATGATTGATTGTTTTTGTTTAAGGGGTAGAACACTACCTGTAACCCCCTGAATAGAAAGCAATGCCAAGTCAGTTTGAGTGGACAGACCGCCACCATCTATAACTACTGAGGCAGTGTCTTCATCACCATTAGACCAGGTAACTAAGACTTTTTTATTTCCTTTAATAACGTGATTATTAGTAAGAATTAAGGTCTCATTCTTTAAATGGCCAACTACAAAACCACTGCCGCTTGATGAATTTGTCGATACAACTACAACACCTGGCAAGGATTTCTCTCGGAGCTGCTGTACTGAATAATTCTTACCTCTACACAAATCACGGCTCGTGAAGACCCCACGATCATTCACTCCGCATGCAGTGGCATAAACCGATAAAACCCCGAAAATGAAAGCTCTACGCATTCTGATCAAACAGATTGAATTTATTTAAAGCCAAGGTCTGAATCTATGCTTTAGAAAACACAACTCGTTAAGCTCAATAAACTTTGAGAGACCGAAAAAGCTGACAAGTCCCTCTGGACTCTTATACAGAAGCAGTCCCATACTAGCAAAATACTAGCAAGCCCTTTTAACCCAACATCCCAGTCACACCATGCCTTCTAAAGATATCAACTACTGGCTAATGAACAGTTATAAACCAATGATACCAATGGATTAGAAGGAATCCCTAAAACCTGTTCGAACCTTGTTCGAACTTTTCGAGCACTTAATTCATCAAATAGCCAGCCAAGCAAAGAGCAATACAAAACCCAACGCTTACATTCCAAATCAAAGCTTGACGTCTTAAGACAATTCTGCTGCAAATAGCACTGGAAAGGTCTTATTACTTTGTCAATTGATGAGTGCAATTAGAGTCTTCTAAGCTCATATCTATTAACCAGTCCTTATCGATACCAAGGAGTTCAATAGCCTTTAATTCAAAACTATCAAGTTCAAAGTAGTTGTAAGGAACCTTTACCCGTAAGGTTAATTGCCCCTCTTCTCTTGAAATGGAGTGATTGGAAAATTCAAGTTCTTCCAAATTTCCATCAACATCATTTGAGATAGTTAGTTTTAAGATCTTCTTCAGATTCCATGGGGATTTATCCATGAAACTTGCTTGATCTTCCCAGTATTGTTTATAAGCATGGAACCCTTTCTTGATGTTCATTGCTCACTCCATTTAAAGTTGATTAGAGGTTATAGTTAGTATTATAAGTCAACGGCTGGTTAACGAATCCCACCTATTTACAAGTTGGGTACCTGTACCCTTATTGCATCAACCACCCAAGGAATTAACAATAGAACAAGTGTTTTGAACAGCGATAGAAATGGTATTTCCCGTTAGCATTCAATCATCAACATAAAAGAGATATCTCTGCACTGTTCTTTCAGAATCTAATTGTCTATATTTATCAATCAATTGAATCTCGAAATTGCTCAAGACGTACATCACTTAATCCTTGTATTAAAGCCCAAGCTGTTTCACCAGAGATAGTCTTTTCATCACAATATTGCAAGACTACTTTATCTATTCCTTGTATAAGAGCTTGGACATCTTGCTCTTCTAGGTATTTAAATTTTTCATTATTCATTACGATAGAATCACCGAATAACTGGTCGATTCGACAGCAAAATGCGTCCATTCTTAGATTTCTTTAGCCAGCCATCATCCTTTAAATGATTCATCATTCTTGTCACAGTAACACGAGTAATTCCTAATGCATCTGCTATTTGTTCATGATTTATCTTAAAGCCAAAGACGATACCACCTTCGACTACATGTCCAAAGTCAAGAGCAAGCATTTCAAGAAATGCTTTCATTTTCTTTTTTGTATTCTTTATACCTAAAACAACTAAGAATGATTCCACATAATTATTGCGAGCAACAATTGATTGAAATATTAACTGCGAGATAGATCCCGAGGCATAAGCTTCATCTATGTTTAAACAAAGGACATCACAATCACAAAGAGCCAAGGCATTGTATCCATCAATTCTAGACAAAGGTTCACCAAAAGATTGTCCAGGCCCTACAAAACCAAGCACAGATTCGGCGCCATCTTTGTTCTCTGCAGATAAAAAAGCAGCGCCTCGAACTAAGAGCCATATCTGATTTTTCAGAATAGGAAAAAAACTTTTTGCTGAGATGTGCACAAGATTTCTTTTTGCATAAGTAGTTTCCAAAAACTCAAGGGCACCTTCGTAAGAGTCGATGAGACTTGGGCTTTCAAGCAAAGTCAAAGTCAAATGAATCCTCCAGATAGACAAAGAAAGCTCACTGATGCCCTAGGGCAATAGCAAGATAATACATCAAATCTTCTTGATGTATCAACAAAGATTGATCTCATCAACATATTTTGATTAGTATCTGAAAGCCATGTTCGTGCGCCTCTCATGACCTTCTCAAGGAAGGTGATTTCCTTCGCTTCTATTGCCACCCTTGGGGCTGGCATCGTTGCATGTGGAACAACTGATTCAACCTCCAGTGTTCGCCTAAGTGGTGCTGGAGCATCTTTCCCCGCAAAGATCTACACCCGATGGTTCTCTGATCTGGCTAAATCTGGAGGGCCAAAGGTTAACTACCAAGCCGTTGGGTCTGGGTCTGGGCGTAAAGCATTCATTGATCAAACCGTTGACTTTGGAGCTTCGGATGATCCGATGAAAGCGAAAGACATCGCCAAGGTCACTCGTGGCTTAGTGCAAATTCCTATGGTGGGAGGCACCATCGCCTTTGGCTACAACAAGCCAGATTGTGATCTTAAGTTGACCCAACTCCAAGCGGTCAGAGTCGCAATGGGTAAAATCAAAGACTGGAGAAAACTCGGTTGTCCTGCTGGAAAACTCACTTGGGTCCATCGTTCTGATGGCTCAGGAACGACCAAAGCTTTTACCAATTCAATGCAGGCTTTCTCAAATGACTCCAGTGAATGGTCTCTAGGTACTGGTAAATCAGTGAGGTGGCCAGCAGGTGTAGGAGGCAAAGGCAACGCAGGGGTCGCAGGTGTAATAAGAAAAACACCTGGGGCCATCGGTTACGTCAACCAGTCCTACATAAAAGGGGCCGTAAGAGCCGCAGCTCTACAAAACCTTTCAGGTGAATTCTTGAAGCCAAGCACCAAAGCAGGAGCTGCGGCTCTAAACGGAATCAGATTGGATCGAAATCTTGCAGGTAAAAATCCAAATCCAACTGCAAGAGGTGCCTATCCAATCGCTACTTTGACTTGGATTCTAGCTTACGAAACTGGGAATGGCTCTAAAACAAAAGCCATTAAAGAGTCTTTGAACTACCTGCTTAGCGACAAGGCTCAAAGCAAAGCCTCTAAACTTGGATTTGTTCCTCTAAAGGGTGACATCCTTAAGAAGGCACGCGCTGCAGTAAATAGGATTGGAGACTGAGTTTTAGGGTCAGTTTAATAGGAGCATTGATCAACTCCAAAATTTTTAAAAGGGGTATTTAACCCCTTTTTTTATTGGCTATATATACAGATTTGAAATCATTTGATTATGGACTTATAGCGAACTTCCTTTAAGCGATACAGAGTTAATTAATGCTGGTAAACGTAAGCTGCTTAGCCATGAGAAGAGCACGAGTAAACTGGAGCACCATAAACAAAGTTGCATCCCTATAGTTGCATTCTCTCCAAGCATAAATAAAGCTCCTGAAAGCAATGTTCCAAGAAGCCTGCCAGCTGCATTCGCCATGTAATAGAAACCAACATTCAGGCTCACGTTTTCTGCATCGGTATAAGCCAACACCATGTAGGAATGGACAGATGAATTCATTGCAAAAACCACTCCAAAAGCAATTAAGCCCGCGGTAATAGCAATGCCTGGATCACTCTGCCTCCACAATGCAATAGCGATGAGTCCAGGAATCGCAGTCAGAACAGCACTCCAAAACTTGACGGTGGAAATTCCTGGGCTGGATTTCTTTCCCCATATATTCCTTAGAATGGGCGCTAAAGCCTGCACAAAACCGTAACCAATCACCCATAGTCCGAGAAAAGCTCCAATCTCTGAAAAGTTCCAATGAAGAGATGTCTCTAGAAAAACAGGTAAGGCAACGACAAACCACACATCTCTAGCTCCAAAGAGAAAAAAACGTGCCATAGAAAGTACGTTGATCCCTTTGGATTTTGAAAACAGATCTTTAAACATTGGCTTCTCCTTCATACGCCCCATATCACCAGGCAAGACCAGGGTCAAAACAAAAGACAGAGCCAGGCCAAATGCCATTAGCGCAACGGCCTTATTGAAACCAAAACTAATCAGCAAAACTCCACCCAGAAAAAATCCCACACCCTTGAGAGCATTTTTGGAACCTGTTAGAACCGCAACCCATTTAAATAATTGCTTTTTACCTTTCTGTTCTTCTTCCGGCGTTTCAGGAACAACTGTTTTGATTGCACTCTTTGCACTCATTTTGTTGAGGTCTTTGGCGATGCCACTGATTGCTTGCGCAACCATGACATAACTAACGCTTAACAACTTTGGCCAACTAGCAGCAACAGGAACCAACATCAGTAGAGCACCTATCTGCAGAAGAGTTCCTGCCCATAGGGTTAGTCGTAAGCCATAGCGAGCACCGATCCAGCCGCCATACAAATTAGTAATGATGCCAAAGAACTCATAAAAGAGAAAAAGAAAAGCAATTTCTAAAGCTGTATATCCAAGCTGATGGAAATGAAAGACCACCAACATACGCAGAGCGCCATCAGTAAGAGTGAACGCCCAATAGTTGGCTGTGACGATCCCGTATTGCTGCAGAGACGACAATTTCATTTGGTTATCCTTTAACCTTGGCTATCTAGATTCACGACATAAGAAGTCAGGTCTGCCATACGACAGCTGTAACCCCATTCATTGTCATACCAGGCAAAAACTTTTAATTGATTCCCATCTATAACCATTGTGGACAAAGCATCAATAATTGAACTGCGTGAATCATTGACGTAGTCAATAGAGACTAGGGGCCTTTCTTCATAACCAAGAATGCCTTTCAAATCTCCTTCCGCTGCACGTTGAAAAGCGTCATTAACCTGTTGAACTGAGACCTTTCTCTCAAGTTCGAAAACGGCATCAGTCAGGGATGCATTCAACAGTGGAACACGTACAGCATGTCCATTCAATTTGCCTAGAAGCTCTGGGAAAATCATGCCTATTGCCTTCGCCGAACCGGTAGTAGTAGGAATAAGACTTTGAATGCTGCTACGGGCTCGTCTTAGATCACTTTTAAATGAGTCAATTGGCACTTGTGTATTGGTGATGTCATGGAGTGTGGTAATGGCTCCATGGATAATGCCAAAACTTTCATTGACAACTTTGACAACTGGTGCCAAGCAATTGGTTGTACACGATGCAGCTGTGACTAGTCGATGAATCTTAGGGTCGTAAAGATTATGGTTGATTCCATAGACGATATTTAGAGCTTCTCTCCCTGCCACTTCACCTGTCACGGGACAAGCAACAACAACTCTTTTAATGCCACACTGATCAAAGTAAGGGTTTAATAGTTCGGGTGTTTTTATCTTTCCACTGCATTCCAGAACAAAGTCAACACCCGCTTGCTCCCATGGAACATTAGTGGGAGCACTCTCTTGCGAATAGCTAAGAAATTGACCATCAATCTTGATCCCTTTTAAGTCGGAATCAATGTGCTGGTCCCAACGACCATGAACGGAGTCAAACTCAAGCAAATGCGCAGCAACTTTTGCATCACCAGCAGGATCATTAATCTGAACTAACTCAATATTTGGTCGACCCCATAAAGCACGAAAAACAAGACGACCTATGCGCCCAAATCCATTGATTCCAATTCGCATGGGATTTTCCTATGAGTTACAAGCAAGACATCGGAAGCCTTCCATCAACTTATTTTGATATATCAAATCCCCTTGATGCTTGCTAATCTTTAAATCCTTATAAAATGAAAACCTCTACGCTTTGGGAATTTAATTAATGGGTTTAGTCGCAGGTCAAACGGAAGCCAGGGAAGTGCTCAAAGCATTAGCGGAACCTCTTCGGTTGCAAATCATTGAATCCTTATCCACTGGTGAAAAGTGTGTCTGTGATCTCATGGAAGAAATAAGCCTGGCTCAATCCAAGATTTCTTTTCACCTAAAAGTTCTGAAAGAAGCTGGCCTAATTACAGACAGACAAAGCGGACGGTGGGTGTATTACAAGCTCGAAGTAAGAGCATTAATGGACTTACAAGGCTGGCTAAATCAACTAACTAAAGAATGCCAAAGAACATCTTCTTCTTGCGAATAAAAAGATCTTTCTGAGAACATTGCTTCTAACCACCCAAAACGACTATCAATAGAGAAGAAAAAGCAACCATATCTCTGGTTCGAACGCCAGAAAAACGCTAATTTTAGTAAAATTTTTCCTCGAAATCGATTGCTATGACTGACATTTCTTACTGGCTAATGAAAAGCGAGCCAGATGTATATGGAATTGATGATCTCAAGAAAGAGGGTAAGACCATATGGGATGGAATTCGTAATTATCAAGCTCGCAACTTCATGAGAAAAATGGAGTTAAATGATCTGGCATTTTTCTACCACTCAAATTGCAAACCTCCGAAAATTGTTGGGTTAATGAAAGTCACTAAAAAATCCCTAATTGACCCGACACAATTCGACACTCAATCAAAATATTTTGACCCAAAGTCTTTAAAAGAATCTCCTAGATGGGACTGTGTGGAGCTAAGTTATTTAGGCCAATTTAATAATCCATTAAGCCTAAAAGAACTTAAAGATTTTTATAGTGCAGAAGATCTTTTATTAGTAAGGAAAGGTAACAGACTTTCAATAATTCCAGTTCCCGAAATGACTGCGAAAGATCTATTAAACAGATTAGGGAAATTTAGTTGAATTTACAATTATGAAATTGGAAATTTAACTGTCCTAACTACTCAAATCTCCTGAAGCAATCCTTCACGGCCAAACATGTTTCCTACATAAAGGCGCGTAATGGGTCTTGAATCAACCCCATTTTGGACAAGAAAGCCTGCGAGCGCCGCCTGGATCAATCTATATTGATCCCAGTTCGGATAGCGCTCTATATAGCTCGTCATAGCTTTTTGCAAGGCAATAGGCAGCTCCGCTTGGAAGCTGACAACTCTATCTTCATTAGCTAATTCCTCCATCTCACGTTGTTCGCTAGACATCGAACCTTCATCGAGATGCTCGATTGACATGTCCCTAAAATCTTCGATTTGCATCTTTGATTTTCTTTCGAATGACCACTAGTTCCCCACATAGAAAGGGAACAGTCAAGCCCTGCGCAACATGAGCAGTCTCAACGGCTCTTACTATAAGAACATCGGTTTTTCAATCGTTTTAAGAGTACTCAGTCGTCAATTTGTGGCCATCACATAGCCACAAAAAAAGAAACGTCAACAAGGAATAAAAAATTCCATGAGTTTTTCCACAGGTTGGGGCATGGTGCAAGTTTCTGAAGGTCAGCCTGGGGAAAGACTGTGGATAGCCTTCATGGTTTAGGGGAAACAAATCTAAAAAAAAAATTCATTAGCCTCTCTAATCATTCCTAGGAGTCCCATATTGTTCTCATGGCTGAAACAAATTCTTGAGCAGCAGGGACAGGCCAATATCCCTCCACTCCTCGCTCAGATCTTCCATCACCTTGAAGAATCAATTTCAAGCTCCATGAATATCTATCTCCATCCAGGCAAGCCCACCATGATTGGCGCTCTATCTCCAAACTGATCAACTCCTCAGGCATTAACTCACTTTCAATCTTCCTATGCTCAGCAACAAGATCATTTACCACCTGCACTAAAGAAACCCACTCAAGCTCAGTAAGTTCAAACGCCCAGTTTTTTCCTCCAATTAAAACAGGGAATTTACCCTTAGAAGAATCCTTAGCGAGTCTCCAGCCAAGACCTTCTTTTTGAATCATTTAAACCTAGCCAGGAAGCAAATCTGGCTGATCTTGCTCGTCACTTAGTTCAACTATTGCTCTGTGCACTGGCTTAACACTTGATTCTTCTAAAAGGCCATCAAAGTCATCAAAGCGACGTTGCTTGGCACGAAAAGCAATCCTCACTGTTGTTAGATAACGATTGCTTGACTGACGTATAAGGCTTTCGCCTCTTTTAGCAAGGTCTTTTGAATCCAATCCTGATGGGATCACAGAACCAACTTTGTTAGTGCAACACACTCTAGTTGCTTAAGTAAGCATTCAAGCCAAAAGATCACTATGAGAAAGGAATGGAATCCGATAAATTTGATCTATAGAGTCAGGCGAGCGCAAAACAATTTGCTTGCCAAGCTTTAATTCTGAAAAAGGTGTCTTCAAATAACCAAGTATTGATCTTATTTGTTCCAGATGTGAATGATCTAAACAATCAATAAAAACACTTCCCCCTCCTCTGGAAAGGGTGCATTCAAGCAATGGCCTTAGTATGATTTGGATTTCTGGCTCCTCTCTAAAAAAAGAAAAAACCAAACATTTAAATTTGTCCATGTTGATCATCCTCCTAGTTCTCATATAGCAACAAAAGTGACAGATAACATAGGAATAAAGTCTATGAGTGCGCAAAATCATGCATTCTCAGAGAAAGGTTCTATATCGGGAACACTTGCTATAGACCTTGGCAATTCAACAACCGTAGTGGCCTTTCAAGGTGAGCTTGATACCGAACCAACACTCCTAGATCTAACTCCTATTAGCCGTGTCAATGGTGAAGTGCCAAGTCTTGTCTGGTATAGCGCGGAAGGGAATCCCAGTCTTTTAGTTGGTCAGCAAGTTCTGAATTCAAACCTTATCCAACAAAACAATCCAAACCTAAGTGCTGACTTCAAAAGATGGATCGGAGCTCCAATAAAAGGTGATCACATTAAAACCAAGCTATCGCCAGAAAGAGCAGGAGAACTGTTAATTGCACAGATTTGGGACAGACTTCCACCTCATCTAAATGTAAAAAGGCTTGTTTTAACCGCGCCTGTAGAAACTTATCGTTCTTATAGAACATGGCTACAACAAGCGTGCAGTTCTATTGAAGTCGATGAGCTTGCACTTGTTGATGAGCCAACAGCTGCGGCATTAGGTGCAGGAGTAGCCCCAGGCTCAACTCTTTTAGTAATTGATATAGGTGGTAGCACAATTGATCTTTCTTTAGTTGAACTACAAGGTGGAGAAGGCAAAGCTCATCCAGTAGCACAATTACTTAAATTCCAAGGTAAAAGTCTTGAAAGCAAAAGTAAGCAAGTTCTCCGCTGCGCAAAAGTTTTTGGGAAAGCTGGACTAAGACTGGGCGGAAGAGATTTAGATCGCTGGATAGCCAATCATCTTTTCCCGAAGATGCCTCTTACAGAACAACTCTTGAATGCCTCTGAAAAGCTTAAATGTAGGTTAAGTAATCACAACCTTGAAGAATATGAAGTAATTTCTGAACTTGTCGAAGGGACACTTCAAGCAGAAAATATATATCTCAAGCTAAACAGATCGGAACTAGAAAAGTTACTAATTGAACGCGGTTTATTGCAATGTCTCTCCAAACTTTTAAAACAAACATTAGAAAGTGCCCGAGCCAATGCTTTTGGACTTGAAGACCTTACTGGTGTAGTGCTTGTTGGTGGCGGTGCTCATATTCCTTTGGTTCGTAGATGGTTAGCAGAAGAAACAAAGCCTGCACCTTTACTTACACCACCGCCAATAGAAGCAGTAGCAAAAGGAGCTCTAAGCCTCACTCCAGGCGTAACTATCAAGGACGTCCTGCAACGTGGTGCTTCACTCCGCTGTTGGGACCAAAAAGGCAAAAAACATTTCTGGCATCCTCTTTTTGTGGCTGGGCAGCCATGGCCATCATCAAGAGCACTCGAAATAGTCCTAGCAGCAAGCCAAATCAACCAATTAGAAATGGAATTAATAATTGGAGAACCTGATGATTTGAGCACTAATGAGATCATCTATATCAACGATATTCCAACTGTCACATCTAATCAATCAAAAATTAAAACTACAAAATGGCAAGAAATGCCCTATTCATTACAACTCAACCCTCCAGGAGAACCTGGCAAAGACTGTATGAAATTAAAATTCAGCATTAATAAAAATTGCGAATTAGAGGTTGAAGCAATTGATCTTCGTAGTGGTGAAAAGTTAAATAAAAAAACCCTAGGGAAAATCAGATAACTTTTAATCAAAAAAAATAATTTACTCAAATCTCATTCAATCAATTGCCGCAAGAAAACTCCTTCTTCTCCATCAACATCTCGAAGCCGTAATTCAATCGTTTCTTTTCTGCTAGTAGGAACTTCACGCCCACAAAAATCAGGTTGAATAGGAACTTCTCGATGTCCTCTGTCAACCATAACTAAAAGCATAACCCTCTCAGCTCTCCCCCACGCCTGTAAGGCTTCAAGAGCAGCACGAACGGTTCTACCCGTAAAGATGACATCATCAACCAAAACAACTTGACGTCCGTCCACGCTTTCGGGAAGTTCAGTTGCTTGAACCATCCGAGTACCTATTCGAATTAAATCATCTCTATGAAACGTCGGATCAAGACTCCCTTGTGCAACTTGCTTTCCAGTTATATCCTCAAGTTCTTTTGCTAAAACCTTGGCAAGATGTACACCACGAGTGGGTATCCCCAATAGCAACAAACCGCGACAATCAGTTACCCGCTCTAAAACTTGCGAGGCAAGACGGCTGATAGTTCTCCCAAGCTCTTGCGATGAAAGAATTTCGACCCTTTCATCACTTTGGGTATCGGTCATTGATGATTTTATTAAGTATAGATTTTATGATGAACTGGCCAAAACACCTAATTCATTGCATTCGCAAAAGCTGACGGAAGTAGGTACAAAAGCAACTCAAAGCCAAGAAAGAAGTATTTTGATCTTTAGGTGACAAATTAACAGGAATCATCAGCGCCCAAATGCCGAACAATAGTTCCGCAGACTCAATGCTTTCTAAACAAGTAGCGCCTGTTGTATTGGCGATACTTGATGGTTGGGGGCATCGTGAAGAGAAAGCACACAATGCTATTCACAATGCCCAAACACCTGTAATGGATGCTTTGTGGCACGCATACCCTCATACCCTCATTGAAGCAAGTGGTGCTGAGGTTGGTCTACCTGATAATCAAATGGGAAACTCTGAGGTGGGACATCTCACAATTGGTGCGGGGAGAATAATCCAACAAGAATTAGTTCGTATTAGCAATACTGTTCAAAGTGGGGACCTTAGAAAGAATTCTGCCCTGAAAAACCTTGCAAAAACAATCAAAGAAAAAGACACGACCCTTCATTTACTTGGACTTTGCTCAGATGGAGGGGTGCATAGTCATATAGATCATCTCTCCGGGCTTTTGAAATGGGCTGCAATCAATGGACTCCAGAAAGTTGCTATACATGCAATTACTGATGGGAGAGATACCCCAACACAAAGTGCTGGAGATTACTTAAAGCAAATTGAAAATTCAATAGAAACGAATGGGGTAGGAGAGATTGCAAGTCTTTGTGGAAGGTACTGGGCAATGGATCGAGACCATCGCTGGGAAAGAACATCTAAGGCATACGACTTATTAACCAATCCAGATCTATGTATTGAAAAAAATTCTGCGCAAAAGATTCTTTCTCAAAGTTATGCCTCAGGAATCACAGATGAATTCCTGGAGCCAGTGCGATTGACATCCTCATACCTTCAAAATGATGATGGATTGATAATGTTTAATTTCCGACCAGATAGGGCAAGGCAATTAATTCAAGCATTAACACTTAGTGAATTTGATGGCTTTACCAGGAATCAGACAAACAAACTAAATGTTGTCACCTTTACGCAATACGAAGCTGATTTACCTGTTTCAGTAGCGTTCCCCCCCGAATCACTAGATCATCTTCTTGGTCAAGTAGTTGCCGAGCATGGTCTGCGTCAATACAGAACGGCAGAGACAGAGAAATATCCTCATGTCACCTATTTTTTAAATGGTGGAATTGAAAAGCCTCTTATAGGAGAAGACAGGCATCTTGTCCCTTCTCCAAGAGTTGCCACATATGACCTATCCCCTTCCATGTCCGCAAATGTTCTCACTCAAAGTTGCATGAAAGCTATAGAGAGCGGACTTTATTCTTTAGTCATAATTAATTATGCGAACCCAGATATGGTTGGACATACAGGCGTAATGGACGCCACTAAAGAAGCAATTCATACAGTAGACACCTGCATAGGCCGAATACTTAAATCAGTAGGAAAAACCAGCGGTACTTTATTGATCACGGCAGACCATGGGAATGCTGAATTAATGCAAGGCCCTAATGGCGAAGCATGGACTGCCCACACAACAAACCCTGTCCCAGTAATTTTGATAGAAGGTGAGAAGCGGAAGCTATCAAATCACGGCAATGACATCCGCTTAAGGGATGGAGGTGGTTTGGCCGACATCGCACCAACTCTCCTAGAAATATTAAATTTACCCAAACCTGATGTAATGACAGGATCCTCTTTAATCGAACCAATTGAGGCTCCTTCCCTCTCTTCTCTCATGCCTCAAAGTGTCTAAAAAAACAAACCCCACTTCATCACTTATGCCTAATTAGCTTTAAAATTCCACTATGGTCACTTCAATTCTTTCGTGGATCTGGGTTGCTTCGGGAATCATCCTCATTTTTTTAGTTCTTTTACATAGTCCCAAAGGCGATGGAATGGGAGGATTGGCGGCAAGCGGAAGCTCGATGTTTACCAGTGCAAGCAGTGCAGAAGCAACTCTCAGTAGAACTACATGGGTTTGCCTTGCAATTTTTCTTTCCCTTGCAATAACACTTAGTGCAGGCTGGTTGGAATAGCTCAGAAAGTGCATTCCATCATTCGCAGGCTTCAATTAATTAGAATTTTCCATATAAAATATTCGTCTATATTTCATTAACAATGATTTGAAAAAGCCAAAGGATCTAAAAGAACATTTTTGATATTTAAAAGATTTTCAATTATTAGAGGCTTAATCACATGCCTTCTCGAATAGTTTCCGCATAAAACATATATCCATCAGGAGTCATCATCATTTTGTTCCATTCACCGTTGTCAGATTTTGCGGCTACCTCTAAGACCCTTTCCTGGCCATCATTAGTAATCCACTCACGAACCCACCACTGATTTTCCTGGTCAAACTCATACCCCTTTGACTTAAGAAGAGAGCGAATAGTGACTTCTCTAGCGAACGCATCATCCATTTCCGAACCAGACTGCTCAAAGGACTAATTCATTCATAGCAAGAGAACAAAGAATTATTCAAGCTCGCAGAAATTTAGAAGCAAACTCGGCCACTTCTAAAAAGCATAGATTGCTTGCTATTTAAAAACTAATGCTTATTTTTCAAAGAATCAATAATCAAAATCGCCTCCCATACCTCCACCAGCGCCTCCAGGGGCAGCCTCCTTCTTCTCTGGCATATCAGCCACAATGCATTCAGTGGTTAGAACCATTCCAGCGATAGAAGCTGCATTCTGGAGACCAGAACGGGTTACCTTTGCAGGGTCAACGATACCTGCAGCTAACATGTCCACATATTCTCCAGTAGCTGCGTTATAGCCATCACTCACAGGCTTACTTTTTACGTTCTCAGCTACAACTGCACCATTTGCACCTGCATTCTCAGCAATACGCATTAAAGGTGAGGTCAGCGCTGCTTCAACGATATTTGCTCCAATCAACTCTTCACCCTGAAGGCTTTTCACGGCCCATTGTTGAAGTGTAGGAGCTAAATGAGCAAGAGTTGTTCCGCCACCTGGAACAATGCCTTCCTCAACAGCAGCCTTGGTTGCATTAATTGCATCCTCAAGACGTAGTTTTTTATCTTTCATCTCAGTTTCTGTAGCGGCCCCAACCTTCACAACTGCTACACCCCCAGCCAACTTAGCCAAACGTTCTTGTAACTTCTCCTTGTCATAAGTGGAATCTGTTTCATCCATTTGCTTCTTAATTTGCTCACAACGAGCCTTTACAGAGCCTTCGTTACCTTCAGCGACAATAGTACTTGTATCTTTATTAATTGTGACTCTACGTGCTGTACCAAGCATCTCAAGTTTTGCATTCTCAAGTTTTAAGCCTGCATCTTCAGTAATTAACTGTCCATTAGTTAGTACTGCCATATCTTCCAGCATTGCTTTACGCCGATCACCAAAACCAGGGGCTTTTACAGCAGCGACGTTAAGTACACCACGAAGCCTATTAACAACTAAGGTCGCAAGAGCTTCTTTCTCAATATCCTCTGCAATAATCAAAAGTGGTTTTCCTGTACGAGCTATTTGCTCAAGAACTGGCACTAAATCTTGAACTAAAGCTATTTTTTTATCCGTAAGAAGAATATAAGGTTCATCTAAAATAGCTTCCATTCTTTCTGTATCAGTTGCGAAATAAGGTGAAATATATCCTTTGTCAAAACGCATGCCTTCAGTGACCTCAAGTTCTGTCGTCATTGATTTACCTTCTTCAAGAGAAATCACTCCTTCCTTCCCAACCTTATCCATTGCATCTGCAATCATTTGCCCAACTTCATCATCATTTCCTGCGGCAATTGTTCCGCATTGAGCAATGGCGTTGCTATCACTAATTGGCTTGGAATGTTCCTCAATTTTTTGAACAAGAAAATCAGTTGCCTTATCAATACCTTTCTTCAATGTGATTGCATTGGCTCCAGCAGCTACATTGCGCAAGCCAGCTTTAACCATTGCATGCGCTAAAACTGTCGCTGTAGTAGTTCCATCGCCAGCTGCATCATTAGTTTTAGAAGCAGCTTGACGAATCAGTGCCACTCCTGTGTTTTCTATGTGATCCTCTAGTTCGATCTCCTTAGCAATAGTTACCCCATCATTGATGATCTGAGGGGCACCGAACTTCTTCTCAAGAACAACATTTCGACCCTTTGGTCCAAGTGTTACGGCCACAGATTCAGCCAAAATGTCAATACCACGCTCAAGGGCGCGACGTGCTTGCTCGTTGTAGATAATGCGCTTAGCCATGGGAGGCGTTGTCCTTTAAAGAAGGGAGTTGGGTTAGAAAGTAAAAAATCAAATTTGGCTTCAAGATTGAAGTGTCAATTGACGACAGCCAAAATGTCCTTCTCAGACAGAAGTACATACTCATCGCCACCGAGCTTTATGTCCGTGCCGGCGTACTTGCTGTAAAGAACTTTGTCGCCAACACCTACTTCAGGGGCTTGACGAGAGCCATCATCATTGCGTTTACCAGGTCCTACCTGAGCCACTTCGCCTACCTGAGGCTTTTCTTTTGCGGTATCAGGCAAGAGAATGCCCCCCGCAGTTTTCTCCTCTGATTCAGAGACTTTTATAAAAACACGGTCTCCTAAAGGCTTAACTGTGGAGACGCTGAGAGAAACGGCTGCCATGGGTGAATGCAGGAAGAACAGGGCGTAAATACGCCACACATCAATAACGAGTTAGCACTCGGTACCGATGAGTGCCAACTTATTCGGACAAGTGGCTGGCATGCCACCATTTATCTGTGCGGTTGACCGAACACCCAATCTAATTAGCAGACAAGGTGGTAATCTTGCGCCTCTTAGGAAGGCGCTGCGATTCAAACCGCACTCCTTCGCAATACCTAATTTCTTATGGCTGCTGCTGCTTCCACCTCTGCCGGCACTAAAGGCGTTGTTAAACAGGTAATTGGACCTGTTTTGGATGTGGAATTCCCTGCTGGAAAGCTACCCAAGATTCTCAATGCGCTTCGGATTGAGGGCAAAAATCCTGCGGGTCAAGACATTGCACTGACTGCAGAGGTTCAACAATTACTTGGAGACCATAGAGTTCGCGCTGTTGCGATGAGTGGTACCGATGGCTTAGTAAGAGGCATGGATGCCCTAGACACTGGCGCTCCAATTTCTGTTCCTGTTGGGGAAGCTACGCTAGGAAGGATTTTCAATGTTCTTGGTGAACCCGTAGATGAACAGGGCCCAGTCCAAAGTTCTGATACATCTCCAATACATCGCCCTGCTCCCAAACTCACAGATCTTGAAACCAAGCCAAAAGTTTTTGAAACAGGTATCAAAGTTATCGATCTTTTAGCTCCTTACCGTCAAGGAGGGAAAGTTGGATTATTTGGAGGTGCAGGCGTTGGTAAGACTGTTCTAATTCAAGAACTAATCAACAATATTGCTAAAGAACATGGTGGTGTTTCCGTTTTTGGAGGAGTCGGAGAGCGTACCCGTGAAGGGAATGACTTATATGAAGAATTCAAAGAGTCTGGCGTAATCAACCCCAACGACTTACCCAAATCAAAAGTGGCTCTTTGCTTTGGACAAATGAACGAACCACCAGGAGCAAGAATGCGCGTTGGTCTCTCAGCTCTAACAATGGCTGAGCATTTCAGAGACGTAAATAAACAGGACGTACTCCTTTTTGTAGATAATATTTTCCGTTTTGTGCAAGCAGGCTCTGAAGTCTCAGCACTTTTAGGTCGAATGCCATCGGCGGTGGGTTATCAGCCCACGCTTGGAACTGATGTTGGAGAGCTCCAAGAAAGAATAACCTCCACTCTTGAAGGTTCAATTACCTCAATTCAAGCCGTATATGTTCCAGCAGATGATTTAACTGACCCTGCTCCAGCAACTACATTTGCGCACTTAGATGCCACAACTGTGCTTGCTCGTGCATTGGCTGCTAAAGGGATCTATCCAGCAGTGGACCCTCTGGACTCCACTAGCACAATGCTTCAACCATCTGTGGTTGGAGATGAACACTACTCGACAGCTAGGGCAGTCCAGTCAACTTTGCAGCGATACAAAGAACTTCAAGACATCATTGCAATTCTTGGCTTAGATGAATTGTCTGAGGACGACCGTAAGACAGTTGATCGTGCTCGCAAAATTGAAAAGTTCCTTTCTCAACCTTTCTTTGTTGCAGAAATCTTCACTGGCATGTCTGGCAAATACGTGAAGCTTGAAGAGACAATTGCCGGCTTTAACATGATCCTCTCAGGAGAACTAGATCACCTACCTGAGCAAGCCTTCTATCTAGTTGGCAATATTGACGAAGTCAAAGCTAAGGCTGAAAAAATTGCTGCAGAAGCCAAGAGTTAAGTCTCGTTAATAGAGCCAAAAACTCCAAGGCAAGCATCTTCCCAAACCAACTCCTAATCAACCCAACACCCTCTCCTAAATGTCCCTCACACTCCGAGTGCTGGCGCCTGACCAGAGCGTGTTTGATGGCTCTGCAGAAGAAGTAATCCTCCCAAGCACTACTGGTCTTTTAGGTGTGCTTCCAGGACACATTTCTATGGTTACAGCCATTGATGTTGGTGTTCTAAGAGTTCTCAAAAATGGAACTTGGAATTCAATTGCATTAATGGGTGGGTTTGCAGAAGTAGAAGCTAATGAAGTTACCGTTTTAGTTAATGGTGCTGAACTTGGCAGCAATATTGATGCTGCCTCAGCAGAGTTAGAGTTAGATCAAGCCAAAAATGAATTAAACAAATTTCAAGACCAAGAAACTTCTACGGAAAAAGTAAAAGCTGAAAAAAAATTACGGCGTGCAAGAGCAAGGTTACAGGCAACAAAAACAACAGATTGACTTTTTCTCTAGAACATTAAGTAGTGAGTTTAAACCTCCTACTAGATAATGCTAATCCAGTTTCCTGGGAACGTTGGTTGCCATCAGGATTTTTCAAAGGAATAACAACTAACCCAACTTTGCTGAGAGAAGCAGGGCAACCATGTAATTTAACTAACTTAGAGAAACTTGCCAACAAAGCATCAATCTTAGGGTGCAATGAATTGCACCTACAAAGTTGGGGAAAGAGCAAAGAAAACATTAGGGAATGTGGCATGGCCCTAGCCAAATTAAAAACACCAACTATGCAAGTCTATGTAAAGATTCCAATCACAGAAATAGGAATCGAGGCGGCAAGAGAATTGATTGATTCAGATATTCCTGTGACATTAACTGCTTGTTATGAATCCAAGCAAGTTCTTATAGCTGCTGCACTTAAGGCAAGTTATATAGCTCCATACATGGGGCGAATAAATGACTTAGGCACAAACGGTTCTGCCGAAATAATTTCCATGAAAAAAATATTAAAAGGCATTCAAAGTGATTGCAAACTTCTTGTAGCTAGTGTTCGAAAAAGTCATGATCTATGTGCTCTAGCATCAGAAGGAATTAACACTTTTGCAGTTAGCACTAAAGTAACTGAGGAACTATTCCATTCCGAAAAAACTTTAAAAGCAGCAGAGAGATTTGAACTAGATGCGGAACAAAATAACGCTAATTAGTTTCGAAGTGGCTTTGATTTTTATTTCCTAATTCAAGCAGTTCCACAAAAAGTAACATCTGGAAACTTCAGTTTTGCCTCTTCAAGGCTTTTCCCTTTTCCTTCTTCCTGCCAATAGTTAATTACTTCAGTAGCTTTATTCAATACTTCTACTCGCTCATTATCTGTAATCCAACTTTTACCTTCTAATTCACCTTTCAAAGTTTCCCAAGCATCTTCTCTTGGCCAGAAGAAATAAGCAGTCAAAGGGCTAGGTCCTCCACCAACGATCTGATCAACAGCTAAAGCCACATTATCTGGCAGCCAAAGAATTTTTAACAAGAAACGGCCTTCGTCAGCCTTTGGGGTATGACCAGATGGCACACCGTCAGCATCAATTGTTGCCGTTGCAAGCGCAGCAGTGGCTCCCAGCATCCCTGGACGACCTGTCTTAGGCTCAGAATTGCCACCCTCTTTATTATCAGCTCCTGACTCACCACTACCTCCCTGAGTAGTGGCCATCTGTTGATCAGCGGCACCGCCTTCAGAAACCGTCATTTTGTCAGTAATCAAAGAATTAAATAAAGATCTAACCTACCAGCCCTGGATCCAAATCAATTCTTCAAAGTTGAAAGCTCTACTTCTATTTGACATCGACGGTGTCATTCGTGATGTAACAGACAGCTATCGCCTAGCGATACAAGAAACCGTCCAGCATTTCTTGGGATGGCGCCCATCGCTTGAAATAATCGATGAGCTGAAGATGGAGGGCTGCTGGAACAACGATTGGGATGCAAGTATGGAATTAATCAAAAGGCACTCAAACAATAACTATTTGCCTAACTTCAATCTTCCCAGCAGGGAAAAACTAATTAAAGTATTTAATGGTTTTTACTTTGGTGGTGATCCCTTAGGAAGCAACCAAAGCTGGAAGGGATTTATTAAAAATGAACCATTATTAGTAACAACCAATTTCTTCAATGAGCTGACTAAAAAAGAAATCCTATGGGGTTTTGTTAGTGGTGCAGAAACTACTTCAGCAAAGTTTATTTTAGAAAAGAGATTAAAGCTAAAAGATCCACCATTAATTGCTATGGAAGACGCTCCAAGCAAACCAGATCCAAGCGGCCTCATTTATCTTGCAAGGAAGATAACTGAAAGGAATCTTGGTAAAGGTTGTCCACCTATAGCCTATCTTGGAGATACAATTGCTGATGTACAAACAATCCAAGAAGCTCGCAAAAAAATACCCTTTCAAAGTTTCATAAGTATTGCTATAGCTCCTCCTCATCTTCACAGAATAGACTCTAAGGCAAAGAGGTTAGAGTATGAAAAAAGATTAAAAATGGCAGGTGCAGATGCAATTATAGACTCAACACCTAGAGCCATTAAATATATTGAAGAAGTAGTATTTAAGTAATTCTTAGTCGTGAAATCGTAAATTTCACGATTTTCAAGGGTTCTCCAACTTCCAAAGGCAGGTAACTAAAAAATCTATTAGTCATGAAAAGAACTAAAATAAAATAATCCTAATAAAACTTAAATAGAAAATTACTTCTGCAACTCTTCAACTGATTTCAAAGCAGCTGCACTTAATACCTCTGGTCCAGTTTCTGTCACCAAAACATCATCCTCAATTCGAATCCCAATTCCCTTCCAACGATCCTCAATCTCTGGCTGCCCCTCTGGAACCCTAAGACGGTCGCTTACATAAAGACCTGGTTCAACTGTAAGGACCATGCCAGGTTCGAGATTTACGGGATGTTCCCCTAAACGATATGCCCCTACATCATGCACATCCAGCCCCAACCAATGACCTGTTCGATGCATATAAAGATGGCTATAGGCATCCTGCTCAATCAAAGACTGAACTTCTCCTTTTAACAATCCAAGATCTAACAAGCCTTCAACTAAGACTTTCAATGCAGTGAAATGAACACTCTCAGCATTCTGACCAGGGATAACAGATTCAACCGCAGCTTGCTGAGCTGCTAAAACCACCTCATACAAAGCTTGCTGTTCAAATGTAAAGCGACCATTTATTGGAAATGTGCGAGTGATATCACCGTTGTAATAATCAACCAAAGAACAGCCAGCATCAATTAAAAGCAGTTCACCATTACGAAGAGGAGCATTATTTGCTGTGTAATGCAAAACGCAAGCATTATCGCCACCTGCGACTATTGAGCCATAAGCAGGACCTCTAGCTCCTTTATCTAGGAAATGCTGCTCGATAATCGCTTGAATTTGACGTTCATTCATGCCAGGGCGTGTGATATTGCGCGCTATTTCATGGGCCTCAGCAGAAATACGAGCCGCCTCTCTCATCCGCTCCACTTCTTCAGGCCCCTTACGAAGCCTCAATTTATGAAGCAAACAACATGGCGCGACTAATGGCAATTCAACGCACCCACTTCGCTGAGCCCTATCAAGCTGCTCGGCCCAACATTTCAGTACAATTGGTTCAATTTTTGGATGCTTCCCCACTCGAAACGCAATGCCTTCGGCACCTTGTAAATATTCAGCTAACAAATTGGGGAACTCATCTAAAGGATGGGCAACATCAGCTCCGAACTTTTCAACAGCCCCTTGCGTCCCCCATCGGAAACCATTCCAAATTTCAATATCAGGCTTTTTCGGTAAAACAAAAAGTATAAATCTCTCTCCTAGGGGACGATGAGATAAAAACAAAGCGACTGCATCAGGCTCATCAAAGCCAGTGAGGTACCAAAAGTCACTGTTCTGGCGAAATGGGTAATCACAGTCAGCATGATGCCTTACCAATGAAGCAGCTGGAATAATCGCAGCCTTGCCACTCAATTGCTCCAAAAATCGATCCCGTCGCTGGGAGAAGGGGCTCAAATCATTCATTGCCTAATGCACGTCCACTACAAATATTCAGAATGGCAGGAGAGAGCAACTGCATACTGTCTCTTTATATTCCACTTTTATCTAAAACCAAATCTCAAACAAACTTTTATTAGACGCTGGACATTCATGTCCTTAGTCGTAAGGATTGGCTAAATCTCCCAATTCAAAGAAATATCCAATTGATCAGTCCTATGTTTTACAGCTTGCATCAGGGAAGCAAAGGTAAAACTGCTTGCATTCATAGCTACAAGAGTAATGATTCGAAAATCGGAAGATTTTATTTATGGCAAAGCCTTTTGATCCAATGCTTTATGGCTGATGCTTTTTCCCTGACTCTTAAAGGTATGAATCCCTTCATGGTCACCTCCAACCTACATATCTTTTAAGGCATGAGCGGCGAACTACTCTCTCTATCAATTCTTATTGTGGTTGTAGTCACGGGGTCTGCTCTATGTTCAGGAATAGAAGCAGCATTATTGACTGTCAATCCCTTTCGAGTCCAAGAATTAGCTGCAAGAGCAAAGCCAATCGCAGGAGCAAAACGATTAGCAAAACTTCGCCAACGCTTAGGCCGAACATTGACTGTTCTTGTCATTGCTAACAATGGCTTCAATATCTTTGGGAGCCTAATGCTGGGTGGTTTCGCTGCTTTCGTTTTTGAAAAACACAACATCAGTGGAATAGCACTACCAATTTTCTCAGTAGGTCTAACTTTGCTTGTAATACTCTTAGGTGAAATAGTCCCAAAATCTATTGGCAGCAGACTTGCCATGCAAGTCTCACTGGCAAGTGCTCCATTAATTCATTTTTTGAGCATATTAATGAGACCTTTGTTGCTTTTACTGGAAAAATTACTCCCAATAATCACAGCAGAAAACGAAATAAGCACCGATGAAGAAGAAATCAGACAACTAGCCAGGCTAGGGTCTCAACAAGGGCATATTGAGGCTGATGAAGCAGCAATGATTTCCAAGGTATTCCAACTCAATGACCTAACAGCTAGAGATCTAATGACTCCAAGAGTTGCCGCTCCAACTCTTGATGGGTCTGCCAAGTTGGACAAACTACGCAGCAACCTTATCGAAAATAATTCAAATTGGTGGGTAGTACTAGGAGAAGAGGTCGACAAGATCCTGGGAGTTGCAAACCGTGAAAAATTACTTACAGCATTGCTTAATGGCAACGGTCATTTAACACCTACCGACCTAAGTGAAGCTGTTGAATTTGTTCCAGAAATGATTCGAATAGATACATTGCTAACAAGCTTTAATGATGACAAAAAAGGCGTCAAAGTTGTAGTAGATGAATTCGGTGGTTTTGTTGGTTTAATTGGGGCTGAAGCTGTCTTAGCAGTGCTTGCTGGATGGTGGAGGAAATCTTCTGGATCATGAAATCCACTCCATCTACTCCAGATCGATGCAAAATGCTGATTACTCAATGGCGCAAAAACCTCACTTTTAGCTGTCTTGAAGAAGCTCAATTAAAAGGGGAAATAAAAGCACTTGATCGTCAAATAGAACGCTTACATCAGAAGCACATACGAATAGTTGCCTTTGGTCGAGTGGGAGTAGGCAAGTCAAGTCTGCTCAACGCCCTGCTTAAGAAACCGTTTTTCGCCACAGATGTAGCCCATGGCTGTACAAGGAGTACCAAAGCAGTCACTTGGAATCAAACAGTTCAAGCCTTAAAAAAAGTTGAGCTTATAGACACCCCTGGTATTGATGAAATTTCTGCTGAAGGCAGAGCCCGCCTAGCTTCTCGAATAGCAACACAAGCAGACTTCATAATGCTTGTGCTTAATAGCGATATCACAAGTGTCGAACTAGAGGCACTGCAAGTACTCCTAAAAAGTGGTAAGCCTGTTCAATTAGTTCTCAATTGTTGTGATCAATGGTCAAAGGATGAACTCACAAAGTTGATTCAAAGTATTAGTGCACGTTTGCCTGCTTGTGCGCGCAAACTAAAACTGCAAGTAGTCGCTGCTGCCCCACGCAAAGCACATATTCAGAAAAATGGCTTTGTTCGTAGCCATAGATCAAAACCAATAATTAGCTCACTTCAAAATGCATTAATCAATCTTTTAGAAGGGCAAGGTGAGTTGCTTTTGGCACTTAATACACTTAGACAAGCAGACCATTTCTATAACTCTTTAAAGAAAGGACGTCTAACTCGTAGCAGATCAGCAGCGCAAGGCTTGATAGGAAAATTTGCAGCAATTAAAGCCTCTGGAGTGGCTGCAAGTCCGCTTTTGATGCTTGATTTTGCAGGTGGACTCGCATGTGACGCAGCTCTTGTGATCCAACTCAGCAAACTTTATGGATTACAAATGGGTGGTCATGGAGCAAGACAAATGATGAAAAGACTCTCTTTGCACAATTCATTCCTTGGTGGAACGCAACTTGGCATCCAATTCATCTTAGGAATAATGCGCCAACTTCTAATAATTGCGACCCCTGTCACAGCAGGAATAAGCCTGGGAGCAGCAGCTCCGGTTGCATTAGCACAAGCTGCTCTTGCGGTTCATACAACTCAACTAACAGGTCGCCTGGCTGCCAAAGAACTGCTATTGGGGAGTCAGCACAGGGAATTTCATCCAAAAGCAATGCTGAAGCGGCTTGCTGCTCATGATCCAGAAGTAAAGCAATGGCTTGGTAGCTGGCCAGGAGTAAAGACAAGAAAACTGAACAAACTAATTTCTCTTCTACCGTGAGAATCCCATTTGGTCCGATTGCCCTGTTAGGGACAAGTGCCGACCCTCCAACTTATGGCCATCAGGCACTTCTCAAAGGGTTACTAACCCTTTTCCCTAAGGTTGCAACATGGGCCAGTGATAATCCTTTAAAAACACATGGAGCTTCTCTTGAAAAGCGACATGCACTACTCGAAGCACTTGTAAAAGGCATTTCCGATCCAAATCTAGAGCTTGTTCAAGAGCTCAGCAGTCCTTGGACAATAAATACTCTGGAGAAAGCTAATGAGCTTTGGCCTCAATCAGAATTGGTATTTGTGATAGGTAGTGATCTGGCTCAGCAATTGCCTAATTGGCTTCAAGCTCAAGCTTTACTCAAGAAGGCTCGTCTTGGCATTGCACCTCGTCAAGGCTGGCCAATTAACAGAAACCACATAAGTGATCTTCAATCTTTAGGTGGACGAATCGATCTTTTACCTCTAACAATTCCAGCAACATCAAGCTCAACAGTGCGAAATAAACCTGAAATATCACAAATACCCACAGAGATTTTACCCATGCTGCTAGAGCAAAATCTTTACGGCCTCACCACTAATTTGCAATGAGGCTTGCCTTAGCCCAACTCAACCCCTTAATAGGTGACCTCCAAGGGAACGGCGCAAGCATCTTGGCCGCGTGTATTAAAGCGACAAAACAAAAAGTTGATCTTTTAATTACTCCAGAATTGTCTCTATGGGGATACCCCCCGCGAGATCTTCTCCTTAATCAGCAACTCCTCGCTCAGCAAAAAGAAATTCTTGATGAGCTGAGTAAAACCTTGGGAATAGAAGCTCCCAACTTAAAAGTGCTAATAGGAATTGCCGAACCAACCCCAGACTTACAATTACCGAATTTATACAATTCGGCAGCCCTTATAGAGAACTCAGCTTGGAAAGTAGTCGCACAAAAACAACTACTACCTACCTATGATGTCTTCGATGAAAAGAGATATTTTCGCCCATCACAAACACCTGGAATAGTCGATCTAAAAGTTGCGAATAAAAACTGGCGTTTAGGTATCACCATCTGCGAAGACCTATGGGTGGAGGAAGAATTACAAGGCAATCGAACAGCAGGGCCAGACCCAATTGAAAAACTAATCCCAGAAAAGCTTGATTTATTAATTAATCTATCTGCCTCTCCATTCAGCCACAACAAAGAAAGCTTGCGACAAAAGTTAGCTTTGAAAGCAGTGAAGCGAGTTAACTGCCCTTTGGTATACCTCAATCAAGTAGGCGGTAATGATGAACTTGTGTTTGATGGTGCAAGTTTCGTAGTTAATTCGCATGGGAAGCTTGTGTTCAAACTGCCAAGCTGTAGAGAAGAAATGGCGATTTGGGATCAAACATCACAAAGCACTCCTTTACCCTTTAATTCATCAACTCCTGAGGAAAAACTATTCCATGCACTTGTCCTGGGACTTCGTGACTACGCAATTAAGTGTGGGTTTACCAAAGTAATTCTAGGGCTTAGTGGAGGTATCGACTCAGCATTGGTAGCCATTATTGCTGCTGCTGCTTTAGGTGCTAAAAAAGTCACTGCAGTCATGATGCCATCACCTTGGAGCTCCGAAGGGTCTTCAAAAGATGCTTTAAAGCTTATTAAAAGAATCGGCTTAAAACAGTGCACAATACCTATTAATGAGCTCATGAAGGTCTACGAGTCCGCTTTAACAAAGTCGCTTAACCAGCCACCAAAAGGAATAACTGCTGAAAATCTTCAATCCAGAATCAGGGGAACTCTCTTGATGGCAATAGCAAACCAACAAGGACAACTACTTCTCTCAACTGGAAACAAATCTGAACTAGCTGTTGGCTATTGCACTCTTTATGGAGATATGAATGGTGGTCTCTCCGTTCTAGGAGATTTATACAAAACTTCTGTATTTGATATATGCAGATGGCTCGATAGTTCACAATCTAAAAAATGCCGAGAAGAATTAGGCTTACCCATGACAGGAGAGTTAATAAGCGCGGAGATTCTTTTGAAGCCTCCTAGCGCCGAACTTCGACCTGGACAACTTGATACAGACTCACTACCTGAATATTCACTTCTAGACCCAATTCTTAAGGCTCTCATCGAAGAGCAGATCGACCCCAAAGAACTAGTAAAAAGCGGACACAATGAAGCATTAATCTCAAAAGTACAAACACTGCTGCAAAAAGCAGAATTCAAAAGACGCCAAGCACCTCCTCTCCTTAAACTAAGTAATAAAGCATTTGGTACTGGCTGGAGAAAACCTATAGCTACCAAATGATTTAAAACAAAGGCTAGCCAGACTCACCTGGCTTGTGCAAGCTAATAGAAATCACAATTTTTCATGCCAGCCTCAGTTCTATCATCTCCGATGGCCAGCATTGGAGTGCCAACCGAAATCAAAGCGGATGAGCTGCGAGTAGCTCTTACTCCTGATGGGATACGAGAACTCGTCATTCAAGGCCTAGAAATACGAGTTCAAGCAGGTGCTGGAACTGGCGCAGGTATCGGGGATGAGGCTTTTGCAGCAGCAGGCGCAAAAATTGTTAGCCGTGAGGAGGCTTGGGCTGCTCATTTAGTAGTAAAGGTCAAAGAGCCACAAGAAGAAGAATTTGAACTACTCAGAGAAGATATGGTGCTTTTTACCTACCTTCACCTTGCTGCATATCCGAAAGTAGGAGAAGCACTTATTAACGCAGGGACAACTGGAATTGGCTATGAAACCGTTCAAATGGAAAACGGGAGCCTGCCTCTATTAGCACCAATGAGTGAAATTGCAGGGCGACTTGCAGCTCAAGTAGGAGCCCATCTATTAGAAAGACCACATGGTGGAAGTGGCGTCCTCATAGGAGGTTGTACTGGCGTTAGGCCAGCCAGGGTAATTGTTCTTGGAGCAGGGACAGTTGGCTGGAACGCCGCAAGGCTTGCTGCCGCTATGGATGCAGAAGTAATGCTTCTCGATCGATCTCCCGAAAGACTCCGTAACTTGGAGTCAGACAGACGAGGAAGATTAACGAGTGTTGTTAGTAGCAGAGGTTTACTAGAAAGACTGATCCCAACTACCGATCTTTTAATTGGTGCAGTCTTAACACCTGGGGGAAGGGCTCCTACTCTTGTCGACGAACAAATGGTTAAGCAGATGAAACCTAACTCTGTAATAGTTGACGTTGCAATAGACCAGGGTGGATGTGTAGCCACCAGTGTTGAAACTACTCACACAGATCCAACCGTAACAATTCACGGCGTTCAGCATTACGCCGTTGGGAATATGCCAGGTGCTGTCCCATTCACATCTACAGAAGCATTGGTAAGCGTTACCCTCCCATACATTCTTGGAATAGCCGGTCGTGGCCTTGAAGAAGCGGTAACTGAACGCCCAGAACTCCTTTCAGGGCTAAATACAGTTCGTGGCTCTGTATGCCATCCAGGCGTAGCTAAAGCACTAGATATTGCTCCCAGGCATCCGATGGCTTGCTTACGTTAAAGCTGATATAAAAAAGTCAATTAGAGTCATTTACCTATCAATTAACTTCAGATATTCCCTGAAGTGGTCTTTGCAAAGAATCAATAGCGATCCCCTCACGTAATGCAAGCAAATAGCCTGCCGCTTCTGGATAATTGCGAGCATGCAAAACCTGCAACCCCATTTTTTCTTGAGCATCTTCATTGAGCCCAAAAGCCTCTGTAGTAACTTCAAGCACTCCTGGATTTAATACGACAATAAGAGGAACCCTCCTCTCTAAACAAGCCAACACTGTTTCACTGCCAAGAGCTCCTTCTGGTACAACAACTGCACCAAGCTGTTCAACTTTCAAAAGACTAGATGAGTTACTCCCTGGACAATCATCAGCGTCCATTCGCCTGACAAGATCAGGTGCCTGACTTAACCCAACCAAAACGGAAGGGAGAAAGGTATATCCAATCTCCTCACCAGCAGCTCTTGGATCAAGGTCAAAATCGATAGGCAACGGGTACATAGCGGGTGCATGGGCACATGGAATAGACAAATTTTTGACTAACAAATGACTTATTACTGCTTCCGCACCTGCAAAATCATCAACTCCTTGTCCCTTACGGTATTGCTCTAGGCTTTCACTATTGAGTTGGTCTGGGAATCGAGTAACCACAGCTATTGACGTAGCCCCAGATTGTTTCAATCGCTCACCAGCTCGCAACAAAACATCTACATTTTCAAGATATCCCCAACTTGCACCACTAGATCCGTTATGAAGTCTGATCTCTAACGGAACAGTTGTAGTAATTACTGGGCCAATACTCAAACCCAAAGTGGCTCGACAACCATCCGCAACTTGCAAATGTCGTTGCCTCAGTTCTGACTCCAAACCTGCATCTAAAAGCAAACCAACCTTTTGCTGCCTTACAGGTCGCAAAAGAAAATCACCTACAGCAAAACGGTCCATTGCATAGCCTTCAACATATTGAATCCGAGGGTCTCTCCAATACAGAGAACCACCATTCATGACATTTGGATGAGTGATCAAACATCCAGAGGCAGCGGCCAGTAAACGAGCGGAAGGAATAGCATCTCCTGCATAACCTCCAATACTGCATCCAATCCCTGCTGGCACACTCAAAAGAGTAGGGATTGTATCTGTAATCTTAGAAAAATTTGAACATGGTAGTTGAGGCATCAATTCTCCAAAGTGTCGAACCTCGAAATAATTAAAACTGCTTCTACTTTCAACTGGCGAAAACAACCTGCTTTAGAAGAGGGGCGAATGGCGGTAATAGCCCATCGCAAAGGGTCACCATATATTCTCAATTGTTCAAGGATCCATGCACGCAACTCAAGGAGAGAGTGGTCTTCGGGCCAATTGAGATTAAGCTCAACCAACTTTAATCGCCCATCTAGTCGAGAATCAAAAGATTTAGCTCCATTGACCATCCTCTAAAGTACCTAGTTAAAGAAAATCACCTTCACCAACTTTTTCAAAACAATCATTACATATCTACTAAGCAGACCCACCTACAACTTCAAGGATTTCTTGAGTAATCGCAGCCTGCCTAGCTTTGTTGTAGTCAAGAGTAAGAGTCTTAGCTAGCTCCTTAGCATTATCGCTTGCATTGTTCATCGCAGTCATCCTGCTAGCAAGCTCAGAAGCTGCTGCTTCTTGCAAAGCACGAAGCAATTGGTTCTGAAGATAAAGAGGCAACAATGCATTTAACAATTGTTCAGGACTCTGTTCAAACACAATGTCTGAAGGCAAAGCAGGTTGCTCATTAGCAGGGGCAGCATCTTTTTCAATTGTTAAACGACTATCTTTTGTAGTCAATCTGAAAATCTCATCATCAGCCTCTGCTATCCCTTGAGGGTCAAGAGGAAGCAATGTCTGTACTACAGGGTTACAACTGACCAAGTTAATAAATTTGGTATAAATAACTTCTACTCTATCCGTAGTCGAAGAAAGGAATCCAGCTAAAACCTCATTGGTAATTAACTCTGCATCTCTAGCTGTCGGAACTTGTTCGAGATCAGTAAAAGTAGCTCTTATTGAATATTGACTTGCTCTATTTTGAAAGTAAGAAATTGCCTTTCTGCCAATGAGAACAAGTTCTGGGTTGAACCCTTGCCCTTTTAACTCTGCAAACCGTTGTTCGGTTCGTTTAATAATGTTGGAATTGTACCCCCCACACAATCCTCTATCGCCTGTTACGGCAAGAAGAGTGATAGTGCGAACATCTCTACGTTTAAGTAAAGGAGCATCAGCCGCCTCAAAGCGCATACGAGTTTGAATATTTTCCAAAACCCGTGCTAACCGATCGGCAAATGGTCGACTTCTTAACACCTGCTCTTGAGCACGACGAACCTTAGCTGCTGCGACAAGACGCATAGCTTCAGTGATCTTCCTGGTGTTCTTGACTGAAACGATTCGGTCTCGAATGTCTTTAAGATTGGCCATAGATAGATTTCCCCTAGATAACCAACAGAGTTAGGCCGAGGCCAGCATTGAAGACTTCACTTCATTAATTGCATCCTTTAGCATTGACTCAGCATCTTCGCTTAAGACCTTCTCGGTCTGCACCTTATTAATGAAGTCAGGCTTATTAGTTTTTAAATAATCACGTAGTTCTCTTGCAAACTGAGTGACCTGCTCTTCAGGTACCTCATCAATCAAACCTTTAACGCCCGCATAAACAATAGCGACCTGCTCAGCAAGGTTTAAAGGCGCAAACTGTGGTTGCTTCAAAAGCTCACGTAGTCTCTTACCTCTACCCAATTGTTTTTGTGTAGCTTCATCTAAATCAGAGGCGAATTGAGAGAATGCAGCCAACTCGTCAAACTGGGCAAGCTCTAGTTTCAAAGTACCTGCAATTTTCTTAATAGCCTTAGTCTGGGCCGCTCCTCCAACTCTGCTCACAGATATACCAACATTAATAGCTGGCCTTAATCCAGAGTTAAAGAGGTCAGAGCTTAAAAAGATCTGACCATCAGTAATTGAGATTACGTTGGTAGGGATATAAGCAGAAACATCACCAGCTTGTGTCTCGATAATAGGCAAAGCAGTCATAGAGCCCTTACCCATGGCATCAGAAAGTTTTGCAGCCCGCTCTAGCAAGCGACTATGAAGATAGAAAACATCACCTGGGTAAGCCTCACGCCCTGGTGGACGTCGAAGGAGTAGAGACATCTGACGATAAGCCTGCGCCTGTTTAGTCAAGTCGTCATAAATCACCAAAGTAGCTTTGCCGTTATACATGAAGTACTCAGCAATTGCTGCACCTGTATATGGCGCCAAGTACTGAAGTGCAGCAGGGTCAGAAGCACTTGCACTAACTACAACTGTGTAATCAAGTGCTCCTTTCTCACGAAGAACCTCCACGACATTTGCAACAGAAGCAGATTTCTGGCCAACAGCAACATAAACACAAACAACATCTTCACCCTTTTGATTAAGGATGGTATCTATAGCAATGGCTGTTTTACCAGTCTGACGGTCACCAATAATTAATTCACGTTGCCCACGACCAATAGGAATCATTGCGTCAATAGAAGTAATTCCTGTTTGCATAGGCTCATGAACAGATTTTCTTTTAATAATTCCTGGTGCAACTGATTCAATTAAACGGCTATCAGTAGTAGCGATTTCTCCATTCCCATCAACAGGTTGCCCCAAGGAGTTAACTACTCGACCAAGAGTGGCCTCACCAACAGGCACAGATGCAATTTTTCCAGTTGCCTTGACAGTACTTCCCTCTTGAATTCCAAGACCCTCTCCCATTAGAACTGCACCTACATTGTCGTCCTCAAGGTTCAGAGCAATTCCTTCAGTCCCATCCTCAAATTCAACTAGTTCACCAGCCATGACCTTTTCAAGGCCATATATTCGAGCAATACCGTCGCCTACCTGAAGAACGGAACCTACATTGCTTACTGAAACAGATTTGTCGTAATCAGCAATCTGTTGCTTAAGGATAGAGCTGATCTCGTCGGGGCGGATGGAAACCATGAGAGGGGTGAGTATTTAAAAAGAGAGGAGAAGTGAGGTGAAAAAGTGCCTCAAGAAAAAGGTCTTAAGGGGAATTGCTAGGTCACCTTGGCTAGCGAAAGTCCTAATCGACGCACTTGGCCAGCAAGACTGGCATCAATAACCTTCGAACCAACGCTGACAATGAATCCTCCTATTAAATCAGGATCAACTTTAAGATTGAGTTCAAGGTTATCGGTCCCTGCTACTGCCTGAATCTTTTGAAGAAGATCAGATTGTTGTGCCTCATTTAAGGCAACTGCTGAAGTTACCGTAGCCAAGGCAATATTACGCTGCTCTCTATAGAGCTCTAGAAGTCTCTCCAAAACTGAATTTAAAAGTCCAATCCGCTGGCGATCAGCCAACAATTTCAAGAGATTCAGAAAAGATGGTGTGACCTTATCTGAAAAAAGTTTCTCAAGTGCGGCCTTTTTGGAATCAGGTTCCAAAACGGGAGAAGCCATAGCTTCACCAAATTCTGGGCAATCGTTCCAAAGACTGAGAACTGTCTTAGCTTGATCAACAACTTGATCTACCTCATTACGGCTTTCAGCTACTTGAAGAA
>QCFB01000021.1 GCA_003280345.1 Prochlorococcus sp. AG-363-A16
CTGAATCAAACGAACAATGTATAAAAATAGCCAAGAGAAAAGCTATAGAAGGTTTGGCCAGACTTGGCTGCTTACGAGCAACTTCTGCAATTGGAAGATGCCTTAAAAGTAGTGATCCATATATTGTTGAGAATGCTGCCTGGGCACTTCAAGAGTTGAATTGCTCAGACTCTTCATTGATCAAATTGATTGTGGATCTTCTGAATGACCCTAAGCAAAATAGGCGAGTACTTATTCAGAGTCTTGCAAGTCTTGGAGCCACTAAGGAGGCTCCGAAAATAAAGTCTTTATTGCTTGACCATTCTTTAAATTCTGGAGTGCGGGGAGCCGCAATTGCAGCAATTTCAAGATTGTCTGGTGAGAAGGATCAAATTAACCAATTAGTAAATTTTTTGAATTCACCTAATCAAAATGATCGGCAATGTGCAGTGCAGGATGTTATAGATGCTGGAGCTTTTGATTTGCTCCCAACAGTTCTCAAAGTACCAGTAGCACCTTCTTTCCGTATGCGGGCTATAAATGCACTGTGGCCTGATTCGGAGATCAGTGTAGGGAACTTGTCACTTTTGAATTTAATTGACTCACTTATAGAGGATGATCCTAATCATTTAAAACTTTTGCATCGTTATGAGAGTGAATATAATGATAAATTCTTGATTGAGGAACTATTTGGAACAGATTTTAGTCGTTGTTATCTAGCATTGAAAACCTTGACTTCTAGAGATTTAAATAAATCTTGGCCATTGTTGTTTGAATACTTGGAAAAAGGCAGAAAGGATTATGGAGCTCTTTACTTTTTGACCATTCTTTTTCGATCTGAAATTTTTTGGCCTAAGAATGCAATGGCAAAAATAGAATCATTTGTTTTTTCAGCACTTGACAAGAAGTGGCCACAATATATGAAGTTTAGGCCGGCTGCTATTTTAACATTAATGAAGTTAAATCCTGAAGCTTGTCTTGAATACATCCACCAATGGCTTGATGAAAAGCAAACACCATTTTGGGCGAGTAGATATGCTACTTTGATGTCTTTAGAAGACCTTTTAAAAGAAGAGAAATGGAAGCAATGTTTACTTCTAATAAAGAAGAGTAGTCTGGATAATCATCGCTTTGTAAGAGAAAAAGCAAAAAATTTATTGGTGAGATAAGTCTTTTACACTTTTATCTAAAAAGTCTATCTATGCATTTCAAAATTCCCTAAGCCACGACAAACTTAATTGTTCGTTGAATGAGAGAAGCCTTTTGAAATAAATTGGACCATGATCTGAACCCCATATTCTCTTATCAGTAATCTTGTCAAATCCTTCATCTAAACTAACCCATTGGACACTATTGATCTCAACTTTACTTTTTAGGTAAGTAACTCTTCCTTCCCAATTAACTAAACAACATTGACCTTTCTCTACCTTTCCGGTGTAATGATCAGGCACTCTTTCTTTAAAGTGCATCGAACAGCCAACTTTAAGACTAAAGTCATTTCTGCTCAAGGAGTTTAATAGCTCCGGCTTGAAACCTGCACCAGCAATTCTCTGAGGGCATTTAAACTTATAGTTTTCTATAATAAAAATACCATCTTTTAGCTTTAATTTATGTAGTCCTTGCTTATAGGGCTTCCATGGGTCATAGTCATAACTTTGCTCAGAATAAAACCAAGGACCTTGGAGGATCGACCAATCTAATGGCCTAAAGTAGATATTGATATGTGCAAAACAGCTGGGTTTATTTTGTGCTTGTTCAAAATTGCTAAATTTGCCTGAAATTGTTTTGGCAAATTTTAATTTTGATATTTCATCGTCCATAAACTCTATGTTTGTAAAATATTTTGCTTGATCTCCGAAGCAAAGGATGCTTGGAGCACCCCTTCAGTACCCGATATACGAACAACGGAAGACCGAAACCTAACATTTTTAGATGCAAACCAAATTTGCTCTTCTGCAATTGTCTTTTCATATTCAGTGTTTAGCATGAGAGAGTCATTAGGCATGAAATGATAGTTAGATTTAGCTTGAATACTTTCTGCATAACCTAAGTTTCGAAGAATTACACCTTCTTCAGAAGAGCTAGGTATAGGAACAAAAATGCTTGAACCTGATGTAGCTTTATCACCTAATTCTTCTTCTTCAGACCAGTCACTTTCAGCTTCCCACTCAATTGAAAAAGGCATTACTACTTCCATTTCTGAATAATTACTTTCATAAAGTAGGTCCAACACTTTTGAATCATTTGTGTTCAGAAGCTTAATTTTTATTCTGCTGATAACTTGTTCAAATTGTTGAAATGCTAGTGAATGGGAACTGCGCATTGATTTCCATTCACCTTCGCTCTGTGCAACAAATTGCTCAATTTTCATCAAAACTTTCGGTTGAATCCTGGCTGTAAAAATTTGGATTGTCGCTATTAGCCTTTTGAATCATCCGAACCATTGAATCAACCATCATAGACATGGCCATCGGCACTTTTTCCCCTGAAGGGGTCTCAGATGACTGATCACCCGGTCTTTCGTCGGAAGGGGGGCGAAAAAGAGGCATTGAAAGGATTGTAGGGTTTTGTTGGTTGGTTTCTTTAGCCCTTCTGAAATTTAAAGTGGTTGAAGCTTTGTGAGGACTAAACAGAGAATTTTCTTACTATTTAGCACGTTTTACCTGTTGAATGAAAGCTCTTTAAGGATAAGTGGAGCTTGTTAATTAAATTTGTCAATCTTAAGTTCCCTAGGGCATCTCTTGAAGTTTTCTGAAGTATTAATTTCATTAGGATAACTGTTCTATTTTCTTGTATTTTTCATTGGCTAGCTCTTGAATTAATAGGCTTTTCCCTCCATAGCAATTAGAAGTACTTTTTGCATTGTCACTTGTTGCGAAACTTTTGGTCAACTTAGCTATTTTGACGAAGCTAGATGTTGTTGATCCTAGCGGTGAGTCCCAGCACCGTTGATAAGGAACTATATGTGCACCGAAGGCTTCATCATATTCATCACTATCAATTAGATGATCAATTTGGTAATCAAACCCTGAATCTGATAATAATTTAATGTGTTTAGCTATTTCATTTTGATTGAGTGGGGGCCTTCCTAAAATATGCTTAAAATTCAGTTCTATAAATCTTTGCTGACTGACTAATTCAAAAAAATGTAGTCGATAAAATGTTGATTTGGCTAGTTGCCTAATGAATTCTCTAATCGGGATATCTCCATTGCGTAATCTCCTTTCTAGCTCTATAGGCCGTTCGCTTTCCATTGGGAAATAGTTTCCATATAGTTGTCTATATGCTGCTTGAATTGCAATATTTAGAGATTCATCATCATGTGGAAAATATGCATCATATGTAAAGGAATCTGCAGATAGCTTTGCATATTTTGAGCTGCAAGGCTTGTGCAATTTATTGTTCTGTTCCCTTTGGAATGCTTTTATAATTTTGTTGTCATCAATAGGGTCGTGATCATCAGGCTTTGTCCGAGCATTTGGAGTGAAGATATCTTGTTGCCCAGGCATGCATCCCCCTTTTGAGTGAAGGATATATGTTGCCTTTGTATTTCCTGAAATCTTGGATTTGCCATAGGCTACTGGAGCATCATTTAGGCTTTCTGCACCAAAAGCACAGGCATCATAAGGGATGCATTTTAAATGCATTTCATTGATTCTTCTTTAATGCATCTTAATTATAAACAAGTCATTTTCATAATGATTTTAACAGTCCATAATCAAGTAGTTTTTAGATATTGATTTAGGTACATCTATAAATTTAAATATATCCGAATTAATTATAATACAAATCAGTTTATTTCCAGTGCTGGAGAGGCTCTTAGCATGTTTAGCCTGTCGAGATAAAACGCCCATGGCACTTCTTTGCCTAGGCCGGGACAGTACTCCTTGGCTAAATTTGTCAGTGCTGCATTTACTCCTAGAGCCTGAAGTGTTTTGACTGCTTCCTCTGTACTTTTGGTCAGGCAGGGTCTGATCGCAGATCCAACTACCCATGTCAAACGTGTTGCTAGTAGGTCACAATTATCACTTTCGCAAGCTAATAAAAGGTTGTTTTCTTGTGGATATTTGAGAAGTGTTTCATGCCAAAGTTGAATATTATTAGGGTCTAAAATTAATCTTAATGAACCTTGGGGGGACTTGAAAGTCAGCTCATCACTGGCTTTATCACCATAGAGCAAGGCGTGGATTTTGGTACCAGTAGAAATTTGCATATACCTGAGGCTTAATTAATAACCTTTTCTTATTTTAGAGTTTAGGGGCTGATTATTAGGCTAATTAATATTATCTCTATTCATTCTAAAGCACTTTGCTTAATCTAGGTCTGCCATTAAAAGGGTTTCCATTTTTGTTGCGGTCTCTTCTCGGAAACGTTTAATACTAACTTTGCTAAGCATAGCAATTGCTAAAATCATTATTATTGATTCTAGAGTAAATACAAACGAAAAAGCCAAAAGCGGATTCTCTGGGCCACTTAGAAGGCGTCCTATATCAAGTAAGCCTCCTCCAAAAACCTTTCCCATTGCTCTTGAGAGAGCCTGTGCTAATCCCCATATCCCAACAAATGTTCCTGCTACTTGCGGAAGAGTTAAATCAAGCATTAGAGAAAGGGCACTATTTGTAGCTATTCCTGCAGCAACTCCAAAAATTACTAATACTCCATACAGTCCATTTACATTGGACGAAATACCACTGAAAATTAAAAGGAATAGTGAGCCAACTATCATCCAACACCCTATGCGAGCTGTAGTTAACTTTCCTAGATGAGGAGTCACAAATAGGCCTCCAAGTAAAAGACCAAACAATGTTCCTACGCCCCAAAATGCATTTAATAATGTTGTTTTTGATATTGGTAAGGCGAACACTTCAGCCCCAAAACTCTCAAGTATTGGGTCTTGCAGAAAAAGACCAAGTGTATAGAGAGTTAGAAAACTAAAGAAGATAATTATTTGCTTGCTTGATGTTACCATTACCCATGCTTTTTTTAAGCCAATTTCATTACTTGATTTTGGACCTTTTGCATCTATATTTGCAGCCTTGGGTTCCAACCCCCAACAAGCAATTATTGAAATAAAAAATACTATTACACTTACCCAAATCATAAATCTTTGAAGCGCTGGTTGTAGCAAATTTGGATCTGTTATTCCATCAAGACCTTTGGTCGCGATTGATATAGAAATTGCTCCCACGATGATTCCGATGGTGAGCATGCACCAGATAACGCCAACTGCTCTGGGGCGCTCTTTTTCAGTCGTGAGGTCAATTACTAGAGCAAGATAAGGTGTTGATGCCATCGAGATGGCTAACCCATATAGAGCAAAAAGAGTGCAAAGTGCCAGTGAGGAGAATATAACCGCAATCGAATTTCCTGAGCTTAATGCACTTTCAGTGATGAAGATTACTGGGATTGAAATAGTTGCCATTAAACAAAATCCTGCTGAACCAAGCCATATATAAGGAGTCCTTTTCCTGCCATTTATAGGCCAGCTATCAGAGATGTTCCCAAAAAGAACCCTGGATGGTGCCATTAATTGTTCAAATGCAAGACCACCTCCAACCAGAATTGCCGGGAAGGCAAGCTCAGAGATCATTATTCGGTTCAGCATTCCTGCGAAAATTACGGCTAAGCACCCCAAGCAACCTTGGAATAAGCTCAACCTTGCAAGACGCAAAGGTGATAGCCCTTCTTGATGGTCTAATGAACTTTCCATGTCATTAGTAAATTGCATGTAATACAGACTTTATGTTGGTAATTTTGTTTTGTTGGAGATTATGTTATGGACATAAAGCTAGGGGTAGATACCATCAGCAATATTCCTCTATAGGAGGCTATGGGTTGATGACACTAGGTGAGCAAACAACTTCTTTGGAAAAACGCTTTGGGAGGCAACTTCATATTTTAAGTGAGTTGTGCGAGGTTTTGACACTTAGGTTGATAGAACTTGAAGAAAGGCTTTCCCTTCTTGAGACCAATGGTTCTTTTGAAAATAATCAATCTTCAGAAGTTACTAGGAATTTACTTGAAGAAAGTGAGGTAAAGGTTAGATATTTACAGAGATTGCTTTCAAGAGATGATCACCAGGAAGATTGTGCGTCTGAGGTAGCTGAAATACCTTTGCAAAAGGAAGGTGAAGAGATGCAAGAAGGTTTGGAAGAAATAAATTCTCAACCTAATACTTTTTTTGATGATACTTTAAACAACGAGGGATTCGAACCTATTAAGTCAAATTTCGATGAGAGCAATTCTTTTAAAGATATTGATGCAGATTCTTATGATTTGAATAATGAAGATGAAACTGATAATGAATTACTATCAGCATAATCCACTCGTCAAATAAGCTTTAAAAGCTTAATACGGAATTTGGCAACTTGATTTGCTTGCGAAGGTGAATTTTTCATGAATGGATGATCTTTAAGGTCTTTAAGCACTTCCCTTAATCGTTCATCTTTGCCTAAGTCCGTTTTTTTCACCAAATGCTCTTGATGTTTCCAAGCGGCATCAAATGCCATCGCAAAACTATCTGCATTATCAAAAAGTTGATCATTCCCTTGACCTTGTTGTGAGAAAGGCATAGTACAGAATCAAGTCATTTATATTATTCTAAGTTTTAGATCTCGATGAACGGAAGATTCGTGGATCATTCGTCTATATACTTACAATTTGCTTGAGATATTGATTGCTTTTGGATTGTTCTTTTTGAGTACACAGCATTTAATTTTTCAATTAAGTATTTTTCATTATGTTTTGGTTTTCCTTGAGCCAGAATCTGTCAATGCTTTTTGGGGGTACAGGTAATTATTGTTGTCATAAGTATCAAGCTTGAAAGAGCAAGCCATATCAATCTCAATTCGGTGTTTGCTGCGAATAATGCAATAGACACAAGCCATTGGCTTAATCCGTAAATGAATAGCACGGTTTGACGGTGAGTTAGACCTGAACGAAGGAGTCGATGATGGAGATGTCTTCGGTCTGGATAGAAGGGGGAAAGCCCCTCCCTGACTCTCAAAATGATTACAGCTGTCATATCAGAAATTGGGACAGCAAGAATTAGCATCGGCAGATGAAGGCTCACAGACATAGTGCTGTTGCCTGTAACTTCTGTAATTGAATAACAACTGATGATGCTTATTGAGGCTAAGCAGAAACCTAGGAAGTAAGATCCTCCATCTCCCATCAGGATTCTTGCAGGATTTAAATTGTGACGAAGAAATCCAATGGAGCATCCAATCAGTGCAGCTGCCAAAAAAGCAGCTTCTATTTGGTTTAGTGAGAAACTCAGTAAGAAAAGACCAATTGCAGCAATTCCTGTTACTCCAGCTGCAAGACCATCTAGACCATCAAGCCAGTTGATTGCATTTGTGACTCCTACTAACCAGATTAAAGTTGCAATCAAACTTATATACTGAGGGAAAACAAGTGATTGACTATTACTTAACCAATCAAGATTAATCGCTCCTATTTGTATTCCTTGGCTCCAGACAGCACAAGCCACAATGACTTGTAAAACCAGTCTTGGCCAAGGTGATAATGCTAAAAGATCATCTGCAAGACCAATTAAAAAGCAACAGGTCGAGCCAACCAAAGTAATTAGAATCAGTTCATTATTAACATTTGGGATTAGTTCGGAACCATTAATTATCAAGATTGTTGCTATTGCAAGAGCAAAACCCAGAATCATTGCTATTCCGCCTAGTCGAACCAAAGGAATATTGTGCTGTTTTCGTGGATCTGGCCGGTCAGTCAAGCCATATTGCACACCCAGGCTTATGACCTGAGGCACGATCAAGATAGTGACAGATGCTGCTATCACACAAATTGCGAAGGCGACAGCAAGAGGGCTGCTCGTGAGACTCAAGGAAGCTCCTGTATAAGGTCAACCTGAAATGGTTACCTTTCCAAAATAGATCGTAACCAAGCGGAGGTGGCTGGACTTTGTCTTGACAACGAAATTTTAGAGAGGAGGTTTGCTTGGAACTAGCTAGTTTTTTATAAATCTAATGAGTTACTAATAACTTTCTTTTGCAATTGTCAAAATGAAAGTCATCCAATACTTAAAATTTATCAACTAGCTGGATAGGTTTTTATAAGATAAATCTCCTTAACAAGAGTCATCCAGGTTTCGACATTAATGATTTAGAAAGTGTAAAGAATATCAAGCAAAGGTTTTCTTTGTTAATTAAAAAAAACTGAGAGCAATGAGCGACGTTCTAGAGGATTTTCGAAAAGCAAGTCGTATTGCTTAAGTGTATCCTTATTTACGAATGAAACTTGGAATTCAGATTCTATTTTTTCTCGCGCGGCTTTCCCAAAATTTCTTGCTAGGACAGGATTATTTATTAAAAGTTCAATTGCTAATCTAAGAGATCTTGCATCACGTAATGGAACTAAAAGCCCAGAACGTCCATGGTCTACAACGTCTTTGCATCCCGGCACATCAGTTGTAATGATCGGTCTTTCCATTGCAGCAGCTTCTATAAGGGAGCGAGACAGTCCTTCTCTCCATGAAGGAAGGACAACTACATCACTTGAGGCGTAAAGAGCTCGCATGTCCTCTACATGACCTAGGCAGCTAATACGTGAATCATTTTTCAAAGCATCAACTTCTTCATGATTAAGTGAACTGCGGTTTCCTACGTCTAGTTCGCCAGCAACAAGCAGCTTTACGTCATATCCATCAGACCAAAGCTCTTGGCATGCATGAAGTAGTTCTTGAATTCCTTTCTCTCTAATAAGCCTTGATGGGAAAAGTAGCTGCAGTGTGCTTTGAAAATGACCAGCGCTATCTGTCAATGGACTGAAGTGATTTATATCTACGCCTGAGCCGCGAATGAGCCTTGACCGTGAGTCATTTGTTATTCCTAGTCGAATAAGCCTTTCTTGATCGTCAGCGTTTTGAAAAACCACTGTGGCTCTTCGAGCCATGAACACCGCCCTGTATAAAGGCCTGAGAAAACGTCTTAAGAGTTGATGGCGCTTTCTTTGTCCTAGGAAGACGTGTCCTAGGCCTGTAATTGCATTTACTACGCGATAGATGCGAGTTGCTTTTGCGGCAATAGTGCCGTAAAGACATGCCTTTATGGTGAAGTGGTGTACTAAGGCAGGTCTTTCGCGTCGATAGATCCTGATCAGATCAACTATTGCTCGCAGTTCAAGCAAAGGGTTTATTGAGTTGCGGCGAACCAACCATGAATGCACTTTGAATCCTTCTGCTTCTAGAAGCGGTGTATAGGCGTCGTGAGGAGCAATTACTGCTACGTCGTATCTTGCTTTACGTAGAGCCTTAAGAAGGGGTAGCCGGAAGTTGTAAAGGTACCAGCTCGTATTAGCGACCAGCAAAACTGATCTGTGACTGCCATTGTTTTTGTCTTCCTCTATTAGGAGACCTGACGCACATGTTGCCATGTCTATGGCTTATGTCTTAACTGTAATGAGAGGAAATCATATTTCATTGAAGTATTTGGGTAAGGTGCTAGAACTAGAATAATTCAGGTGAGAATTTTAGATTAAATATCAAATTTAATAAGATACTAATGATTAGTTCTTGAAAAAATCAAGATAAGTTCATTAAAAAGTAGGAAAGTTTTGTTTATGATTTGAATTTGCTTTGCTTGCTTCGCCTAAAAAATGCTCTGACGAATGCTATTAGCTTTACAATATCTAGAATAAAACAAATACAGGTGATTATTATCCATTGAAAAGGAAGTAAAATTTCCGCTTTAGACCCTTTGCGAAGAGGCATTATTAATCCACGAAGTAAGCAATAAGAAAGGATTAGCATTGAGAGAGCGATTTTCGTAATATGCGCCACATATAAGACATTTGATTCATTCCATCCTGCAATTAGTGCATTCCACTTGAAAGTGACAAGTATTACAAACAAGTTTGCGGTAATCAGATATATGCTTTTTTGGGTCTCAAGGTGGAAAACTACTGGAGAGCAACTGCTATAGTTTCTATACCATTTTCTAGCTAAATCAAAAAGATTTTTAGGGACCGCTCTATAACTTAATGAAGGAGAGTAAGCGTTAAATTCACCATGCCCAAATTGATGCATTCGAACAAGCCAATCTGTATCTTCACCCGCACGTATCTTTGGCAAAAAAAGTCCAGTTTTTAATAATATTGATCGATATATTAATGTCCCAGGAAGAGTAGGCAGTGCTTGCTCTCCGTATGTTGCTCGAACAAATATGCGTTCAAGAAAATTGTTTCCAAAGTAAGTTGTGGTACCTAGGGCGACTTTAGAGTTACTTTTCTCTGCTGCATTGAAAGAAATCTCTAGCCAATCTAATGTGGGAATTGTATTAACATCTATAAAAGCAATCCAAGGGTTTTTAGCTTCAAGACAACCTTGATTCCTTGCTTCACCAGGGAAGAGTGGCTTGCCGGGCGAAATAATCCGCAAAAGGTTATTAAATTCTTTGGGAAATGTATCTATGAATGATGAGAATTCATCTTTGTATTTATTTAAATAAGGGCCTGCATCAACTATTAAAATTTCATTTGGCCAAAATGTTCCATCTTTTAGTGCAAATAGAAGGGGCCTTAAATCATTTAGAGTCCCCTTGAATGGGACGACTAAAGATATCGGTAGATTCCTAGCTAGCATATTTATTTTTATTGAGCCTAAGCTATCAAGCCTAGGATTACGTAGCTAATGGCACAGTTGTCAATTTAGACTAGTCCAATACCTAAGGAAAAGAACTCAAACGTAACCAATAAGGGTTTTTTGATATTATTCAAATATCAAATTTTTATAGGGAACCCAATAATGTGCATGAACAGAAAAGAAAAGCCAAACAAATTGAACGAGAAAGGCAAATAAAACAACAGAAAAGTTTAGTAACTTAGGGCTTGCTTTTAAAATTCTTAGATCGGGTATTCTTGCTGCAATAAATATTTGAATAGGGAGAGCGTAAAGAGCTAATCGATCAACAACTGTGCTGCTTGGAGTCGTAAAAAGTGCTACTCCACAAATCAGACATAAAAGGGATATCCATCTCCAAACTGTTAAGGTGGATTTTTTTAGTGAGGCTCTATGCCCATATATAAGGAATATTAAAGCAGGTATAAAGTTCAGAGCTACCCTTACTAATGCGCCTTCGGATTGCGCTTCAGCGCTATCTCGAAGATAACCACTGAGCAAAAGATTTATCCTATCAGCAAAATATGATTGATAAAGGCTATATCCAGCGAAAAAGACTAATAGAGTTTTTATTAATGTATTGATCCATCTTTTTGCATATAAATAAGGAATTGCTAAAGGGAGCACTACTAAAGAGGTTTGCTGAAACCCAGCCGCAATTGCACAAGAAATTATAAAATAAACCACTTTAGCTTGTGATAAAGCAAGATATGCAAACATAAGCATGCCTATAGAAACTGCTTGCCTTGTATATCCCATAGAAACTACAATAATTAAATATGGAACGGCCATGGTTAATGCCAGCCATGGTCTAGGAGTGCTTTTACAAAGGCAAACTAATCCAGCACTAAATAATGCTGCACAGACTAAATTAACTCCGTAAATTCCCATGCCAAGATTGTAAGAAATGAGATTCAAAAACATATAGACTTGTTCTTTTTGGATACCCGCGATTGTTCCTTTCTTTCCTATTTCATTAACAATACCCAAATAAGGGACCCAATCCCCTCCAACTTCTACTCTTAACCCGATAAATATTACAAGAACCAGCCAAATACTAATAGTTGCACAGATGCCCCAAGGAAGTCTTGGCTTTGCCAAAGCACGCCAAGCAGGAATTGCAAAAAGAATCCAATATGGGATCAAGAATATGCCCTCAATTCTTTAGTCATATATGAAACAAATTACTGAGAAAGAATTAGCTTGTTAGATTTTAATTCGTACACATAATTACAGCTTGATAGACTTGTAAGTCTGTGCGCAATTGTAATCAAAGTAAGCTCACTGTTAAGAGCTGCAATTGAGTTTATTACTGCTTTTTCCGTCTCATTGTCTAATGCACTTGTCGCCTCATCAAATACTAGTACCTTTGCATTTCTATAAAGCGCTCTAGCAATACCAATACGTTGTCTTTGCCCTCCACTTAAGCGAATTCCTCTTTCCCCCACAAAGGTTTCTTCCCCTTCAGGAAGACCATGAATAAAACCTGCTATTTGGGCTTGTTCAGCAGCATGCCACACCTTCTTTTTATCGATTTGATCTTTAGGAATACCAAAAGCGATATTTTCAGCAATTGATGTATCGGCAAGATAAATGCTCTGAGGAACATGTGCTATGGAAGCCCGCCATCTTGCTAGTAACTCAGGATGTGTTGGATCATAAAGATTTTGCCCATCTATCAATATTTGTCCCTCAGTAGGTTCAAGAAGCCCCATAAGTAAATCAATTAAGGTGCTTTTTCCGCTCCCAGTTTCTCCAATAAGACCTATGCGATCACCTTTATTGATTTCTAATTGAAGATCTGAAAGTACAAGAGGTGCACGCCTTTGGTCATAGCTGAAGCTTATATTTTTCAACAGAACACTTTGAACAAATTCTAGTGGCTGAACATATGAAAATTGAGCTTGTTCAGGAATCTTTTGATCAAGAAGAGCGAGTACATCTTTTAGATCATCTACTCTTGCACGAATATCAGATGTCCCTCCATAGATTTGTTGTAAAGCAGGAAGTAAACGTTGTGCTCCAAGAGCAAGTGTTCCGAGTAAAGGTATAGTTGTTCCTGCATTTCTATCCCCTTGCATAATCAAGACCATTGCTAGAAGAGCAATAATCATTAACCCCATGGCTTCTAAAACATATCTTGGGAAGTTTCCTAGAAAGTAACTATTAGCAGTTCTGGCTCTCATTGTCCTATCCCATTTGCGATAAATGCCTAGATATGTTTTTTGACTTCCATCTAATAAAACATCTCTTATTGAGCCTAAACCTTCTTGCAAAACTTTTATTTGTTCTTTTTTGGAATTCGCAATGACTAAACTATTACTTAAAAGTCTTCTTTTTGTCGCCACTGCAAGGAGGCTATAAGCAGAGCCAAAAATCCCGATTGCGATTAATGCAACGTTCCTATCAACTGCTATCAATGCAATTACTAATCCAATAGAAACTATCGATGCAGTTGTGATTTGCAGGGTGCTATATATGACGGAAACTAAGGAGGTTATTTGGCTACTAATAGCAGTTATGATTGCACTGCTATTACGCTGAACATGGACTGAATAAGGTTGGTAAATTGTTTTTCTATATGCTTCACAGCTGAAATCACTGCCAATTTCAGATGATAATTTAAAAAGTAGCCATAGATTTGTAAGCCTAATAGTTGCTGCAAGAACCGCTGCTCCTGCAAACAGGAAGGTTGTTGGCAAAATCAACCCATTTGATGAAGTGATCCCAATTCTTTCAGCGTAAACTTGAACCAATGGAATTTGCCATAGAGGTTCGGGGTCCATAAGTATTGAAAGGAAAGGAAGTATGGAAGCAACTGAGAAGACCTCTGCTAAAGCAGTTGCCAACATCACAAGGAAGAATCCACAAAGCTGCCATCGCCTTTGTGTGTTGAGGTGGTAAAAGATTCGTCTGAGGATGTCAGTACTTTTCAGTTTTTGATGGTGAGTGTTATCAGACCTATGCATTTATATACCTATATACGTATGGGATTGATTGATCTTGGAATTAGGCCTTTTAGGTCTATAGAGACAGCATTAGGCTCAAGCAATTGTAACCAGTCCTCCAATTGAATCTTTTTAAATTGTTGGTGAGCAACTGCATAGATCACAGCAGAGAAATGCATTCCATTAGGAACATTTTGGAGAACCTTAATTCCATATTCTTGCTCGGCTTCTATTGGATTTACCCAAGGGTCAACCACGGTTACAGTCATTCCATAGCACTCTAAGGAATTGATTACATCGATGACTTTCGTATTGCGGAGGTCTGCGCAGTTTTCTTTAAAGCTCAAACCTAAAATAAGAACCTTTGCTCCTCCAATAGCCAAACGACGTTGGGCCATGGCTAGGACTAATTTTTCGACAACCCAACTTCCCATGCCGTCATTTATGCGACGTCCAGCTAAAACAACTTGGGGGTGATAGCCAAGTTGTTCTGATTTGTGAGTGAGATAGTAAGGGTCTACTCCGATGCAGTGTCCACCAACTAAGCCAGGCCTAAAAGGTAAAAAATTCCACTTTGTCCCTGCAGCTTCCAGTACATCAAGAGTATCGATTCCTAGCCGATTGAAAATTATTGCAAGCTCATTAACTAATGCAATGTTTAGATCTCGTTGGGTATTTTCTATTACTTTGGCTGCCTCAGCAACCTTGAGATTAGGAGCTTTGTGTGTTCCGGCTTTTACTATGGAGCCATAAAAATCATCTACCCAGTTTGCGGCTTCGGCAGTACTTCCACTAGTTACTTTGGTAATAGTTGTAAGTCGATGCTCTTTATCTCCTGGGTTGATTCTTTCCGGGCTATACCCACATAGGAAGTCTTGGTTGTAGATCAGGCCTGACTGCTCCTCCAGAATTGGGACACAAACCTCTTCTGTCGCACCGGGATATACCGTGCTTTCAAAAATAATTACAGGGGTGGTGATGCTTGCCTTGTTGACATGAGTCTTAGAGCGGTCTTTTAAAGCTTGACTTACTATTGATGTAGCTCTTTCTAAGGGACTGAGGTCAGGCCTTTTAGCTGAATCAATAGGTGTTGGAACAGTGATTACAAAAACATCAGCTTGAGCTAGTAGAGCTTTGTCGTTGCTGAATTCCAGCAAAGAGGCTTTTCCTAATTCTTGCGAGCTGATTTCTTTGGTTCTTTCAATTCCTTGGCTCAGTTCGGTTAACCTTGTTTGGTCGATATCAAAGCCAATAACCCTTCGGTTCATGGGCAGCTTTGTGCGTTGTGAGTTTTGTGGCTTTGCAAATTCAACTGCTAAAGGAAGTCCCACATAACCAAGGCCTATAACGGCGACGGTACATTTATTGACATCTGGCAAACTGATCACAATCTGATTTGTTTGGGCTGATTTGGGAAATTTGAGCGCTAATTAACTCAATTAATCTAACTTTCTAGCCTTGTTTGTCTAGCCTTTCCTCCTATACGAGTACAAGGCTTTTGACTAGAAATGCAGGAAAATTAAATGCTATAGAAATCTCTATACCAAGCTACGAAGCGTTTAACACCTTCTTCTACAGGTGTGTTCGGCTTGAAGCCTGTCCAAGCCTCAAGTGCAGTTGTATCTGCCGCTGTTGCTGGGACGTCACCAGGTTGCATAGGGAGAAACTTTTTTTTTGCTTTGGTACCTAAGGCGTCTTCAATAGCACCTATGTAGTTCATTAATGGGGTGGGATTTGAATTGCCAATATTGAAGACTCTATGAGGCGCCCAGCTCGAGGAGGGGTTTGGATTGTTTGAGTCAAAATTTGGATCGGGAGTTGCAGGCTTGTTCAGGACTCGAACTAGACTTTCAACTATGTCATCAATGAACGTGAAATCACGAATCATTTGACCTTCATTGAATACTTCAATCACTTCACCAGCCAGAATGGCTCTAGTGAATAGGAAAAGAGCCATATCAGGTCTGCCCCATGGACCATAAACAGTAAAGAAACGAAGGCCTGTTGAAGGGAGCTCATATAAATGACTATATGTATGGGCTATAAGTTCATTGGCTTTCTTGCTTGCTGCATACACGCTCACAGGATGATCAACGCCTTGTTGTTCAGAAAATGGAAGATTTTTGTTTCCTCCATATACCGAACTGCTACTTGCATAAACAAGATGTTCAATTCCGTGATGCCGGCACCCCTCGAGAATGTGACCAAAACCTACTAAATTTGACTGGATATAGGCTGAAGGGTTTTCGATTGAATACCGAACACCAGCTTGGGCGGCAAGATTTACTACTTTCTTAGGTTTGTGCTTTGTAAAAGCCGCTTCCACTGAAGCTTGATCTTCTAAATCAGCTTTTATTAAATTAAACCTTTTTGATTTTTTTCTAGCTACTCCTTCTAAAACTCTTAACCTGGCTTGCTTTAAAAGAGGGTCATAATAAGAATTGAGATTGTCAAATCCTATTACATCTGTACCATCTTCAAGTAATCTTTTGCTCAAGTGGAAACCGATGAAGCCTGCAGCACCAGTAATAAGAACAGTCATTTAATTGATAAGTCCTAGGCTCTTGGGTTAAGTTCTATATGAATAGATAATTTGAGGCTTCGTTGCTGATTGTTTATTCACCGATTTCTATCCTTATCAAATGCTCTTTTGGAGTATAGCTGCTTGCAGACTAAACACAAAATTAATATCTGGTTTTTATGACTACTTGGCCAGTATTTGAGATCCTTCTAAGGATATAGATCGTTAAACATATTATTTGTTTGAGTCGAAAAGTATTTACCAGTTATCTTTCCAAATCCTAACAATGCGGCTTTGAAAGATTGCATTTAAAACTGAATTTTTCTTCCAAGTTAAGGACCCTTCAATTCATTGTCTAAATCCTATGACAAAGTTTGCATAAAAGGCTTCGATATGACAATTAGAAATGAGGTTAGTAATCTAAAGATTAAGTTTATTCAATCTGCGCCTTCATTCTCTGGAAAAGAGTACGGCGGCTAATCTCTTCTTTAGATGTCTTGTTTGCTAAGCCAATATGATTATTTAACTTAAAGAAATTAACTTTGCCTAGCTAATTAACTGTTTTTGCGATGATCTGAATTTGTGATCTAAATAAGCTTTGATTATTATTAATAGGTTAATTATGGATGACTTCTGTTGTAAGGAGATAGGAGCGCCCTCCTGACTTTCTTGAATGATATTTGAAAGGCTAACGTCTGCATTGGGCTCATTTTTAAATGCCAGGACCCAGATTTGAACTGGGGACACGGCGATTTTCAGTCGCCTGCTCTACCAACTGAGCTATCCCGGCTTATCCAGATATGGATTCTGAAATTCTAGATCAACGTTTGAACCCCTTCTCTAGAAATACCTTCAAATTCCAATCGTTTCATCTGTTTCTGTTGCGTGAATTCTATTGATTAACAACCATTTGGCATCTCGTTGGCTTGTCACAAGCTGGTCCTATTGGTCAAGTTTGATTGCCTTCAACATTGCGACCAGTGCTTGATGAGCATCTTGGCTATCGCTAAGGGGACGATCAAAGGGAATTTCAATGATGTTTTCGTCTACTTCTAGTTGCATAGCCAATTGGTTTATGTCAATCATCTTTGCGCTATTAGGACTCTTGATGCCTCCATAATTCTTTGCGAAAGCAATTAGAGCGTGCGTATGATCATTATTCATGTGATTGCATATGCGCATGCGAACAGCATCGTTTAGAGGCTCTGGGCTCATGGATTAAGTACTTTGGCTAGGTTAAAGATAATAGTTGATATTGAATTTAATTATAATTTTTGGATGGATTCCTTTTATCAACAAAGAAAAACCTTCAGGTGAGGCAGTAATTTAATCTTATTTGCTAAAAAGAATCTAAATGAATTATCCCTTCAAATAGATAGTTAAACAAGACTTCCTAACTTAATGAAGTTTTTTTTGTTTTTCTGAAATTAAGTATTCAGTGCTTTCTTTAGTTCTTCCACTTTAGTTCTTACTTCTTCCCAAGGAAGTGATAGGTCGGGACGCCCGAAATGTCCATAAGCTGCAGTTTCTCTATAAAAGTTTCCGCCTCGCTCGTTGGGAAGATTGCGTAGATTGAACTTCTCTATGATTGCACCTGGACGTAGATCGAAATGTTTGTGAATTAGTTCGGTTAGGGCAATATTTGAGAAAGATCCTGTATTAAAAGTTTCTACCAAGATTGAAACAGGCTTCGCTAAACCTATTGCATAGCTGAGCTGCACTTCAGCACGTTTGGCCAGTCCTGCCGCGACAAGAGATTTGGCAACATATCTAGCGGCATAGGCTGCTGAGCGGTCCACTTTGGTTGGGTCTTTGCCTGAGAAGGCCCCACCCCCATGCCTTGCATAACCTCCATAGGTGTCAACAATGATCTTCCTTCCAGTTAAGCCAGCATCTCCTTGAGGCCCTCCTACAACAAACTTTCCGGTTGGATTAACAAGAAAGCGTGTTGTCTCACAGTTGGGCTTTAGTGCTAGATCAGCAGTTGCTGGTTCTACAACGTGTTCCCATAGATCTTTTGTTATTTGCTCACGTATTTCCTCTTCACTTGTAAGTCCTTCCACTGATGAGGAGTGTTGGGTAGAGATCAGTATCGTATCTATAGCAATTGGCTTGTTGTTTTCGTAGACGACACTTACTTGGGTCTTCCCATCTGGCAGTAAATAGTCCAAAGTCCCATCATGTCGGACTAGAGCAAGCCTTCGAGCCAGTCTATGGGCCAGGCTTATAGGAAGAGGCATGAGCTCGGGCGTCTCATCGCAGGCAAAGCCAAACATGATGCCCTGGTCTCCAGCCCCAACTAGGTCAAGCGGATCCCCTGAGTGGTCATCAGCTTCGTTTACTCCTTGAGCAATATCTGGTGATTGTTGATCTAGAGCTACCAGAACTGCACAGCTATTTGAATCAAACCCTCCAGCACGGGCGCCGCTATAGCCGATTTCGCGAATAACACTCCGAACAAGATTAATGAAATCAACCTTCGCTTTTGAGGTTACTTCTCCCGTTATTAAGCAAAGCCCTGTGTTGACTACAGTTTCACAGGCAACCCTGCTATAGGGATCTTGAGCAAGAAGAGCATCTAGGACAGCGTCACTAATTTGATCGCAAATCTTGTCAGGATGCCCTTCAGTTACAGATTCTGACGTGAAGACGTAGCTACTCATAATTTATTCATTTCATTAAATACTTTAGAGTTTTACTGAATACTCAGCTCATCCCAGTGATGAATTAATTCGTGGTGTTTTGTTAGATATGGTGAATGCGTCCATCCTGCGGTGTACCCGAGGATTATTCCAACCCCTGCTTTTTGAGCCATAACTAGATCTGAATCAGCATCTCCAATAAGAGCACATTCGGAGGGGCTGAGTTTCAGAATTTTGCATAGACTTTGTATTGCATTTGGGTCAGGTTTGGCAGGGTGACTGTCAGCGCTCCAGATATTTGAAAATACTTTCTCAAGATTGTGCGCATTTAAAAATTTTTGAATACCTATATCGCTGTCATTGCTTATTAGAGCACAAATCACATTAGCGTTATTAAGTTTATTCAAGAGACTCTTCGATCCAGGAAGAAGATTCATGATTTGATTATTATTTGCTAATTTCTTTTGTAGGAAATCTTCTGCCTTAAGAAACACTTCTTCAGCCATTTCTATTGCTTTTGGCCAATCTTCTCCAAATATGCAGAAGATTGTTGCTGTAGATATTAAATTGTCTTTTTGTGAGGCTACTGCAATTGTTCCGCTTGGTTTAAGGCCTTTTGAAGATAGCCCATAAGATGATGCTAGTAAGTCTTTTAGCTTTTTGAGAGAGACTGCATTACTACCTCTAATGTTTTTCTCAAACAAATCACTCGCATACTTAATTCTCATTTTTGCGAGCTGAGTAAGGTGTTTTTCACTATTAGAAAGGGTACCGTCTTTGTCAAACAGCACCCCTTGGATATTGCCAATAGGATTGCCCCTCAGCGAAAGCATTGGCATAAGTTTTTGGAGTTAAACCATCATTACAGGAGTGGGATCTTCTCCTTCTTCTGCCTGTTCAAGCAACATTTGTTTATAACGAGCGGCCATTTCCTCAGCTTTGTCAAATACCTTTTGGGGATCAGTGAGCATATCCCCAGGTTCAGGTTCTAGTGCTTTTGTGGATAAGGAAATGCGGCCACGTTCAGCATCTAGGTCGATAATCATGACCTTCATTTGATCATTCACATTGAGCACGGAGTGAGGAGTCTCAATATGTTCATGACTGATTTCTGAAATGTGGAGAAGTCCACTTACCCCACCTATGTCGATGAAGGCACCGTATGGCTTAATACCTCGAACAGCGCCAACTACTACTTCACCAACTTCCAGACGATTCATCTTTCTTTCAACTAAGGCACGTCTATGGCTAAGCACGAGACGGTTGCGCTCTTCATCAACTTCTAGAAACTTTAGAGGTAAGAAGTCTGCAACTAGCTCTTCTTTTGCCTTCCTAGTGCTGATGTGTGAACCAGGAATAAACCCTCTAAGACCCTCGACTCGGACTAATGCACCGCCACGATTTGTTGCAAAGACTTCTGAGTAAATAGTTGCATCTTCTTTTTGAAGTTGGCGTACTCTCTCCCAGGCTCGTTGATATTCGATTCGTCGGATTGATAATGACAATTGACCATCTTCGTTTTCTTCACTCATGATGAAGAACTCACGAATTTCTGAAGGTTGCAAGACGTCACTTAGGCCTTCAACTCGATTAATCGAGACTTCTTGCATTGGCATAAAAGCAGCCGTTTTTGCCCCTATATCAATCATTGCTCCTTTTGACTCAAGAGCAAAAACTGTTCCGTTAACAATATCGCCAGGCTTAAAGTTGTAGTCGTATTTGCTGAGTAGTGAGGCAAATTCGTCGATTGTGAAGCCTGCACTATCCAAGTCTTTTTTGTTTACTCGGCTGCTTGGATCATCAGCTGTAGGTACATCTTCAGGAATGTCTTGGTTTTCAAGGGATATTTCTTCATTATTTCCGTTAGGGCTCTCTTCTAAAGCAACATCAGCTTGGTTTCGCTCGCTCCCTTTCTCTGAAACAGGTTCTTTCAGTGCTTCTGTTGGTTTATCAGACATGTTGAGATGGCGGTCTGCCCTTTAGGCAGTGAGAAAGGTTATCTGTAGGCCCGCCGACCTTGCAGAATCAACTGCTTACTCTACATATCTACTCCTCTTATTTAACCAAGTGTCGCGACTAATTGATCTTTTTCTGTCTTAAAGGTTTCTAGAGTCGCTACAAAATCATTGATGCCATTGAATTGGCGATATACAGAAGCAAAACGTATGTATGCAACTTCGTTTACTTCTCGAAGTTGATCTAAAACCATTTCTCCTATTTCAGCACTGCTTATTTCTCGCACATTTCTTTGTTGAAGTTGAGTCTCAAGTTCGTCAACTACAGCTTCCACTTTTAGTGTTTCGACGCAAGTTTTTTCACAAGCTCTAGTTATTCCATTCAGAAGCTTGCTTCTATTAAATATTTCACGACTTCCATTTTGCTTCAAAACAGTTATAGGAACGGTTTCTACTCGCTCATAAGTCGTGAAACGAAAATCGCAATTAAGACACTCTCTTCTTCTTCGTACGCTTTTCCCTGCATCAGCAGCACGTGATTCGAGGACACGACTATCTGTGTTTTGGCATGAGGGGCATTGCATTCAACCCTACGAAATCAAAGTTATTTATACCAACTGTATACATTGAATGGTGATATGAGAAGGGCTTGGTTTAAGTATTTCTTTTTTGAATGGGCTTTAAAGCGTAATTATTCAATGAGATTCTCGCTAAACACTAGTTTTTGAGATCTTCTTATAGAAGTAATTATTAAAAAAGCCCCTCAATTGAGGGGCTTTTTTTTTAGCGCTTGTTATTGAACTTTGGAGGATCACGGAAGGCGACCGCGAAGAACAATGTGATAAGCGCCAAAGCGAGGATGAGGGTGTAAGAGAAGGCTTCCATCTGGATTCTCGGTAGAGGCTATTTAGCTAAATGATACTGGTTTGTAGTTTATGCACGCCCTGGAACGCGACGGGTGGATTCGTCTCCAAGTTTCTTGAATAAACCGAATTCCACTTGATCGCCCATATCAGGATCAATACCAGTGAAGGTATCACTAAATAGAGCCCTGCCAGCATGCCACCAGTGTCCGAAGATATAAAGCAATCCAAAGCAGGCATGTGAGAACGCGAACCAGGCACGAGGCCCACTCCTGAACACACCGTCTGACTTGTAGCGATCGCGATCGAACTTAAAGGCTTCTCCAAGTTGAGCTTTACGAGCAAGACGTTTTACGACCACTGGGTCAGTAAAAGTCTTTCCGTTCAACTCGCCACCAAAAATGGTTGCAGATACACCTGTTTGCTCGATTGAATACTTCGCTTCTGCACGACGGAATGGAATGTCTGCACGTACAGTTCCATTTTGATCTTCGAGAATTACAGGGAAGTTCTCGAAGAAGTTTGGAATCCTTCGTACTTCGAGGTCATTGCCTTCTTTATCAGTAAAAGCAATGTGACCTTGCCAACCAGTTGGAACGCCATCTCCATTAACCATGGCACCAGGTCTGAATAGACCACCCTTCGCAGGGCTGTTGCCTACATAGTCATAGAAAGCAAGCTTTTCTGGTATGGAAGACCATGCTTCTGCTTTAGAAGAACCATTGGCGACTGCAGTATCAACTCGACGGTTGATCTCAGTCTTGAAGTAATTGTTATCCCATTGATAACGAGTTGGGCCAAAAAGCTCTACAGGAGTACTGGCTGTGCCATACCACATGGTTCCAGCTACAACCATTCCGGTGAAATGAGTCATTGCAAGAGCACTGGCAAGAGCGCCTTCCAGGCTTCCCATTCTTAGGTTCTTGTAGATCCTTTCTCCTGGACGGTTGTTCATGTGGAAGTGTCCACCAATGAAGCCGATAAGGCCTGCACCGATGTGGTTGGCGGCAATCCCTCCAGGGTTAAAGGGATTAAATCCATCAGCTCCCCAAGCCGGGGCCACTTTCTCTACATGTCCTGTGAGGCCATAAGGATCTGAGACCCAAAGCCCAACTGTTCCGCAATGTCCAAGCCCGAATCCAAAACAGGCGACACCTGCAAGAGTCAGGTGAATGCCAAAGATTTGGGGTAGGTCAAGAGCAGCGTCACCTGTACGGGTGTCTTCCCAGAGCTCAAGATCCCAATAAGTCCAGTGCCAGATGGCCGCCAAAATCAGTAGGCCACTGAAGAGGATATGTGCTACGGCAACGCCTTCAAATGTTGAATAAGGAAGAGCTTTGCCCCAGAACCCTAATGAATCAAAATCGAATGCGCCGATTCCTCCAGTGATGTCCCAGCCAGTCCAGCTACTTGTGACACCTAGTCTTGCCGTCATGGGCATGACATACATGCCCTGACGCCACATTGGGTTCAGGACTGGGTCAGAAGGGTCAAAAATGGCCAGTTCATATAGGAGCATGGAGCCGGCCCAACCGGCCAACAATGCTGTATGCATGAGGTGCACAGCCAGAAGTCGGCCGGGGTCGTTGAGAACGACGCTGTGCACCCGATACCAGGGCAATCCCATGGGGTCAGATTTCGTGAAACGAAGCTGCTTAAAGCAGCCAGACCCGACGATCGTAAAGCTTCTGCATTTATCTAAGGGCGATCTTGTCGCTAGCTGAAACGTCTAGTGATACTTATCGCGATCTAGATCAAGCTGTATCTATCGCAAGAAATCGGTTTTTAAAGGCAAATTTGGCGAAGTGCCTTTGGTCACAAATCGCAATGACAATAGACAAAAACAAGCTTTTAAATCGGTTTTTTATTGATGGAGGTCATCTATAACTTGATCAATTAGTGGCTTTTTTTATTCAAGTGATCTCAAATTTTTTGGTTATTTTTGGACTGAAGGAAAGTCTGATGCGTTATTTCATCTGCTTATTAGCCCTTGTTTTCAGGTGGGAGCTCTTTTGCTTCTTGTCTAACTGAGGGTTGATGACCATCGTTTTGAATGGTTTCTGCGACTTGAATTGAGTTCAGTTCAAAGGTAAGTTCGCCAATTTTTTGAATTGTGATGAAAAAAACACAAGGGTTTTGTTGAGATATCCAAAAAATTAATTTCACTCTTCTAAGCTCTTCAAATATCTCAACTAGTGGCCCCCTACTAGGGTTTTTGGGGAGTTTCAGCCTGAATGTGGGCCTTCTTGAACCTTCAATTCATGCTAAGCCCGATGACGAGGATCTACATGAAAGAGATTTAGCGGGCCTAACAGTGATAACTTTTCCGAGTAACCAAGTGCGTTGATGGAAACCACCAACTTCGGCTTTGTAGCTAGCCTCCTGTTCGTTGCTGTGCCGACGATCTTTCTTATTGGTCTTTATATTTCGACCAATGACGGTGAAAAGTCGAGTTTCTTTTCTCAGTCAGGCAAAGGCAAAATTGGCCCAAGGGTCTAAAAGCAGATCCTTTTACTGCTTAGGTCAGTAACCAGAGTGCTTTAAGTCTTGACAATTAATTCCAAGCCCTTTGATCTCTTTGGGCTTTGGAATTATTTTGTTGAGATGATTTATTTCATTGTATTTATCATTTCTTGGCGGTTTAAATTACAGCTGCACTAGTCTTCTGCTTAAATTAATTAAACCTGTACGAATGATAATTTCTTCTAATAGTAATTAGGAATTTTCTTGTTTTTTCCTCGGAAAACATAAGAAAATAGCTTGGATACTATATATTTAAATTGGATATACCAAAATGGCTTTAAGTCAGTTTGACCACGCACCTTGGGAGCTGAAGAAACTTGTTTTGCCTCAGCATGCTGATCATGCTGGAGTTATGTGGCATGGGACATATGTTCACTGGCTAGAAGAAGCAAGAGTAGAAGCTCTTTCTCAAGTTGGCTTGCCATATAGGGACATGTCATTAGAAGGTCTTGAGATGCCTGTTGTCTCATTGCAGATCAATTACATAAGTTCTCTTCTGCATGGAGAGAAGGTCTTGCTTGAAAGTTGGGCTTTGCCAAGAGAAGGTATTAGATGGCCTTGGCAAACGAGATTTTTAAGGACAGATCGCTCTTGTGTGGCGGAAGCAAAAGTCGCTTTGGTTTTGGTTGCTAGGGAAGCAAATAAACTTCGTTTGATACGTAGGACTCCAGAGCATATTTCCAGGGCTTTGTTGAAGCTTCATTTAGGTCCAAAGCCAATTAAAAATGAAAATTTCTTATGAACCTTTAGTTGATTTCTTTTATTTTTTGGTTCATATCGGATCTGCTTGGGATTGTAAGTAACCTGAGCTTATTCTTGATCAATGGAATTGCAGGCACTTAGAGCTAAAGACATTTTGTCTTGGAGAAAAAAACTGTTATCAGAAGGTGGACGTCCGGCAGATCTTGACTGGCTTTTGGATATTGGAGGAGGTTTGAGGTGGAGTGACTTGCAACTTATAAAAATCGACCAAGATAGTTCTTCTTTTACCCTCGAGAAATCTCTAGAGGAATTGGAAATTCTTTGGAAAACACATTTACATGATCACACCCCTCTCCAATATCTAATTGGTCGATGCCCTTGGAGGGACTTTGAATTGGAGGTTAGTAAAGCTGCGTTGATTCCTCGTCAGGAAACTGAGTTGTTGGTCGATATAGCTTTAAGAAGGGTTGGGATATCTTTTATGGGTTGCTGGGCTGACTTAGGTACAGGTTCTGGAGCTTTAGCAATTGCGCTCGCTCGCTTCTTTCCTAAAGCACTAGGCCATGCAGTTGATTGCAGTAAGGATGCATTGTCTCTTGCAGAAAGGAATTTAATCAAGCTTGCACCTAAGGCAAAAGTCAAGCTGCATTTGGGTGACTGGTGGGAACCGTTAGAACCTTGGTGGGGAGAAATTGGGTTAGTGGTTGCTAACCCTCCTTATATTCCAAACAGATTTCTTGAGGCATTGGAGCCAGCAGTCTTTGACCATGAGCCGCATTTAGCTCTTTGTGGAGGGGAAGACGGCCTAATTGCTTGTAGAAAAGTTGTCTTTGGGGCAATTAAGGCTCTCCAGTCAAAAGGCTGGCTGATCTTGGAGCATCATTTTGATCAAAGCGATGCAGTGTTGGGTCTTATGAGGAAAGCTGGTTTGAAGGAAATTGGTTTTGAAACTGATCTTGAAGGAGTTAAAAGATTTGCAATTTGTCGAAAACCTTGAGGTCAATTTTAAAATGATGGACTCTTTTCAACTTTTTGAATTAGATCAACAGGATTTGGTGCAAAGACTGAATGAAGGTTCTCCTGCTTTGTTCCCAACAGATACATTGCCTGCAATTGCAGCATTGCCGAAATTTTCTCGTGAACTATGGAAGTTAAAGCAGCGTCCAGAGGCTAAGCCTTTGATACTGATGGGAGCCAGAGCAGATGATTTGTTTGAATCTGTTTTGCCTTCTGCTTTGGACGATGCTTGGGGAATTGCCAAAACTTATTGGCCTGGCCCTTTGACTATGGTCTTGCCAGTAATTGGCCCCCAGGTTGATTATCTCAACCCCACAGGTACGAGTTTAGGGATGAGAGTCCCAGCAAGAGAAACAGCAAGGAACTTACTTGCCCAAAGTGGACCTCTTGCTACAACAAGCGCTAATCTCTCAAGCTGTGAGCCTGCTCTTAATGCAGAACAGGCTGCTGAATATTTTCCTGGAGTGCCTTTGCTAGGACCAATCCCTTGGTCTTCAGGTTCAGGATTGGCGAGTACTTTGATCTTTTGGAAAAGTCCTGGCAACTGGCAACTTTTAAGAAGAGGTGCTGTTATTCCTAAAAGCCTTTGCGAGCAATGAAATGATCTGGTTGATTGCTTTATTAATAGTTCTCCAGTCTTTCTTCTACTGGATTTTCAAGGCTTTAATCCTTTTTGGAACTTCATTCCTGGAGTTGAAGCTTTTGCCTGTTCTGATTTTACTTTTAGGTCTTTGGCTTTTCTCGGGTCATAGTCATGAAGAGACTTTGGTCGATTGATCTGTATCGAGGTAAGCCGGCTAACGGATTTGAACCGATGACCTTCGCTTTACAAAAGCGCTGCTCTACCACTGAGCTAAGCCGGCAATAATGAAATATTAACTAGTAAACCTTTTGAAAAGCTTATTCGATTTTGATTCTTAGACAGTGGAGATAGTTGGAAAGGATAGATATTTGTTTAAGTGGTGATATATCTAAAGAACTTGTACTTGAAAATAATTACTCATCATCATTCTCTTTGAGCTTGATAGCACCTGTTACTGTTCTCTTAATTGGTAAGTTTGCAACAAGTGCGGTCATTCTGTCTTCAGTTTCAAGACTTACTGCACCTTCTTCAAGATCAATTTCTACATACTTAGCTACTACTTCTAATATTTCTTTTCGCATTTTATCCAAAAGCTCGGGACTTAGATCAGAACGATCATGAGCGAGAACTAGTTGGAGTCTTTCTCGTGCAGTACTGGCGCTTGTTGGTTGGCGTCTCAGTAATTTGTTGAGGATGTCTCGTAGTGTCATTGGTTTAGAAAATCTTGGTTTGCATCAGCCGTCTAAATTTGTCACGGATTCCTGAGCCTTCTTTGGAAGGATCAATTAATGGAATTTCTTCGCCTTGCATGCGACGGGCAATATTCGAGTAGCAGCGAGCAGCAGGTGAATTTGTTCCATTTAGTGTTAAAGGTTCGCCTCTATTTGTGCTAACGATTACTTGCTCATCTTCCAAAACAAGACCAAGCAAGGGCAGTGACAGGATATCTGTCACATCATCGACAGATAGCATTTCTTGGCTGGCAATCATCTTTGGGCGAACTCTATTTAGCACTAGTTGAACAGGGCTAATTCCATGTGTATTTAGAAGTCCAATAACCCTATCGGCGTCTCTGACGGCAGAGACTTCAGGGTTGGTAACGACGATTGCTTCTTTTGCAGCTGAAACCGCATTTTTGAATCCATCTTCAACACCAGCTGGGCAATCAATTAAGACATATTCAAATTGCTCGCTGAGCATTGAGGCAATTCGCTGCATGTCATCTGGCTTTATCCACTCAAGCATGCGCGGATTGCCAGCAGGTAAGAGTGCAAGATTTGGCTCTTTTTTATGTTTGACCAATGCCTGGTCAAGTCTGCAACTCTCTTCTAATACTTCTTGAGCTGTATATACGATTCGATTTTCTAAACCCAGAAGTAAATCGAGATTGCGCAAACCAAAGTCTGCATCCAGTACAGCGGTTTTTAAGCCTTGTCTTGCCAGGGCAATTCCGAGGTTTGCTGTAAGCGTTGTTTTGCCTACGCCTCCCTTTCCCGAGCAGATAAGGATGATGCGTGTATTTGTCTTCACGGACCTCTTAAAAGTGGGCGCATCTTAATTGGCCTTAGGTGCCTTTGCTTGAAACTAATGCTAAAAGGGCGAACCTTTGCATTTGGTGGCATTCGATGCCTAGCACAATTACATTGCCTTTTTGAATCAATTGATAGGGGCTTTTTGGGCCTTTTGATTTTTTTAGAAGTTAAGAAACTTGATTTATTCCGCTTTAAAAGGCTTTGTGCTTGCAGGGGTAATCACTATTTTCCCAGAATCAAGATAAGCCTCTTCCGCTAAACCAGGTTCAGGGGCCTCTTTAGGTCCACGTGCTACTTCGTTAGCGATGCGAAGTTGAAGTGGCCTTAGTTGAAGGGCAATAATTTTAGCTGAATTGTCACCATCTTTCCCTGCGTGAGCTATGCCACGCAGTCTCCCCCAAATCATTACATTCCCTCTGGCTGAAATTCTTGCGCCAGGGTTTACATCGCCTAATAACAAGACATCTCCTTCTATCTCAAGGTGTTCACCAGCACGAAGAGTTTCCTGGTGAAAAAAAACATCTGAATTATTTTTTAGTCTTAGCTGATTTCTGCCTAATTCGGAAGAGAAATCATCGCTCTGTTCTAAATTTAAATAGGTTTGATAACCTAAGGCTGAAGCGCTAATAATCGTTTCTGTTATATTTGATTTAATAATGTCTATTTTTATACCTGCCTGTTGAAAAAGTAGGTTTAATTGCTTTAATTCCCTGCACCCCAGCAGCCAGTCTCGACAATCTAAGTCAATTACTCCTGGGCGAAGTTTGTTTATTGTTAATGGAAGAGAATTCTTCCAGTCAGCCTTTCTGCATGAAGGTAATTTAATAGTTTGCTTTTCAAGTTGATTGTCTGTCATCAATGTATTTCCTCCTTCGTTTAGAGATTTTAAAGCTCTTTCGGCATTGTTGAGATCTTTTTTTTAAGCTTGAGATGGATTTCTTTTGGGTGAATTAACCAAGAGGCGCCTTCAGGCTTAATTAGCTGTTCAACTAATTTAGAGACTTTCTCAATAGCTTGAAGTTGCTCGCCATCCCATAAGCGGAGACCACTTTTATATGGTTGATAACTATGGAATCGTTGAATGCGAATTCCGCAATAAATATCAGGGTTTAATCCAAATTGTTCGGAATACCTTCTAGCGAAGGTAAGTGCATTAAGCTTCAATTCATTACTTAAATGTTCTATATTTATGGCATTTAATAGATTGCGATTTAGAAAGCGTCGGCATAAATCATTAAGAATAGGTGGCCCTTTCTCTTTCCAGCACATAAGATGGTATCCAAATCTAATGTCATCATTATTTAGGAAAGTCTCAAGGTCAATCTGATTTTGCGACCAAAGCCATTTTGACATGCACTCGTCAGCCCAAATTCTTTTAGCTCCTAATTGACGAGCGGTGAGAACAATTTGATCTAATAACCAATTGCAAACTTCATTGACTCTATGGTTATAGACACTTCGATACATAAGATTGCGAACTACTAGGTAATGTTCAACTGCCATAAGTCCTTTAGGATGTATTGCTAGATCACCATCCGGAGCAAGTGTTAAGGCTGAGAGGATTCTCTCTAAGTCCAGCTGGCCATATTTTGTTCCTGTGCTGTGGCTGTCTCGCAATAAATAATCAAGTCGATCACAATCTAGTTGGCTGCTTACAAGGGCTTTGATTGCTTTGTTAGTGGTGTTTGTACCGTCAAGAAGCCCTGCGATTTCATCAGCTGTTCCGGGCTGAAACTTTTCAAGAATTTTTCTTATTGAAGAGTGTTCTCTAACTATGCGTGCTGACCAATTTTCGTGATTTTCGCCGAATATTTCTTCTCCCGTATGGCTGAGGGGGCTATGGCCAAGATCATGGAGCAGGGCAGAACCGTAAAGTAAAGCTCGATATTTCTTGAGATGAGGGCCTATGTGCTCAAGTTTTTTTAAGGCTCTTCGTGCAAGATAAAAAACTCCAATTGAATGAGTAAATCGACTGGACTCAGCACCGTGAAAAGTTAGAAAAGCTGGCCCTAATTGTTTAATGCGTCTAAGTCTTTGAAATGGGGCGGAATCTATTAATTCCATCACCATTGCTTCTTCAGGTTTGCTCTTGTCAAGGCATATTCCTCTGTGCAGCTGATCGTGATATGTTCTGAAGCTCATTTTTCGGCTTGGAGAAAGAATTGCTCTGGGTTAGCTTCATTCGAGACCTCTTCCTGTAGCTCAGTTTTTTCAAGGTCTTGTAGGTCAAGATTTGCTTGCATGAAGAGCTCTGCATCTTGAAGCCATCTGTCTTCACTCCCTCCAGGATTTAGTGGCTCAGGCATTTCAAGCTCACGATTAGGCTCTATCCCAAGGCTTTGAATATCTCTTCCATTTGGCGTTAGGTAGCTAGCCACAGTTACAGCGAGACCACTTCCGTCACTGAGGTTGGTTAGAGATTGAATTAGTCCTTTGCCAAAAGTTCTTGACCCAATAAGTTGCGAACGGCCATTGTCTTGAAGTGCCCCCGCAAGGATTTCGCTAGCACTAGCTGTCCCTCCATTCACAAGAGTCACCATAGGTCCGTCGTAAAGCGTTCCTACCCCAGCTGGTATGGCGTCATTAATACCTTCGCGGTTTTTGGTTTCGACTATTGGTTGGTTACTTATGAAGGCATCTGCAACTGCTAAGCCAGAGCTAACAAGTCCACCTGAATTGTTTCTTAAATCCAAGACCAGGCCTTCAACTCCCTTTTCTGCAAGTTCTTGAAGTGCTTCTGTAACTTGTTCTGGAACACCTTCACTGAATTGAGTTATTCGCAAGTAGCCAAGTGTGTGAGATTCATTCCTAAGTCGTTTAGTTCGTACTGGACGTAAATCAACAATGCGACGTTCGAGTGTGATTTCTTCAATGTCGCCTGATGGTGGCTGTATCTCAACTACTACTGAAGATCCAATTTCTCCTCTCAACCTTGCAGCAGTTGCTTCTAATCCAAGGCCCTGTGGAGACTCACCATTGACTTTTTGCAGAATTGTTCCACTTACTACACCAGCATCTGCGGCAGGGGACCCTTCTAGCGGGGCAATTACTACGATTTTTCCATCTTCACTCCTCGCACCTAATTGAAGCCCCACGCCATTTATCTCACTACCTAAGTTGCTTTCTTTCATTGCTTTGTAATCTGCTGGTCTCAAAAGTCTTGTGTAGGGGTCTCCTAGAGGAAGCAGCATTTTTTCTATAGCTGAATATGCTTGTTCGCTTGTTTCAATAGGTTTCTCAAGAGCTTTCTGCCTTAGACGTCTCCATTGGACTTCCTCGAATTTTTTAGGTGCAAGATATCCCTCATTAACAATGCTCCAGCTCTCTAAAACAAGTTGCTGGCCATCGTTTAGGGCCAGGGCCGGTTGTGTTATCAGAAGAACACATAGTCCAAAGCTCAATAGAGCAAAAGTCAAGCACTGCAGTAGTTGCTTTGACCATGATTTAACAGTCGGAGGCATTGGATTAATCCCTTAGACGAAATCTGGAGCACATTCAGTAGAATCTTTTTAAGTAAAAGATCACTTAATACATGGCGAACTCCTCACCTGTCTACGACTGGTTCCAGGAACGTCTTGAAATTCAGGACATAGCGGATGATGTCACTTCAAAATACGTCCCCCCCCACGTAAACATCTTTTATTGCCTTGGTGGAATTACGTTGGTTTGCTTTCTAATTCAGTTCGCGACTGGT
>QCFB01000022.1 GCA_003280345.1 Prochlorococcus sp. AG-363-A16
TGAGACTCTCTTGATTCAAATAATAGTACATTGATTTTATTAGAAATAACCTTAACTAAGAATTTCTCTTGGCGATTAATTTATAAGATGAAAATTCACAAGAATAACTTTTATATGTTTAGAATCATTTTTTTATGATCTTTAAATAGGCTTTTATGTGTTAAAATTTATATGCTTTATTTTCACCTAACTGCATTGCACAGTTAAGTCTTTATCTAGTTAAGCTCGCCTTTTTTAATCCTTGAATCAACGCAAAATTATCTTTTTAGGAGTTGTCTTGCCTTTATTGTCGGCTGGCCATGTTTTTCCTATTGTTCACCCTGCTAAATTAGTCGCTCAAGTCATTGCTCCTGCAACTCCTAAAAATATTTTAGATAATATTAGTGCTGATAAATATGGAGATTATATTCAATCTGGAATGAAAAAAGCTCAAGCGGGTGATTTTGATGGGGCATTAAAAGATTTTGATAGAGCTATTGAAATTGAACCTGAAAATTCCATTGCTTATTATAATCGAGGAACCATAAAAGCGAAAGGCTTTGATGATTATGCAAGTGCCCTTCTTGACTTAGATAAGGCAATACAGCTAAACCCAAGTTATTTAGATGCTTTAAATAATCGAGGAAACTCTAAATATGAATTAGGAGATTACCAAGGAGCAATATCTGACTACAGTAAAGCAATTAGATTGAATCCTGCAGATGTCATTGTTTATTTTAATCGTGGAATTGCAAGAAATCACCTTAAAGATTATCAAGGTGCTATCGTTGACTTTAATCAAGCGATAATATTAAACCCAAGCTATTTAGATGCTTTAAATAATCGAGGAAACTCTAAATATGAATTAGGAGATTACCAAGGAGCAATATCTGACTACAATAAAGCGATAAGATTGAATCCTGCTGATGTAGATGTTTATCATAAAATTGGAAGTGCAAGGGCAAATTTAGGTGATTATCAAGGGGCAATCATAGATTTAAGCAAAGCAATTAAATTAGATTCTATGAATGCTACGTCTTTTTATAATCGTGGCAGTGTAAAGAGTAAAGGTCTCAATGATATAAATGGAGCAATTAAAGATTTTGATATGGCTATTGAAATCAACTCAAAATATGATCGATTCTATAATAACCGAGCGAATGCTAAAAAGAAGTTAGGAGATTACACTGGAGCCATAGCTGATTATAATAGAGCGATAAAAATTAATTCTAAATATTCTTTAGCTTATTATAATCGCGCGATTATCAAGGAAGAATTTGGTCAAGATGAAAGCGCTTGTAATGATTATAAATTAGCGGCTAAATATGTCGATGCTTCTCTTGCTAAATGGATTAACTCTCAAGCTAAGTCTTTATGTCTAGGTGTTAATTAGCTTACGAATGAATTTCCAAAAAGGCCTTTAAATTATTTTGTTTTGATTTATATAGTTTAGACACTCTAAGGACTGGTGTAATTGGCTAATGCTCGATATTCTGGAGTACTGGCAAGAGTTAATTGACATTAGCCCAATCACAGGACTCTCAGCTCCATAGAAAACTGCAGCTTGATAGTATTCAACTGGCAGGTAAAACTGTATATATCAACCCTTTCCTTTATTGGAGAAGGTTTGACTCCAATACAGATCGTTGGTTGCGTGAGCCTGGTCAATTAGGTGAAGATCAAATAAGGCTTAATAGGAATCGTTTTTACCCTGAAATTGATTGGAACTACTTGGATGATGATCAGCGTGAATTAAAGGATGCTGCTGTGGAAATGTTTTTAAAGAGTCTTGAGTTAATCGGGACTTTTCATCCTGAGCTTAGTGCTGGACAGTTGTTAGAAGTAGAGCGCAAAATGGCAATCACTAAAAAACGCGCTTTTGAAAGGTGGGTAGAGAAGTCATTTCGGCGTCGATTTAGGCAAGAATCCTTAGATCAACAACGATTTGCAAGAGAGAGGCTTTGGAGAGCATGGCGTGAATGGTTGGCTTTGGAAACAACACATCAAGCTTTGGTTCCGATAGTTGCAGCTGTTGTCTTATCCGGTTTCTTGGGTTGGTCTATTGGTGTATCAAATCAGACTTATAAGCCATTTGTGCCCCTTGCCGATCAAACTGGAATGAGATAGATCTGGAGGCGCATATGGCTGATGACTCATTTGATAGTTTGCGCCTTTCTTTTATGCAGGATTTTCTTCCTGTTGGCATAGCGATGGTGAAGAGGGTAAAAAGGGGAGGTGCAAGCAAGGTAATAGAAGTTTTTACGGATTCAAAGGATCCTTTTAATGAATTGCGTGAAGAAGGTGAGCCAGAAGCGAGATCTTTCCGAGAACGCTTGGATCAGGTGAGTCCAGGGCTTGGCAACCCTGTTATGAAAGTGACGGTTGAAGTAGATGATGCATCAAGTAGTGATTTAGGGACTTTTGATGAGGAATCTTTGAATAAGTTTCTTACTAGGATAGAGGATAGATTTGTTGCCATTGAAGAGTGTCTTAGTGATGAATTAGTAGACATATCAATCTCAGAAGAAAAGGAATGACTCTTTATGAAAAGCCGTAGTCAATTTGACGTCAGTCAGAAACGAACCATCGGTTTGATTAATCAGCCAATAGTTTTGTTTTGGCTGATGCTGACATTATTTGGAGCAATGGTAGGGCGGCTGTTTTGGTTGCAGATTCTGGAAGGCTCTTTTTATCGGAAACTCTCCGATGAGAATCGGATACGGTTAGTAGCACGCCCTCCAATTCGTGGTCGTTTATTAGATCGAAATGGAACAGTACTTGCAGATAATAGGCTTGCATATTCATTGTCGATTCAACCTCGATTGGTTAGGAAAAAGGAATGGCCTGTCCTTCGAGATCGTCTCTCTAAATTTCTTTATATCCCTAAAAAAACTCTTGAGAGTCGCTATAGAAATGGAATACAGACTGATCCTTATCGAATCACTCTCGCTAGAGATTTGAAGACCGACCAAGTGTTGCGGTTTAAAGAACAAGAACTCATTCTTGAAGGGGCTCAAGTGGATTTAGAGTTACTACGTTATTACCCATACGGCACACTTGCATCGCACTCTTTGGGCTATACCCAACCGATTACGCAATCAGAATTTCAATTTTTAAAGCAAAAAGGTTATGAGATAAGAGATCGTATTGGTAGAACTGGAGTTGAGGCAGCTTATGAGTCTCATTTGCGTGGGGCTTGGGGTGGGGAAATGCTTGAAGTAGATGCCGCTGGTTTAGTTCAACGTAGTTTGGGCTTTAAGCCACCAGTTGCAGGTAAAGATCTTGTACTAACTATTGATTTGAATTTGCAGATTGCGGCAGAGAAGGCTTTGGCGGATAAATCTGCTGGTGCAGTAGTTGTCCTTGATCCTCGTTCGGGAGCTATAAGAGCAATGGCTAGTCGTCCAACATATGATCCTAACTTTTTTTCTAAAGCGTTTACGTCTCAGAAGGAATACAATGATTTGTTTTTATCACCTAGGTTGCCACTTTTTAGTCGGGCGATTAATGCTTATGACCCTGGGAGCACTTGGAAGCCTGTGACAGGAATGGCTGGAATGGAAAGTGGTAAGTTCCCTTCTGATGTACGCTTGAAGACTACTTCTTGCATTAAGTATGGAAGTCATTGCTTTCATGAGCACAACGGAGAAGGATTTGGAATAATTGGTTATGAGGATGCTCTTCGCTTTTCGAGCAATACTTTTTTTTATCAGGTAGGTGTTGGTGCAGGACCTAAAGCTCTTTATGACGCTGCAATCAAGTTAGGCTTTGCTTCTTTGACTGGTATAGAGATTGGCTATGAGGAGAGTAAAGGTCTGGTTGGCAATGAAGAATGGGCGGCTACTGGACGTGGATGGGGTGAGCCAGGCACCACTCCTTGGATACCTGAAGACATGGCAAGTGCGTCTATTGGTCAGGCGGTGGTGCAAATTACCCCTTTGCAGTTAGCAAGAGCCTATGCTGTGTTTGCAAATGGAGGTTATTTGGTTACTCCCCATTTAGCCGAACAGAGCATTGATTGGACATCTTCAGAACGTCGAACAAAAGTAGATATAAAGCCTTCTACGCTGAGAACTCTTCGCCGTGGTCTTTTGAAAGTTGTTCAATCAGGGACTGGTGCAAGTTTAAATTTAAATTTTCCTGACTTGCCTCCAGTGGCGGGTAAGACTGGCACTGCTGAGGATAGTACTGGGGGTTCTGATCATGCTTGGTTTGTTTGCTTTGCACCGTATGAAGCAAGTGAAATAGTTATTGTTGCGTTTGCTCAAAATACACCTGGAGGTGGATCTGTTCATGCTTTGCCCATGGCTAGATCAATACTTCAGGTATGGAATAAGAGTCGAACTGATTAAAGACGTTAGTTGTTTTTAAAATTAGTCCTCATAATTATGCTGCTTGATCAATTGTTAGCTCCAACAGACGCATATCTAATATTTCTTTTACTTCTTGAAGTGTGCAAGTGTGTGTTCGAAATGGCAAAAGCAACATGGGACTTCGCACTGGTCGGACTAACCAACTTTTGTTGGGTTGTTCTAAGAGAAGAAATCCTCGGTATCGAACTGCGTAAGTTGGATTTAATTCAGAGTCCATCACAGATGGAAATAAAATTAGGGCATAAAATTTTCAAACACAATATATAGCGTATCTACAAAATATTCAAATTCTTTCGCATTCAGTACTTTTGTTTGTGTTGCTTCAGAGAGAAAACGATTGGCAATGCTGCTCATCTCTTACTTCTGGAGAAGGAGAATGCACGAAGCAATCATTGATTTTGGTTGTTTTTTGCTATCTAGTAAACCCTATATATGGATCCATTTCAATTCTCTGTATTTGCTTTAGAGCAGGAGTGGTTTCATTTGCATGAGCCGATGCAATAGATCTTCAATTGATTCATCCTTTGCTGGATGATTGTTGTTGCTCATTAGTTGCCTTCCTACTACTTGAGCACCTAAATGAGTTAGTTGTATGCGTAGTGAAAGCAATAATTCCATACCACCTCCACCTGAGAAGCTTGCTATTGCTATTGGCCTACCGTTAAATAAACCTCTGAAATCTTTTTCTTGTACGGAAAGCCAGGCTACGGCACTTGTGAAAACTGGAGGGATAGAACCGTTATATTCAGGTGCGCAAATTACCCAACGTGGGACAGATGCCATTTGAGTATTTAGTGCTTTGGTGATTTGAGGAATACCTTGCTCTGCATGTGTTTTTGGATTGTAAAGAGGTAAATCTAGATTCGTTAGATCAAGGAGTTCTGGTTTTGCTCCTAATTTTTGCCCCATTTGAACAAATCGTTCTGCAAGTTTGAGATTTTCACCATTACTTGCCGTTATGACGAGTAGATCTTTTAGGGATGACATGAGGATTTTTCGTTTGTTATGAGATGAGAAGGGTGTTTAGCTAGGAATTAATAATTAGCTCCAGTTCGGCGATGATGAATGGCTGTTAGACCTCCTGGATCTTGAACCTTCCCATGATTAATTGTTGCGAAGATCAGCCAGTGATCACCACACTCCATACGTTGTTGTACACAGCACTCTAACCATGCCAAAGCTTCTGGAAGAATTGGCTGATCTGCTGGACTTTTATTAAGTGATACGCCTTGAAATCGGTTGGCTCCAGGTGGAAATGGCTGTAGAAATTGTTTCATCAATTTATTTTGGCGACCAGCTGCCAACACATTGAGTGTGAATTGATCACCTGTGTGAAGCAGGGCCTCAACAGCTCGATCTTTAGCTACAGCAATTGTTATTCCTGGCGGTGAAAAACTGGCTTGGCTCACCCAACTAGCAACCATTGCACCACTCAATGAGTTTTCTTCTTGACCTTTGCGAGCAGTTAATACACAGAGAGAACCAACAATGCGCCCTAGCGCTAATACTGCTGGATCACTACGGCTGGCATTCATTCCTCCAGGGCTACGTCGAAGATTTTGTTTTTGCTCTTTTAAAAGGCTTCTTCCAAACGCTGTACCTGTTTCTTCAAGTTGTTTAACCATTCCTGCATCTGGGCTGAATTTTATTTTTATTGGTTCAAAGCCGAATTTGAAGCCCCCATTACGTAGTTTGCTTTCTAATAGATCAAGAGCTTCACCACTCCACCCATAGCTTCCGAAAATTCCTATTAGCTTTTCTTTGTCTCCTTCAGCTAATAAAGTTCCAAGTGCTGACACGATAGGAGTAGGTGCATGGCCTCCAAGAGTTGGAGATCCTATTAGATATGCATCGGCTTCTCGAATTGCTGTAACAAGTTCATTTGTTGGAGTGAATTCGCAATTAAGGATTTCAACTTGAACTCCTGTTCTTCCTATTCCATTGGCTAACGCATCAGCAATTGTGGCTGTGTTGCCATAAGCACTTGCAAATAACAATACAACCTTTAGCTCGGAATGTCGCTGTCCTTCACCCCACGTTCGATAGTCGTTGAGTAAACTACGCCAACTAGTTTCTATTGCGGGCCCATGTCCAGGAGCAATGATACTGATATCTAATTCTTCTAATCTTTCGACTAAAGTAGAGACTTGACTCTGCATTGGTGACATTAAGCAGTCATAGAAATGACGTCGCTCATCTTCAGTGCTGGCCCTGTTTGATTCGGCCCAATCCATTGTGCAAATGTGGGCGGCAAATAGCTTGTCACTCATTAATAGACCAAGGTTTTCTTCGAATGCAAGTAGACCTCCTGGCCAGCGTGGTGTTGGCGCTGGGATCAATTTCAATTGATAGTAAGGGCCGATTGTTAGATTTGTTTCTTGTTTAATGACATTTACTTTTGGGAAAGGGGGGTGTATAGCAATATTGTTTTTCTCTTGGTTTGGTTCTGTTGGTTTACTTTGCGTCCAAAGCTCTTGTAATAATTTTGCTCCTGGGTTTGAGCTTACGAATTCAAGTGCAGGATAAGTCTCGGCTAATTGCTTGAGGAGATTTACGCGGTTGGGATTTACATGACCAATGACAACACTTAGCTTTTTAAGCTTGTCCGGTTTAGGTAATACTTTGGCGAGGACTGGCATAAATACCTTTGAGTAAAGTGCTCCAGGTGGATGTACGAGGATTGCTTCTTGATTATTGCCATCAGAATTTTCACTATTTGTGAATAGGAAGCTGTTATCTGTGCTGCCTTTTTCTAAGGCATATTCCGATTCAAATCTAAAACGGTTAGGACTTAAGCCTCTTATGCTGATACAACCTTGTTCGATAGGGATACTTATTACTTTCATTTCGTTCATTTCGTTCAATGCAGTGGCTTTTTTTTGTAAGGACATATCCATTAGTAGTGGTTACCAACTTTTCGAAAATGAACAGCTGTATTTGCTTCTGCATTTGCCACATTTCCTTGCTCGACAATTGCGTAGATGATCCAGTGATCTGGCCCTTCTAGTCTTTTTTCTACACGGCAATCTAAAAATGCTAGTGCATCTGCCAGGACTGGGCCTCCTTTAGCCACATTTTCCAAGATATTGATCCCTGAAAAGCGATCTGCTCCTGGTGGAAATCTCTTCAGGAAATGCCGTAATAAAGGTTGATAGTTGTTTTCATTGAGGACATTGATCACAAATTGATCGCCAACTTGCATTAAGGCTTCAATAGCTCGATCTTTTGCGACAGCGACTGTTAACCCTGGAGGGTTAAAACTAGCTTGACTTACCCAACTTGCGATCATGGCACTACTTCGTTTGCTGTGCTCTTTTTTTTGGCTAGCTGTAACTACGTATAGTCCACCAGTGATACGGCCTAGTGCTTTATCAAGCTCATTATCCATGCTTTTCATAGTTGCAATACTTTCTTTCTTATTTAATAGTTGACCAAGGTCAGTCCCCGCTTCTTCGAACTCTTGAAAAGTATTGCTATCAGGTGTTTGCTTAACTCTTAATGGTGAGAATGCTTCCTTTTGACCAAGACTTCTTAGTTGATTTGCAAGTGCATCAATAGGTTCATCGTTTCCTCCAAATGCGTCATATACAGCTATTAATTGCTTTTGGTTTAAAGCTGCAAGAAGGATCCCAATAGAATTTTGTAGCTCAGAATTTGATTTGCTCGGCCAAGTAGGTACGACTACTGCTTGGGCTTCATTAATTAGGCTGCTGAGCTCTTGAGCATCGGTAGCTCGCAGGTCAATGAGCTGTACTTGTGCATTTGCTTTACCAATACCATGGGCAATTGCTTGACTAAGTCGATCACAGAATCCGTATTGACTGAGATAACAAACGGCCGCATATCGTTCACCTTTGCTTCGATCATTACTCCATTTTCGATAGTCGTTGATCCAAAGGTCTAGGTGATATCTAAGTAGTGGACCATGCCCTACGGCAATTGTCTTGATAGGTGGCAGCTTATCTATGCGTTTCAAGGCTTGTAAGACACTTCTTGCATTTGGTCCCATTAGACATTCGTAATAAAATCTAAAATCTGGTGCGATTGCGTTGTGGTTATTGTCGAAGACGTCATTAGAACAGTAGTGCAATCCGAAAGCATCACACGTGTAGAGAGTTTCAGTTCCATGATCGTAAGAAAATATTGTGTCAGGCCAGTGAAGATTGGGTGCACTAATAAATTCAAGATGGTGCTGAACCCCACTTAATGGATTAGTACCTAAATCCAGTTTATCGCCAGTTTTGATTGCTATCGATTCAAAAGGTCGGTGAACTTGGTTTGCAAGAAATTGTATTGCCACCTTTGAAGCAATAATTTTGATCTTGGGGTTTAGGTTCAGTAAATCGCTTATCAGCCCTGAGTGATCAGGCTCTGTATGGCTAACGATTAAGTAATCAATTTTTGTTGGATTAATTTGATGTTTGAGTACATCAAACCAGCTTTTTTGAAATTTGATGTGACTTGTGTCTATTAATGCTTTTTTTGCACCTTGGATCAGGAAGCTGTTGTATGTAGTGCCATTTCGGAGACCGAATTCAATATCGAAACGGCTTCTGTCCCAATCTAAGGATCGAATTGTGCAGGTATCAGTTGCAATGGCTTCGCATTGCACGGAGAGTCTGGAGATTTCTGGAGAGTTAGGGACCGTGGCGCTTGAGTTGATAGCTGCCATGGGATTTGCTTACTTTGATTGAAACTCTAAGAAGGAGACTTACCAATTTGGGCTTGTTAGCTCAGGACCATGACAAATTGGGAAGCCAGTTGACAAGCCCAGGGGCAATAATTATTAGGCATAAAACGAAAATTTGAAGTAACACGAAAGGTAGTGCCCCCATATAGATTTCCTTAGTTGTAATTGACTTAGGGGCTACTCCTCTTAGATAAAAAAGAGCAAATCCAAAAGGAGGTGTAAGAAAAGATGTTTGAAGATTTGCTCCTATTACAACACCTAGCCAGAGAAGAGCATCTGCTCCAAGAAGTTGGCGAGCTGCCGGAAGGAGAAGGGGGACAGCAATGAATGCAATTTCAAAGAAGTCAATGAAAAAGCCTAAGAAGAAAATAATTAACATGCTGAAGGCCATGAAGCCGATTCTTCCTCCTGGAAGATTTAGTAAAAGATTGGCGATAAGTTCATCACCACCTACTCCTCTAAAAACCAAGCTAAAGGCTGTTGAACCAAGCAAAATGGCCATCACCATGGAGGTTGTTCTTAGTGTCTCGTCACATACTTTTGAGAGAGTTTTGCGACTGAAACCTCCATAAGCTGCTGCAAGAGTTATTGCGCCAATAGCGCCTAGGGTTCCCGCTTCTGTTGGGGTTGCGATTCCGAAAAAGATACTTCCTAGTACTACTAAAATCAGACCAAGAGGTGGAAGCATGATTTGAATTAGCTTGGTTAGTTGAATTGGACCTAGATCGATTTGACTTTGATGTGGTGCCAGCTCCGGCTTGAGTGAACTAATTAGGAGTACATAAATAGCAAATACGCTTGCCATAAGTATTCCAGGAATTAGAGAGCCTAGAAATAAGTCTCCAACTGAGATTCCAAGTTGATCACCTAGCACGACTAACACAATGCTGGGTGGAATGATCTGGCCGAGTGTTCCTGAGGCAGCAATTACCCCTGTCGCAAGAGAAGGGTTATAGCCTGCTCGCAACATTGCCGGGAGAGAGATAAGTCCCATTGTTGTTACTGTTGCGGCTACTACTCCAGTTGTTGCCGCAAGTAATGAACCAACCAAGACAACTGCGAGGGCAAGTCCTCCACGAAGTCTTCCTAAAAGTTGGCCCATACTTTCGAGTAGACGTTCTGCGATACCAGATGTTTCCAGCATCGCGCCCATGAAAATGAAAGCAGGTATAGCGAGCAAGGTGAAGTTGGCCATTATTCCCAAAATTCTTTGTGGAAGAGCTGTCACAAAAATGGGATCAATTTCACCAAAAATCATTCCCAAGATTGAGAAAATCACTGCAACTCCACCTAGGCAAAAGGCAACTGGATATCCGCTTAAAAGCACTACAACTAAGGCTAAAAACATACCAGGCCCAAGTATTAATGTTGGGTCGAGGCTAATTACATAGCCGAGTAGTTCAATCTCAATCAAGACTGTTCTCCTTCCGAACCTTTTTCTTGAATTTGTTTAGAAAAAGATGACTCTTTGAGTTCTGAAATTCTTTGAATTCCTTCTGAAATTCCTTGGAGAGTTAGCAAAAGGAAGCCTAGGGGAATGAGCGCTTTTATCCAATACCTTGGCAATCCGTTCGGATCAGGAGAAGCTTCATTGATAATCAAGGAGTGAAGAGCTGGTTCAATTGAAATAGCCATTACTCCGAGAGCAAATGGTAGAAGTAAGAATATTGTTCCAAGTAGTTCATATTTTGCTTGACGCCTTTTTCCCCATCTGCCTTGGAGAACATCAACTCGGACATGACCTTGGCGTTGCAGTGTCCAGCCCAATCCAAGCAAGAAAATTAAGTCGAATAGATACCACTGGCCCTCAATTAGTCCGTTTGAACTGAGATTTTGGCCAATCGCAACTCCTAAATATCTTCCTATGACATTCCAGAAACCTAAACCCAGCATTAGCAATACTGCCCAGCGAGCTACTCTTGCCACTGCTTTATTTAGATTGTTTATATGCTTTGAAAGAGCTAGCCACTTTTTCATTGCCATTGTTATCTCTTTGCATACTGGAAGCGCGAAAAAGAAAACTCATTCACTTTGTTCCATGATGAGACTTCTTCACGAAAACTTGCCCATTGTTGAAAGAGCCGTCGAAAACCTTGGTCTTTGGTAGATATATCCGAATAAAGTTGGAATGCTGCATCATTCGCTGCTGCGAGAATGTCGTCTTCATATTTGACCAGCTCAGTACCGTTTTTGATGAGCCTTTGCAATGCAGAACCATTGCGTGTGTCGTATCGACTCAACATTGTTAAGTTTGCTTCGTAGCAAGCTGTGTTGAAAATGGCTTTGTATTCACTTGGTAGCTTTTCCCATGCTTGTTTGTTTACTAAGGCACTAAGAGTTGGTCCAGGTTCCCACCATCCTGGGTAGTAATAAAAGCGAGCCGCTCTTGCAAAACCAAGTTTTTCATCATCGTATGGCCCAGTCCATTCAGCTGCGTCAATTGCTCCACGATCAAGAGCTAAATAGACTTCACCACCTGGAAGCACTTGAACATTGACCCCTAGTGCAGCCATTACTTCTCCGCCAAGGCCGGGTATGCGCATTTTTAACCCTTGGAGAGAATTCAGTCCTTGAATTTTTTGTTTGAACCAGCCACCCATTTGAGCCCCTGTATTACCAGCAGGGAAACTAATGACTCCAAAATCAGCATAAATTTTATTTATTGCTTCTATCCCACCTCCTTCGTAGAGCCATGCATTTTGTTGTTGAGCGGTGAGACCAAATGGAACGGAAGTTCCAAAAGCGAAGGAGGGGTTCTTCCCTTTGTAGTAGTAACTAGCTGTATGACCACATTCGACAGAACCTGCTTGAACTGCATCTAGTACTTCTAATCCGGGGACCAGTTCGCCCGCTGCATATGGTTTGATTTGGAAATTTCCACCACTAAGAGAGTTGACTCGTTGACTAATTGTTTCTGCACCACCGTAGATTGTGTCTAATGAAATCGGCCAGCTTGTAGCCATCCGCCAACGAACTTTTGGAAGAGTAATGGAGCCTTGCCTGTCTTCTTTCCTAATTGTGCAAGCACCTAATACACCGGCACCAACTGCTGCAGTAAGAGCTGTAGCGCTAGACTCGAGTAACTTTCTACGTTGCATGTTATTCCTGATTTATTCGGATCTTACGGGGGATCTACGATCTTTAGTGAAATCATCAACCAACTGCATTTTGTTTGATAAAAATTAGATTCCTTTATTTAGTTTTTGTTGATGAACTGAAAATATTGGGTTTAAAGCATCCACCAGCAATCAAAAGTTGCAGCTTGACCACATGCTTGACCTGCTTCATTCCAAAGAGTCCATATTCGTGCATTTTTGATGGCAAATCTTTCTCCTTTCTTGTTTATTCTTATGCCTTGGTACCCCTTAATTGCATTGGTTTCAGTTAATTGGCCTAATGCATGTTTACGCTTCTTTTGCTCTTCTCTTGGGGCTGTAAGCCTGGATGGCATGTTAATCATTTCATCCCAACGTCTACCCCAAAGTTGTAGTGCTGAAGCATTTACGTAGTTAATAACTGGATCTTCTTCGAAGTTGTGAGCGATTATAGGATTGGACATGGCGAACAACTTTTTCCCTTTTTCCAAATCAGAATTTAAGATTTTACTAAAAATTGGTAGTTGCTCATGAAAAGCATTTTCATAAGAGAGCAATAGTCTACGCACGACTCTCAGACTTGTTTGTGACAGCCAGGGAGTTTTATTCACCTGTTGACATGGCTTGGAGCATTGCTTGTTGTGCTAGTACTTGGCCTTGCTCATGTAGGTGACTAAGGAACTTTTGACGTGCTTCTGGGAATTTTGGTTCTTCAGCAAGAGGTAGGTCACCTGCTGATCGGATGCCTGTCTCTCCGTCCATAGTTGGAGTAATGACTACTAGATCTGCGTTCAAGTTGCCTTCATATTTCCACCATAGACTTGGGTCAACTACTGCAGGGTGGGGCTGAGTAGTTATTTCATTATTTATTGCCGAACTGCTGAATTCATCATGGTTTTCGTCTACCTTTGCAGCATTGGCAAGATTGGCGAGTACTGCTCTACGTTGTTCGGCTAGATCCAACAAAAGTTTCGCTCTGGTGCGTCCTCGTAATTGGAAAAGAACAAAGGGATCTTCACTAAAGCGATCCCCCATAAGAAAATAAATAGCGCTGATGTGCTTACAAGGATTAGCTTTGTCAGGACAGCTGCATTCGCTGCGCACTTCTTGAAGTTTAAAAGGAAATAATCGGCGACCGCTTGCTGCAAAGGCTCTTTCTATATCTGCAGGCATGATGCCCGCAAGTAACTGCGCTGACCAGCGCGCTTTTTGTGTTAGAGCCTCAAGAACGTAACTCCAGTCTTCATCGCTAAGAACATCAAGCCAGAGTTTTACTTTGTAAGGATCTTCCCCAGTACCTTGTACTCTTGCATGGACCCTGCGCCCTTCAAAACGTATGGATGTGACATTGCCTTCTCTAGCGTAAGTCCAAGCTCTTGCTAGGCGCTTTTTAAATCTATAGGAATTAATTAGTTCCATCCATTGCTCTACCCACCATGGTTGTTGTCCAAGTCCATCTTCACTTAATGCAGTAGTTATTCCTGGGTTGTTAATGGGAGGACTAGTCATAGGCTTTGTTTAATTAATTGTCTTCTAAGGCCACTAACTCTCGTAACTCACTAACACCCATATTGCCCAACCACTCTTCACCTGAACCTATTATGTCTTCAGCAAGTCGCGATTTTTCACGAATCATTTGATCAATTTTTTCTTCAACCGATCCGCTAGTAATAAATTTGTGTACCATTACTCGTTTTGATTGGCCAATGCGATATGCACGATCTGTAGCTTGATTTTCTACTGCTGGATTCCACCATCGATCTATATGAAAAACGTGGCTGGCACGTGTGAGATTCAGCCCCACACCTCCTGCTTTTAGAGAAAGCAAGAAAATTTGTGGACCGCGAGGATCTTCTTGGAAGCGGTCAACCATGGCTTGTCTGTCACGTTTGGTAGTACTTCCATGTAGAAATGGAACTTCGAAGCCCCATTTTTGCTGTAGATAAGATTGAAGTAGATGGCCCCATTCAGCGAATTGTGTAAACAGCAATGCTCTATCTCCAGCTTCTATAACTTCTTCAAGAATTTCCTCGAGTCTCTGAAGCTTTGCAGATCGGTTGACAAACTCTTTTTCAACATCGCTTTCTTTTAGTGCAAGAGCGGGATGGTTGCAGATTTGTTTAAGGCGAGTTAAGAGGCCAAGTACTTTCCCGTGTCGTTGGCCTCTTGGTGACCGTGCAATTGCATCAAGAGTATCTTCAACAGTTTTTCTATAAAGACTTTGTTGTTCTTTGCTTAGACCAACCCATTCACTGAGCTCAACTTTCTCAGGGAGGTCTGAAATAATTGCTTTATCTGTTTTGAGCCTTCGCAGAATAAAAGGACTGACACGTGCTTTTAAATCTTTTAATGAGGCCATGTCTCCATATCGTTCAATTGGTAGTCGGTAGCGTTGCCGAAAGAAATCTTCTTCTCCAAGTACTCTCGGATTAAGAAAGTCCATCAATGCCCATAGCTCACTAACACGGTTTTCTACAGGTGTCCCTGTCAATGCAATGCGAAAACGATTACCTTTACTTTCTTTTGCTATATCTCTGGTTGCTTGACTCTGTTTCGCATTTGGGTTTTTAATTGCTTGAGCTTCATCAATCACTACTCCTTGCCAGTCAATTGTTTTTAATATCTCACTATCTCTTTGCATGAGTCCATAGCTAGTTAAAATTAAGTCCATACTCTGTATTGCTTGCTTTAGACTTGTTGAGGATGACGGCCGTTTAGGACCATAGTGCTCGTAGACATTTAATTCAGGAGTAAAAGAAAGTGCTTCTCTTTTCCAATTAGTTAGGACTGATGTTGGTGCAATAAGTAAAACAGGTCGTTTGAGTTCTTGTTCAATTTTGAGATGTTGCAGGAATGCAAGTAGCTGGATGGTTTTTCCAAGACCCATATCATCGGCTAGACAAGCTCCTTGATCAAACCTATTAAGAAATGCTAGCCAGCCTAAGCCGCGCTCTTGATAAGGTCTTAATTGACCAATGAAGCCTTCAGGAGCTGGTAAAGGGTCGGGTGCTTTTTGTTGGTGGTATTGCTCTAAAACACTTTGGAGTCTTGGACCTGCTTCTAAGCGATGCACTGGAAGTTTCATCAGTGTATCGCCTTCTGTTGCAGTTAATCTCAACGCATCATCTAGGCTGATATTTGGATTTGCATTGCAAAATCTCTCTGCATTTTTCAAGTCGTTTGGACGCAATTCGATCCAGACACCTTTGTGGTGTACTAATGGGCTGCGCTTCCCAGCAAGTTGCTCTAGTTCACGTAACGTTAAGGTCACTCCTCCAATCATTAACTCCCAATTCCAATCAAGGCTTTCTCCTAACGTGAACCCTCTGGAAGTAGCTGAAAGCTCTGCTTTGATTGATAGACCAAGTCGGCTTGCTAGTCCCCCGGAGAGACTTGGTGGGAGTGCGACTCCTACTCCTACATCACGAAGTTGATTTGCTGCTGTGCGCACAAGAACAAAAGCTTCTGCTGGCGTGAGCTGCATTGATTTAGGTGTTGGGCTATCGAGACCTCTTGCAATTGGCTCAAACACAGTGAGAGCTCTACCTAATCCTTCTAAGAGAACTTCACCAGGGTGCTCAACTTGAACTTCACCAAGTTGGAGAATTTGAGAGCCTGTTGCCCATGCTGTGGCAGCTGGTACTTTGAGAGTGGGATCTGCTTCGGCTTGAAGGGCAAAACGCAGTGTCCATAGATCTTCATTTTCTGGAGGTGTGAACAATTCAAGACAAGCTCTTGCAGCGGCAACGTTTCCAGTGACACCTTCTTTCCAGTGATTACTAGCGGTTGCTAACCGCTCTGCTTCTTCATCTGAAAGAGTTAATATGCCTGTTTCAGATCCAAGGGCTTCTTGCCATGCAGCAAGCAAAGGATCTAGAGCTTGTGTATTAGGCTCAAACCCTTGTCTTAGTTGTGCATCTACAAGATCTTCAAGAAGATTAGCTACTCGAAGTCGCCCACTACGTGGTCGGCAAGAAGCAACTGGGTTAGCGGCTTGCATTGCTTCAGGTCTAAGTCGGGTTGTGCGATTACTTCTTTTACCAGTAGGTTCTCTCCATGGAAGGGCACAGGTCGCCACTAAAGGTAGTTGAGCAGCTAGTTCTTCTAATCGACGTCGGTCATCTTCGCGATTGAGCAATGGTACCCAACGTGCTCTATGTGGGTAGCCTTCACCTTTGCTTAGTTCAACTTGTGGTAGCCATCGCTCTCGAGTAACAAGACTTAGGGCCCAACGCTGTAAATGACTCCACCATCGGAGTTCATCACCTAAATCAGGATGGGATCCAGAGAGAGGTAAGTTAGAAAGCCATGCTGTGGCTGCACTTGGCTCCACTGCTAGACCTTGGACTTGCCAGGGCCACCATTCACAATGTTTTGGGATAGGTTCGCCTGCTTGTAATGGCAGCCCAGTCCAATTTGATCTGCTTTTTCCTGACTCTGTTGATTTTTCGACAGAATGCTTGGCCTTGCTTTTGCACTTAACAGATCTACTAGGAAGAGTTAGGCATGCTGTTGCATCGATAATTCCATTAGGAAGTAGATTTTTCTCGCTTAGCCATGCACGTAAATCTTCGGGATTAAGTGTGAACGGATGTATTGCTGGCGTAGCTCCTGGACCTGCCGGAGTTGCAACTCGCCATGCGTCTGCCCAGATAAGTAATGCTGGGCGACCTGAACTGGTCGGAGTTCGAATGGCTGGAAGCCAAGTAGCGTGCAGCAGGCTCATGGCCGCGACGCGGAAGACATGGTTTGGGTCCCTTCAATTTGGAGTGTGCTGCCCAGCAGTAGCAGCAGCAACGATCAGAGAGATTCCATTACCAATAATGGCAGTTCATAGACTGGTTCGCCATTTCGTTGAAGTTTTTTTAGTGACTTCATTTCACGAAAAACACAACATTTAGGCTATAAAACCTTTGAGGACAGCCTTTTTGAAGGACATATCCACTGCCAATAGAATTCATTGCAGAATTGCATCAATTCTTTCAAGCAGTACTCTTTCAAGTCATACCCAGACCCTATTGGAATTTTGTAGTTGGAATTAGATGGGATGATGAGTTATCGAATGTCCTCAAAGGTGATTTGTGGATATGGGAACTTACCGCCAAGCCCCATTTCGTCATGAACGTTGAACGACCGTCTCGTTTTACCACTTCTAGCCCTCGGACTGGGGAAGAGATTCGTAGTGCTTTTTTGAGGTTCTTTGCTGATCGTGAGCATAAGGTGATTGAGAGCTCTTCGTTGGTTCCTGATGATCCAACGGTTTTACTCACAATTGCTGGCATGTTGCCTTTTAAGCCAGTTTTTCTTGGACAACAGCAACGTCCAGCCGCTAGGGCTACTAGTAGTCAGAAATGCATTCGAACCAATGATATTGAAAATGTCGGACGTACTGCTAGACATCACACATTTTTTGAGATGCTTGGCAATTTTTCCTTTGGCGACTATTTCAAAAAGGAAGCAATTGAATGGGCATGGGAACTCAGTACAGTTGTTTTTGGACTAGATCCGAAGCATTTGGTTGTAAGTGTTTTCCGTGAAGATGATGAAGCAGAGGAAATTTGGCGTGATGTAGTTGGTGTATCACCTCATCGGATTATCCGTATGGATGAAGCAGATAATTTTTGGGCTTCTGGCCCTACAGGCCCTTGTGGTCCTTGCTCAGAGATCTATTATGACTTCAAGCCTGAGTTAGGTGATAAGGGTATTGATCTTGAGGATGATATTCGATTCATTGAATTTTACAACCTTGTTTTTATGCAATACAACCGTGACTCTCAAGGGACACTGACACCACTTGAGAATTGCAATATAGATACTGGCCTTGGATTAGAAAGAATGGCTCAAATTTTGCAAGGGGTTTCTAATAATTATGAGACGGATCTGATTTATCCATTGTTGCAAAAGGCGTCGTCTTTAGCCGAACTTGACTACCAAAATGTTGACGAAAATATAAAAATATCTCTCAAGATTATTGGCGATCATAGTCGTGCTGTTACGCAATTGATTTGTGATGGTGTAACTGCTAGTAATCTGGGTCGTGGATATGTCTTACGGCGTTTGTTACGTCGAATTATTAGACATGGCCGACTTATTGGAATCGTGAAACCTTTTGTTGTTGAGATGGGTGAGAAGGCTATTCAATTGATGCAATCATCTTTTCCCCAACTATTAGAACGTCGTGAGATGATTTTGCAAGAACTTCAAAGAGAGGAAGCACGCTTTTTAGAAACACTTGAACGTGGCGAGAAATTATTGACTGACTTGTTGGCACGTAATCCAAAAGAAATTAGTGGTGAACAAGCTTTTGAACTTTATGACACTTTTGGATTCCCATTAGATCTTACTCAGGAGATTGCTAATGAGCATGGTCTCAGTGTTGATGGCAAGGGCTTTGATAAGGCTATGGAAGAGCAACGTCAACGAGCAAAAGCTGCGAAAGTCAGTATTGACTTAACATTGCAAGATTCAATAGATGAGATTGCTGGTGCATATAAAGAAACGAGCTTTCTTGGTTATAAAGCTTTAGAGCATGAATGCTGTGTTCAAGCACTTGTAGTAAATGGCGAACTTGGGCAACAGGCGTCGCCTGGAGACAAAGTACAAGTGATTCTTGACGCCACTCCTTTTTATGGAGAGGGTGGTGGTCAAGTTGGAGATAGTGGTGTTCTTATTAGTACTAATTTGGATGCTGATAGCCTTTTAGTTGACATTCGGACCGTAACTAGAAACAGGAATATTTTTGTTCATAGCGGACGAATTAAACACGGAATATTGAAAGTAGGCGATGTCTTACATGGCCGAGTCCATAGTATTTGTCGTCGCAGAGCTCAGGCAAACCATACTGCGACTCACCTTTTACAATCGGCCCTTAAACAAGTTGTTGATGCAGGCATTTCCCAAGCAGGATCTTTAGTTGATTTTGATCGATTACGCTTTGATTTTCATTCTCCTCGCCCTGTTACACCTAGAGAAATCGAGCAAATCGAAACTTTGATTAATGGTTGGATCTCAGAGTCCCATACTTTGCAAATACGAGAGATGGCTATTGAAGAAGCCAAGTCAGCAGGAGCTATTGCAATGTTTGGTGAGAAATATGGGGAGATTGTTCGAGTTGTTGATGTACCAGGTGTATCTATAGAGCTTTGTGGAGGAACCCATGTTTCGAATACAGCAGAGATAGGGGTTTTTAAGATAGTTTCTGAGAGTGGAATTGCGTCAGGGATTCGTCGTATTGAAGCAATTTCAGGCCTTGGAGTTGTTGATTATTTAAATGAGAGAGATTCAGTAGTTAAACAGCTTAGTGAGTTCTTTAAGGCGCAATCAAATGAGATTGTGGATCGTGTGGTTGCTTTAAATAATGAAGTTAAACTTGCTAGTAAGGCACTTGCGATTGCCAATGAGGAACTTGCAAAATTAAAAGTTTTATCATTGACCAATGAAGTAATTTTTGAAGGAAGCAGTCAACTTTTAATTAAACGTCTTGATGGAGTTGACGGAGTTGCACTTCAAAATGCGGCTAAATGTTTAGTTGAGCGATTAGGTAATTCTTCAGCAGTAGTGCTAGGTGGTCTTCCTAATCTTGACGATTATACAAAAGTTACTTTTGTAGCTGCATTTGGCTCAGATGTTGTAGCTAGTGGCTTGCATGCAGGCAAAGTTGTTGGTCGTATAGCCAAGCTTTGTGGAGGAGGAGGGGGAGGTAGGCCTAACTTGGCTCAAGCTGGTGGCAGAAATGCTAAAGAAATTGATTCTGCACTAGACCTTGCACGAGAAGAGATTTTTTCAGCTTTATCATGATGACTTATTTATGTAGATAAGTGCTTTGTCGAAGGCTTGTTTCAAGATGATCCATTAGGCGTCTGGCGTCACTAATTTTTAAATTGCCTTTTTGAATAGCCTGTTCACTTGCTACTCGTAGTTTTTCCAATAGGAGTTCTGGATCATGTTCAGTCGCTTCCAGAACATCTGATTTGGTATTGCCACGTACCACATGATTCAACTTGTAACCGCTTTCAGGAGCCAAGCGGACATGTACAGCATTTGTGCGACCAAACAAGTTATGTAGATTTCCCATCACTTCTTGATAGGCCCCTCCCAGGAACATTCCTATTACGTATTTTTCTCCTGGTTTTATTTTGTGAAGCTCAAGAAGAGACTTTACTTGCCCATTGTCTATAAATCTTGAAAGCTTGCCATCAGAATCGCATGTGAGATCGGCAAAATGACCGAGTTGTTTTGGTTGCTCTGTTAATCGATGAATTGGCATAACTGGGAAAAGTTGCTGGATTGCCCAGGTATCTGGTGCTGATCGGAAGATAGAGAGATTGGCGTAATAGGTTGCTGAAAGAGTCGACTGTAATGTGTGTAATTCTTTTGGTAAAAAATCATTGAGTGGTAATCCCTCCACTAATGCTTTTGCACATGCCCAGGTAAGTTGTTCAGCGATTGCTCGTTCACGCAAGCTTAAATATCCAAGACGGAATGCTGTGAGTGCATCATCCTTGAATTTAATTGCGTCATTCCATGCTTCTTGTAATTCGGAGGGATCTACTTGAGACTTCTTATTGATCTTTTGTATGTATTTTAATGTGTCTCGTAAGTTGCGAACAGTTAAACATTCTTCTTTTTGTATTGGTGGTATTGCAGAAGGAACGACGCTAGTGCCTAGAATATTGAATATTAAAACTGAGAAGTGACTGACAATAGCTCGTCCACTTTCACTAATTAAAGTAGGCATCGAGATGCAATTTGACTCGCAACATTCTTGAACGGTGGCGACTACATCATTGGCATAGTTTTGAAGAGAGTAGTTAGCTGAAGCAGGTGTAGCAGTCCGACTACCGTCATAGTCGATGCCTAGTCCACCGCCTACGTCAAGGTATCCCATCGATGCGCCAAGATGATTTAATTCAACGTAGATTTGACTGGCTTCTTGCAAGGCATCTTTGAGAATGCCGATATCATTGATTTGACTACCAATATGAAAGTGAAGTAGTTGTAAATCAGTCAGTAGATTAGCTGCACGTAACTTATCTACACAGGTCAGGATTTCTGGTATTGATAGGCCGAACTTGGCTTGTTCACCTATCGAGTTGCCCCAACGACCACTACTACGACTTGATAACTTGGCTCTGATCCCAATTATTGGCGAGGCTCCAAGTTCATCGCTTGCGGCGATTATCCGTTCAACTTCATCAGGTTCTTCAATAACTATAACTGGTTGTCGTCCAAGCTGACGAGCAAGAATTGCAGTCTCTATATACCGCTTATCTTTATACCCATTGCAAATCAGCAATGCTTTTTCATTGTCAATAAGAGACAGTGCTATTAGAAGCTCTGCTTTGCTACCAGCTTCAAGACCAAAATTCCAACGCTTTCCACATCTCATTAATTCTTCGACAACGTGTCGCTGTTGATTGCATTTCACAGGAAACACACCTTTGTAATGCCCTTTGTATTTGTAATGCTTAATTGCTTTTTCAAATGCTTTGTGGAGCTTTTCGAGTCTGTCTTCAAGGATGTCGTCAAAGCGAATAAGTAATGGTAGTTTGAGGTTTCTTCCTTCTAGCTCTTTTACTAGATCCATTAAATCAAGACTTGCACCTTGCTTCCCTTGAGGATTTACAGCGATATTGCCTTGCTCGTTGATAGAGAAGTAATCATCTCCCCAGTTTTTTAGGCCATACAAAACTGCACTGTCTTGCAGGGTCCAAGTGTTTCTTTTGGGTTGGAAATCGTTGGCTTGTATCAAGGCCTAAAGAGCGGTGTTTTTTGATCAAAAGTTGATTGACTCTAAGATCATTAAAGAAATTCCAAGATGGTTCAACTTCATGCCATGGCTTTACTTGCCAAGAGGCCGGTCTGCCTATGACGATGGCTTCATACTGATTTTTTGATTTTCATGACTGTGGAACGTACTTTTGTTGCAATTAAGCCTGATGGGGTTCAAAGGGGCCTAATCGGAGAAATTCTTATTCGTTTTGAACATAAAGGTTTCAAGTTAATTGGTTTGAAGCAACTTGTTCCCACTAGGGAGTTAGCAGAAAAGCATTATGGCGTGCATCGTGAGCGTCCTTTTTTTAGTGGCTTGGTTGATTTCATAACTAGTGGTCCTGTAGTTGCAATGGTTTGGGAGGGTGACGGTGTCATTTCTAGTGCACGTAAACTGATCGGAGCAACCAAACCTTTAGAAGCAGAGCCAGGAACTATTCGTGGTGATTTAGCTATCAATATTGGTAGGAATGTGATTCATGGATCAGATGGACCTGATACAGCAGCTTTTGAAATAAGTCTTTGGTTTAATTCCGAAGAACTCAGTGAATGGACTCCTTCTGATCAGTCTTGGCGAGTTGAAAGTTGATTTTTTAGAGTAGTGGTTATATCTCATTAAAGTTTTATTTGTTAAATCGATTCCATTTGAAATTTATTAGTAATTCATTTTCTTCGTTTTTTAGAGGAATTTGACAAATACATTTAGCTATGAGCTCGGCAGTTATTGCTGCTAATAGCACTCCATTACGATGATGCCCTGTTGCTAGCCATAAACCTTGTAATTCCGAGGGCCCTAACAATGGTCCTTCATCAGGGGTACATGGTCTAAAGCCCCACCATCGCTCCATTTGTGGCCATTCATTTGCTTTCGGTAAAAGGGCACTTATTCCTGCATGAAGCTTGCGCTGACCGGAGGGAGTTAACCCTTCGTTAAACCCCGCATCAATCTCACTAGTTGCACCAACAACGATTAGACCATCTTCTCTTGGCACTAGATAGGTGCCCCTTCCAAATAGAACTCTTTGCAACGCATCTTTTGGTCCTTGCAGTGACAACATTTCTCCTTTTACTGGAAAAATTGGAATTGTTTTAAGAATCTGTTTGCTCCAAGCACCACTGCATAGAACGGCTTCTTTACTTGCCAACATTTGTTTTTCTCCTTGTGCGTTTTGAGCTATTACGCCTTGAAAAATTTGGTTGTTGTGAATTAGCTCTAAAACTTCTACGCCTTCTTGAAAGTGCACTCCCAATTCAAAACAAGCTTTTTCAAGCGCTCGCATTAGCCGTCTTCGATTATCAATTTGTCCGTCTTGTTTAAAAAGCAATGCTGTTGTCCAATTTTTGTTGATACCAGGAATCTCTTTTTCTAAAGCTTTTCGACTTAATGCTTTGCCGAAAGGAGCTGTTGGATAAGCATTTCTCTCTGCCTCAGTTTGAAAAGGGACGACTATTCCGCAGTTTCTAAGACCACAATTAATCCCGCTATCAGTTTCAATTTTTCTAACCCATTCAGGGATGCGATGGAGACTTATTTGCCCCAATTTGAGAAGGTGTTTTTGTAGACCTTCAGCATGTGGGGCGAGCATGCCTGCGGCTACGAACCCTGCAGCTTCGTTTCTTCGACGACTTAAGACCTGAACTCTGCGTCCATTCCTGGCCAATTCATGAGCCAAAGCAAGACCTATGAGCCCTCCTCCTAGGATTTGCAATGGTTCTGAGTTGGACAAAGTTATTCTCTGGGGGGGGGGTTGATTGACATTTAGTGTTTTAGATGAACTTGAGGACCATGCTTGACAGGCTGTTCCATAGGATTTGTGAATCTATCGAGATTTAGATGTCAGAATCTGACCTTACTTGGGAAGCTGTGATTGGTTTGGAGACCCATGTTCAGTTGGGTACCAACAGCAAAATATTTACTGCAGCATCTACCACTTTTGGAGATGAGCCGAACACACATATAGATCCAATTGTTTGTGGTTTGCCAGGTACTTTGCCAGTCTTGAATCAGAAAGTTCTTCAATATGCGGTAAAAGCGGCCTTGGCATTGAACTTGAATATTGCTGAGCAAAGCAAGTTTGATAGAAAGCAATATTTTTACCCTGATCTCCCAAAGAATTATCAGATTTCTCAATTTGATGAACCAATTGCTGAAGATGGTTGGATTGATGTGGAAGTTGCTGAAAAGGGCAAGGAGACATATACCAAAAAAGTTGGTATAGAACGTCTTCATATGGAGGAGGATGCAGGAAAGTTGGTACATGCAGGTAGTGATCGACTTGCAGGCTCAACTCATTCCTTGGTTGATTACAACCGAGCTGGCGTGGCTTTGGCTGAAATTGTGAGTAAGCCTGATTTGCGAACTGGGAGAGAAGCTGCTGAATATGCTGCAGAGATTCGAAGGATCATGAGGTATTTAGGAGTATCTGATGGCAACATGCAGGAAGGCTCACTGCGTTGTGATGTCAATATTTCGGTTAGACAAGGACCAAATGCTCCATTTGGTACAAAGGTTGAGATTAAAAATATGAATTCATTTTCAGCTATTCAAAAAGCTTGTGAATATGAAATTCAGCGTCAGATTAATGCATATGAGAATGCCGAATTAGTTGTTCAGGAAACACGTCTTTGGGATGAAAGCAAGCAATTAACAAAGAGCATGCGTTCCAAGGAAGGTAGTAGTGATTATCGTTATTTTCCTGATCCAGATTTAGGCCCTATTGAAGTTAGTAAAGAACTTCGAGAATCTTGGCGAGCAGAATTACCTGAATTGCCTGCTGCCAAAAGAACTCGTTATATAGAGGAGTTAGGTTTATCTGCTTATGATGCTCGAGTTTTAACTGATGAATATTCGATGGCTTATTACTTTGAAGAAGTTGTCTCTTCAGGAGCTGATGCAAAGTCTGGGTCTAATTGGATTACAGGAGACATTGCAGCCTATTTAAAATCGACACGACAGAGTTTTGTGGATTTGCCATTTAAACCAAAACAGTTAGCTGAAATGATTAATATGATTAATGATGGCAAGATAAGTGGAAAGATTGCGAAGGAAATCTTGCCAGAATTACTTGCTCATGGCGGCTCACCACAGAAGATAGTTGCGGATCGAGGACTAGGAATGATTAGTGATCCAGAGGTAATAACTGAAATTATTGATGAGCTTTTAAAAGATCATCCAAATGAGGTAGAAGCATTTCGCGCCGGAAAGAAAAAACTCCAAGGATTTTTCGTTGGCCAATTAATGAAGAAAACTAGTGGAAAGGCTGATCCTAAGCTAGTAAATAAGATTTTAATTAAGAAATTATCAGATTAATTTAACTAAATTAATTCCTCAATATCTTTGACCCAGCTTTCTAGGCCATTAGAGTTATTTATAATGATATCTGCAAGTTGAGTTTTTTGTTTTAATGACCATTGAGAATTAATTTTTCTCTTTGCTTCCTCTTTGCTAATGCAATCTCTTTCCATTAATCTTTGATATTGTTGATTAATTGTGCAATTAATTAGCCAAATCTCACTGCAAATTCCTGTTAATTGTTTTTCAAATAGAAGAGGTATAATTAAGACTATTGTTGGATCATTTTTATGTGTTTCAAGAGCTTCTAATAGTCGAGTTTTAATTATTGGATGTAAAAGAGATTCAAGCCATTGGCGCTCATCTTTATTGGCAAAGATAATATGGCCTAATTTTGATCGATCTATGCTATTTACATTTCTTTTTTGTTTATCAATAACTCTCTCTCCATAACGTTTTAGTACAGCTTCGCTAGTAATTCCTCCAGGCGCAAGTGCTTCATGTGAGTACACATCTGCATCAAGGATTGGCCAGTTTTTAGTTTTTTTTAGAAAATTACCAACACTGCTTTTCCCACTAGCAATTCCTCCTGTAATTCCAATACGTCTTTGGGATCCATTCCAGCGTGGTAATGAAATTGGATTTTGAAGTTTCGCGTTCATGCCGCAGGATAAGGATGAGTGTAAATTTTTTAAGAAATTGAGCCCTTCGGCTTCTCCTACATGGTCACCCATTCCAGGTGGGATAACTCGTCCCATAGGATTTAAGGCATCTGGCATAAAAGCAGGATTAAAAGCTTCTGGCAAGCTTGATCTTGCTTTGTTGCTTGCGCCTGAAGGTGCAGTTTGTGCTGGAACTTTTACTCAATCTTTGGTTAGGGCTTCTTGTGTTGATCTATGTATAGATCGACTTAAGGCTAGAGCTGGCAAGGTACGGGCTGTTTTGATTAATTCTGGTCAAGCAAATGCTTGTATTGGTGAGCAAGCTTTATTAGATAGTTTAGAAGCCACTGACGCTATTGCTGAAAGTCTGCGACTTGCGAGAGAGGAGGTGCTGATTTGTTCTACGGGGGTAATTGGGGTTCCAATTCTTATGCAGAATCTCTTGGAAGGTATAAATCCATTAATAGAGGGGCTTAGTCCTGATGGTGATGAATCAGCGGCAAAGGCAATTATGACAACTGATTTGATTCATAAACAAATTGCATATGAGACATATTTGGGCGGCCAGCGTGTACGTATAGGAGGTATGGCGAAAGGATCAGGGATGATTCATCCTGATATGGCAACGATGTTGGGATTTTTAAGTTGTGATGTTGGAATCCCTGCTGATTTATGGCAGGAAATGATCAGTCGAGCGGTTGACCGTTCTTTTAATGCAATCACTGTGGATGGCGACACAAGCACTAATGATTCATTGTTGGCATTTAGTGCAGGTGAATCTTTGGATAAAAAGTACTTGGATGATTTAGAAATTGGTTTAACAGCAGTGATGCAATATTTAGCAAAGGCGATAGCACGAGATGGTGAGGGCGCTACATGTTTGTTAGAGGTGAATGTTCAAGGTGCCGATTCTGCTTTTGATGCACGAAAAGTTGCGCGTACGATTTGTGGATCATCCCTTGTAAAGACAGCTTTGCATGGAGGAGACCCTAATTGGGGTCGAATAATTGCAGCAGCAGCTAGAGCAGGGGTAGCTTTTCTTCCAGAGAATCTGTCACTTTGGATTGGACCATATCAGTTAATGCAGCGCGGTGAACCTCAAATATTTGAGGAGGATGTTGTATCTGCATATATAAAGAAGCGAATTGATGGAGATTATCTTGTAGATGATTGCGTAAATGTTCGCTTAGTCATAGGGAATGGTTTAGGTCATGCTTTGGCTTGGGGTTGTGATTTGTCTGATCAATATGTCCGTATAAATGCCGATTACACAACGTAGTTAAGATCCATTGTGCTGCAATTGATTAGGGCGATTATTAGTTTAAATAAAACACTAATTTCTTCCTTGAGATGTATTGATATACTTGATTTTTGATTACTATAACTGCATTAATGCTGCTTACATAACTTAAATCAAATCTCTGACAAATTGCACACAACTTGTTTAAATGGTTAAAGCCAAATAGAGTCCCTTCACTTTACTTGTTGTCTTGCCAGCAACTATCTTTTGCTGTTGGTGACTATGCAGGATTAGTTGCGAAACCAGGAGAATAAATAGGGGATCCTGTGCCACCGCCTTGGTCATCGTCATCATCATCAAAGCTTGAGACAAGCACTTGGATGCCACCTAGTGCCAATAATGCAGACAGAACAATAGCTAGTAGGTCGAGATTCAACTTTGATTTTCAAATAATTCTCAAGAACTTACAGGGCAATAAACTAATTTATGCTGAGATGCGTCCAGAATTTATAAGTGGCCCAATTCAATTCTCAGGTTGTCAAGCTTTGTCAATGCTGACTGCTTCTTTTGGCAATCAATGCAACCTCAACTGAATCATCAGGTTCATAGTAAGCAAAAGGTTTGGATTATTTTCTACTGGCCGTCAATGAGGATCACCTCTATTGCTAGGCGCTGCTTACAAATCGCCTTTAGTTCCGGAACCAGAGGCTGTTTTGTATATAGCCTTTAGGAAGGAGCTAGCGCTATGCTGCCTCGATTGATTCGAGAGATCACAAGCTTCTTCGTTGGCACCAAAATCAAAGAAAATATTTGATTTGAAATTTAATAAATACTTAGTTGATGCACTGGAAATAAAGGGTTTGCTTGCCTTTGAGGAAAATATTCATTTAGTTAAAGACTTGTCTGATGAGACCGATTTAAGCAAAGAAGAAATTTGATGAACTAAATGTGATTTTTCCTATTAAGAAAACGTTCTTATGGAAAAATAGTATCAACTAAGCATGTGCAAACACTATGCCTCGCAAAGCAGCAATTGTTGGCATGATTGTATGCCTATTGTGTCTGCAAATTGGCTTCCCCATTCTTTTTGATCATTGGGTGATAACTATAGGAAAGGCACTCCCTTCATTTTTTACACTTGGCTTGACCACTGTGCTTATATATAAGGCCTTGCGTTATCCAAGAGGAACTGCTTTTACTTTTTTTGGCTTAGCTCAGATTACTTTGTCAATATTTTTAGCTTGGAAATTATTTAATTTAGGATTTGCTTGGGTTTCCCTGCTTATTATTCTTACTGCAATAGTGTTTGCACCTAAATCGGCTAAATTTACTTGGAGACGATTTGGTGTTGATAAGTATTATAATGAAAGTTCTGAGAATTAACTCAATTTAAAATCGAAAGGTTATAGTTTATTCCTAGCGATTAACAATCTACAAAGCTTTTAGAATTACTTGAATTTATGCACTAATGTTGACTAGAGAATTGGATCTTATGACTTTTAGATTTTTACCATCAAAATATTTGAGAAAATATGATTTTCAACATTGAAAATTTCATAATCAAATTCAAAACTCTTGAGAATACTGATGGATTCCACAACTAAAACTTTTATCCGTGCAGCTTGTATTACGGTCATTGTTACAAGTATAACTGCAACAACATGGCTTCTTATGTTGATTTTTCGCTCTGAAGAGAAAAGAGTTATTAGTCCACAAAGTGACTTTACATCAGAAACTTTGCATATCGCTAGATGTGGTTTGGACCTAGATGAATGCTCAGTCAAATTTTTAGATGGAAATTTAGTTATAAGTGATGTATTTTCAATAAGCAGAACTCAATTTCAAGGGTTCGTTAAATCCACTGAGTGCCGCCAGAGATTCATTCTTATGCCGATGTTAATCAGTTGTTTTCATAGCCAATATGATAGAGATTTCACTATTTCATATACTGCATTGAATGGATTAAAAAAATCGACTCGAATTTCCTTTAGGCCTGGATATAGTGCTAATCAAAGTGGTTGGAAGAATTTTCAGAAAGATTTACAGACTTGGACTGGTGATGTGTTAACACCATTACCAATTGATGAAAAAAAGGCAAAGAAAAAATTAATTCCTGAACAGAAACCACCAACAAGCTTTGATTAAATTATAATTCATTACTTCTAATTTGCCATCTTTTAAAGAAGATTGTTATTCGTATTTATTGTGAGCTAGAAGAATTAATTGCTTAAAGATTAACTGATAGTAACCATAACCTCTCTCATTAAAAACGCTGTATTGATCTACCCTTGAGTAAGATATATGCTAATAGAATAGATCCCCAGATGGGAAGAAGATATATAGCTGTGATGAAACCCATTAAGATTATCCAGAATATGAATAGTGAGACTATTAATAGTAATAAAATAAGTGCCCATCTTGTTATTCTTTTGGTCCATAGCTTACCATTAAGCTTATCAAGCTCTTTTTGCAATTTGCTTCTCTCTTTATAAAGAAAGATGAGTTCATCACGATGCCAAGAGAGTGAATGTTGGATCACTCCTCCGAACCATTTTTTTTGTAGGTTTACGTACCAATTGTTATTAGAAGACAGGGCGGATCTAATTGAGACTGCTTGTGCATCTATTAAGCTTTGAGTTATAGACTTAATTTGATTGTCAATTCTATTGATTTCGTTAATTAGCTTTTTTGAAATTTCTGATTTATTGTTATAGGCTTCCATTCTTTTTATAATTGAGCTGTTATTTTTCTGACTAAGAAATGGAATTTTCATAATGATAAATATAAAATGTTTAATAGCAATCTAAAGAATTCAGCTTATGTTGAATCTTGCCTGTTAATCATCAGTCGATTTAACCTTTTTGTAAGAGCAGTTTTTTTTGCTAGATAGCATATCTCGATAATCATTTATTTTTTTAACTTTTCATAAAGTACAACATCCCCTTTGCGATAGGTTTCTCTCCAGTTTAAGTCATTAGTTAATTGATTATCCATGAAGAGCACAAGAGCTTCTGATGACTGCCACCCTGGATGGGCCATATCTAGCAAAATCTGATCATAGAGATTTAACTGACTTAATTGCTCTTTATTTGTCATTCCAATAATTTTTCGACGAGACAGATGTGGAACTAGATCGCTGCTTGTTAGTAATGCTGCATCTGGATTAATGAGAGCCATTGCCTCTTTTCGGTCTTGAGACGCATCCACACGTGTTTGAAATGGCCCAAAAAAGAAAGTTAATCTTGATAATAAGATAAAAGTGATTACAGCCCATACCAGGATTATCTTCGATACATTGCTTTGCATCCATGATGGATAACCTTGTCGACCGTTTTTTCCAGGAGCAAGAGTTTTTAGTACCTCAATAGTTATTAAAGGCACTAAAAAAAGTGAGTAATGATGCACAAGGTCTTTTAAAGCTGGTTCTGCTGCGATAAGATTTAGTAACATTAAAGGTGCAAAGGGAGTTAAATTTAAAAATATTTTTTTACGCTCTATATGCATTAGAAGATAAGTTACGGGAAGTAAAAGCAAAAAGATATATTCTGCATTCGCAATTGAAAAGAATTGCTTTATTAACTGCACTAGTAATGAAGGCCAGGCTTCGATATTTAAGTCAGTACCATTGCTAACTCCAAATTTGCCTAGATGTCTTATGAGATTTGCTTCTTCTCCACCAAATTTAGGTATTAACCATCCACCCATAAAGCTTAGCCATATGAGGCTAAGCGTAATTAATCCTATTCCAAGTCTCTTGCGATTATTACTACTTAGCCAGACTCCAATACCAAAAACTAAAAAGCTAATACTAACTTTGCAGGTGAGCGCTAAAAGAAGAAATAGATATATTCTTATTGGATTTCTTGATGCTTTATTGTTGATTTGGACTAAAGCTTCTATGATGAGAGGAACAGCAATGACTTCAGGATGGAAGTCAAAGATTGCAGTATTAAATATTACTGGATAAAGAAGAAATACACTAAGGCTTGTTGCTTTGGCAAATGATGTAAGTCCTCGATCCTGAGCCAACCGAGCCAATGGAAAAACTCCACTAGCTAGTGCAATACCCTGTATGAAAAATAAGAAAAATACTGAAGGGAAGAGTTTTGAGGCCCAAGCAAGTGGATAGATAACAAGAGCACCATGATCGCCAAGTATGTGAAATCCCAGCAAACTACTTTTTGCGGGCAGTCCTTGAGCTATGAGATATGTCGCTTGATCAAATATGCCCAGGTCCCATGCGGAGGTTTGGAACCATGAGTGTCGTAGTCCTAATGAACAGCTGTAAAAAAGGCTAC
>QCFB01000023.1 GCA_003280345.1 Prochlorococcus sp. AG-363-A16
CAATCCGGAAATAATTATTATTAATCAAACGCTGTCCAGTGGCAGCTTCCCACAAGTCATAAATCATTTCACGCTCTCGAAAAATATAAAAGAAAGGTGTCTGAGCACCGACATCAGCTAAAAAAGGCCCAAGCCAAAGTAAATGATTAGCAATTCGATTAAGTTCCAGCATCAGAACACGGATATAACTTGCACGCTTTGGAACAGAAATATTGGCCAATCGTTCTGGAGCATTAACAACTATCGCTTCATAAAACATTCCAGCGGCATAATCCATACGACTTACATAAGGGACAAACATCACATTTGTTCTGTTCTCAGCAATTTTTTCCATGCCTCGATGGAGATATCCAATGACCGGCTCACAATCCACAACATCCTCACCATCAAGTGTCACTACCAATCGCAATACACCATGCATCGAAGGATGATGGGGGCCAAAATTGACCACCATTGGCTCCGTACGCGTTTCAAGTTGCGTCATGGGGCCTAAAAAAACAGGACGATGCTGTGATCTTAGGAAGAAGTCATGCCAAACCCATCTTCCGTTAACGCTTCGAACTTTCATCACTTGCCTGTATTAGCAAATGATGTAATGCAATCGATCAATAATCTCCCTACCAAACTCCTAGATGGAGGTTTGATTATTGATGCAACTCTTGGTGGAGGTGGACATTGCGCAATGTTGCTAGAAGCACATCCAAATATTCATGCAATTGGCTTAGACCAAGACTCAAGCGCAAGAAAAGCCGCTCAAAAACGATTAAGTCGTTTTGGAAAAAGAGTAAAAATTGTCGCAAGCAACTTCGCAAATTTCTCTCCGCAAGAAAAGGCAATCGCTGTACTGGCTGACCTTGGGGTGAGTAGCCCACAACTTGATATAGGTGCTAGAGGGTTTAGTTTTCGTATCGATGGGCCACTAGACATGCGAATGAATCAAGAAGAAGGTGAGACAGCAGCCGAATTGATTGAAAAATTAAATGAAACAGAACTCGCAAATATCATCTACAAATATGGTGAAGAAAAACTTTCTAGAAGAATTGCACGTCGTATAAAAAAAGATTTATTGAATCAAGGGCCATATACGAGCACAGCAACCTTGGCCTATGCAGTGGCCGGGTGCTACCCACCTAATCAACGTCGGGGTCGCATTCATCCAGCTACACGCACCTTCCAAGCTCTACGAATTGCAGTCAATAATGAATTAAATGTTCTTGAGCAATTTCTTGGAATAGCCCCAGCTTGGCTTCTACCTGGAGGAGTATTGAATGTAATTAGTTTTCATTCTCTTGAGGACAGACTCGTAAAGAGGGCTTTCGTTAATGATGATCGACTAGAAAGAATGACTCGCAAACCGCTTGTAGCTAGCTCTTCCGAACTTTCAAGAAATCCAAGGAGTAGAAGTGCAAAACTCCGAATAGCTCTTCGTCATCCTTATCAATAGGTCAAAGCCATTTCTAAGCTGTTCCAGTAATTTCAGCCTTTTAAAAGACATTAATCAATCTTGTCTTAACTCAAGAACAACTTCACTAATAAGCTCGATTGCTGTTTTAATTTCATCAAATGTAGTGTATCTACCAAGGCTTAACCTCAAAGAAGCTTTTGCCTCATCTGCACTCCTTCCGAGTGCTTTTAACACATGAGAAGGGTTACCTCTACTACATGTAGACCCACTACTACACGCAATTACTGGACGTAATTTTTGATGTAGTTGATGACCAAGAACACCAGGAATTGTGATGTTCAAGTTATGAGACAAGCGTTTATCTGTAGAGCCATTAATTTTCAAATCAGGGATCTTTTCCCTTAATCCATTCAAAAGTTGTTCTCGCAATTGCTTTAGTCGGAAATGACGGTCATTTAAATCATTTAAAGCTAGTTCCGCCGCCTTTGCGAAGCCTACTATCAATGGCACAGGCAGAGTGCCTGGTCTTAGACCTTGTTCTTGTCCTCCACCCCATTGAATAGGAAGTAATGGTAATTCTGAGTCCAAAACAAGAGCTCCAATCCCCTTAGGACCGTAAATCTTGTGAGCGCTCAGGCTTAAAAAATCAATGTCAAGACTGCTTAAATCTAATGGCCAATGGCCAAAGGCTTGAACTAAATCACTATGCAATGAAACCCCTCTATCTCTACAAAGATTTGAGATTTCTTTTAGAGGTTGTATTACTCCTATTTCATTATTTGCCCCCATTACACTTACTAAAACAGTTTCATCTTCAAAAGCATCCGCTAACTGATCTAAAGATAAAAGCCCATCACAACTTGGCTGAAGCTCCGTAAGACGAAATCCTTCTCGCTGCAATTGGCGAAGAGGTTGCAACACAGCATGGTGTTCAGTTTGAAGAGTTATGAGATGGCCTGGCTTCCCACGTTTGCTTGCCATGGCTCGCGCATGGCCGAGTAAAGCTAAATTATTTGCTTCAGTAGCACCACTGGTGAAAATTATTTTCTCTGAATTAATTCCAAAAAAGGAAGCGATTTGATCCCTTGCAACACTGACTGCTGCTGCTGAGCAAAGTCCATAACGATTCTGGCTACTTGATGCATTGCCCCAAAATTCATACCAAAAAGGCTCCATCGCCTCTAGAACTTCTCGTTCACAAGGTGTTGTCGCTTGAAAGTCCAATGCCAAAGGTTGTTTCAGTCTTGACAAAGGGACAGAGCTTGGCTTTTTCATTGGCAGGTTTATGCTTCCTTCGTGCACAAGTAGGTATCTAAAAGGAGCAGTTTTGAAGCAAATCTCTTTAGGCTGGCTTTATTAAAAGGCATAACACTTCTAGCTTCCAATCCCCTTTACACCATTTCCATTTATGAGCAATCCAAACACACCTAACACTGAGATTGCCCAGCAATCAAGACTATTACTGGTCGACGATGAGCCAGGACTGCGAACAGCCGTAAAACAATTTTTAGAAGATGAAGGATTCGATGTCACTACTGCAGTAGATGGCGAAGAAGGTTGGGAGAAGGCTCAAAAAATGCTCCCTGATCTGATTATTAGTGATGTAATGATGCCAAGATGCGACGGATATAGTCTTTTAAAGCGAGTACGCGAAGACGAAAGATTAGGAGGGACACCGATGATATTTCTTACTGCAAAGGGGATGACTGTTGACCGAACCCAGGGTTATCAAGCAGGAGTAGATGATTACATTCCAAAGCCTTTTGATACAGATGAATTAGTTGCTCGAGTCCGTAATGTTATTAAGCGACAAGACAGGTTATTAGCAGAAGCGGCGCGATTTGCGGATGCGGACGTTGGCCAAATGGCCAAGCAAATTACTGAAATTCGTTCAATGCTCACACATGTAGATTCGTCATCCTCAAAAGAAAATCAGCTTCCCAATTTCACTCCTAGGGAGGCAAGTGTTCTACAACTTGTAGCTGAAGGTCTCATGAATAAAGAGATTGCAAGACAGCTAGAAACTTCTATTCGTAATGTCGAAAAATATGTAAGTCGCTTATTCATTAAGACAGGAACTTCTAGTAGAACAGAATTAGTTCGCTATGCATTAGAGAATCATCTGGTCACTTAAATCCTTGAGTTCAATAAACTCTTCTTCTCGCAATAGCTGGATTACAGAAAGCTTCAATAGTGGGTGGACATATACTCGCCTAATCAAAAATCAACATAAAAACAAAAGCCTATTAGAATTTCTATCTTCTGAATACCAACATTCCACAAATTCAATGTGGGAGAAGCGGTTAAAGAAAGGTCAGATTCAAATTAATAATTGCACGATAGTAAAAGACCAACTTCTCAATACAGGAGATATGCTTTGCTGGGTAAGACCTCCGTGGAAAGAACCTGGAGTTCCTGGAGAATGGGAAGTCGTTTTTGACAATGATGACGTTTTAGTCATCAACAAACCCTCTGGCCTTCCAGTAATGCCTGGAGGAGGCTATCTACAGCATACGCTCTCAGAATTACTAAGGTTAAAATATCAAGATAAAGAGAATTCTTTATACCCAAAGCCAGTACATCGCCTAGGAAGGCATACATCAGGCCTACTAGTATGTGCAAGGAGCAAAAAAAGCAGGGCCTTATTATCTGATTATTTTAGGGAGTGTCCTAAATTTCCAAGCAAGTCTTTTAAGGTGTACAGAGCTCTTGCAAAATCTAATCATAATCTAAGAATAAATGAATCTATTGAGATTAATTCAGAAATCGAACAAATGAGGCATCCATTTCTACAAACAATATGGTGTAGCAAGATTTCAAACATTCAAAATGATAACAATATTTTTAGCGATATGTCATTAAAAACTCCAAGCTTAAAAGCACATACAACTATTACATTATTAGAAAAGTATCCAGACTATGACCTCTTAGAAGTTTGCATCACTACAGGGAGGCCTCATCAAATAAGGATTCATCTTGCATCTATAGGAACTCCTCTTGTAGGAGACCCGCTCTATATGGCAGAAGGCTTGGTTTCCGGCACCGCGAAGCCTGGCGATGGAGGGTATTGTTTGCATGCATACAAGCTTAATAATGTTCCTATTGGTCATTTAAGATATTCCTTCATAGCATCATTACCAGATAAACTCTCTGTGCGTGCAGTGAAGGTAAAATCAAGTTATAAATCAATATAGTCTTAAACGAATTAGTTGTTTTAAGTAATCATTAATAGAGAATACTCTTCCAATAATGAAACTATCTTCTCTCTGCTTTAATTTATTTATCCTTCCTAAACTCAATTAGTTTGGAAAAATAAAATGGTGCCTGATTTAATTTGCTGCGGAATAAATTAAATCCTGACTCTTTTGCAGCATTTATTATTCCATCTTCGCGAAGAGTATATGCACGAGTGGTTTTACTAGGCCCTGGAAATAGTTGACCAATGCTTTTCAATAAGGCAAGAAAAGGAGTATAGGGTGCAAAACTTACAATTAATTTATTCTCACTCAAGCTACAAAGATGGCGAACCATATCTTCTGCATCTTTCTGAGGGTAATGAATAAAAACATCTAAACAAATGACTGTATGAAAAGAGCCTTGCAAGCTTTCAAGATCAGAAGTATTAAATTTAATTCGGCTCAAATCAAGTCCAGCAGTTTTTGCTCGTCTTTGCGTTTCATCAACCATTGCTTGAGAAATATCACTAGCCGCAATTGAGCCAGCTCCTAATGCAGCCAAAGGAAGGCAAAGACTACCTACACCACAGCCTGCATCACAGAAACTCATTTGATTTAGATCGCCTGCCTGACGAAGCCAGGAAAGAACATCTTCAACAGTCTTCTGATGTCCTATACGAATATTGCGCTGAACCTTGTTAACTTCGTCGCTATCGCTATAGATCCGATTCCAACGATCAAATCCCATTCCATTGAAGTAGTCAGCCACTTCAGCCTTCTCAGCCTGTTTGAGATCCTGAAGCTTTTCAATGGCCATTACTAAAAAGTAGTTCGAACGAGATCCTACGCAGCTTGATGCCAACTCAACTCACCGTCAAAGTGATTCATCTCCCATCGAAGTAGTTTTTTTAAGGGTTGTCCAATCAAGTAGTCAAGGCCTTCCACCTTTTTATCCAATACTTGACGAGGGGCAATAGTGGCTGACCAAATGGCAGCAGATGACTCTCCACTCCATTTAGCCAATCTCTTGCATCCCTCCAGCAAAGAAAGAGTTCCACCAGCCAAAGTGCCATCCTCTAAGCGACATGTACCTTGCTCAACAAAAACCAATCTTTCATCCCAATGATTTAAACCTTCATCGAGTCCATAAGGAGAAAGTGCATCACTTACCAAAACTAATCTCTCTGAAGCTAAGCGTTGCAACATTACCGCTAGCTTTGGATGTACATGCACTCCATCAGCAATCATTCCTAAAGCGATCTCACTATTGTGAAGAGCCTCTCCTAAAGGTCCTGGAGCTCTGTGATGGAGGCCAGGCATTGCATTAAATGCATGTGTAATCATGCTGACACCTTCTACAAAAGCTTGATTACTCACTTGAGAGTCTGCAGCAGAATGACCTAAGCAAACCACAACATCAAGGTCTATCAATCTTTGAATCACCTCTGAAGCCCCTGGAAGTTCTGGGGCAAGAGTTACTAATGCAATCTCCTTCTCAAAACCTTTAATTTGATCATCTAAAGCATTCAAACTTGGTTCAAGTAAATATTCCAAGCGATGGGCTCCATGATATTTCTTTGAAAGAAAAGGCCCTTCTAGATGAGCTCCCAGTAATTTGCAACGTTTGTCAAAATGTTGTTTTCTGGCTTGATGTAACACTTCCAGTGACTGTTGCAATACATCGGGATCACAACTAACAAAAGTTGGGGCAATAGCCTCGACACCATCAATCCACAAACGATCTAATAACTCAAAAAGTTTTGGAAGATCTTGAACCTTAAGTGCTGGAAAAGACAGGCCCAAACCTCCATTCATTTGGAGGTCTATCCCCATAGGGCTAAGCCAATCACCTCCCCAGTCATCACCAGTCATACAAGCGCCAGCCGGCATAGGTTCAATAGATACGATCACTTCACCGTCATCAAGCAGCACCCACCAAAGGTTTTTCTTGAAAGTGGAGTTTATGGGGCTTGGTAAGCGGGCGTTGGTAATCCTGCGCATTTATAGAGACTAAAGATAAGTTGTGCGGACCATTAGAGACAGGTCATTATTAATAAGAGATCTCTGCTTTCAGAAAGGTGCCTTCAGCAGAAATTCAGACCAAGCCATTAGTAGCAGTCGTAATGGGTAGCGACTCAGATCTACCAACGCTAGAGCCTGCGATAAAAGTTTTGAATGATTTTGGTGTAGCAGCGGAGGTAAGAGTGCTATCTGCACACCGAACACCGCTTGAAATGGTGGAATTTGCTCAAATGGCAATTTCAAATGGCCTAAAAGTAATCATTGCAGGTGCTGGTGGTGCCGCTCACCTACCAGGGATGCTCGCCTCACTTACAACCATTCCTGTAATTGGGGTACCAATTCAAAGCAAATCTCTTTCAGGAGTGGATTCTATGCTTTCAATTTTACAAATGCCTAGTGGTATTCCAGTCGCAACAGTTGCAATTGGAGGTGGACTAAATGCTGGATTACTTGCAACACAGATCTTAGGGATATCTGACGAGAAAATGCAAGTCAAGTTATCTAATTATCGCAAAGAATTGCATGATCAAGTGGTTGCAAAAGATCAAAGTTTAATAGATCTAGGTACAAAAGATTATTTAAAAGCAATGTTCAACAAATAATGATTTTATATAAAATAAAAAATCAAAAAGTTTAAAATCTAAATTCTTTTACTTGGTTGAATCTGGAATAATTTTCTGCTCCTTCAACTTTGCAAGAACTTCTTCAACAGAAGTCTTCAGATCTTGGGAGCCAGTATCAACTTTTAATTCTGGAGAGATAGGAGCTTCATAAGGACTAGAGATACCTGTGAAATCCTTAATTGCTCCTGACCTTGCCTTTAAATAAAGACCCTTTGGATCTCGTTGCTCACAAGTTTCCAAATCGGCGGCACAATAGATTTCTAAGAAATCACCTTGGTCAACTAAGGCTCTAGCTTTGTTGCGATCAGCACGAAATGGCGAAACAAATGCTGTCAGAACTATTACACCTGAATCAAGAAAAAGTTTTGATACCTCTCCAATACGCCGAATATTCTCCTCTCGATCTGCATCAGAAAATCCTAAATCTTTACACAATCCATGACGAATATTGTCTCCATCAAGAACATAACTTGCCAAGCCTTGATCAAAGAGCTCTGCATTTAATGCATTAGCCAACGTGCTTTTACCTGAACCAGACAAGCCAGTAAACCAAAGTATGACACTTCGATGACCTCTTTGTTCAGCAATTGCTTTACGGTTAACTGAAGAATGATGCCAAACAATATTTGTTGCCTTTTGGCCTACTCCTGCTACTGAGGGGTCGTTCATTACCATCGATGCATTCAAAGTCCATTCTCCATGTCTATGGAACAAAACAATATTTTTGAGTTAACCGCCTGATTGTTTTGGGTTATAGCCCTCTTTTTGCAAGATCTCAAGAACAACTTTGACCTGGTCCCCTTGTAGTTCAAGGAATTCTCCTTTAACAGCCCCACCCGTTCCACAAACTGTCTTAATCCTCTTCAAAAGACTCTTAGCTTCAACAACATCAAGTTCTAAGCCCCGAATCAAAGTGACTGTTTTTCCTTTCCTACCGCCTCTGGTCCGATTCACTCGCACTTGACGTTGTGATTTGTCTGACAATGCACGCAAATTAGGTCTCAACCTTGACTCAACATCATCAAATTCCCGCCAACTTCCTTTCTTCATTGATCTCATTCTTAGGCTGGGTTATATCTTGAGGCTATTTCCAGTGACAAGCACCCTTCCGTCTCAACCTAAGAATGTTGATTTGGCTGTTAATGCACGCCCTACAGCTCTTGGCCGTTTTGGTCGGTTTGGTGGTCAATATGTCCCAGAGACGCTTATGCCTGCTCTGGAAGAACTTGAAAGAGCCGCATCAGAGGCCTGGCAAGATAAAGCTTTTAATGATGAGCTCAATCAGTTATTAAAAAACTATGTTGGCCGCGCAACTCCTCTTTACGAAGCAAAACGGCTCACTAAACATTACGGCACTTCTAACGGAGGGCCGAGGATTTGGCTCAAGCGCGAAGATTTAAATCACACAGGCGCACACAAAATTAATAACGCACTTGGGCAAGCCCTACTAGCTATTCGCATGGGCAAGCAACGAATTATTGCTGAAACTGGTGCAGGCCAACATGGTGTAGCCACAGCAACAGTTTGTGCACGATTTGGGCTGAAATGCGTTATTTACATGGGGGAAGAGGACATGCGACGTCAAGCTCTCAATGTGTTCAGGATGAGACTTCTAGGAGCAACCGTTCAACCAGTTACTAATGGAACAGCAACACTCAAAGATGCCACCAGCGAAGCAATTCGTGATTGGGTTACCAATGTAGAAACAACTCACTACATTCTTGGTTCAGTCGCTGGTCCTCATCCTTACCCAATGCTGGTGAGAGATTTTCATGCCGTGATTGGCCAAGAGACCAAGGAGCAGTGCAAACATGCCTTTGGGCGCCTACCGGATGTCTTGCTGGCTTGCGTAGGCGGCGGATCAAATGCAATGGGCCTGTTTCATCCATTTATTGAAAACACCTCTGTAAGAATGATTGGAGTTGAAGCAGCAGGTGATGGAATAGCCACTGGTAGACATGCAGCAACAATCACCGAAGGGCGAATAGGTGTACTACATGGAGCAATGAGTCTTCTATTGCAAGATTCAGATGGGCAAGTTCAAGAAGCGCATTCGATTAGTGCTGGCCTTGATTATCCCGGTGTTGGGCCTGAACACAGCTACTTACGTGAAATAGGTAGAGCTGAATATGTAGCAATCACTGATAAAGAAGCTTTAAATGCTCTGCAACTAGTAAGTGAGCTTGAGGGAATTATTCCTGCACTTGAAACCGCACATGCATTTGCCTGGTTAGAAAATCTTTGTCCAACCCTTAAACCAGGCACAGAAATAGTTATCAATTGCTCTGGACGTGGTGACAAAGACGTCAACACCGTGGCAGAGAAATTAGGCAGCAAAATTTAAAGGTCTTATTTAAGCCAAGAGTTTATCTAGATGCTTTGCAACACTTTTAACTGCTGCCATAGCTGTTGAATATGTCATTCGCATTGGACCAATTAGAGCAACTTGGCCAATACCTGCGCTAGAACTGCGATAAGAAGCCTGGACTACCGAACATTCTGCAAGAGCATTATTGGGATGTTCTTGCCCAATCCATACTCCACCCAAACTTGCATCAGCTAAAGGCACCAACGAGGTTGGATGATTATCCATAAGTTCCAAAAGAGGCCTGAGACTATCGCTATGACTAAATTCTGGTTGTGATACTAATCTGGACATCCCATGAAAAACTGCACCGCCACCAGTCGGTATCAAGGATTGACGATAGCTTTGGATCGCCTCTCGTAATATTGATCCACTTAAATGAAGCTGAGGAGGAAGACAAGACCAATCCAACATGCCATTGCCAGATTTAGTCAATTGCTCATGGAGCCAAACTTCCATAGCCCTTAATTCACTAGAAGCTATAGGAGGCAATCGAAGATTAAGGTGTCTGGCTTGATTGGAACTTTCTACAAGCATCACTAACAACCTGTCACCACTCTGTACTAAGCGAACCTCTTCAAGTTTTAATTGCTTCGGGGTCGGCCTAGTAATCAAGCTCATCAACCCTGTGAAATCTGTCAATCGGCGAGCAAGATGCCACAACAAATCATCAAGAGCAGCCCATTGAAGGCTGAGATTAGTCAACTCTCTCTCAAGATGCTGAACAGCAATTCCTGGAGGAGGCAACAAGCAATCAACATAATGCCTGTAACCCTGAGGGCTAGGAACTCTTCCCGATGAAGGATGAGGTTGTTGTAGAAAGCCTCTATGCTCCAGCTCACCCATTACAGAACGAACCGTTGCGGAGCTTGCTTCAAGCCTGAAGCGTCTAACAAGTTTGTTACTCCCAACTGGCTCCATGGTGTCCACGTAATGGTGCACCGTGGCTTGGAGAACTTGCTGTTGGCGTATTGGCAGTGTCTCCAAAATACTGAGCCAATCAATATTGATGGTACGGGTAGTTGATCCCTTCCTCATCCATGTGTGAAGAAGTCTTTTATAGGTTCTCAATCATTTGACAAAGTTGAAGTACAAAAATCATTCCAAGCTTCTATCCCTCCCTCTAGATTCCAAACTTCATAACCCCAATTTTGATCAAGTACCCATTGACCAAAATTCCAACTTCGTATGCCTGCATGGCAAATCACAACAATTGGTTGGTTGTCAGAAAATTTTTGTCGAAAATCGTCAATCCATATAGAAACCTGACTTAAAGGCAAATTAACTACAGGCAGAGAGAAAGGCTCACTCTCTAATTCATACTCCTCACGAACATCAACTAAAATTGGTCGAGCAGTGTTCTTCTTAAACCAAGCAGCAAGGTCTTTTGCCGAAAGGTTACGGGGGATTTGCTGATTCATTGAGGTATTTTGATTCGGATCGGAGGCATCAGAGAGCTTATTAGAGAAAAGATTAAGATCTCCAGTATCTATTTGCCAGCCCATGAGAATGCTCTCCTGGCTAGTTAAATTGACAGCTTGTTCCCTGATTTTGCTTTTATCAGGGTATGGAGTTGAAAAAATAAGCATTTACCAAAATCCTATCCATGTTGATGATCGAGAATTTGTTCTGCCTCTGGCAGCAAAATTTTTCCCAAGACATTCTGCATTCACGATTCATTGGTTAATCGATCCAAATAAATTGCCTAAATATGTAGAAGAAATTGCGCCAGCTAATCACAAAAAGTTGGCTCTCAATGAAGCCAAGCAAATCAGGAATGGAGCTTTTGCTCTTGCTGGATTGGATTTTGATAAAGAGCTTTCTGACTGGGTTGGACCCGAAATCAGCCTCGCAATCTTCACTCCCACTTCAGAAAAGGGGGCATTGGGATGGGTGATGGCCTTATCAAGTAAGAAAAAAAATGGTGCTGCTATTTTCTTGGAGCACTTCTGGCAAGTTAGAGGTTTAGCTGGTTCAAAGCTACAAACAAACAGCTATAGAGGAATTGGTCTAATTAGTGAAAAGAGGAATACTGATGCAAAGAACTCGCAGGCCCTTGCAACTGCATTAATTAATGATGATCTTCTTCTTATCGCCTCGGAGAGAAGTTTCCTCCAAGAAGCATTAGATGTTTCCCAACTGACTGATGACAATCAACTGGAAGATCAGGAGCTTGAAATATTAATCAAACAACTAGATAAAGGTAATGCTTTGATTACAGCTTCGCCTTCAATACTTCACTCTTGGCTAGGATTTCCTGAACGACTTCTCAGGCGCAAGGACATTAATGGGCTTGTCGCCACATTGCAAACAAATAGCTCAGGAATATCTCTAGATGGGGCTTTACTTTTCAATACATCTCTTAAGGAATTTGTTGAACCCGAAATAGAAAATCTGCCAATGCTTAAAAGCCATAGCAAATCAATAGAAGGACTTGCAACACTCAATTCACCATACAAATTGCTAGAGAAAACTAATGAGAGCCCTTTATCCCAATGGATCGGACCAGTAATTAACAAGCAACTAGACATAAACCAATCAAGTGGCTTAAAAACTATTCTCAGCTCAAGCAAAGGTCCATTATTGTGGATTCAAGATAAGCATGGATGGGTTTTAGGAACAAACGAAGATAGTCCTAGATTAGAAGATATAAATAAAGTCTATTTAGAAAAGAATTTTACAAAGTCAGATCTTATTTCTAATAAGAAAGAATTACAAATTTGGTCAAAACTTGTCATCAAGGAAAAGAATAATTACGACAGTTTAGAAAGCGAGGTCCCATTGATCCTTTTACAAGAAGAGCAAACAAATTGGTGGAGTAGAACCATAGAGTCCCTTAGCGATCAAGACGCCGGAAATGAATCAAACGATCTCGAAGAAAGATTGGAAAAGTTGCACAAAATAAACGGCAAAAAGTTATCCAACCAATTAGCCTTGAATGAAAATCTTAGCCAGAAAGAACTAGAAAAATGGCAACCTTGGATACTTTTGCAGTCATTAGCTGGTCGTAAGCTAAATACAACTATAAAAGGGTTAGTTATTGCATTGGGCAATGATGAAAATATCAATAATAGTAGCCTTCACCTTCGTGCTATCTTAAATACAAGATAAGGCTTACTCTTAGAAAAAAGATATTTTATTAGCCTAATTTAATTTAATCTTTTAACTTTAGTAGAAACATTATCAACCAACAATCTACGCATAACCATGAGGAATATCGAACTTTAAGATAAGTGCCTAATCTTGAAGTTAAGGTTTTACTCTGCGTTGGTTTTAATAAGTGCTGGATGTTCTATAAGATAATACAAGCAATAGCTTTTACGGATTGGCTTTTATTGCCTACATACCGCCCGAATTGCCAACTTGCCAAAGGTGAGATGAGGAGGGGAAAGCCATAGACAAAAGTCACAAGATGAGCGACATGATTTTCCGTCCAGGACTAGAGGGAGTGCCAGTCACTAAATCCTCGATATGTGACATAGATGGCAACAAAGGAGAACTTAGATATCGCGGATATCCCATCGCAGAACTTGCTTCTCAAAGCAGCTTTCTAGAAACTGCCTATTTACTGATCTGGGGAAATCTTCCCAACCCCCAGCAACTGCGTGACTTCGAAAAAGAAGTGCAAATGCATCGAAGGGTTAGTTTTCGAGTAAGGGACATGATGAAGTGCTTTCCAGCTACAGGCCACCCTATGGATGCCCTGCAGTCAAGTGCAGCATCTCTTGGGCTTTTCTATTCCAGAAGAGCAATTGATAACCCTCAATATGTATATGACGCAGTGGTCAGGCTGATTGCAAAAATCCCAACCATGGTTGCAGCTTTTCAACTCATTAGAAAAGGCCAAGACCCAATTCAGCCTAGAGATGATCTTCCGTATTCATCTAATTTTCTATACATGCTTACTGAAAGAGAACAAGATCCTCTAGCAGCAAGAGTATTTGACCGATGCCTAATCCTGCATGCGGAACATAGTCTCAATGCCAGCACATTCAGTGCTCGCGTTACGGCAAGCACACTTACTGACCCCTATGCAGTTGTAGCTTCTGCAGTAGGCACTCTTGCCGGACCTCTGCATGGTGGAGCAAACGAAGATGTCATAGAAATGCTGCAAGAAATCGGTACTCCTAACAAAGCAGGAGCTTTTTTAGATAAAGCCATAGCCAACAAAAGAAAAATCATGGGGTTTGGTCATCGTGAATACAGAGTTAAAGATCCGCGTGCATCGATTCTTCAAGTTCTTGCTGAAGAGTTGTTTGCAAGGTTTGGCAAAGATGATTTATACGACGTAGCAATCGCAGTTGAGAAAGAAGCCGCCAATCGCCTTGGAACAAAAGGGATATATCCAAACGTTGACTTCTATTCAGGCCTCGTATATAGAAAACTGGGCATCTCTCGTGATCTCTTCACCCCTGTTTTTGCTATCTCCAGAGTGGCAGGTTGGTTGGCTCATTGGCGTGAGCAACTCGGCGCAAATCGAATTTTCAGGCCTTCTCAGATATATACAGGGGTAAAGTCTCGAAGTTGGAACCCCCCTGAGGAAAGATCTTCCAGCAAAGAAACTAAGTTGAAGACATCTCACCCATGACAATGGTGACTTATCAGGCCAAAAATTTACTAGCGCAGGTAAGTGCTGGCCTAGATCTTGAAGTGAGCTTCAGCCAAGCCATGAAGGGGCTAGGTTTTTCGCCACAACTTGCACATATCCTTTGGCTTCCACTCCCAATGCTTCTCGTATTAGTGGCAGCATTAATAGGAGTACTCGTAACAGTATGGCTTGAAAGAAAAATATCAGCTGCTGCTCAACAACGAATTGGGCCTGAATATGCAGGTGCGTTAGGCATCCTTCAGCCAATGGCTGATGGCTTGAAACTACTTGTGAAGGAAGATGTTATCCCCGCAAAAGCAGACAGTCTTTTATTTACACTCGGGCCAGTACTGGTTTTAGTACCGGTAATTCTTTCCTGGTTAATAGTTCCTTTTGGCCAAAACTTACTTATAAGCAATGTAGGAATAGGCATATTTCTATGGATCTCACTGAGTAGTATTCAGCCCATTGGCTTATTAATGAGTGGATATGCCTCAAATAACAAATATTCACTTCTAGGGGGACTCAGAGCCGCTGCCCAATCAATAAGTTATGAAATCCCACTCGCATTAGCAGTTCTAGCGGTTGTAATGATGAGCAATTCTCTGAGTACAGTTGACATTGTTGATCAGCAAAATAATGCTGGCTTTTTAAGCTGGAATATTTGGAGACAACCTGTTGGTTTTTTAATTTTTTGGATTTGTGCTCTTGCTGAATGTGAACGACTGCCTTTTGACCTCCCTGAAGCAGAAGAAGAACTTGTGGCTGGTTATCAAACTGAATATGCAGGAATGAAATTCGCCCTTTTTTATCTAGGAAGTTATATAAACCTGATCCTTTCAGCCCTATTAGTATCTGTTCTTTATTTGGGCGGCTGGGGATTTCCAATTCCCGTAGAGTTGCTAGCCAATTGGCTAAATCAAAGTATTGATGCTCCAATAATTCAAATCATCACTGGATCCTTAGGAATTGTGATGACTGTAATTAAGGCTTATTTACTTGTTTTCTTGGCAATATTGCTTAGATGGACGACACCTAGAGTAAGGATTGATCAGCTTTTAGATCTTGGTTGGAAGTTTCTTCTCCCTATCTCACTTGTAAATTTACTATTCACTGCGGCGTTAAAACTTGTTTTTCCCACCTTCTTTGGAGGGTAATCCTCAAATCAAATCATACTTGATAAGTAGTTTTACTTAACACGCTCAAAAAGCTTGTAAGATTTATGTGCACTCAATTCTCTCCTTAGGTAGTCGACAGCGAATGTTGAGATTCCTCAAGAAAGTTACGAGCTATGCCAGCGATGCTGTGAAAGCAGCCAATTATCTAACTCAAGGACTGGCAGTCACTTTCGACCACATGCGTCGACGTCCTATAACGATTCAATATCCATATGAAAAGTTAATTCCATCGGAGCGGTACCGAGGAAGAATTCATTATGAATTCGACAAGTGCATAGCTTGCGAAGTTTGCGTAAGGGTCTGTCCTATCAACCTTCCTGTTGTGGACTGGGTGATGAACAAAGAAACCAAAAAAAAGGAGCTCCGAAATTACTCAATTGATTTCGGCGTTTGCATTTTCTGTGGAAATTGTGTCGAGTACTGCCCTACCAATTGTCTTTCAATGACCGAAGAGTACGAACTGGCAACTTTTGATCGCCACAACCTTAATTATGACAATGTTGCCCTCGGTCGCCTTCCAACAAATGTAACCACTGACCCTTCAGTCAAAGCTCTTCGAGAGCTCGCATATCTACCTCAAGGCACGATGGACCCTCATGATGTCCCAACCACCCAAACAAGGGCTGGAAAACTGCCTACTGAAATGCTTGAGCTAATGAACCAAAGCTCTTCAAAGAACAAATCAAATGAATCAGTAGCAGATTCTGCTCAAATAGAAGAAAAGAAAAAACAATGACAATTGCCTCTTCCACTCAACAAATTTGCTTCCTTGTACTGTCAGCAGGAATTGTAATAGGGAGTCTCGGAGTTGTTTTGCTAGAAAATATTGTCTACTCCGCATTCTTATTAGGAGGAGTATTTATGGCCGTAGCAGGTTTGTATCTACTATTAAATGCAAGTTTTGTAGCTGCAGCGCAAGTATTGGTTTACGTAGGAGCAGTCAATGTATTAATTCTATTTGCGATTATGCTAGTAAACAAGAAAGAAGACCTCAAGCCAATAAAAGGCCTGCAATTAAGAAGATTACTTTCGGGTGGCGTATGTGCAGGTTTGCTAGCTCTACTGATTCGCGTAGACATAACAACTACTTGGAAACTGCCAGGACCTCAAGCAATTGGAGAGCAGGCAACTGAACGCATAGGAGAACACTTATTTACTGACTACTTATTACCCTTTGAACTCGCATCTGTGCTTTTACTGATGGCAATGATTGGTGCAATTGTTCTAGCTCGGAGAGATATACTTACCAATGATATTGGGACAGGGGAATCAGTTAAACCAGGGCTAATCGAAAAAGCCAATACACCTCTTTTAATAGATAAGTCATCACCTTAATTAATTTAAATTAAACTTTAAAACCCGAAAATTATCTTTCAAATGCTCGAAAATCTACCATCAACTATTCCACTTCAAGGGTATTTACTTCTTGCCTCTCTACTCTTTTGCATAGGCGTATGGGGTTTAATCAATAGTCGAAATGCTGTAAGAGTTTTGATGAGCATAGAATTAATGCTAAATGCAGTAAATATTAATTTAATGGCTTTTTCTTCATATCTTGATGGAGAGTTAATTAGAGGACAGGTTTTTGCAGTATTTGTTATCACAGTTGCAGCAGCAGAGGCGGCAGTAGGGCTTGCCATACTCCTTTCTCTTTACAGAAACCGAGTGACTGTAGATATGGAAAGTTTTAATCTCCTTCGTTGGTAAAGGTTTCTAAGCATGCAGATTGATTTAGTCTGGGTAATTTATAAATCTGGAAATCAAAATTCGGAACAAGAAGCAGCATCCTGTTGCAAAGAGCTTCTATCACTTGGTATAAAAGTTATTACTGCAAAAAGTGGCTGTGAAGATAATCCCTACCCGAAACTACTTTCATCAGCAAAAGAATTGCCTGACTTAGCTATTATTCTTGGCGGAGATGGGACTGTTTTAGGTGCAGCCTGTCACCTTGCAAGGCACAAAGTACCAATTTTAAGTTTTAACGTTGGTGGGCATTTAGGTTTTCTAACACATGATCGAATTCTTCTAAGTCAAGCAGGTTTCTGGGGAAAGGTTTTGGAGGATAGTTTTGCTATTCAGCAAAGAATGATGCTTGAAGCAAAACTGGAAATTAAATCATCAGCAAAGACTACTGATCAGCAAAAATCATATTTGGCATTGAATGATTTCTATTTACGCCCATATAGCGATGAAATTTCCCCAACATGCATTCTTGAGCTTGAAATTGATGGAGAAGCAGTAGATGAATACAGAGGGGATGGTCTAATTTTTTCAACACCAACTGGTTCAACAGGCTATGCAATGGCCACTGGAGGTCCCATCCTGCATCCAGGTGTAGAAGCAATCATTGTGACTGCAATATGCCCTATGAGCCTCTCCAGCAGACCTGTTGTTGTGCCGCCTGAATCAAGACTTGTGATCAAACCTATTGGGGATACAAACCGCAGGGTGAGGCTCTGGAAAGATGGCTCTAGTGAAGCAATTCTGCGACCTGGTGACAGCTGCACTGTTCAACGAGCAAGCCACCATGCACAAATGGTTGTTCTCGAGAAAAATCCTTCTTACTACAGAACCCTTACGCAAAAATTGCGTTGGGCTGGCAACCTTATGAATAACAACCTCTCAAAAAGCTAATGGAATGGGACTAGAAATTGAAAGGCGATACTTGGTAAAAGGAGATGAGTGGAAAAAACTTGCAGGGCCAGCTCATCATCTTCGTCAATGCTACTTAGCAAGCAGCATCGACGGGTGGACAATAAGAGTGCGGATTGTTAATCAACAATCAGCTTGGCTAACTCTGAAGAAAAAAGCCTGTGAAATGGAAAATCATGAATTTGAGTATTCAATTCCTATGAATGACGCCGAATCAATGTGGAAACTGGCCAAACACAAACTTACAAAAACCCGCTACAAATTAAACATCGAACGTGGGGACTGGATTGTCGATTGCTTTGAAGGTGAAAATTCGCCATTAGTACTAGCAGAAGTAGAACTCAATTCCAATAAAGAAGAAGTAGTAGCTCCAGCTTGGTGTTTTCAAGAAATCACTAACAAAAATGAATGGAGCAATGCTGCTTTAGCGCAATCTCCAATTTCGCAATGGCCAAAAAATGAGCAACTCGCACATAAATGGCCCTATGCATAAGGGCACTGCTTCCTTTAGATTGTCTTTATATTTACAGCCTCATCAGCCATGAGGCTTTAAGCAGAGCAATCTGCAAGGAGGCAAGCTGTGTATGGTTTGTACGATGCTGACGGAATTCTCCGCTATGTCTGCAAAGATCGCCATGCATGTTTGGCTTATGCAGAACTTTTTGAACTGAATTCACTTGAATGTTCTTTAATGAGCCTTCCTGAATCAAATTTTGTAGCAGTTAAAGGTCAGAAGAAGAGTCGTCTGGCAATGCGCAGCAATTAAAACCATCACGGCAAATTTTGCCATGATCCATGGCCCAGTTCAAAAGTGCTACTCGATTTTTCGAGCCAGTCTTTGTAAACATGTTGCTGACATGATTGTCGACTGTTCGCTTACTGATGGTCAATTTTTCAGCGATTTCCTGGTTGGTTAAACCATCTGCAACCAACTCAATAATCTCCATTTCCCTCGCTGAAAGGGTCATATGAGCTGAACTGGGGATGTCGCCTGTGGCCATTACCTCCCTCCTCAACTCTGACAGTTCATACTAAGCAGACTAATGGACCTCTGATCAACCATAGTAAGTAGTCTACGATTCAAGCCAATTTGAGTTCAGCTCTTCAGCGATCCCTCGAGTCTGGAGGAGTAACTATTACTGCTGAGATCATGCCTCCCCGTGGAGCTGATCCATCCAAAGCCATTGCTATGGCTAAAAAACTAGCTGGGAGTGTCCATGCAATAAATGTTACGGATGGAAGTCGTGCAGTCATGAAGATGAGCAGTCTTTCAGTATGCAAATTACTTTTAGACGCAAAACTTGAGCCTGTACTCCAAGTGGCTTGTAGAGACCGAAATCGAATAGCTCTTCAAGCTGATCTCTTAGGCGCAAGTGCACTTGGTATCAAAAATGTTCTTTGTCTGACAGGGGACCCTGTACGTGTAGGCGACCAACAAAATGCAAAACCTGTTCATGACTTTGACTCAATACAACTACTAAGACAACTAACTGCTTTTAATCAAGGGGAAGACCCTGTCTCTAATTTTTTACCAGATGGGGAAACTAAATTATTTGCGGGAGCAGCAGCAGACCCTAATTGCAATAGTTTAAGTGGATTACGTCTGCGGCTTAAGCGAAAAAAAGAAGCTGGGGCAAGGTTTCTACAAACCCAAATGGTTATGGAAGAAAAGGTACTCAAAAGTTTCTGCAATGAAATTGCAGACCCATTGGGATTGCCCGTCCTTGCAGGGGTTTTCTTATTGAAATCAGCAAAAAACGCACGATTCATAAATCGAGTAGTACCAGGCGCATGCATACCAGATTCACTAATAACAAGACTAGAAAGTGCAAAAGACCCAATCGCAGAAGGAATTAATATTGCAGCTGAGCAAGTGCAGAAATTCCTAGAGATAGCCCAAGGAGTTCACATGATGGCTATCAAAGCTGAACAATATATTCCAGAGATTCTGGAAAAAGCAGGGGTCAACTTGGGCCAGCAATAAGATCAGTTCCCAATAATTCCGCCATAGCCTTCTGCTGAGGGGATGGTTCACCCAAGTCCTGTCTTCTTGCATCAGTAATTAACCAATCAAGAGCCGCTTCTTGAAGGTCAAAATGATTCCCATTTTTACCAACGCAATACCGTCCAAAAACCAATTTCTCGACTAACTGCACCCCTGGGCCAATACGGGAATAATCAAAAATGATCGAGTTATCAATTGTTGCGCCTTCACAAATACAACAACTAGGGCCAATCATTGAGGGACCAATAATAGTTGCACCATCCTCTATACGAGTCATACCCCCAACATAGATAGGGCCTTTAACATTTATCTTTTCCCAGTTTGCAGCAACATTTAAACCAGTGTAAATGCCTGGTTTAACTTGTTTCCCTGGGATCTCAACTTGTCTAACTTCACCCTGAAGAACACTTCTAATGGCTTGCCAATAGTCGGGAACTTTGCCAATATCTACCCACTCAAAATCCATTGGCAAAGCAAAGAATGGAGCACCCATTTCAACCAACTTCGGGAACAAGTCAGAGCCAATGTCAAAAGGCTTGTTTGAAGGTATATGTTCAAATATCTCAGGTTCAAATAGATATATCCCTGTATTAATCGTGTCACTAAGTGCAATATCTACAGAGGGCTTTTCCTGAAATGCCTTAACCCGGTCATTTCCATCTGTAACAACTACGCCATAGCTACTCACTTGATCTTTTGGTACTCGCTTTGTAATCAAACTCGCCAAAGCCCCCTTCTCTCTATGTCTCCTAACTGCTTCAGTCAAATCGAGATCTATAAGGGCATCCCCACAAAGAACTACGAAAGTGTCATCAAAAAACTGTTGAAAATCTTGGATCTTTTTCAAGCCTCCCGCTGAACCAAGCGCATCACCAATTAGCTCTCCATCTTCAATACGCCCCTCGAAGCTATACGCAATCTCCACTCCAAATCGTTGTCCATCCCTGAAATAATTCTCAATTTCTTCAGCAAGGTGAGAAACATTCACCATCACTTCTTTAAATTGATGCTCCTTAAGAAGCTCTAACAGAAACTCCATTACAGGTTTCTGAAGAATAGGAATCATTGGCTTGGGGATCACGTGGGTAATCGGCTGAACACGCGTTCCTTTCCCAGCCGCCAGGATCATCGCCTTCATTGGCGTTGTAAGCCTCAGCTAATGGATAACAACATAGACGCCCTTCAGGGCTACCTACTACGCTGCAGCCGGCGAAGCAGCTGTCACGTTCACATTCTTCAACGGAAGTTGTGCAATTGTTCCAGGATTAAGAATTCGTTTTAACGCTAAAGGGGCATATATAGAGCCTTGCTGCTCCAACTCAACCTTGCCTTGAGAACAAAGAAACAGCAAAGCCCAAAACACACCTACACGATCGGTATCCAATTCACTGGAAGCTGCTTGCCCCCATTGAAAAACCAATACATCAAAATCAACCCAATGCAAAGCTTGCTCCCAACCATTTAAAAAAACTCCCAGGGCTGCCGTAGTCTCTGGCAATTTTTCCCGATGCGCTAAAGCAGTTACCTGAGCAATAGCTTGCCTTTCACTAAATCGTTTTGTTCGTTGCCTTTTTCTATTCAAATATTCTTCAGATTCCAATTGTTCTGCAATAGTTTCAAGTTGCTCTATCAGCTCACCCAGACTGACTGACCTACGAAGTGGAGGGGGTGCAACAGGACGCCTACGCAAATGCCGCTCAGGCCATCTAGGGAGCTCAAAACTAGAGTCAAGCCATCCCTGCTCCGCAAGCTCTAAATCAAACCCCTCTTCAAGGCAAGGTTCCGGGGGGAAGGTATCTGACTCAAGCACCTCTGCCTTTAAACCCAACAAAACCGATGCTGCAAGGAAAGCCTCACTGCTATCAGCTAAATCTTTTTCAAAACTGCCTCCATTTCGCTTGAGCTGAATAGAAACATGACTTGTAAGCTCAATACGCTGTCTGAGCTGATCCAAAAAACCGTCTACAACTGAGATCACATCAACATCCCACGGATCAAGCTCACCACGTTCAGCCGCATCCTGAAGGAGACGAATTGCAAGGCGAGCTCCAGCATCAGCGCCCGTTTTCAGCCCATCAACCTGCAAATCAAAAAGGTATCTTCCAGCAAGTTATCGATACTTAAGAAATACTGCCAGGGGAAAATAATGTTTTTCTAAATCACAAGTTAATTCCTCCTAGTAAAAATCATATGGACAACAGCAGGGCAATATGAATGGTTCGTTTTTTGGAAACCCTTAATTAAAACCTTAAACATGAAATGATTAAAAGTTCTCAGGGCTTAATAAGCTCTTAAATTAAATGCTAGGAGCTGAAATCAACGCAGGGCTTAAATTAAAATTACTTATAACTGGTGCTACCGGTTGAATAAGAGTATGCATGGCATCTACATCTCTAGATACCAAAGCTTCTATTGATGCTCTATAACTATCTGTCATCAGTCTTGGATAAAGACCAATCCCAATAATAGGAACTAACAAAGCGCTAATTATATAAACCTCTCTAGGTTCAGCGTCTACAAGATTTGCATTAGAAACCAACTGATTATTCTCCTTGCCAAAGAAAATTTCTCTTAACATAGATAATAAATAAATAGGTGTCAAAATTACACCTATTGCAGCTAAACCAGCCATCACAATTCGGAAAGGAAGCGTAAAAGCTTCGTCAGTTACAAACCCTACAAAAACCATTAGTTCTGAGACAAACCCACTCATGCCTGGCAGTGCGAGAGAAGCCAAAGCACAAACTGTCCAAAGAGCAAACATAATCCTCATCTTTTGTCCAACACCACCCATCTCATCTAATTGAAGTGTGTGTGTACGGTCATAAGTAGCTCCTACCAAGAAGAAAAGGCTTGCACCAATTAATCCATGGCTAATCATCTGCAACATCGCCCCACTTGTTCCAAGTGCACTAAAGCTGCCTATCCCAATCAAAACAAAACCCATGTGACTGATAGAGCTATAAGCAATCTTTCTCTTGAGATTTCGCTGAGCGAAAGAAGTCAGTGCTGCATAAATTATATTTACAACGCCTAGAACTATTAATAAAGGCGCAAACTGAGCATGTGCTTCTGGGAGAAGTTGTGCATTAAAACGTAAAAGTGCATAGCCCCCCATCTTCAGAAGAATGCCTGCCAAAAGCATGTGAACAGGAGCAGTTGCCTCTCCATGAGCATCCGGCAACCAAGTATGTAAGGGAACTATCGGAAGTTTGACTCCAAAAGCAATTAATAGACCTGCATAACAGAAAAGTTGGAACCCTGTTCCAAAATTTTGCTCAGCAAGGTGAGTGAATTCGAAGTTTGGAGCTCCACCACCAAAAAAGCCCATTGCAAGAGCTGCTAAAAGAATGAAAAGAGAACTTCCAGCTGTGTAAATAATGAACTTTGTTGCTGCATACTGACGTTTTTTCCCTCCCCAGATAGCCAAAAGTAGATACACCGGCAAAAGCTCAAGCTCCCACGCAAGGAAAAAGAGCAACATATCTTGAACTGCAAAGACAGCTATCTGGCCGCCATCCATTGCAAGAATCAAAAAGTAAAACAGCTTTGGTTTAAAAGAAACTGGCCAAGCAGCTAGAACAGCCAAGGCAGTAATAAAGCTTGTAAGAAGAATTAATGGCATAGATAGGCCATCTGCTCCCACTGCCCAAGTCAGGCCTAAAGCAGGCAGCCAATTCAAACGCTCAGAAAGCTGAAGACCTTCTTGACTTGGATCAAAACCTTTCAGATAAGCACCAATTGTTATCAGAAAGGTCACCAAAGCGATGCCCAATGCAAACCAACGAACTTGTTTCCCTTCCCCCTCATCAGGAATAAATGGCACCAAGAACGCCCCAACAATTGGGAAAAGAATCGAAAGACTGAGCCAGGGAAAATTTGTACTCACCTGTTCTGTCACCAGTCCATTCCCAAGGTAAAAGGTTGCATTAGTAGAAAACTCCTAAATCTTCAGGACTTATTACTACTTGAAGGAGTGTAGAAATCTTCAAAGATTTAACACCCTCTTGGTAGGCGATGACACACACAAGCGATAAAGGCAGCACAAGGGTGACCTAAGTACCTAGAACTCCAAAAAGAGCTACCAGTGCTATTACTCCACCAAAAATAATAAGAGCATAAAACTGTGCTCTCCCCGTCTCGAAGTATTTCAATCCTTCTCCACTACCAAGTGTGAGTAGCCCCGTAAGGTTGACTACACCATCAACAACCTTGGCATCAACTTCCAAGACTTCTCGCGCAAGTTTTCTACTGCCTTGAACAAAAATCTTGTCATTAATATCATCTAGATACCATTTATTTGAAAGGAAAGTGTTTATAGAGGGAAAACGAGCAGCTATAACCTCACCAAGATCAATACGTCGTAAGTAATAAGCAAATACAGCCAAGCTAATTCCCATAACTGAAATTGCTACAGATGCACTTGCTAAAGGTAAGAATTCTCCCCAGCTAAAGCTATTTGCCATTTCAATAGCCTCCTCTGGGTTTAACAAATTTGCAAAGCTGCTATGCCAAGGAATCCCCAAGAGACCAATTAAAGCCGAAGGCACTGCTAAAACAGCAAGCGGCAAAGTCATGGACCATTGAGATTCATGGATTACACCTGAGTGATGAGCCTCCTCTTGCTCTTCTTCCTTGGCAGCTAAACGAAGCAACTCTTTCTGCAGGTTTTCGTCCTCTCCACGAAAATTTCCCTCAAAAGTTAGGAAGTAAAGGCGAAACATATAAAAAGCTGTCATCCCTGCAGTTAGAAAACCAATTAACCAAAGAACAGGGAACGTATTAAATGCCTGGCCAAGAATTTCATCCTTACTCCAGAATCCGGCTAATGGGGGAATCCCGCTAATTGCTATACAACCTATAAAAAATGTAGTTGAAGTAATAGGCATTTTCTTACGAAGTCCTCCCATTAGCCTCATGTCTTGCGCCAGGATTGGCTCATGCCCTACCACTTCTTCCATGGCATGAATTACTGAACCTGAACCAAGAAAAAGCATGGCCTTAAAAAAGGCATGCGTGACCAAATGAAACATACCTGCAATAGGAGCACCACAACCCATAGCAAGCATCATGTATCCGAGTTGCGAAACTGTGCTGTAGGCCAAGCCCTTTTTAAGATCCATTTGTGTTAAGGCAATAGAAGCGCCTAAAAAGCAAGTAATCGTTCCAACAATTGCTATAACTAAGCCCACCATTGGGAATTGGCTGTAAAGAGGCTCTAGTCTTGCTACTAAGAAAACTCCAGCGGCAACCATCGTGGCTGCATGAATCAATGCTGATATAGGTGTAGGTCCTTCCATGGCATCAGGGAGCCATACATGCAGAGGAAATTGAGCCGACTTAGCCATTGGCCCCATAAAAACCAAAAGACACAAAGTCAAAGCAGCCCAATAAGGGACAGAGCCTGTGCTGATTGCTTGGGCAAGACCATCGGCAATGCCCTGGAAATCAAAACTTTTTGTGGCCCAGAAAAGACCAAGAATGCCTAAAAGCAAACCAAAATCTCCAACCCTATTCACTACAAAAGCCTTCTGGGCTGCATGGGCAGCACCATCTCTTTCATACCAAAAACCAACCAACAAATAGGAACACATACCTACTAGCTCCCAAAAAACGTATATCTCAAGCAAATTCGGACTAACTATTAACCCAAGCATTGAACTACTAAAAAGAGCTAGATAAGTAAAAAAGCGCACATACCCCTTGTCATGAGACATATATCCATGGGAATAGATCATCACCAGTAATGCAATAGTTGTCACAAGAGACAACATCACTGCACCTAAAGGATCAATCACGTAGCCCATAGGCAATACAAAACTTCCTGCACTCGCCCAGACAAACAAATGCTCCACTGGTGGAACGCCTGAAAGTTGCTCAGCCAAAACTGCATAACTCAAGACAGCAGAGGCACCAAGGCAGGTCAAAAGCGCTATTGCAACTTGTTTCCTTAACCGATTAGTAGCCTGGTTGAAGCTTATTAATCCGAGACCTGAGGCCACTGCACCTAGCAATGGAAGTACTGGGATTAACCACGCAATTTCTGCAGCCGAGGGCATCCGGTCACATTTAATCTCCTGCGAGTGTAGGCATTTCAGCTCAGGAGATCATGAAGATGCGAAGAGAGAAACGCTTCGCTACTCACAGAAATGAATCGATGAGCCCACCAAAACACTCCCACAGCAATGAATATCCCTAATTGAGACGGTCTAATGAATTCCTGCAATTGCAATTTTTGACGCCCATCAACAACTGCCAAAAAAGGAATTACTGACGTATTTCTACGTAAATCTTCAAAAGCATCTCCAAACCTCTCGTGCAACCTCCTATCTCCATGCCAAACAGCAAACAAATGATGGCCAATAAGTCCTATACAAGTAACCATCATGAAACTGCTACCAATCCAGAGTCCATGAGTCAAACACCACAGAATTTGCCCTATTGCTTGCGGGTGACGACTGATGCGAATAATCCCTGTTGCATAAAGCCTCACTTTCGGCTTTATCAAAGCTGGTATTTCTAAAAGGTTGTAAGTGGCTGGATATAAAAACAAAAAACTAATTAATGTGAAAACCCAAACAAACTGAACCATTCCAGGGAAACCCTGAAGATTCCAAAGACGGAGGCCGTCATATCGATGGACCAAGAAATATGCAATTAATAAAGAAGCTAAGGGGATGCTCACAGCAGCAAAAACCAACCGCCAAGCTCTGGCCCCTATTAGGGATTCCGCTCGAGTTCGAAGAGCCGCACCTCCACTGTGAACAACTGCAAACAAGACTATTAATCCCAGCATTACAAAACTGCTGTGGTGAACGCCTCCAAAAAACATTTGTGCCAAATGATCGCAGAAACAATTACTTAATTCTGAGCTAACGAAGATTCCCGCTTAAAGTTTTCTCTGTCGTTGCTGCCGGTCAGCAAGCCCAAATGGCTGATCTGCCCTTCACACTCGATCAACTGCGGATCCTTCGCGCAATAATTAATGAAGGCAGCTTCAAGAAAGCTGCTGATAGTCTTTACGTCACTCAACCTGCCGTAAGTCTTCAAATTCAGAATCTTGAGAAGCAATTAGAAGTACCGATCTTTGACAGGGGAGGGCGTAAGGCCCAATTAACTGAAGCAGGGCAACTACTCTTTAATCATTGCGACAAAATTCTTAGTCAATGCGATGAAGCCTGTCGAGCTATCGATGACCTCAATAACCTTAAGGGTGGAACTCTGATAATTGGAGCCAGTCAAACAACAGGCACCTATCTAATGCCTCGAATGATTGGTCTTTTCCGCAAAAAATATCCTGATGTAAATGTTCAACTTCAAGTTCACAGCACTAGGAGAACAGGGTGGAGTGTTGCGAATGGTCAACTCGATCTAGCAATAATTGGAGGTGAACTTCCTACAGAACTTGGCGAATTACTACGAGTAATTCCTTATGCCAGTGATGAATTAGCTCTTGTTCTTCCAATTAAACATCATTTATCAAGGCATGATGAACTAACAAAAGAAGATCTTTATCGACTTGGCTTTATAAGTCTAGATAGTCAATCCACAACAAGAAAAGTGCTTGACAAACTCTTAAGACATTCTGGCTTAGATGTACAACGTCTTCGAATAGAAATGGAGCTTAATTCCCTTGAAGCAATTAAAAATGCTGTTCAGTCTGGCTTAGGAGCAGCTTTCCTTCCTGTCATTTCAATTGAAAGAGAATTAGAGGCTGGCTCAATTCACAAACCTACTATTGCTGATTTAGAAGTGAAGCGAGAACTCAAGTTAATTAGCCATCCTTCAAGGTATTCCTCAAGAGCATCCCAAGCATTTCGACAAAGTATCCTTCCAATATTTGCTAGCGCAGATAGTCCACTAAAACAAAGAAATAATTAAAGAGAGTTTCTGAAATCTTTATTAGAATTGAATAGCTTCCTGATTAACACCTACTGCATCTTCAGAGACTCCTTTCATAATAAATTTATTTTCATTAATGTCAGCTTGGTAAACACATCGAACAATTGGATTATCTCGTATTGAGCCTATGTAGGCAAACGTGTTCATTCGCTGCTTACATTCTCTGACATCCTCATTAGTAATTGCACCTTGCTTTTGTAAGACAGTCCAATTTTCCCTTCGAATAACACAACCAGGCTGAAGCGCTGGTTGTGTTACAAAACTAGTTGAGGGGTTGAGTGTTGTATACATCTCTACATCAATCACAAATGCACTAGCTCCCCACTGTCTGCAAAATTCAGGGTCAGGCACAGCCATATCTAATTGATTCTGACTAGCAATATTTCCTTGCCCGCCCTGAGTAGTTGTACTAACTAAAGTACCTATACCCACTCCTAAGACCAAAACACCTGCAAGGACAGCCCAAGAACTAGTATTAATTTTTGCGCCACCTCCACCTGAAGGTGGGAGAGAGCCTGAACGAGGATTTCGTTTGTAGTCAGCAGCCTGAAAACGATCTCTACCTCCATAACGGCTGTTGGGATTCATTCCATCAGGAGATCCGCTACGGCGTGGATTTCGGTTGTAGGGAGAGCGACTCACAATAATTCGGGGGATCGGGGAAGTCCCATGGTGTAATTAAGTACTCGACATTGGGGGTTATAGCTGAGTTCGCCAGCCTGCAGCAATTGGCGAATTGTGCCTTCTAAGTCTGACCCAATTTTTCGAAGGTTGTAATCACTCAATTCATTTCCTGCAGAAGAGTCAACTAATTCACGAAACCGATCTTGAACTTTGCGAAGAGCTTTATCAGGCCAAATAAATTCATTGTCAGGGTCAAGGTCAAGAGTTAAATGTTCTGAATCAGCGATCAACTCATTTTTTTCGACTCTGGCTGTAAATAAACGCACATGACGT
>QCFB01000024.1 GCA_003280345.1 Prochlorococcus sp. AG-363-A16
TATTTTCGATATTTGGTCGAACTGGTGTTGCTTGCTTTGCTGCGGGCCTAGGAGTAGGTGCTAAAGGTTTGTTAGGTGTTGTAGGACGATTAACGGGTGGTTTTGTAGCCCTTGGTGATGAATTTGCGAAGTTGCTTTTAGGTTGGGCTTTTTCAGCAGAATGCTGCTGCTGAGGTGGAGAGGCTGGTTGTTTTGTTAATTGAGCCCCAGGTTTAATTGGTAAAGAGGGCTTTATTGGTGAAGTGGGTTTTTTGGGAATAGTTTGTTGAGGGACCTTCTCAGACTTGCGATTGACGACTTGCTCTTCTTGGTTAGGAGTTTGAGCAGTCTTTTTAACTGAAAGTATTTCCTTTCCGGGCTGAGGTTTTCTTTTGCTTGTGGCAATGCTTTTGCTTGCTTTGAGCAATAATTCTTTAATGCGTTTTGCGTCTTCGTCGTTAATTGAACTGCTATGGCTTTTTGCAGCAATAGATAACTTGTGCGCGGCATCTAGCACGTCTTTATTCTCAAGGCCCATGTCCTTGGAAAGCTCATAAATCCTGATTTTGCCGCTGCTGGTCATTAAGTTCTCCGATCGTTCCGGACACTAAGTGTCCCTGGGCTCCACTCAAGGTGTCGCCATAATTCATCTTGCCTCAGCATCTGAATCATTGCAGTGATTTAGACGCTTTTGCAGCACCTCCATAACACTGACTGGGACCTGGCAACGCAGGGCCTTTTGCAGACGTTTGCGGCGCCAAGCCTCTTCTAGACAGGCATCTGTAGGACAAAGATAGGCAGATCGTCCCATTCCTCCTTCGAGGATCAAACCATCCTGATGGTCTCTGGTTACTTTTAAAAGCTGTTTGCGATCAAGCAGCTTTCGACAGGCAACACATCGACGCAGGACGGTTTTTGGCTCACCGGGCTCCATCCTCTTCAGATAAGGAATCTTTGTTGATTGATTCATCTTCATTCACGGGGATTTCTCCTTCTTGTGTCTCATTATCTATCTCATCAGATTTTTCTTGTTCATATTCTTCAGAATCTTCTGGCAATGGATATAACTCTCTCAATCGAGCATCTTCTTCTGCTCTAGCTGCCTGCTCTGCAGCAAGGCGTTCTTCTGCTTCCCTTTGCAAAGATTCTTCTTCTTCTCTGTGAGCAATTAGTTCAGCAACAGTGGCATCTTCAGTGACTTGGTCATATTCTTGTGAGTTCTTGATGTCAATTTTCCAACCTGTAAGCCTTGCGGCAAGACGAACGTTTTGCCCCTCTCTTCCTATAGCCAAGCTGAGTTGATCGGGTGGAACGAGCACATGTGCATGTTGACCTTCTGGGTCTACCAATCGAACCATTTCAACTCTGGCTGGACTAAGTGAATTACAAATGTATTGAACAGGGTCTGAGGACCATCTGATTACATCTATTTTTTCTCCGCGTAGCTCATTGACAACCTGTTGAATTCGAGAACCTCTGGCACCAATGCATGCGCCTACAGGGTCAACTTCTCTTTCTATGCTGTCAACTGCAACTTTTGTACGAGGACCTACTGAACGAGAAGGTGGATTAGCTTCACGAGCTACAGCAACAATTCGAACAGACCCTTCTTGTATTTCAGGGACTTCATTTTCAAATAAATAAACTACTAGTCCAGCATTAGATCTGCTAACAAAAAGTTGAGGCCCTCTTCTAGGCACCTCACTGACTTCCTTAAGAAAAACTTTGAAAGTTGCATTTGCTCGATAGTTGTCATTTGGGAGTTGGTCACGACGGGGGAGCTCTGCTTCAACTTCTGGCCTTCCCAATCCGGAGCTAACTGCCATGATTACTGATTGTCTCTCGAATCGAATGACACGAGCAGTTAGTACTGGATCTTCAAGATCAGCAAATTCTTCTTGAATCATTCGCCTCTGCTGATCTCTTAGTTTTTGAGCTAGAACTTGCTTCGTGGTAGCAGCAGCCATCCTCCCAAAATCTTCTTTCTCCGGTGTGACATCTAGTACAACTGTGTCGCCTGCTTGTGCGTCATCAGCCACTTGCATTACTTCGGATAAGGCAATCTGGTGATCTTCGCTTTCAACTTCTTCGACAATGATTTTGCTGGCGAGAACTCGATAACCTTCCTCATCAAGATCTAGCCCTACATCAAAATTACTAAAGTATTCTTCTTCAAAAGGATCTTCACTGATACCTAAGTAAAGGGTCCTTCGATATCTTTCATATCCTTTAAGTAAAGCTTCACGAAGTGCTGCTTCAACAACTTGTGTGGGGAGTTTTTTCTCCTCACTTATGTCTTCTATAAGGTTATTTAAGCCTGGGAGTAGAACTAGAGCCATCGAAGATGGAAGAGTAAATGTTTTAGAAAAGGTTGGCCTGTGTTTGTGTAGGAATTAGCCTGTTGGACTTGTCAGGCGTACTTGTATGACATCTTCTCGAGGTATGTGATCCATTCTCCCTTTGTTGTTGAGGCATAAATGATCTGGAGATCTTTCATGCAATCTTCCAGTTCTACGATTTTCATGGGTCTTTGAATCTTTAAAGATTACTTCTACAGGAAACCCTTTGAATGTTTGAAAGTCTCTATCACTGCAAAGTTGGTCGCTAATTCCAGGACTGCTGATCTCAAGAACATATGCCTGATCAATTAATTGAGAATCTTCTACAGCTTTATCGATCAGACCACTAAACCTTGCACAGTCGTCTAGCGAAACATCTCCCCCATCCATGTGGCGAATTTGCACCTGCATGGTCATTGGCTTGAGATGGGTTAGTAATTGCAAGCAGCAAAGATCGAAGCCATTTTCTGAAGCAGCCTGCGAAGCAAGTCTTTCTAAGTCTTTGGCGATTGGAAGAGGCAAGAAGTAATTACTTGATCGGTCGGCAGCCCGACCGGTTTCAGATTTGATCTTCCTCTAGAGAGGAAGTAACCGCCAGGCGTAAAAATTCTACGTGATCATCTTTCCTTTTTGTGTATCAATTCAGGATCTTTTTAGTTAGCACTGGCTTTTCAGATTTTTATGTATGCATGCCAACATAACTATTCGCTTGGTTTGCTCTAAAACTGGGAATATGATTTTTTAGCTCTCTAAATAAAAGCAGGGTCAAACTTACGTGTTGCGCTTTCTAGTTATTTTCATATCTTTGGTGCATTTCATCTCTGTTGTGGAGGTGAAGCCTACTTTCGCTGTGGAAATAAGTAATGGAGCTGGAAGCCATAGCTTTGTTTCTGAGGCAGTAAGACAAGTAGCACCAGCTGTTGTACGTATTGATACTGAACGCATTATCGAACGTGAAGCTTTTGACCCCACCTTGATTGATCCTCTTTTAAGAGATTTGCTTGGTGACCCAGCTATTGGTCCAGAAAGGGAACGGGGGCAAGGTTCTGGTGTCTTGATTGATGATGATGGGCATGTATTGACTAATGCTCATGTTGTTGAAAGGGTTGAGGAGGTGAGTGTGACGCTTGCCAATGGAGAGCAATGCGATGGGAAGGTTATTGGAACTGATCCAGTTACAGATCTCGCGCTTGTTCTTTTAGAAGGTGATTCAAGGCCCAATCCAGCTCCTCTTGGTGACTCAGAGGCACTGGAGGTAGGGGATTGGGCTATCGCACTTGGAACCCCTTATGGATTAGAGAGAACAGTCACTCTTGGAATTGTGAGTAGCTTGCATAGAAATATCAGCACTCTTGGCTTTTCAGATAAAAGGCTCGATTTGATTCAAACAGATGCTGCTATTAACCCTGGAAACTCAGGTGGGCCTTTGGTTAATGGCCTTGGCGAAGTGATTGGAATTAATACTTTGGTTCGATCTGGCCCAGGGGCTGGTTTGGGTTTTGCAATACCAATAAACCTCGCTAGAAAAGTCTCTGGCCAATTGCTTGAAACCGGAGAAGTTTTGCATCCTTATTTAGGCGTTCAACTTATCTCCTTGAATGCTCGGATTGCGAAAGAACATAATCGTGATCCAAATTCGCTAGTCGAATTACCAGAAAGGTCAGGAGCTTTGGTCCAGTCTGTTCTTCCTAATAGTCCTGCTGAGAAAGCGGGATTGCGAAGAGGTGATTTAGTAATTGCTTCAGATGAGCAGGCAATATCAGACCCACAGACATTGCTTGAGCAAGTGGATAAGGCTGAGATAGGAACTCCTTTGTCTTTGAGGATAATGCGTAACAGTCGTGAGTTAAATGTTTCGATAAAGCCTGCTGCATTGCCTGGCTTGAGTTGAACACCTTGCTACGGTCTCGCCAACTATTGATGAATGATGGTTGATCTTCAAACCCAAATGAAGCAGGCGGTTGCAGAAGCTGCTGTGCAACAAATTCAAGATGGCATGGTTCTTGGGCTCGGCTCAGGCTCAACTGCGGCTTTAATGATAAAAGCTTTAGGACATAAGATTGCCAAAGGTGAGCTCCAAGGAATCGTCGGAGTTACTACTTCTTTTCAGGGAGAAGTATTGGCTGGTCAATTAGGTATCCCTTTAAAGAACCTTTCGGCAGTGAATCGGATTGATTTAGCAATTGATGGTGCCGACGAGGTTGATTCAGAGTTTCAATTAATCAAAGGTGGTGGAGCATGTCATGTTCAGGAAAAATTAGTTGCCTCTAAGGCAGAACGATTCGTTGTCGTTGTTGACTCCACAAAAATTGTGAAGAGGCTCAACCTTGATTTCTTGCTTCCCATAGAGGTTTTGCCTTCAGCATGGCGACAAGTTCAAAATAGTTTGGAGAAATTAGGAGGTAAATCTGAATTGCGTATGGCTAAATACAAAGCAGGTCCTGTGGTAACTGATCAGGGCAATCTTGTTCTTGACATGAGTCTTGATGGCGGTATTTCAGATCCTGAGAGCCTGGAAAAAATAATAAATAATATCCCTGGTGTACTGGAGAATGGACTATTTGTGAACCTTGCAGATGAGGTTTTGGTTGGCCAAATAACAGATGGTGTTGCAGGAGTAACTAGTCTTAAGAAGGCTTAAATTTCAATCAAGATTGGACCTTATTCTTATTGATTCAGAATGACTATGTAACCCTTCACTTTCAGCTAACTTCAAAACGGCAGCTGCCGTCTTGTTAAAAGAATCCTGTGTGAATTCTATTAAAGAAGTATTTTTCATGAAGGTTTCTACTCCTAATGAACCGCTAAATCTTGCCGTACCTGAGGTAGGTAAAGTGTGATTAGGTCCAGCCAAGTAATCCCCAACTGCTTCTGGAGACCATGGACCTATGAAAATCGCACCAGCATTGTTGACTATTTTTGCAAAATCGCGTGCATTTTCTATTAGTAATTCCAGATGTTCAGGAGCGAATTGATCGCTTAGCTCAACACAAGCTTCAATATCAGGACAAATAACAACTAGTCCCCAATCTCTCAGCGAAGAAACGCATATCTCTTTACGAGGGTGGCTTTTAAGTTGGCAATCAATTTCTGTAGGGAGCTGCCTTACTAGATTGGCATTTGTGGTTAACAATATCGTTGCTGCAAGTGGATCATGTTCTGCTTGTGCTAATAGGTCACTAGCAATTTGTTGCACTTGCGCACTTTTATCTGCAATTATTAAAACTTCACTGGGTCCTGCTAGAGAATCAATTCCTACTTTTCCGAAGACAAATTTTTTGGCAAGTGTTACATAAATGTTCCCAGGTCCACTAATTACATCAACTCTTGGGATGGTTTCGGTTCCATATGCGAGGGCTCCAATCGATTGTGCTCCACCTATTCGAAATACTTGATGAACTCCTGCTAAATGCGCTGCTGCTAAAACTGTTTGGTTTATCTCTCCATCAGGTCCTGCAGGAGAGACCATTGAAATTTCTTCAACCCCTGCTACTTGGGCAGGAATGGCATTCATAAGAACTGTGCTTGGGTATGAAGCTCTCCCCCCAGGGATATAGATTCCAGCTTTTTTGACAGGTCGCCAACGCCTGCAAAGGCTTTCACCATGCCTGCCTGCTACTAATAGGTCGCTGGGTATTTGCTTTTGATGGAAATGTTTTATACGTTTATAAGCCAATTCAAGAGCTTCTTTTAAATCTTTTGGGGTTTGCTCCCAAGCCTTGAGAAGGTGTTCTGGATTTACTAACAGTGGTTCTGGCGTAAAGCCATCAAATTTTTCGGTATAGCTAATTAGAGCTTGATCACCATTTTTTTTAACGTCAGCAAGGATTGCTGTAACTGTTTCTATGGCCTTTTCTTGTTCGTCTCCTGATGTGCGTTTAGATATGCGTTGTATTTCAGACCTGGCTTCCTCCAGATCTGAAGTAGTGCGCATTAAGCATTTGGATGTTGTTAAATCCAAATAGCCACTTTCAGCCAAATCTTCACATTAGAAATCTAATTTCAAGCTAGAGCCTATAGGGCTTGTTTGTCTTGACTTATTGCATTGAAGAGCTATTCAACATTCGCGCTGAGGTAATGTGATAACAATTACAAAAAGACAAGGTCTCTGTGGCCAATAACAACTCTTCAAAGAAGCGGATTCAGATTGCTGAGCGTAATCGTCTTCAAAATAAGGCTTATAGGTCAGCTATGCGCACATTGATGAAGCGATGCTTGAATGCTTGCGGTGATTATTCAGAGAAGCCAGGTGAAGAAGCAAAAACATTAGTTCAACAAAGTATGAATGATGCTTTCAGCAAAATAGATAGAGCAGTGAAGCGTGGAGTACTCCATCGCAATGCTGGAGCAAATCAGAAGTCAAGATTAAGCGCAGCGGTGAAGAAGGCTATCGAGCCAGTTGTTAGCTAACAGTCTTTGTTTTTCATTATTAAAGAGAATTCTTCTAAGTTGATATAACTAAGCTCTACACACCAATAGAGTACATATAGGATTTGAAATTTTCCAGTGAAACCTCCAACACTTATAGATAGCCATTGTCATATTGTTTTTCGGAATTTTGATGATGACTTAGAAGAGGTTGCTAAACGATGGAGGGACGCAGGTGTGAAAGCTCTTGTACATGCCTGTGTTGAACCTTCAGAAATACCAGCGATTCGTTCATTGGCTGACCGTTTCTCTGAGCTGCGTTATTCGGTAGGTGTTCACCCTTTGGATACAAACCATTGGAACGAAAAAACAATTTCAATTTTGCGTACTGCAGCATTAGGGGACTCTCGGGTAGTAGCGATTGGGGAACTTGGTTTGGATCTATTCAGAGATTCAAACCTTGAAGAGCAACTAGATGTTTTGAGGCCTCAGTTGGATTTAGCAGTCGAGTTAGACCTACCAGTGATTATTCACTGTCGAGATGCTGCAATCCCTATGCTGGCAGAGCTTAATCAGCTTCAAAAAACTGGTCGTTGCCCTAGAGGAGTGATGCATTGCTGGGGTGGAACACCTGAAGAGATGAAAAGCTTCCTTGATTTGGGTTTTTATATCAGTTTTAGTGGAACTGTAACTTTTCCAAAAGCAGAGTCCACGCATGCATGTGCCCAAAAGGTACCTCAGGACCGATTTTTGGTTGAGACAGATTGTCCGTTTCTTTCACCTGCTCCTAAGAGGGGGAAAAGAAACGAACCTGCGAATGTGTCAGTGGTTGCCGCCCGTTTAGCTGAACTTCGGTCTCAGTCACTTGCCGATGTGGCCAGTAGTACTACCGCTAACGCAAGAAGATTGTTCAACTTACCTTGATCTCAAATTATACCTACAAAAAAACGGCACGAAAGTGTAATATTTTAAATTGGCCTGGCCTTGATGCAGACCATCTGCTTCTTTGCCTCCCGAAGAGTCCATTCCCTTCACTTGCATTGTCGACGTCAGCCGTTCTGACCCGAATTCATTGAGCCTTTGATGATGGCAAGTTGTTTCCTTTCAATAGGGAGCAACTATCGTTGTCTTTGGTCTTATTAATTCAAGTCAAGCGTCAATGTCGCAAGCTCAGGCCCTATTTCTACCCACTTCTCAACTGCAGGTTTCGGTATGAGCAGAAGCGCGATTAAAGTCGCTAAGACCGCTACTTACCTGCCCGATTTGGTTGAGGTACAGCGGGCAAGCTTTAAGTGGTTTTTGGATAAAGGCCTTATTGAGGAACTTGAGAGTTTCTCTCCAATTACTGATTACACAGGAAAACTGGAACTTCACTTTATTGGAAGTGAGTATCGGCTAAAGAGGCCACGGCATGATGTCGAAGAAGCAAAAAGGCGAGATGCCACATTTGCTTCGCAAATGTATGTCACTTGTCGATTAGTTAATAAGGAGACAGGAGAAATTAAAGAGCAGGAGGTTTTTATTGGTGAACTACCATTGATGACTGAAAGAGGTACTTTTATAATTAATGGAGCAGAAAGAGTAATTGTTAATCAAATAGTTCGCAGCCCAGGAGTTTACTTTAAAGATGAACAAGATAAAAATGGACGCCGAACTTATAATGCCAGTGTTATTCCTAATCGCGGTGCATGGCTAAAATTTGAAACTGATAAGAATGATCTTTTACATGTTCGAGTAGACAAAACACGTAAAATTAATGCACATGTCTTGATGAGAGCTATGGGGCTTTCAGATAATGATGTGATTGATAAATTGCGCCATCCAGAGTATTACAAGAAGTCAATAGAGGCGGCTAATGAAGAAGGAATTAGCTCTGAAGACCAAGCATTGCTGGAGCTTTATAAGAAACTTCGCCCTGGGGAGCCTCCTTCAGTAAGTGGTGGGCAACAACTTTTGCAATCAAGATTTTTCGATCCTAAACGCTATGACTTAGGAAGAGTTGGGCGTTATAAAATCAATAAGAAACTGCGTTTAACTATTCCTGATACGGTCAGGACGTTAACGCATGAGGATGTTTTATCCACACTTGATTATCTTATTAACCTTGAACTAGATGTTGGCGGAGCAAGTCTTGATGATATCGACCATCTTGGCAACCGCAGGGTTCGATCTGTTGGTGAGCTGCTCCAGAACCAAGTGAGGGTTGGTCTAAATCGCCTTGAAAGAATAATTAAAGAAAGGATGACTGTTGGAGAGACAGATTCTCTGACTCCTGCTCAATTAGTTAATCCCAAGCCTCTTGTTGCGGCTATTAAGGAGTTTTTTGGTTCGAGCCAACTTAGCCAGTTCATGGATCAGACCAATCCCTTGGCTGAGTTGACTCATAAACGACGTATCTCAGCTTTGGGCCCTGGAGGTCTTACAAGAGAAAGAGCTGGATTTGCTGTTCGTGACATTCATCCTTCACATTATGGAAGGCTGTGTCCGATTGAAACTCCAGAAGGGCCTAATGCAGGTTTGATTAATTCTCTGGCAACACATGCAAGGGTTAATCAATATGGATTTATAGAGACTCCATTCTGGAAAGTTGAGAATGGTCGACTTAATAAAGAAGGTGATCCAATATATCTTTCGGCTGATTTAGAAGACGAATGCAGAGTCGCTCCAGGAGATGTTGCAACTGATAGAGAAGGCAAAATTCTTGCAGATTTGATTCCTGTTAGATACAGGCAGGACTTTGAAAAAGTCCCCCCAGAACAAGTGGATTATGTCCAACTTTCTCCGGTTCAGGTTATTTCTGTAGCAACATCTTTGATTCCTTTTCTTGAGCATGATGATGCTAATAGAGCACTTATGGGCTCAAATATGCAAAGGCAGGCTGTTCCTCTTTTAAGGCCAGAGCGTCCTTTGGTAGGCACAGGCCTAGAGACTCAAGTGGCGCGAGATTCAGGCATGGTTCCAATTTCTAAAGTCAATGGAACCGTAACCTTTGTCGATGCAACAGCGATAGTAGTGCTTGATGAAGAAGGAATAGAACATACACATTATCTTCAAAAATATCAGCGATCTAATCAAGATACTTGTTTGAATCAGAGACCTATTGTTAGACAAGGTGATCCAGTAATTGTTGGTCAGGTTCTTGCGGATGGATCAGCATGTGAGGGCGGAGAAATAGCACTTGGGCAGAATGTATTAGTTGCATATATGCCTTGGGAAGGTTATAACTACGAGGATGCAATTCTTGTTAGTGAGAGATTAGTTAAAGACGATCTTTATACTTCTGTGCATATTGAGAAGTATGAGATTGAAGCTCGGCAGACAAAACTAGGGCCAGAAGAAATTACTAGAGAAATTCCGAATGTTGCAGAAGAAAGCCTTGGAAATCTCGACGAGATGGGCATTATTCGGATAGGTGCTTTTGTTGAGAGTGGAGATATTCTCGTAGGTAAGGTGACCCCAAAAGGTGAATCAGATCAGCCTCCTGAAGAAAAGCTTCTAAGAGCTATTTTTGGAGAGAAAGCTCGAGATGTTAGGGACAATTCATTGCGTGTTCCTAGTACTGAAAGAGGTCGGGTTGTAGATGTCCGTATTTATACACGTGAGCAAGGTGATGAATTACCTCCTGGCGCCAATATGGTGGTCAGGGTTTATGTAGCTCAGAGAAGGAAGATACAGGTTGGAGACAAAATGGCTGGGCGTCATGGAAACAAAGGGATTATTAGTCGAATACTTCCTAGAGAAGATATGCCATATCTTCCTGATGGAACTCCAGTGGACATTGTTTTAAACCCACTTGGTGTACCAAGTCGCATGAATGTTGGACAAGTGTTCGAATGCTTAATGGGGTGGGCAGCGGCCAATCTTGATTGCAGGGTAAAAGTTGTACCTTTTGATGAAATGTATGGTGCTGAAAAATCTCAGCAGACGGTAGAAGCATATTTAAAAGAAGCGGCTAAGCAACCTGGAAAGGACTGGGTGTATGACCCAGATAATCCTGGGAAACTTCAATTAATAGATGGACGCTCTGGAGAGCCTTTTGATCAACCTGTCACTGTTGGCTTTGCACAAATACTCAAATTAGTGCATTTAGTTGATGACAAAATTCACGCACGTTCTACAGGCCCATATTCTTTGGTAACTCAGCAACCTCTTGGTGGAAAGGCTCAGCAGGGTGGTCAGCGTTTAGGAGAGATGGAGGTGTGGGCGCTTGAAGCTTATGGAGCTGCATACACTTTGCAAGAACTGCTAACGGTTAAATCCGATGATATGCAAGGGCGGAATGAAGCTCTTAATGCAATTGTTAAAGGGAAGCCAATCCCAAGGCCTGGAACCCCTGAGTCCTTCAAGGTGCTAATGCGTGAACTTCAATCTCTTGGCCTTGATATTGCTGTGTATACAGATGAGGGTAAAGAAGTTGATCTTATGCAAGATGTAAACCCACGTAGAAGCACCCCAAGTAGACCAACTTATGAATCGTTAGGAGTTTCAGATTACGAAGAGGATTAATTATCTTCTAAAACGATTTCTTCTCCCTATTTCTTAAATCAATTGTTATTTGCAAATGACTAACAGCAACCTGAGAACTGAGAACCATTTTGACTATGTCAAAATTACACTTGCTTCCCCAGATCGAGTAATGGAGTGGGGGCAAAGAACTTTGCCTAATGGACAAGTAGTAGGTGAAGTTACAAAGCCTGAAACGATCAACTATAGAACTCTTAAGCCGGAAATGGATGGCCTTTTCTGTGAAAAGATCTTTGGACCTTCAAAAGATTGGGAATGTCATTGTGGCAAATATAAAAGAGTTAGACACCGAGGAATTGTCTGTGAAAGATGTGGAGTTGAGGTGACTGAAAGTAGGGTTAGGCGTCACCGCATGGGGTTTATTAAATTAGCTGCCCCTGTCTCTCATGTTTGGTATCTAAAAGGAATACCTAGTTATGTTGCCATTTTGCTGGATATGCCGCTTAGAGATGTTGAGCAGATCGTTTATTTTAATTGCTATGTTGTCCTAGACCCAGGTGACCACAAAGACCTTAAATATAAGCAATTACTTACAGAAGATGAATGGCTAGAAATTGAAGATGAGATATATGCAGAAGATTCAACTATTGAAAATGAACCTGTTGTGGGTATAGGAGCTGAAGCATTAAAGCAACTACTTGAAGATTTAGAGTTGAGTCAGGCGGCAGAACAACTTCGTGAAGATATTGCCAGTAGTAAAGGTCAGAAAAGAGCAAAGTTGATTAAACGTTTAAGAGTTATCGATAATTTTATTGCGACTAATGCAAACCCTGAATGGATGGTTTTAGATGCTATCCCTGTAATTCCTCCTGACTTGAGACCTATGGTCCAGCTTGATGGAGGACGTTTTGCTACTTCTGACCTGAATGATTTATATCGCAGGGTTATCAATCGAAATAATCGTTTAGGTCGATTACAAGAGATCCTTGCTCCCGAAATCATTGTTCGCAATGAAAAGAGGATGCTTCAAGAGGCTGTTGATGCACTTATAGATAATGGTCGGCGTGGCAGAACTGTTGTAGGTGCTAATAGTCGCCCTTTGAAGTCTCTTAGTGACATCATAGAGGGTAAGCAAGGGCGCTTCAGGCAGAACCTTCTTGGTAAGCGTGTGGATTATTCCGGTCGATCAGTAATAGTTGTTGGACCAAAACTTAAAATGCATCAGTGTGGATTGCCTAAAGAAATGGCGATTGAGCTATTTCAGCCTTTTGTAATTCACAGACTGATTCGTCAGAACATTGTTAATAACATCAAGGCTGCGAAGAAGCTTATTCAGCGTGCTGATGATGAGGTAATGCAGGTTCTGCAAGAAGTTATTGAAGGACATCCCATCCTTCTGAATCGTGCTCCAACACTTCACCGGCTTGGGATCCAGGCTTTTGAACCGAAGCTTGTTGATGGACGTGCAATACAACTACATCCGTTGGTATGCCCTGCATTTAATGCTGACTTTGATGGTGACCAAATGGCTGTCCATGTCCCACTCGCGATTGAGGCCCAGACAGAAGCTCGGATGTTAATGCTTGCTAGCAATAACATCCTTTCTCCAGCTACAGGGGATCCAATTATTACCCCTTCTCAAGATATGGTTCTTGGTTCTTACTATTTGACTGCCCTTCAACCTGGTGCTTCCAGGCCGGAGTTCGGAGATAGATCAAGAACCTTTGCTGGATTAGAAGATGTAATTCACGCCTTTCAAGATAAAAGGTTCAAACTGCATGATTGGGTTTGGGTTCGATTTAACGGTGAGGTAGAGGACGAAGATGAATTAGAGCAACCCATTGAGTCCAATACTCTGGAAGATGGAACTCGTTATGAGCAGTGGACTTTTCGCAGAGACCGTTTTGATGAAGATGGTGCTCTTATTAGTCGTTACATCCTCACTACTGTCGGTCGAGTTGTGATGAATCACACGATTATTGATGCAGTTGCCTCTGCCTGAGCCTCTTCAAGCTTTTTCCTGAAAACTTTTAAACCAACTTTCTTAGCGATGTCTCCAACTTCTCCAAAAACTCGTAAATCATCTTCTAAATCAAGGAAAGGCTCGAGAGGCGCTAAGAAGTCTGCTCAAGTAAGTGCTTCCCCTGCGCTTGCAAAAACGCCACCACCATTTCGTAACCGTATTGTTGATAAAAAAGGTCTTAAGCAATTGGTTGCATGGGCCTATAAAACACATGGGACAGCCGCCACATCTGCAATGGCAGATAATCTGAAAGACTTGGGCTTTAGATATGCCACTCAAGCTGCTGTTTCGATTTCAGTTGACGATCTAAAGGTTCCAGAAGCTAAGCAGGATTTATTGGGTCAGGCTGAAGAGCAAATTACTGCTACTGAGGAGTGCTATCGACTTGGGGAGATAACGGAAGTGGAGCGTCATACAAAGGTTATTGATACATGGACAGAAACAAATGAAAGATTGGTTGATGCTGTCAAGAAGAACTTCAACCAGAACGATCCTTTGAATTCGGTCTGGATGATGGCCAATTCTGGGGCAAGGGGAAATATGTCTCAAGTTCGTCAATTAGTTGGCATGAGAGGGTTAATGGCTAACCCTCAAGGTGAAATTATTGACCTTCCAATTCGTACTAATTTTCGAGAAGGATTAACTGTCACTGAATATGTGATTTCTTCTTATGGTGCTCGCAAGGGCTTGGTTGACACAGCTCTAAGAACTGCAGACTCAGGATATTTAACTCGTCGCTTGGTTGATGTTGCTCAAGACGTGATTGTGCGTGAGGAGGATTGTGGTACTTCTAGGGCAATCTTAGTTAAAGCTGAAGACGGTAAATTTGGTAGTCGTCTTGTGGGTCGCCTTACATCGGAGCAGATAGTTACTGCGGAAGAAGAAGTGTTAGCTGAACGTGATACTCCTATTGATCCACAACTTTCTAAACGTATAGAAAAGGGAAATATCTCTGGCGTCATGGTGCGCTCACCATTGACATGTGAAGCTACTCGGTCAGTTTGTAGAAAATGTTATGGATGGGCTTTGGCTCATAACGAGTTGGTTGACCTCGGTGAAGCCGTTGGAATCATTGCTGCTCAGTCTATTGGGGAACCAGGGACTCAACTAACTATGAGAACCTTCCACACGGGAGGTGTCTCCACTGCTGAAACAGGTGTTGTTAGATCAACTATCGCTGGGACCGTAGAGTTTGGTCCAAAGGCACGTGTTCGTGGATATAGAACTCCTCATGGTGTAGAAGCTCAACAAGCCGAAGTTGATTTTACTTTGAGTGTAAAACCATCAGGTAAGGGAAGGATTCAGAAAATAGAGATTACAAACGGCTCATTGCTTTTTGTACATGATGCTGAGGAGATTGGCTCTGATGTCACTGTGGCTCAAATTGCTGCTGGAGCAGTTAAAAAGAGCGTTGAGAAGGCTACTAAGGATGTCATCTGTGATCTAGCCGGCCAGGTACGTTATGAGCAAGCAATTCAGCCGAAGGAAGTTACCGATAGGCAAGGGAATATCACTCTTAAGGCCCAAAGGCTTGGTCGGCTTTGGGTCTTAGCGGGTGACGTTTATAACCTCCCGCCTAATGCTCACCCAGTTGTAACAGGTAACGTCAAAGTTACAGAAGGTCAGGTCTTGGCAGAAGCTAGTCAGGCCAGTGAATTTGGGGGAGAGGTTCGATTACGCGATTCAATTGGTGACTCCAGAGAAGTTCAAATAGTCACCACTTCTATGACTTTGAAAGACTTTAAGTTGCTTGGGGAATCAACTCACTCTGGCGAGATATGGCATTTAGAAGCTAAAGATAGTACTCGTTATCGATTGAACACTATTCCAGGTAGCAAGATTGGTAGTGGTGAAGTAGTTGCTGAACTTGCAGATGATCGTTTTAGAACCAAGACTGGTGGTTTAGTGAAATATGCACCGGGCTTATCCATTAAGAAGGCTCGATCTGCAAAAAATGGATTTGAGGTTAGCAAGGGCGGAACCTTACTTTGGATTCCTCAAGAAACTCATGAAATTAATAAAGATATCTCGCTATTAATGATTCAGGACAAGCAGTGGATCGAGGCTGGCACAGAGGTGGTCAAAGATATCTTCAGTCAGACGGCTGGGATAGTGACGGTTACCCAAAAGAACGATATTTTGCGTGAAATTATTGTTCGTAGCGGCAGCTTTCATCTCACAAATGAGACCAAAGCTTTAGATCGCTTTGAAGGTGATGGTCAGATAGTGAACCCTGGTGAAACTATCGCGAAGGGAATTAAAACTGATTCAATGGTTTTTGTGCAGACTGTTGCTACACCAGAAGGAACAGGTTTATTACTAAGACCGGTTGAGGAATACACCATTCCTGACGAAGCACAATTGCCAGAATTAGCACATGTAAAGCAGCCAAAGGGTCCTTCTTTAGGACTTAAGGCTACTCAAAGGCTGGCTTTTAAAGATGGTGAACTGATTAAATCTGTAGAAGGAGTGGAGTTGCTTAAAACCCAGCTGAATTTGGAGACATTTGAGACAACACCTCAAATGACAGTGGATGTTGAGGCAGTTAAAGATAAAAGGGCTAAGACAATAGAGCGTTTAAGACTTGTGATTCTTGAAAGTATTTTGGTTCGTCGCGACACAATTTCAGACTCGAGCCATGGTTCCACCCATACTGAGCTGAAGGTTGAAGATTGTCAGGATGTCAAGGCAGGAGAGGTGGTAGCGACAACGCAGATTCTATGTAAACAAGAAGGTATTGCACAACTACCTGATGTCAACGATGGAGACCCAATACGTCGACTAATTGTAGAGAGGGAAGAAGATACGACTATCGTAAAAACTAAAGAGTCGCCTCTTGTAAAAGTAGGCCAGCGACTTGTAGATGGAGACTCCTTAACAAAAGAAGAGCATGTTGAATGCTGTGGAGAAGTTGAATCAGTTAAAGGGAAAGAAATTACCCTGCGCTTAGGCAGGCCTTATATGGTCTCACCTGATTCAGTGCTTCACGTTCATGATGGGGATCTTGTGCAGCGTGGAGATGGCTTGGCTTTGCTTGTTTTTGAAAGACAAAAGACAGGAGATATTGTGCAGGGGTTGCCAAGAATTGAAGAGTTGCTTGAAGCGCGTAGGCCAAGAGACTCAGCTGTCCTTTGCAAAAAACAAGGTGTTGTAGAGATCAAGCAAGATGAGGATGATGAGTCGACCACTGTCACAGTGATTCAAGGAGATGACTCAATAGGTGAATATCCAATTCTTCTTGGTCGGAATGTAATGGTCAGCAATGGGCAACAGGTTACGGCCGGTGAATTATTGACTGATGGGCCAATCAATCCTCATGAGTTGCTTGATTGCTTCTTTACTGACCTTCGTGATCGAAAACCTCTGATGGAAGCCGCTCAAGAGGCAATAGCAAAGCTCCAGCACCGCTTAGTGAATGAAGTCCAAAATGTTTATAAATCTCAGGGAGTCTCAATTGATGATAAGCATATTGAAGTCATTGTTCGTCAAATGACTAGCAAGGTTCGTATCGAGGATGCTGGTGATACGACTTTGCTTCCTGGAGAGTTGATTGAACTGCGTCAGGTAGAGGACACTAATCAGGCAATGTCTATTACTGGAGGTGCTCCAGCTGAATTCACACCAGTTCTACTTGGCATTACTAAGGCCTCTTTGAATACGGATAGCTTTATTTCTGCAGCTTCATTCCAAGAAACAACACGTGTTTTGACTGAGGCTGCTATTGAAGGTAAATCTGATTGGCTACGAGGTTTAAAGGAAAACGTTATTATTGGCCGTTTGATTCCTGCTGGAACTGGTTTTAGTGGATTTGTTGAAGAGCTTCGTGCAGAGGCTGGACCTCATCCAGACATACTTGCTGAAGATCCTGCTGGTTATCGACGTATTCAAAACTTACGCCCTGATTACACCGTTGAGATGCCGGCTTCGCCAGCAGTTAGCTCTACTGCTGTGTTGGATGATCCAAGTGATGAGGATTTGGAGGCCACTAGGAGCCGTCATGGTATTGATCCATCTGCTAGCAACTTTGCAGCATTCGTTCGCCCTACGGGGGACAACAACGAATTACAGGAGGATCAGTTGCCTGATCCTGCTGCTCTTGAAGGGCTTCAAGAGGAGGGGCTGCTGTCTGATGAGTAACTTGGTGCAAAAACTATCTGTTAACCTTTCTCTTCAATCTATAAATAGTGAGAGGGGTATATATGCTTGAACCACCTGTTGTCCCAAAACGACGACTCCCTCGCTATGGCTTTCATAATCACACAGAAAAGTTAAATGGTCGCCTGGCCATGATTGGATTTATAGCGTTGGTGATTGTGGAGGTTTACATGGGCCATGGTGTCCTGGCTTGGTAAATGTCACGCCTTTAACTGGTAATAATTTTGCTTTGTTAGGGCTCGGCGAAACCGAGCTGGAGCAATGTTTTGTTGAAATGGGAGAGCCTCCATTTCGTGGTCGACAATTGCATGATTGGCTTTATTGCAAGGGGGTTAAAAGCCTTGACGCTATTAGTGTTTTGCCTAAATCTTTGCGAAACTCTTTGCAAAATAGTGGGGTCACGGTCGGACGACAACGAGCTGTTGAGAAACTAGTTGCTAGTGATTCAACAACTAAGCTTTTGCTTCAGACGGCTGATGGAGAAACTATCGAGACAGTTGGCATTCCAACGGAGAAGCGCCTAACAGTTTGTGTCTCCAGCCAAATTGGTTGTCCAATGGGGTGTCACTTTTGTGCGACTGGTAAGGGAGGGCTGCAACGCTCCTTACAAGTGCATGAGATTGTTGATCAAGTTTTAAGTGTGCGCGAAGCAATGAGGAGGCGCCCCTCGCATGTTGTGTTTATGGGCATGGGAGAGCCTTTATTAAATTGTGAAGCCGTACTTGGTGCAATTCGTTGCTTTAATAATGACTTGGGCATCGGCCAACGGCGAATCACTTTAAGTACGGTTGGAGTAGCTGATACTCTTCCAAAACTGGCTAATTTGGCACTTGAAAATCTGGGTCGTGCACAGTTCACTCTGGCTATAAGTCTTCATGCCTCAAATCAAAGTTTGAGGGAAAAGTTGATACCTACTGCTAAGGCGTATCATATTGAGTCCTTGCTTATTGATTGTAGGCGTTATGTGGAACTCACTGGTCGGCGTGTGAGTTTTGAATATATCCTTTTAGGAGGATTGAATGACGACTTAAAGCATGCTGATGAATTAGCAGATCTTTTAGGAGGATTTCAGAGCCATGTCAATTTAATTGCCTACAATCCAATTGAAGAAGCAGATTTTAAGCGACCTAGTCAAGAGCGTATAGATGCCTTTCGGTATGTGTTGGAAAGGAGAGGAATTGCTGTCAGCTTTAGAGCCAGTAGAGGCTTGGATCAAAATGCTGCATGCGGACAATTGCGCCGTAAACATGCAAGGATTTCTTAAAAGGCTTTAATTAGTAAGTATTGGGGTGGCTCAACAAGAATATGGCAGTGATTGATTGGGGCATTCTTGCTTCTTACTTGGTCCTTACCCTTATTCTCGGCTTGTTTCTGGCGAGCAGAAACCGTACTGAGGATGATTATTTTGTTGCAGGTCGTCGTTTAAGTGGGTGGTTGGCTGGGGCATCGATGGCAGCAACCACTTTTTCTATAGATACACCTTTATATGTAGCTGGAATAGTTGGGACTCGTGGTCTTGCAGGTAACTGGGAATGGTGGAGCTTTGGCCTAGCTCATGTCGCTATGACAGTAATTTTTGCCCCATTATGGAGACGAAGCGGAGTCATTACTGATGCGGCTTTTACAGAGCTTCGTTATGGGGGGATTCAAGCAGCCTGGCTTCGTGCTATTAAGGCATTTCTTCTTGCTGTTCCAGTTAATTGCATTGGAATTGGTTATGCCTTTCTTGCAATGAGAAAGGTTGCTGAAGCCTTAGGTATTGTTAATGGACAAGAAGTTTTTAGAGGCATTAGTGACACACTCTTTTTATTGATAATAGTTGCTGCGCTTATCCTTGTTTATACAGTTGTAGGTGGCCTTTGGGCGGTTGTAGTTAATGATTTAGTCCAGTTAGTTTTGGCCCTTATTGGGGCTTTCGCCGTTGCATTCGCTGCTGTACATGCTTCAGGAGGGATGTCGCAATTAATTTTGCGACTAGATGCTTTAGACCGACCTGAACTTCTGTCACTTTTCCCTTGGACATGGAATCGAGAGGGCATTTCATGGATTGGAGGAGCAGGGATAACTATTTCAAGCTTTACTGCATTTCTCACTTTGCAATGGTGGAGTTTTCGTCGAAGTGATGGTGGTGGTGAATTTATTCAACGAATGCTGGCAACTAGTGATGAGGAGCAGGCGAAGCTCGCAGGTTGGCTTTTCCTCGTAGTGAATTACCTCATAAGAAGTTGGTTGTGGATAGTTACTGCTCTTGCTGCACTTGTGCTTCTTCCAACGCAACAAGATTGGGAACTTAGTTATCCCACCCTTGCTGTGAAATATCTTCCTCCAATTGTTCTTGGCTTGGTCGTTGTTTCATTGGTTGCAGCATTCATGAGTACTGTCAGCACCTCTGTTAATTGGGGTGCTAGTTATTTGACCCATGATCTATATCAAAGATTTATTAGACCTTCTGCGGGACAGCGCGAATTGCTTCTTGTTGGTCAACTGACAAGTGTATTACTTCTTTTATTAGGAGTTTTCACAGCATTGATTAGTGACAGCATTGGAGCAGTATTTAGGTTGGTAATTGCTATAGGAACTGGTCCAGGAGTTGTTCTTGTGTTGAGGTGGTTTTGGTGGAGGATTAATGCTGCTACAGAGTTGGTGGCAATGGTTTGTGGTTTCGTAATCGGATTGACTACTTCGGTTATTCCAATATTTCGAATAGAAGACTATGGCGTAAAGCTAATGGTTACTACTATTTCCACGGCAGTGATATGGCTAGTGGTTTTAGCGTTAACACCTCCAGAAGACCCTGATGTTTTAGAGCGTTTTGTGCTCAAGGTACGCCCCCCGGGGCCAGGGTGGAAAACTTTGCGTGAGCGTCTTGGAGTTAATCCAGTAGATCCTTTGGGGAATTTACTTTTGCGCTTTCTTTTCGGAACTGGTGTTCTTTTTGGAGCAATGCTTGGAGGAGGGGCTTTTCTTTTACACCAAGAAAAAGGTGGATGGATTGGCCTTTTTGTTGCTGTAACTAGTTTTTTTGCTATGAGAAGGCAGTGGCTACGCAATGTTTCACTTGCTCATTGACACAGATGCATCCCATGTTGATGGATGCAAAGAGGCAGAATGATTAAAGATAACTTTGAACCTTGGGCTTTTTTCGAACAACTCTTTTACCAATGCTCATAGTTGCTCTTTTTGGAGTTGCTTTTTTCGCAGTGAGTGCGCGTATTTGGCTTCCTGGTGACATGAGTGCTCCAGCGCCAATGAACTGAGGTTGTTGTCCATATTCCTATGATTTGTTCATGAATGATTCTCAAGAAAATTTAAATAATGAGGGTCTAGCCAATTTGGCGATTGATCCTGATGTGCTTGCTAGGGAATTGGCTGCTGAGTTGGTTGGTGATCCATTAGATGAAATTGACTTTGAAGGCTTTGATTCGGATGCAGGAAATGTTTCTAGTGAATGTGATGCAGGCTTGAATTGGTTGAAACAGGGCCATGAAGAGCGTCTTCAAGGACTGAGAGTCTTTTGTGAACATAGAGACCCAAGAGCTCTGCCTTTATTGGTCCCTTTATTAAATGAACCTTGTCCAGTGGAGCGAATGAGTGCTGTTTATGCCTTAGGCAGGAATCCTTGCCCTCGAGCAGTTGAGATTCTTCTTCGGTTATTGCGAAGTGATAGCAATGCTTATGTACGCAAAGCAACTGCCTGGAGCCTTGGTAACTATGCAGATGCATCTGTCCTGAATCCTCTTATTAAGGCGCTTCAGAATGATGTCGCCGCAGTAAGGCTATGGGCTTCAGGCTCTCTTGCTGAAGTGGGTTCTAGTTCGAGTGAAAATGCTGATAAGGCTTCGGCTCAGTTACTTTTAAGTCTGCAAATTGATAGTGAGCCTGTTGTACGTAGTAATTGTATTTGGGCTTTGGGACGCTTATATGAAAGTTTGAATAACTCACGTAGAAAGGAACTAGAGGAAGCTTTTGTCAGTGTTCTTTTAAATGATGTTGAACCGTCTGTTCGATATGAGGCTCGAATTGCTCTAGAACAAATCGAGAGCTCATCAGTAAGGTCAAGGCTTCAGGAGTTGATCGATCAGGGCCTTTTGGTTTGAATTTTGACAAGAAACAACACAAGGTTGTAACAACTAGTCGAAATCCTGCGATTTTTTTCTATAACATCACTTTCTTCCTTAAAAAAGGGACTAATGCCTAAACGCACCCTAAAGTTCCGAATTAGACAAGACGGACTTGTGGAAGAGACAGTTGAAGGGATTGAAGGCCAGTCTTGCGATCAAATTACCAAGAGGATCGAAGAAGCTTTAGGTTCAGTCCAAACACATGAGCCCACTTCCGAGGCTTATCTTCAACCTCAACTAAAGACCCAATCAATTTCAGCAGAAATTCACTAATGTCTCATTTCAGCACAGTTAAAACACAGTTGCGTAATCGTGAGCCTCTTTTGCAGGCTCTTAAAGATCTTGGTTATGTTCCTCAAGAAGGAGAGCAATTAGTGCGTGGTTATCGAGGCCAAACAGTAAAAGCAGAAATGGCATTGACGACGTTGCAGGGGGGGGACATTGGCTTTCGTTTTAATGACGCTACCCAGGCTTATGAGTTGGTAACTGATTTAGATCTTTGGAAAGAACAAGTTCCTGTTGAGCGCTTCTTGGCACAGCTGACGCAACGCTATGCACTCAATACTGTTCTTTCTGCTACAGCTGAAGAAGGGTTCCAGGTTGCAGAGCAGACAAGGAATGTTGAAGATGGGTCTATCGAATTAGTGGTTACACGTTGGGACTCTTGAAAGTAGGCCATTGAGTATTGACCCTTCGGCAGCTTTTAAAGCTAAGGCTCAACAAGACTTTGGCCCTACTGGGAAAGAGCCTCTTTTGGGAGGCAAACTTCATGAAAGAGCTGTTTGGGTAGATGAAAGAGTTTGTATTGGATGTCGTTACTGCGCTCATGTTGCTACAAATACATTCGTAATAGAGCCAAGTTGGGGCCGCTCTAGGGCAATTAGGCAGGATGGTGACTCTAAGGAGATCATTCAAGAAGCAATTGAAACCTGCCCAGTGAACTGCATTCACTGGGTTGATTTCGAAGACCTGCATGAATTGAGAAGCCAGATTAATCAAAGTGAGTTTCAAGCTCTTGGCATGCTTCCAAAGTTTCCTAAGCGAAATAACCCACGAAAGACTTGATAGAAGAATCTTTTAGATCTAGCTATATCCCAACCAGAAGTTTTGGTCGTACAGGTATTCAGATCCCTATTTTATCTTTGGGAGGAATGCGTTTTCAACAAAGTTGGCAAGAGCTTGAGGTTAGAGATATTCAATTTGATAGCCAACAAAACTTGAATCATTTATTGAATCGTGCAGCTGTCCTGGGACTTCATCATGTGGAAACTGCAAGGCATTATGGCAGTTCTGAGCTCCAGCTTGGTTTGGAGTTGAGTCAAGTACCTGACCCATCTCGATTGCTTCAAACAAAGGTTCCGCCTCGCGAAGATCCGAAAGAGTTTGAGGCAGAGCTGGAGCTGAGTTTCCAGAAACTTCAATGTCAAAAACTAGATTTTCTTGCAATTCATGGCCTTAATCTTCCTGACCATTTGGACCAGACTGTGCGCCCTGGAGGATGTTTAGAGGTGGTTAGACGATGGCAAAAAGAAGGAAAAATAGGACATGTTGGTTTCTCTACCCATGGATCTGCGGACCTGATTGTTAAAGCTATAGAAACTAATGAATTTGATTATGTGAATCTTCATTGGTATTTCATCTACCAAGACAATGCAAGGGCCTTGGAGGCAGCTTCAAAGCATGGGCTTGGGATTTTTATTATTAGCCCTACTGATAAAGGAGGACATTTACATTCTCCTTCACAAAAGCTTTTGGAATTGTGCGCTCCATTGCATCCAATTGTTTTCAATGATCTTTTTTGTTTAGATGATCCCCGCATTCATACAATTAGCGTGGGTGCTTCCAAGCCTGAAGATCTTGATTTGCATCTTGCGGCAATAGGCTTGCTGGATCAAGCTAGTGAGCTTTTGCCTCCAATTGAAAGACGACTTCATGCCGCAGCATGCTCCACTCTTGGTGCTACTTGGCTTTCTAGTTGGAAGACTGGATTACCCAGTTGGGAAAAAACACCAGGCGATATGAATATTCCTGTATTGCTTTGGCTTTATAACCTATTGGAGGCTTGGGGGATGGAGGGCTATGTAAAAGCGCGTTATGGCCTTCTAGGGAATGGCAGTCACTGGTTCCCTGGTGAGAATGCTAATTGCTTGGATCGAGAGGTGAGCGAGAAAGATTTAAAAAAGGTTCTTGTTAAAAGCCCTTGGATGAATGAAATCCCTGATTTCCTACGTAGCTTGCGCGAAAGGGTTGCTGGAGATAGCCAAAAGCGATTGTCGAGTTTTTAAGTCCCTAAAGGCCTTTTTTTTGGTATGCCGATGGCCCTTGGATAAAGCGATGGGCACTCTAATTCTTTTTCAAGGCGTATTAGATGTCTTATCCCTCGACTTGCAGGTAACTGGATACTGTCAATTTGTTTGATTCTCGCTTGGAGTGGTTTTAGCGCCTTGATCAGCTTTTTTTCATCACTCCTATTCCATTTCCCTTTGAAGAGAAGAGCTTCTCCTTCTGCCTTTATTAATGGGATTAAGTATTCGGCAACAACAGGAGCGGATGCCACTGCTCTAGCCATAGCGATGTCAAACATTCCTCGAAGGTCAATATGTTGGCCAGTAAGTTCTGCACGTTCAGTACGTAGGCTTATTCGTGAGGTGAGCTCAAGGCTAGATGTGATTTGAGCTAATGCATTAGTTTTTTTTTTAATAGCATCTACAAGAGTGATCTTTGCTCCTGGAATTGCTATCGCTATTGCTAGGCCAGGGAAACCACACCCAGTTCCTATATCTATAAAATTTCTAGGTTCCTCGGGGTTTTTAAGTTCTTTTTGTAGAGGCCACAAACTGTCGAATATTTGGGAAATCCAAAAATCTTCTCCTTTGGTCAGACGAGTCAAGTTAACTTGAGTATTCCAGTGAGCGAGTTGAGCTTGAAGAGCAACAAATTGGTTTAATTGTTTGGAGGATGGCTGCCAATGCATTTCCTTCCATAGCCATGAATCTGGGTTTTCAAAGGTTGCATTTTGGGTCATATAAGGTTGTTGCTTTTCTAGGATTCTGTTTAGTAGATGAACTCTGCTCTTTTCTTTAAATAATGGATTTGTTGTTATTTGACTACCTCACAAACCTATTACGACCTGTTAGGTGTTTCTAGAACAGCTGATGCTTCGAGCCTCAGAAAGGCATTCCTTACTCTAAGCAAGGCTCTCCATCCAGACACAACTTCTTTGCCTACTGATGAAGCGGCACGCAGATTTCATGAGGTTTGTGAGGCTTATGAATTACTTGCTGATCCTATGCTTAGGGCGAAGTATGACTTTAACCTTGAGCAAAAGATTGCTAGGGAGAAGACAGGCATCGTTGAACCTGTAGTAAATATCCAATCTTCTTCTTCAAAAACTAATGGAACAGAAGTTCGTAGACCCCTATCGGGAGGGGAATTGTTTTCTCTTCTATTGTTAGGTCTAGTTATTTTGTGCAGCCTTTTCATTTCGGTTGGATTAGCTGTTTATCAAGGCATGGACTTACAGTCACTGCCAAGCTGGTTAATCGTTTAACAAGAAGTTGGCGTTTTTACAAACACACCTCATAGTGATGCCGTCTTTGCCACCCTCAAATACACCACTCAATCAACACTCATTACGTGCTCTTGAGCATTGGTTATATGAACTTGGAGCAAAACAGAGTAGTAATAATCCTTGTTTATGGGTCTGGATCATGCCTCTTTGGTCTGTTGAGATATTGGTTGAGCAGGATGAATTGAAGGTGACATGGGAGCAAGATGGTAGACGAAGTGTTTGTTCTTTCCCTTACGGGCTCTCTCGTAATGATGTTGAAGTGGCTATTGTTCAGGGACCTTGAGAGTTCTCAAGAAAAGCTTTGTATTTGCAAGTTAGATTAAAATGTCTACTCCTGACTTAATAACCTCATAGCATTTTTCTAATTGCTCATCAGTAATGCAAAGTGGTGGTAGTAGATAAACAACATTCCCTAACGGTCTAATAAAAACACCATGCTCTATTGCATAAGCTTTAAGGGCTTTCCCTGCATGATTTAAGTAGCCTTGCTGGCCAGGCACGTTCAAGTCAAAGGCTGCAATTGTTCCAGTTAACCGAATTTTGCTTACTTTTGGGTGATTGGCTAATGATTCTAGATGAGGCAAATGACGTGATTCGAAACTTTCATAACGTTCAGGGTGAGCTTCTAAAAGATCTAGGCTCGCGTTTGCGGCTGCACAACCTAAAGGGTTTGCAGTGAAACTATGTCCATGCCAAAGGGTCAAGCTTGGTTCCTCTCCTACAAAAGCTTTAAATATCTTTTCACTTGCCATGGTTATTCCCATTGGAAGGAACCCTCCGGTTAACCCTTTAGAAAGGGATATCAGATCTGGTTTGATGCCAGCTCGTTGATATGCAAATAAAGTCCCACATCTTCCGAAGCCTGTTAGTACCTCATCAGTGATAAGAAGTGCTCCCGATTCACTGACGAGCTTTTCAAGTTTTTGAAGGAACACAGGTCGAACCATTGACATCCCACCTGCTCCTTGGACAAGGGGTTCGAGAATTACAGCTGCGGTAGGTTTTTTAAGACTATTGTCAAGTTGAGATAAGACAAATTCTTCTTTTTTTTCTATCTCAGTATCTCCCCACCAAGTAGCCGGCCAAGGTATTCTGGTCACAGGGAAGAGCATTTTTTCAAACGGTGCATTGAAAAGATTGCGTTCTCCTAAAGCCATGGCTCCAAAGGTGTCCCCATGATAAGCACCCTCGAATGCGATGATTTGAGTTCTTTGCTCCCCATGGTTATGCCACCATTGACATGCCATCTTGAGTGCTACCTCTACAGCTGTAGAGCCATTGTCAGAAAAGAATAAACGTTGTAATCCTGTTAGCGAACTAAGTCTTTCTCCAAGTAGTTCAGCTTGTGGGTGTATAAAATCTGCAAAAATTACTTGTTCTAATTGCTTGGCTTGCTTTTCAATAGCAGATGCGACAGTTGGTTCGGCGTGGCCATGAAGAGTTACCCACCAACTACTGATTCCATCAATCAAAGTGGGTGCCTTGTCACGTATTAAAAGGGCGCCATGACCAGCTATTACTCTTTCTGGTGGAGATGTTGTGGCAATTTGTGTGAATGGAGGCCAGAGATGTTTATTCCAGTCTTTGTAGTAGTTCATCATGTTGATTCTTTAAAGAGGAGTTATCTCAAATTTGGAGTAGTCGTTTAAAAGCGATGTCAAGTTCTTGAAGCTCCCATTGTTTTGTAAGGGATTCAGAAGTGATTTCGCGCATTGGAGGCAGTTTTCCGATGATAGGTATATTCCCAAATTGTTCTAGAGTAGTTGGATTGTCCAAGTGGTCAGGGCCATTTAAGAAGAGTCCTATGACAGGGATATTTCTGGTCTTTAGTGCCTCAAGACTTAGGAGTGTGTGATTGAGTGTTCCTAGCTCAGTCCTCGCGACAAGAAGGATTGGAAGTTGCCAATATTGAAGTTGGTCAATTTGTAGTAAATGTCGAGTTAGAGGAACCATGAGTCCACCTGCTGTTTCTACAATTAGGGGCCTGTTTACAACAGGTATCTCCAGCCGTTTTTGATCTATTAGTTGTCCTTCTTTTTCTGCCGCCCAATGAGGAGAAACTGGTGCCTGGAATTTATAAGCCTCAGGAATCCAACGACTAGATGGCAACTTTAGTAATCGACATACCCTGCCTGTGTCACCATCTTCGTCTAAACCACTTTGGATAGGTTTCCAATAAATTCCTCCAAGCCCTTGCACCAATAAGGCACTAATGATTGTTTTCCCAACATCAGTACCTGTCCCACAAATAATTAGACCACTTTGTTTTGACTTCATTTCTGCACTAATAGTAGTTGTA
>QCFB01000025.1 GCA_003280345.1 Prochlorococcus sp. AG-363-A16
TTTCTCGATCATTATAAAAACGTCCTGAATAGAAATAAACTTCTCTAGATAAAGCAGGTTGATAATCACTAGTTTTGAATAAAGTTAATGTAGCTATTGGAATTAAAAATAAAAGAGAAAATCCCCTAGTCATATTAATAATTTTCATACGCGAAAAAACATTGATTATAAGTTATGGATACCAATTTTTTCAATAAAATCTGCATTGTTCTTGCTAGACATACTAAACTCTATTTTTAGCATAAGAAATTGCGATGTAATAATTCGCAGAAAAAAGTTTAATATTGTATAATAGTATGTAATTTATTTCAATCAATTTAAAATAGGGTTCATGTCCGGCCTAAACAAAAGGAACAATGGCAAAAGTTATGATTAATTATCTATTCAAAATATTTATTTCTCTATTAATACTTACATTTAATTTTAGTAGTGTAAATGCAATGCCTACAACTAATTCTCTCGCTGATTGTGTAGTAGTAACACACTGCGTACGTGTTGACTGGAATGTTGATGATGTGGATAGTTCATTTGACAAAGCAAAAGAGATTATCAAAAACACAAAAAGAACAAAAATCGTGGAAGAAAGTGAAAATTATATTCACGCTGAGGCCACTAGTAGGATAATGCGTTATGTAGATGATCTAGAGATTATGAGCAATCCGAATGAAAGTATCCTACAAATCCGATCAGAGTCAAGACTAGGGATTGGCGACATGGGCGTAAATCGCAAAAGAGTTATTAATTTATTAAACTTGCTATAATTAATTTATCATTAACTGTTAGAGCCAATGCCTTATGAACCAGGGAGCACACAATGCCGAGGATTAATTGCAGCGAAAGAAAATCTTTTAAGTGCTATGAATTCACTTAATAAAATCGAAAACATCGAACACCTACAACTTAAACTAAAAGAAATCTATAAAGAGATAGATGAGATTCATGAAGGTAGAAAGATACTTGAAAATGAGACTTAGGTATTTACATTAACTAATCTTACCTAAATAGAACTACTAAAACAATAAATCATTTTCACTCATCTCTAAGTCCATTCTTTAAGCAATAAAATTTTATAGACAACTAATTGTTTCTTCTAGGTTAATTTTCGACTCTAAAAGTAGTTATTGAATACATAAACGATGTCAACTTATTAGGCCTAGTAAAATATCTATTTCTGTAGATATATATATTTTTATCATAAGAGAATCATGAAGTATCCAAGACTGCGAGAGGTGATTACCTGATCTCGCAGTCATAATTGGATACTGAACCACCGTGCCGTGAGGCCCAGTAGCATCGACCTGGAAGAACCAGAAGAGGAATCAAAGTGGGGCTTCGTTTCCGGCTTCACGGCCGGTATACGTCACCATCACGACAGTTTCCTCAAATCGAAGAGAGTCAGATCAGAGCACTAGAAAGAGGCCTTCACCAACACAGTAGTTCGTGAATAATTTAAACGAAATAACCTAAGGTGATGGCCAAATACTACGAATACTTTTAATTGCATTAAAAGCCTCTTCTCTTCTTTGCTTTGCATCGGTCCCTTTCAGGAGCAAAGTCGCATGTCCAAGTTTCCTTCCAGGAGTCTCGAATTCTTTTCCATACCAATGAAGATTAATACCTTCTATCTTTCCTAGTTCATCAAGTCTCTCCTCTAAAGGGTCTGCTGTCCCTTCTGGTAAGCCCAACAAATTAACCATAAGAGCTCCCGGGACAATTAATTGGGGAGATTGAACTTGCAGCCCAGCTGCAATGCAAACCTGTTGATCAAACTGACTACTATTACAAGCTTCTATGGAAAAATGGGCAGAATTATGTGTCCTGGGTGCTATTTCATTTACCTGTAATCCTTGGGGTCCATAGAAAAATTCAATGGCCAGTACACCAACGTAATTAAGCTGTGTTAATAATGAAGAAGCAATGTTATATGCCATGGTTTCCACTAAATGACTGACGTCAGCAGGGGCTAAGACCCAATTGCAAACTTGTTGCAACTGATTTGTTTCCGCTAAAGGGAAAGATCGAATTCTTCCTTCCAAATCTCTACTTACAACAAGAGCCAATTCCCTTTCATAAGGAACCCATTTCTCGATTAGCCAATTACAAGCTTCAACTGAATCATAAAGATGCTTAAGGTCATCAAAACATTTGAGTACCCTTGTACCCTTCCCGTCATATCCACCGATACTCGCTTTAGCCATGAGAGGGAAATCCCATCCACTTGGCAACTTGTTTTGAGCTATCTGATTAGAAGTTAATAGAATCCAATCAGGTCCAGGAATATTAAGCTCAGCCAACAGTTTTCTTTGAGAAATCTTATTGACTAACTGGTCTAAAGAATCAAGCCTTGGAAGGAAAGAGTCATTTTGCTTCTCAAGTTTTGATAATTCGGCAATATTGACCCATTCATTCTCGAAAGTAATGCAAAAGCATTCCTTGAGTAATTTTCTTGTCCCCTCAATATCAGTAGGATCTCCTAAAACCAATCTATTTGCTTCAGAAGCCGCAGGATCATTTCTAGAAGAAGTCTGAACGACAATTCCAACATTTCTCTTCCTAGCGGCCTGTACCAACATTTGAGCAAGCTGCCCCCCTCCAACAACACCAATCACGTGATTAAACCGATTGGGCTTTGACAAGACAGCACTTCTCATTGAAAGCTTTCTAAACACAATATTATCCAACCTTGTGCCTCTCATAAAAAACGACCTTTTAAGAATGTTTGCTTACTTGAAAAAAGTCAGTTGAATAGTCTGATTCCCTAAGAGAAGGCCAAATAAAAAGAGTTTGTTAAATCCAGATATTACTTGTATTTCGAATTCGCGGCCATCACATGAGTAAGAGACAAGCCATAGAATGAGATATGATTACAGTTTAATTAAAATTACAATAAACACTTTGGAGCATTATATCCCAAACATTCAATGTAACCATTTTAAAATTGTATTCTCATTTTCTATATCTTGAATAATAAGTCACGTCGAATTCTAGTTGATATTGCTAATCACCCTTACGAGGTGGTCATTGCAGCTGAAGGATTAAATAGAATTGGAACGGAACTGAATAATGCAGGAATAAATAGTGGAATAAAAGTGCTAGTAGTCACTAATCCAGATGTAGCAAAGCCATATAGCAATCAATTTCTTGAGAGTCTTAAACAAAGTGGCTATAGAACAAGTCTTTTAGTTCTAGAAGCAGGAGAGAATCAAAAGAATCAAAATAGCATTGCCAGAATTCATGATGCAGCATATTCAACGAAGTTAGAAAGAGGTTCGCTTATGATTGCCTTAGGTGGTGGTGTTATTGGAGACATGACAGGATTTGCCGCCGCAACTTGGCTACGAGGTATATCAATTGTACAAGTTCCTACAACATTACTGTCAATGGTAGATGCATCTATAGGAGGGAAAACAGGAGTAAATCACACTAAAGGCAAAAACCTTATTGGAGCATTTCACCAACCTAAACTTGTTTTAATAGACCCATCTACTCTTCAAACTCTTCCAGAACGAGAATTCCATGCAGGTATGGCAGAGGTTATAAAATACGGTGTAATTTGTGATCCACAATTGTTTAGTATTCTTGAAGAAATAAAACAACTAAATAATTTATATCAAATGGAGTTAGGAATACTTGAAGAAATAATAGGGCGTTCAGTTTCATCAAAAGCAAAGATCGTTTCTGAAGATGAATATGAGAATGGTAGGAGAGCAATTCTTAACTATGGCCATACTTTTGGTCATGCAATTGAGACACTTTGTGGTTATGGAAAATGGCTTCATGGTGAGGCCGTAGCCATGGGAATGGTAGCAGCAGGTGAGCTTGCTTTAGTTAGAGGAAATTGGACTCAAAATGAATCTGATAGGCAAAAGTTATTATTAACAAAGTTTGGTCTGCCTACAAAATGGCCAAGGTTAAATATAGATGACATCATCTCAACTCTTAAAGGGGATAAAAAAGTTCAAAATGAAACAATTAGATTCATTCTTCCAACTGAAATTGGGAAAGCTAAAATTTTCAGTGATGTTACTCATGAAGAAATCAAGGAGTGCTTGAAAAGACTTAGTTAGATGGTTCTTCTAAGAATTTATTTGTTAAGTTTATGCTACGATTAAAAGACTTATTATTATTATTTATCGAAAATATTAACCATCTAAATTCCCCCAATCCAAATGGATCAACAAGTCTAAGAAGATTTTCACGCCTTGTTAAGGCTAAAGATAATTTATGATTTGGTAGAGATTGAAGCGCATGTAATTCTTTTGCCAAACCTAACGCCAAAAGGGCTTGCCCTTGCCGAGATTCGCCTAGAAATTGTATTCCATGCTTTTTAGCATAAAATTGCAATAATTCCAAACAGATGTGAGAAGTTAGATCACATTCTCCAGGTTGATCTAGCAATTTACTACTAGACCTTTGTCCCTTATATGCCAGTAAAGTACCAGACGGTCTTGAAGCTGTGTAATAACGTTTCGCCTCAAGCGCGTAATCAATAATAAGTAGATTACCGAAACTAAATGCTTTAGAAACTTTTTCTAACCAAGGATTTATATCAATGTGCCACTCAGTACACCAACCATCAGAAACATCGTCAGGCGGAATATTAAAACCACAAAAGTTTTGCACTTCTTCTAATGAACTACGAAGAGATGACGACAGAGGCATCTTGTTAAAGCAAACTTTAGGATCAGAAGAGTTATTGATAATTTTGACTCCTTGTCTAAATAAAGATTTCTTCTCCTCGTCATAAATTAATCTTTCAACTGGGAATGCATCTAAGACTTCGTGAGCCAGCATGATCCCAAATACAGGAGATTCAGCGAGTTGGTCAAGTGTGGTCCAACAAACAGGCACATTTAAATTACTTTTCAAAAGTTGTTTTTGTTTCGCAGCCATTCCCTCATTTGGCTCGATCAAGACAAGTTCAAGAAGTGGAAGTATTTCTGGACAAATTTCAACTAAAGCATTTATCAAATCCAGGGCAAGATGACCTTCTCCAGGACCAACCTCAACAAGCGTTATAGGTCTATTATCTTTTCTAATATTATTTAATTGAATAAGCCAATCAGAAATTTGAATTGCCAAAAGCTTTGCAAACTCAGGCCCTAGAGAAGGTGATGTAACAAAATCACCATACTTACCAATACTTAATTTCCCGGAGGAATACGCACCGTACTTACTATCATTAAGGACCCAATCCATGTACTGGTGGAAGCTCACACATCCACCAGCATTAACAATTCGGTTAAACAACCAATTCGGACAGGTCACGGAAATGCAATTAATTAGAGAGAATGCCCATGAATGAGACTTAAACATGGGAAAGATTCAGGGAAGGAGACCTTTTTTAGGAGTCCTAGCAATATTCCTTTCATTGATCATATGTTTAGGTGATACCGCTTTTGCATATGAAAACACTAGTCTTTTGCCTGATCACCCCACTCCAGTAATAGATCTAGCGAGAACACTTACTAATAAAGAAAGGATTAGCTTAGAAAAATCTCTAAAAGAATATGAAGATAAAACAGGTTGGAAAATTCGTGTTCTTTCTCAATACGAAAAAATACCTGGTCTTGCTGTTAAAGAATTTTGGGGACTTGACGAACGGAGTCTACTTTTAATAGCTGACCCAAGAGGAGGAAATCTTCTAAATTTTAATGTTGGAGATGCATTATTTGTGCTTATGCCAAGAATATTTTGGGTTGAACTCCAAACTCGCTATGGGAACCAATATTACGTACAAGAACATGGAGAAGATGGCGCGATAATTGATGCAATAGAATCAATAGAAACTTGCCTAGATAGAGGAGGCTGTAACGTAGTTCCAGGCTTATCAAAAGACCAGTGGCTATGGACATTGGCTTCATCTATCCTAGGAGGAATTATTGCAGGATTTGTTGCATTTCCTCGCAATGAAAATGAGTTAATAGCATGGGGATGGTTATTATTACTTGCGCCTCTTTGGTTAATGCTTTTTGGTTTATTTGGCATTACACCAGTTATAACAAGGACAAGCGAAACTCTCCCATTATTGAGAAACATACTTGCATTTCTGGGATCAACTATAATGGCTTATCTAACTGCAAAGGTAACCCTTGGGAGAGTAAAACCAACCGATAATAACTAATAGGATACAATAAAAATCGATTTCTGAACAATTAACTAGTTTTATTTTCTTATTGTTCGGTAATTGTATTAAGCGCTAATACCTTATAAATTTCTATCCAATAGATTCTGTTTATATGCAATCGAGGTGTCTGCTCTATACCACCTATGAGAGACATGATTTAACTGCCCATGAACAAACTCAACCCAAGAGAAATGACATAAAGACTCTCCAGACTGAGTAATTCCACGACGAGGAACACAAGCCGCATTTAGATAAACAGTGCCCCAACGGTCTTCAAAAAAAGTACATCGTGAACCAGTGCCACGTTTTAACTGATGATGCATATGTCCAAAAACAACTAAGTCAGGTATTCGGTCCTTGCGAACTCGATCGAGTGCAATAGAAAGATCAGTATCTCCCCAATCAATCGCAGGTAATCTCCAATCTCTACCACAAGGACTAGAAGCATCTGAGCCAAGACCCGAAGGACCAGAATGAGCCAAAATCACTAAGGGAATGTTGATTGGAGCATCCTTTACCGCTCGAACAATTCGTTCAGCAGATTCATCGACACTAAGTGCACCAAAAACAGCTTCAACAGCACTAGAAAGATGGAAACCACCACCCGCACTACATGGACGAGCTCCTACTACTGAGACTTGAGGAGATTTCCATTTCCTTAAACCCCATCCACAATGTCGATCTCCTAACAATTTCAATTGAAGCTTTAATATCTTCCCGGTCTCGTCTCTACCACGGTCATGATTGCCAAGTATCACAGCAGTAGGGAGAGGGATGTTACTAATCTCCTTGACCAGGCCAATATCACCTTCTCCCAAGTCACCAACAAACAAAACAGCATCAGGACTTAGCTTTATAAGGAGATCTTGGTCTTCAGCTATCCAAGAGCCATGAAGATCTCCAGCTATAGCAAGACTTAAAAACGACAAAAACCATGCCTAGGCTAGATACATATTGCCCCAGAGTGGTCCAATGACCGTTGTTTCCGCCAACGAGAAGGTATCACCAGTTAGGAATAACAAGGATGAACTAATTCAGTCCATAAACAAACTAAGACAAGAACGCAATGCCATAATTCTTGCCCACTATTACCAGGAATCTGACATCCAAGATATTGCAGATTTCATTGGAGACTCGCTTGAATTGTCACGCAAAGCGTCAAATACAAATGCTGATGTAATCGTCTTTTGCGGTGTCCATTTCATGGCCGAAACAGCCAAGATCCTTTCACCTCAAAAAACAGTATTAATTCCTGATATCGATGCAGGTTGTACTCTCGCTGATGATTGTCCCGAAGATAAGTTTAAAAATTTTAGAGAAAAGCACCCAGATCACTTTGTTATTAGTTATATAAACTGCAGTGCTGCAGTTAAAGCACAAAGCGATTTAATTTGCACAAGTAGCAACGCTGTTGATCTTGTAAAGCAAGTACCTAAAAATAGAAAAATACTCTTTGCTCCTGACCAAAATTTAGGAAGGTGGGTAGAGCGACAAAGCAAAAGAGATATGACCCTTTGGCCTGGAAGCTGTATAGTTCATGAAACATTTAGCGAAGAAGCCTTATTAAAACTAAAAATATCTAATCCAAATGCAGAAATAATTGCACATCCTGAATGTCAATCAAATTTATTAGACCTATCAGATTTCATAGGTTCAACAAGTAAATTGCTTTTGTATACTAAAACAAGCAAATCCTCTTCATTTATTGTCTTAACGGAGCCCGGAATTATTCACCAAATGAGATTATCAATGCCTTTAAAACATTTTATAGAAGTCCCAGGACTTGATGGTTGCAGTTGCAATGCCTGCCCATACATGAGATTAAACAACTTAGAGAATTTGTTAGGTTGTTTAAAGAGAATGTCTCCTGCCATAGAAATTGATGAAGCAATTCGGTTAAAAGCCCTTAACCCGATAAATAGAATGCTTGAAATGAGCAAATAAAGTCCCATATTATTTTTAAATTAATACTCACATATGAAAGAAAATAAAAATAAATTTAAACTCTTTTTAGTTATGCTAGGTGGTAGAACAAATTCTAGTCATATTGAATTACATGACCTTCGTTGGGTTATAGGGAAGAACATTAAAGAAACATATCAACAGCTTCGTAATCAATGGTTTGGCTTAAAACAGGGACTTCATATTGATAGTTATATGGAAGTTAATTTTATAGATGGATATGAGATAGTAATAAAAGAAAGAAATAATAAAAAAACAATTGAATACAAAGAAAATATGAGTTTATGGTTCGTTAATCTTGGCGGCTATACCCCGAAGAAACTATCAGAGCTGCACGAATTTAGCTTAGTTGTAGCAGAAAACAAATATGACGCAGTCACCAAAGCCAAGAAGCAATGGTTACACGAAGTGGAACAAATACACAAAGATGATATATCAGAAATAAATGGACTTTCTTTAATAGATGAATGTTTTGAAATTAAAGATTTATTCGGTTGGGAAATTCAACTAATTATAGACCCCGAAAAGCGAAATCAAGAATTAAAGCCTGATTGGTACGGATACCGAAGGATCGACACTTGAAACTTAAACTTGATAAACTAATCACTAATGATATTCTTTAAATATTTCTTGAAATCTTTTTTATTTTTATATTATTTCTAATAGTTTTACTTCTTAAGTGCAAAAAACAAATTAGAAGAGCCTGGAACAAAAGTATTGGATAGAGAAAGTTTTCTCAAGACTTTTACCAGGGCAGTCTCTGCCGTCATGTATTGAGAATCGTAGAGAGTACCTAATTTGTCCCTAGTGAGACTTCTGGCCTCTAATTTAGATATTTCTGATTCAATATCTGGCTCTATTCCATTTGTATGAATATCAATTCCACTTGGAGTTAAGTATTTTGCGACAGTCACAATCAAACCTGAATTATCAGCAAGTGATCTCACAGATTGGACTAGGCCTTTTCCAAAAGTTTTCTTTCCAACAAGAATTCCACGATTATTATCTTTTATTGCTCCTGAAAGGATTTCACTAGCACTAGCTGATCCTTCATCAACTAAAACAACGACGGGTCTATCTGTTAAAGCTCTACCATTTGCCTTTCGAACATCCTTAATTCCATCTCGAGTTTGTGTACTTACTATTATCCCTTCATCTAACCACTGCCTAGCTATCTCAATACTAGATTCAAGTAACCCTCCAGGATTTTTGCGTAAATCAAGTACATAGCCTAAGGCATTCTCACCCTCAAGTTTCTTAATAGCATTGCGCATCTCTTTTGCAGCATTTGCATTGAATTGCCGCAAACGGATATAACCAATTTTAAAGCCAGAAATCGTTTCTTTTAATTTACTTTCTACAACATGTATCTCTATTCTAGCTCTTACAAGAGAGACTTTAATTCGCTTTCCATTACGAAGAAGTCCTAGAGTTACTTGGGTCCCCTTCTTCCCTCTAATTAATTTAACTGCAGATTCAATTTTCATTCCTTCCGTAGATTTATTATCAATAGAAATAATCACATCCTTTGGCTTAACCCCTGCATTAAAAGCAGGAGTACCTTCAATTGGCGAAATAACTACTAATTCATTTGTTTCCTTATCTATAGAAAGTTGTATACCAACACCAGAAAGTTCTCCTGTAGTATCTATCCTCATTTCACTGAATTCTTTTGGGTCTAGGAAACGTGTATATGGATCATTCAAACTCGAAAGCATCTCACGAATAGCCTCATATGAATCTGGTACATCTATGTATTTCCTAGATAGTATTTCTCGGCGTAACTTTAACCATTCATCCCTAGTATAATCACCTGAATAATCAAGATAATCCCTATAAACAATTTGCCAAACCTGGTCAACTACTTCTTTTGGACTTTCATTTACTATTGAAATTGTACTTTTGGGCGATGCAAGTGCCAACGTTTGGTTAAAGAAAAGTAGAGAGATTCCACTTAAACTAAGAAATAGTAATCTAGATCTTTTATCCTGATTTTTATTAAAATTGAGGCTTTTACATAAAGACATAGGATGTTTTCTATATTTCAAAATAATTTGAGAATAATATTTATTGATCGAGCCATTTTCCATCTTCTTTAATTAAATCAATCAATGCTTCTACTCCATTTTCTTCAGGCACTTTTCTAATCTCTTCCCTTCCACGATAAAGGGCTATAACACCTGGTCCTTTACCAACATAGCCATAGTCTGCGTCAGCCATTTCTCCTGGTCCATTAACAATACATCCCATTACAGCTATATCAAGGCCAGTTAAATGATGGGTGGCTTCTCGAACTTTTTTAACAACTTCCTCAAGATTAAAGAGTGTTCTTCCACAACTTGGACAACTAATATATTCAACCATAGTTTTTCTAAGACCTACTGCCTGAAGAATTGAGTAACAAACGGGAATTTCTTTTTCAGGAGCTTCAGTTAAAGAAACACGAATGGTATCTCCTAAACCTTCTGAAAGAAGAGTAGCTATACCCGCTGTACTTTTGATCCTCCCATAGTCACCATCTCCTGCTTCAGTCACTCCAAGATGCAGAGGATAATTAAACCCTTCTTTATCCATTGTATCTGCCATTAATCTATAAGCTGCAAGCATTACTGGTGCTCTAGAAGCTTTCATTGAAATGACAATATTATGAAAATCCAATGAGTCACATATACGAATAAATTCCATTGCAGATTCGACCATTCCCAGTGGTGTATCTCCGAAAGCAAACAACATTCTCTCTGCTAATGAACCATGATTTACTCCAATACGTAGAGCCTTATTCTGATCTTTGAGAGCCCTAACTAGTGGTTCAAAATTTTCTTTAATTCTTCCACCTATGTTTTTTATTTCATCAGTCGAAAATTGTGTTCGATTCGAATCAGATTTTTCGAAAACAAATAGCCCAGGATTAATGCGAACCTTATCAACATGTTTTACTACTTCAAGGGCAATTTTCATTCCATTATGGTGAACATCAGCGACCAAAGGTACTTGCTGATAGGTTTCCTTTAAATTTTTGCGAATTTCACCAACTGCTTTGGCATGAGCCAGTGATGGAACAGTTAATCGAACTATTTCACACCCTTCTTCATGCAATCTACGAATGCCTGCTGTGGCTCCCTCTACATCAAGAGTGTCTTCGTTAATCATCGACTGAACCCTTACCGGATGATCACTGCCTATAGAAATATCTCCCACCATCACCGTTCTCGTAACACGGCGTTCTATCTGGGTTTCATATCGATTCGAGGATTTAGCAAGGTCCTGGGCCAATGAAACATTCATGAGTTGCAAGACCTCTCAGAAGAAAACAATGATATAGAGGCATCATTCTCAAAGGTTTTAAGCATGTTCTTCACCTTAATGAGATCAGAAACAGTAAGAGAAAATGGTGCTCCTTGCGCTTTTGAAGGGTTTCTTAAAAGATAAGAAGGATGGAAAAGTGGCATAACTAAGCGACCATTCCATTTTTTCCAAGAACCCCTTAAAGAACTGATACCATCTTTTAAACCCAGAATCGCCTGTACAGCAGTTGTGCCAGCTAAAAGGATTATCCATGGATCAACAAGGTTAATTTGCTGATTTAACCAAGGGATAGAAGATGCCAGTTCTTGTTTGGTAGGTCGACGGTTGTTAGGAGGCCTGCACTTAACCACATTGCAAATAAAAACATCTTCATTGGAGTCAATTCCCACGCTTGACAACAATTGATCTAGAAGACTCCCAGACCTTCCAACAAAAGGCTCTCCAATATCATCTTCTTTAGCCCCTGGAGCTTCACCAATTACCATCAATCTCGCAGTTGTATTTCCACGACTAACCACAACCTTTGCAGAAGTTTTTGCTAAACGACAAGATTCACATTGAAGATGGCCCTCAAGGGAAGCTACAACCACTTTCAAATACATCTTGAATAATCAGAATCTTATAACGAAGACCATTTTGAGGTTGGGATACAAATCAAAAAATAATTTCCCTCTGGATCCTCCATCCACGCTTCCGCACCAAAAGATTCCATTCTTGGCTCTTCAACAATGTTTCCACCTTTTGATACAAGGCTTGATGCCCATTCGACTAATACCTCCAAAGGGTTATCACAAGTTTCTCTCCATATACATAAAGCAGATGCCTTACCTCTAATTGGAAAGGTATGTTTGCGTGAAGGACGATAAATTTGCAACTTCAAACCAGCTGGATGAAAAACACAAAAATGCTCATCATTAACGCCTGAAAGAATCTCTTCACCTATTGCAAATGAATAGAACTCAGCAAGTGAGGATGGGCATTTAGAAGCCAAAACATATCCAACATGAATTTGAGACATACAAAATTGCCAAGTAGCTTTAAAGTTTATGTAGTACAAAACTTCAAGCAGGAAGTGCTCATTGCGAGCCTTCATTAAAGGTGCTGCGCCAATGTCAAATCTGCAACTTATATCTAAAAGGGCTGTAGCACTTCAACCTTCATTAACGTTGGAGATAAGTGCTAGAGCAAAAGCTCTCACACAAGAAGGAAGAGATATCTGTAGCCTTAGCGCGGGAGAACCTGACTTCGACACTCCAACATTCATAGTCGATGCCACACTAAAAGCTCTTAAAGATGGCATTACACGCTATGGGCCAGCAGGAGGTGATCCGGAGTTAAGAGAAGCCATTGCTTCAAAACTCACCAATTGGAATAACGTTCCAACCCGATTTGAGGAAGTTCTTATAACAAATGGTGGGAAACAAGCGATATACAACCTTTTTCAAGTAATCCTAAACCCAGGTGATGAAGTTATTATCCCAGCGCCATACTGGCTAAGTTATCCAGAGATAGCGCGACTTGCAGGCGCTGTGCCGATTGAACTCAAGTCTTCTTATGTGAATGGTTTCAAACTAGACATTGAGGGATTGGAAGTTGCAATAGGACAGAAAACTCGCTTATTAATACTAAATTCTCCAAATAATCCATCTGGTCGTGTAATGACTCCCGATGAGATGGAAGAAATTGCAGAAGTGCTTCGAAAATATCCAAGAGTTTTAGTGATATCTGATGAGATATACGAACTCTTGCTTGATGATGAGAAAAAGCATCATAGTTTTGCTGCTATAGCGCCAGATCTCAAAAATCGAATTTTTACCGTCAACGGATTTGCGAAGGGCTGGGCTATGACCGGGTGGCGAGTTGGTTACTTAGCTGGCAATTCAGAGGTAATTAAAGCAGCGATAGCCTTACAAAGCCAAAGCACTAGTAATGTGTGCAGCTTTGCTCAGCGTGGTGCATTAGCTGCAATCCAAGGGCCAACGGATTGTGTAAAAAAAATGGCAAGTAGTTACAACACACGACGAGGACAACTAACTAATGGTCTTCAAAATATTCATGGCCTCTCATTAGTACCCCCCAAAGGGGCCTTTTATGCATTTCCAAATCTTCCAGAAGGCAGTCCAAACTCAATAGAGTTCTGCAAGATTGCATTAGAAAAAGTTGGTCTTGTAATGATACCTGGAGCTGCTTTTGGTGATGACCGCTGCATAAGGATGTCATGCTCAGTATCAAGCGAAACAATTCGAGATGGAGTCAATCGCCTTAAGGAAGTAGTTTCGAAGTTATAACTATCTAAAAGCTTAATCATAAATGATGGCAAAAAGGAAAAAAGGTTTACTGCTACTAGTTCTATCTGTTTTCACTCTTAGTTTTCCAAACAAAGAAGCTCTAGCTCAACCAACATTAAAAATTGGAGCGATTCCTGATCAGAATCCAGAGCATCTAAACCGTCTTTATAAGCTTCTCTCAAACGAGCTAAGTAAAGAACTTAAAGTACCAGTGAGATATATCCCAGTAATAAGTTATCCAGCCGCTGTAAGTGCATTCCGAACAGGGAGCCTTGATCTCGTTTGGTTTGGAGGGCTGACTGGTGTACAAGCTAGAGCACAAAAACCTAATGCCAAAGTAATTGCACAAAGAGATGTTGATGCACGTTTTCATAGTGTTTTTATCGCAAACAAAAGTAGTGGTATACCAGTTTTGAGAAACAAACATGGACTAACAACCCTCAAAGGGAAGCGATTCACTTTCGGTTCTGCAAGCTCAACTTCTGGGCGCCTAATGCCTCAACATTTCCTTCAACAAGCAGGAATAGAAACAACCGACTTCAAAGGAGGGCAAGCAGGGTTCAGTGGTAGTCATTACGCAACCATAGCTCTCGTTAGCAGTGGCTCTTACGATGCTGGTGCTCTAAATGCAATAGTTTGGGCAGAGAACTTAAAGAGCAAGCGCTTGAACCTTTCTAATGTCAAAGTAATCTGGAAAACACCTGCCTATGTTGATTATCATTGGCTTGCACAGCCAAACCTCGACAAAACCTTTGGTCAAGGTTTCACAAATAAAATTAGGGATACGCTCCTAGGTTTTTCTAATAAGTCAAAATCTCAAGCCAAAATCCTGGAACTATTTGGAGCTAAAAATTTTATACCTGCAAAGGCATCTCAATATAATGATATTGAGCGCATAGGGCGTCAACTTGGGAAAGTTAGATAATGAAGCTCCTTGAGATAAATGGAGTCTTTGTCAAAGGTTTTGGTAGACACCGTCTAAACGACATAAATTTCTCTATAAGCGTTGGTGAAAAGATTGCCCTAATAGGACAAAGCGGTGCAGGCAAAAGCACACTTATAGCTGTAGCAAATGGATCTATCATTCCAAATATAGGAGAAGTTAGGTGGCATGGAAGGCCCCTAAGCCAACTAAGCCCTAGGCAAAGAATTGGAATAGCTACTTTATGGCAAGATTTACGGCTAGTTGAAGAGTTAAATGTTGTTCAAAACGTAAATGCTGGGGCACTAGGGCGGCACAATCTTCTCTGGGCCCTTGGAAATTTACTAGGAGTAATTGATATCAAATCATGTATTCACTGCATAGAAGCCATTGGATTACCAAGAGCAATGATTACTTCTCAAATAAGTGAACTTTCAGGAGGACAAAAACAACGCGTAGCAATAGCTCGACTACTGAGACAAGGTGCAGAAATCATGCTTGCTGACGAACCCCTCTCAAACCTAGACCCTGCCCTTATCGACAAAACAATAAGGTTATTACTAAAAGAAAAAACTTTATGTTCAAATCTACTAGTGCCCGATACATCATTAATAAGCTTGCACCGCCCTGATCTAATTCCACTATTTACTCGTGTAATAGGAATACGACAAGGAAAAATAATTTTTGATCGATCAGCAAATGAGCTAAGTGAATCAGAAATAAAATTAATTTATAAAGGGGAATGATACGGATAAGACCTGCCCTGCCAATTCTTGTCCTTCTACCGTCACTCGCGGTAATACCAGTTCTATTTGAAATTGGTTCAAGTCTGCATAATGGTGGTATAAAAATCCTAATTAAATTCTTTTCTGCAGCTTTCCAGCCGTCCCTTGATTCAGTTGTAATTCAGAGTTCTCTCCGAGGACTACAAATCACAATTGCTACAGCATTAATCAGTTGGGCAATAAGCATATTATTAGGAGTTTCACTTGGCATTGTCAGTTCACGAATTGTTTGGGAGACATTTAAATCCCCCAACTGGATATCTACTCTTATACGACGATTTCTAGCCATCCCTAGGTCAATACATGAACTTGTGTGGGGTCTACTCCTTCTTCAAGTCTTTGGTCTAAGCCCATGGATCGCAATTGTTGCTATAAGCATCCCCCACTCTGCAATGTTAGCAAGAGTTCTGAGTGATCAACTAGATGCATTAGACCAACGTGCACTAATTGCTTTTAAACATGGAGGCGTTAACCCTTTCTCAGCATTAATAACAGCTTTATTACCTCAGATAATTCCTATTCTGGCAAGTTGTTGCGGTTATCGACTTGAGTGTGCTCTTCGCAGCGCAACCTTACTTGGAGTCTTTGGTATGGGAGGGATTGGAGTAGAGCTACAACTAACTCTTCAATCACTTGAGTTTAATGAGATGTGGACAGCCTTATGGATGCTTGGAATTGTAATGATTGCAATTGAACGAGCTATAAGCTTTTGGAGAATAAGACTCTTATCTTCGATACAAGCTCAAAAGCAAATTTTGATATTTTTAGGGGCAATGTTTTTTGTAGTAGTCATTGGTTTAATTTGGCTACAACAACTCGATTTAGATTTATTGGCTGTTATCCAGTTTCATTCAATTAAATTTCCATCTTTTATTGCGATAAAAGATTCAATTCTTATGTTGCCTTTGATAGAACTTATAAGTAAAACACTTTTAATCACTTTACTTGCTTCTGGTATTGCTATTGGACTTCCTCCGCTTGGAATGTTGTTTTGGCAAACACGTAATTCTATAGAATTACAAAGCTATATATGGTCAATCCTAAGGTTAATTCCTCCACCATTAACGGCCCTTCTTTTACTTCTCTGCACAAACCCAAGTGTTTCCGTAGCAGCTTTAGCTCTTGGAATTCACAACATTGGTGTAATGGGAAGATTTCTTAAAGAAGGAATATCTAACCAAGATAATAACTTATTTGATGCAATGATTGCATCAGGCTCAAGTCAGCAATTGGCTTGGCTATACGGAAATCTAAGTGTACAGAGTAAAAGCTATCTTGCTTACGCCGCCTACAGGACAGATGTTCTCTTAAGAGAAACGGCTGTAGTTGGTGTAGTTGGAGGTGTAGGCCTCGGGTGGCAACTTCAGGAGTCACTAAGCTCTTTTGATTGGGGACAAGTAACCACTATTACAATCGTATACTCAACTCTAACCTTGATTGGTGAATCATTCAGTGACAAGTTAAGTGAGTATTTGCAAAGATCAAAACCAAATCGCCTACTAAGAGTTGTCGCTTAAAGCTCAGTTATTCATCCTAACTAAACAATGGATACAACACCCAAAAAATTAGTCGTCATGGGTGATAGTTCAGTATATGGTTGGGGAGACCATGAAGGAGGTGGCTGGTGTGAACGCCTACGTCGCAAATGGATGAATACTCCAAATGCACCAGTCATATATCCATTAGGAGTTCGTGGAGACGGATTAGAAAAAGTTGCTAAGCGTTGGAAGAAAGAATGGCAATCCCGAGGAGAACTCCGAAGACAAACCCCTGATGCAGTTTTGCTATCAATTGGCCTAAATGACACAGCAAGAATAGGAAGACCAGATGGAAGGCCCCAATTAACGGCAGAGGCATATCAATTTGGCTTGAAACAAATGCTTAGAGAAATGAAGAAAGAAACACATGTAATGGTAATGGGATTAACACCAGTAGACGAAGCTGTAATGCCATTTGCTAATTGCCTTTGGTATTCAAACAATGCCGGCTCAATTTACGAAGCTCAAATAGAAGAGGCTTGTATTGAACTTGACTTGCCATTCCTATCACTCCACAAAGAAATTCTTACCGAAACTTTATGGACCAGATGGATAGAACCAGATGGAATACATCTAAATGCAGATGGACATCAATGGATCTACAAAAGAATCGCAAGTTGGTCATCATTGCTTAAATGGGCCGAAATGGAACCCTTGGAAAACCTAACTCCTCTATTCATTTAAGAGCATTGGCCATCTAAGGCAGAAAGATTACAAAGATTACAGCGATCAAAGCTGCTAAGCCAGTTTGCAAGCCATTCACTACCTCATTAGTGAGCCAAATAAATCTAGGTTGTATAACTGCTCCAAACCAACTCTCTAGCAAAGTCGCAAGGAAGCCTGAAAAAACAACAATTAATACGTATGGACCTATAGGAATCAACGACAACACAACCATAAAGAATGTCATTAAAAAGCTCCCAAAAACACTTGCCAATGTGCCTTCAACACTGATCGCCCCATCGGTACCGGCCGGTACAGGCCTTAATGAGGTGATCAAGAGAGTTCTACGACCCCATGTCTTACCTATCTCACTGCCAAAAGTGTCTGCCAACTTTGCTGCAAAACTTGCAGCAAAGCCAACAAGCAAAATGGATTGTGAGCCAAGTCCAGCCTTAATCAAAATCGCAATAAAGGCCCCTGTAGCAGCAGAGCCCCACACATTTTCAGGTCCTCTGCGCCCACCTCTCCCCTCAGCAATTCCAGCCTTCTGCTTTTGCGAAAATCCAACTCTTGTAACTAATGAGCCAAGAAAGAGGTATATAGCAACCGCAAGCCAGCCATTCCAACCAAGACATCCTAAAAGGATTGTGCCAAGCGCCCCTGCATGAACCCAGCCAGAGCGGGTAAGCAAAGGTAGACGTTGTGCAATAGAAATTAAAACCGCATTAAAAGTAAAGGCAAACACCCATTCAGAATCAAGAAATGTTTGTAAAAGTGTCATCTTTTAAATTAACGAAAAGAGGCTAAAGAAATTTTTAGGAACTTGAAGAATAAAGTTAAATTAAAGGCTAGGAAGACCTCCATGAAACCATAAGTTGCGTGGCCGCAACACCGGCAGTTGAAGTCCTAAGAATTGACTTCCCAAGTTGCACTGGAATCAAGCCAGCATCAAATGCCAATAACTCTTCTTCATGGGACCAACCACCTTCAGGGCCTATAACAACCCATATTTGGTCAAGATCTCTCCCTAATTGATCCAACCAAAATCGAAATTCATTAGCCCTAAGCATTCTCGTTGTAGCAAATGCTATAGCTGCATTTTCAGGTAAATTCAAAAGCCATTCTTTGATGTCAACAATTTCAAGTAATTTTGGTTCCCAAAATCTTTCAGATTGTTCAACTGCCTCACGAATGATCACATGCCATCTGAGAGGGGGTGCAATTCCTTGAACAAGAGAAACACTCCTCTCAGAACGCAGCGGCTGTACAACATCTACTCCTATTTCACAACTCATCCGAAGTAAATCATCAAAACCTCTTTTTGGGATAGAAACAGCCAACCCGATTAAAGGCTTAATTCTAGAATTTTCTTTTAAAGGAGATGAAAAGGAAGAGTCAAGTTTAATTACATCTTTCCCAAATAAATACGCTTCCCACAGATGACCAGCACCATCAACCACCTCGAACCTATCCCTTTGTTTCAAACGTAATACTCGCCTTAGGTAATGAACTTCATTCTTATTTATCTTTATCAATAAGTCCGAAGGATTTGTTTCTTTAAGTCGATCATCATTAATTAGTAGGCGTCTTAACTCAGCCACAATAACTATTTATTAAATGGGAAAACTGCATCAGGGTGATCATTTACTTCCCAATCATCATTTATGCCACCAATCAATAAAGTCTCAAGTTGAACAACATCAATATCAATCTGCTTTAATGCATTTATCAAGATATCTAATGCCATTGAATCAGAAGTACCCAAATCAACCCAACATCGTGCCCATTCTCCTTGATATTCCAATTGACCAACATTGTGCATCAAAGCAGGTAGAGCTTGAACCGCATCCTCATTGTCATAACTCATCCAACTAAGATCAGCGCCCTCTTCATGAACTTGAAGATTCTCAGCATTAAAACCTCCTAAACGACCAAGAACAAACCAACTGTCAAAGACGCCATCTATATAATTTCGTTCTCCTTGACCCGGGACATGAGCAAAACGAAGCCATATCCAACAATTAAATGGATCTACCTCACGAAATTGAACATCCATAAAGGCTCTAAATGTTTACAACCAATTGTCACTGACAGATGAAAAACATCTATAAAAGTGACGACCACCCACGCAGGATAGTTATAAAGCAACCAACAGCCCCATTAATGATCAAATGCTAAAGATAAAGGGGCTGCACTACCATCCAGCCACTTCAAACCAACCAGTCCTTAAAAAAGTCAGCCTTCAAGCGAGTTGTGGAAAACCCACAATTATTGCAGGGCCCAGTGGCAGCGGCAAAACAAGTCTTGTAGAGATTATTAGTGGGTTAGTTACACCCCAAAAGGGTACTCTTTTCTGGGGGAACAAAGCTTTAAATTCTCGTCAAAGAAGGTCAAGGTGTGGGGTCGTTTTTCAATTTCCTGAACGTCATTTTTTAGGTCTTACCGTCGGACAAGAGTTACGTCTAGGTCATCGTCGACTTAGTAGCGACAATCAATTCAATGCACTTAAAAGAGTTGGACTCTCCAGGATTGATCTCCGTCAAGCTCCTGAAAGATTGAGTGGAGGGGAACAAAGAAGATTGGCCATTGCGGTTCAACTCCTAAGAGAACCCTCAGTACTACTCCTTGACGAACCTACTGCAGGACTTGATTGGTCTGTACGTAATGAAATTCTCGATTTATTAAAAGAACTTTCTAAAGACAAAATTTTAATCGTGGTGACTCACGAACCAGAACTCTTTCGAAGCTCCTCAAATACTTCATTTGAATTATTTGAAGGGGAATTAATACCTACGAGTACATTGCCAAAAGCCAAAAAAGCGATATGAGTGATTGTCTTGTAAGAGCAACAGCTGCAGGGGGAGCTCTACGACTAGTTGGCGTAAACACAACTGAAGCAACAAAAGAAGCAAGGAGAAGACATGGCCTGTCTTACCTGACAACAGTCATCCTTAGCAGGGCAATGGGGGCAGGCCTTTTACTAGCAAGCTCAATGAAAGTAAAGCATGGAAGAGTCAGTTTAAGAATAGGTTCCGACGGTCCTTTACGAGGTCTAATGGTTGATGCAGGGAAAGATGGAAGTGTTCGTGGATACGTTGGCGATCCAACTCTAGAAATGAATTTAATAAGAAATGAAAATGGCCTTTACTGCTTCGATTTTGCTTCTGCGGTAGGTACTGGATATCTTCATGTCGTTCGTGACACTGGAATAGGAGAGCCACACAGCAGCACGGTTGAACTAGTAAATGGAGGAATAGGAGAAGATGTTGCCGCTTACCTTCTTCACTCAGAACAAACTCCATCAGCAGTTTTTGTAGGTGAAAAAATCAAAAACAGCCTTATAACGTGTAGTGGAGCCTTATTAGTTCAAGTTTTACCAAAAGCTGCGGAGGAACCTAACTTAATAACTCTCTTAGAAGAACGCTGCAAAGAAATTACTTGTTTTAGCGAACTGCTAGAGGCTTCTCAAAATAATCTTCCGAAACTTCTAGAAGAAATTTTTCCGGATTTAGACCCTCAGCTTTCCGAAATATCAGATACCAATCAAAAAGTTCAATTCAAATGTCGTTGTTCTAGAGAGCGCAGCATAGCTGCCTTAAAGCTATTAGGAGAAAGTGAACTTGAAAACATGCTTATAGAAGATGGCAAAGCAGAACTTAGGTGTCACTTTTGCAACAGTCTTTACTTAGTAGAAAGAGAAGAGCTCAAGCAACTTATCAAAGAAATTAATAACTAAACCTTCAGAAGGTTATCGCATTAATTAATGCTAAAAAAATGTAGCCTAAGACAAGAGAAGTGCTCCTAACCAAAGTAGGATTACTGCTGGCAAGGCCTTAAGTTGATCTTCAGAAAAGTAAGAAGCAAAGTTAGCCTGATGGGCCGATAAGTTAAATATTATACCTCCAAAAATCAGCCCAACAGAAAGGAATAATACACTCCAACCTAATGAAGAAATAGGACGACGGCCACGTCGAATTTGGCTAATAAATAATCCTATAGTCGACAGAGATAAAATTAAGTCAATACTTTCTGATGGAGACAAAAACAATAACACTACTGAGAGCAGTCCTAAAGCAATTCTAATAGTCAATCCATAACCTTCAGGTAAAACAAGGTTAGGCATAATGCTCATTACTTTTTCATTAGATTTTGATGAGCTAAAAGTTTGCAACTGAGTCAAAATAGATCCTCCAAATTTATTACTCGATTCTTCCTTTAACGATGCATTTGCGGCCGCATTACTTACTTTCCCCATCTGCCTTTCTTTAAGGCTCCCCATAAGCAATATGTCATAAGACGATTCAATCTTGGCTTTAGCCTGCGGATCTGCCCCTGCCTCAGCAAGTCGCTTTTCTCTAGCCTGTTGTACAAGCTCAAAACTTGCGCCAGGTTCTAAGCCAAGTATCGAGTAGGGATCTAGTGATCCTGGGTTTGAATTGGAATCATCGCCCGAAGACATGAATTTGCAAAAGCCGTCCCGAAATAATCCAGGCAGGCAATAGAGGTTGGATTAATAAAATTAGCAGATATTGAACAATTTTGTTTTAAATATCAAAACTCTTATTTTAGATAATTTAAACTCATAAAGATCAAAATCCTATATATGAATTTAAGAATCCATATTATTAAAGGCTAATTGGTTCAACTCCACTAACTACTGGTGCTGTAGTACTTAATTCAAGTGTTGGGTGATCTTCTTGAAGTTGATTTAAATTCCAATCATTCTTAAAAAGCAAAACAGGTCTCGACCATGCATCTTGAACCGTCTTGCAGTTAAAAATTCGGCCAAGATTCTCTAACTCTTTCCAACCTCCACTGACCCATCTAGCGGCCTGAAAACCCATAGGTTCAAGTCTTGTAGCCACACCATATTCATTCTCTAAACGGTGTTGGACAACTTCTAACTGGAGTTGCCCTACAGCGGCCAAGATAGGATCACGTTTGCTTTGATCTATGTCATAAAGAATCTGTATAGCGCCCTCCTCCCTCAATTCGTTAACGCCCTTCTTAAAATTCTTAAAAGCAGATGGGTTTGGGTTACGTAACCAACTAAAAATCTCAGGGCTAAAACAAGGAATACCTTCAAATTCAACTCGTTTTCCTGTATATAAAGTATCTCCTATTGCAAACATGCCAGGATTATTTAAACCAATGACATCACCTGGATAAGCATCATCAACTACTGCACGATCTTGGCCGAAAATTTTCTGAGGGCGAGATAATCGGATTTGTTTACCAGTACGCGCATGATTAACCGTCATATCCTTCTGAAATCGTCCACTACATACTCGAACAAATGCAACTCTATCTCGATGCCTAGGGTCCATATTCGCCTGGAGTTTAAAAACAAATCCACTAAAGTTTTTGCTAATGGGTTCTATAGGTCCATCTTGACTATTACGAGCCACAGGCAATTGGGCCATTTCAAGAAAAGAGTTAAGGAAAGGTTCAACACCAAAATTTGTCATTGCCGACCCAAAAAAAACTGGAGTCAGGTCACCAGAATGAACAAGTTTCAACTCCATTCCTGCCCCAGCTGCCTCTATTAATTCAAGTTCTTCTAATGCTTTTTCCAAAAGATCCTCTTCAACCAGATTCCTTAATTCAGGATCATCAAGTTTTAGCCGTCGCTCAATTGATTGCTTCCCTCTTTCAGCACGGCTAAACAGCACAACTTCTCTACTGCAACGCTCGATAACACCACGGAAAAACTCCCCTCCACCTATGGGCCAATTAACTGCCCAAGTTGATAATCCAAGTTCAGCTTCAATCTCATCTAATAAAGAAAGAGGCTCCTGCCCTGGCCTATCCATTTTGTTGATAAAAGTAAAAATAGGGATTTTCCTCATTCGACAAACTTCAAACAACTTGCGAGTTTGAGGTTCAAGGCCTTTTGCGGCATCTTCAAGCATAACTGCATTATCTGCAGCAGCCAAGGTACGATATGTGTCCTCTGAAAAGTCTTGATGCCCAGGTGTGTCTAAGAGATTAATAGTTATATCTTTATAAGCAAACTGCAAAACTGTAGAAGTAATAGATATACCTCTCTGCTTTTCCAATTCCATCCAATCAGAAGTTACTTTCCTCTGCTCACCTCGTGCCTTAACAGCTCCAGCCTGTTGTATGGCTCCACCATAAAGAAGCAACTTTTCAGTAAGAGTTGTCTTGCCAGCATCAGGGTGAGAAATAATTGCAAAGTTTCGCCTTCTGCCTACTTCCTTAGAAAGTGAAGTGATATGTTCCTCTTTGAGATTTAAAGAGGAAGCTTCTTTAGAGGGCTTAACTGAGCTCATTAATTCCTTTTATTCAGATAGTTCCAAATACATCAAGGTAACGGTCTTCAATCTCCAACACATGAAACTTTTCAAGTCCTACAAACTGAAGTTGAGTTTTTACCTCATCAATAGTAAATGCTGCATGCAATGAAGCCAGATAATCATCAATCAAAATGGCAGGAGCATTAGATAAATACCTTCTTTGCATGGCTAAAGCCTTTTTGATAGATGAAGGTCGACGTAAATCCCTATGCAAACTAACAGCTCCGACTCCAGATATGTTTTTTATGGCTTTCCAAAATTGAATAGGGTCATGAAAATGATGTAGCACACTATTACTTATAACTAAATCTGCCTTCATACCAAGATCTATTGATCCATCTGCAATTGAGCCAATATCCAAGCAAAGATAAGTAATTCCTCTAATGTCCTCTGATGAACAGACCTTATTCCTTCTTGTAATTGCAATATCTAGCATTGCCTTAGAGCCGTCAATCCCAACAACCCTTGCCATGGGCCAACAACGCGCAACTCTCTCAGCAATATTTCCTGGCCCACAGCCAAGATCGATAATGACACTTTCCGAATCAAGCCTTCTACCAATCCTCAACAAATATTTCTGAAGTTCATCTATTACCGACTCATCACTTAACGAGAAGTCTGCCTCTGCATATGCCTTTGCCTGGCTGAGGTTTCCCATAATTTCAGGTTCGGGTACACGCTTCATTTCGGGCATTGAGATGCGAAAAGCTGCTTGAGACACTGCTAATGGTGTTAAAAAAACTTGCCACCCCCACTAGTGGCGTTAGCGTGCTCTTACGTTTTAGCTAAAGCCGATCTTGACTATTACATCTAACAAGCCCGAAATTGCAGTAAAAGCATTTGGAGAAGGAGATCATCGAGCAGACTTCCCTGCGACTGCACCAGCAGCCAATCCTGTTTTTTATAGGACATACAGCCGTAAAACCAATTCTGGGAGAGAAAGCTGGGCCGAAGTTGGCAACCGAAACCTTGATGGACTACGAAAACTTGGTCACCTCAACCAAGAAGAATTAGATCTATTAGCCCGAATGCAAGCAGAAAAAAAAGCACTCCCCTCAGGCAGATGGTTGTGGATTGGAGGAACCCCTTGGATTTCGAAAAAACAAAATTTCTCTGGTGCCTACAACTGCACATCAACAAACTTGGTGGACTGGGAAGCCTTTGGCTTAATGATGGACTTAGCAATGATGGGATGTGGAACAGGGGCAGTCATTGAGCCACATCTAATAAATCAACTCCCGATAATTAACAACCTAATAAAGATAAAGGATGTCACTGAAATAGGAATAACTCCTGCTTCTCAACGCCAAGAGAAAACAACCCATACAGTTAATAAAAATCAGATTTCGATAAAAGTAGGCGACAGTCGAAGAGGTTGGGTAGATAGTTATCAATTACTGCTTGAGCTTTCTAGTGAAACAAGTTTCGAAGAAAATGAAGTTGAAGTAACAATCGATTTATCAGATGTCAGGCCTGTTGGTGAGTCCCTAAAAGGTTTTGGGGGAATGGCTAATCCAGTAAAACTTAAAGGTCTCTACTCAAGAGTGGCACGACTATTAAATAAAGCTCTAGGTCGTCAATTGACTTCTGTTGAATGCTGTTTACTTATTGACGAAGCAGCAGTAACAATTGTCGCTGGAAACATCCGACGAAGTGCTGGGATGCGACAGTTCTCAGCTAATGATTTAGAAGCCTCAGGTGCAAAAGAAAACTTATGGCAACAAGATTCAGAGGGTAATTGGCGAATTGATCCTGAAAGGGATGCATTACGCATGGCGAACCATACCCGCGTCTATCACTCTCGCCCGAGCTTCGAAGTAGTGCTTGAGGCTGTACGCAAACAATTCCAATCAGGAGAAGGAGCAATCCAATTTGCACCTGAAGCTATTGCCCGTTCAAATGCAGATATCCTCACGACATCAGATCTACGAAAAGAGTTTGTTGATATCTACTGTGACCAAGGCAAAGAAGAAGCAGGTCTGTGGCTCCAAACCAATCATGGGCCTATAGGCTCAGACGAGCTTAAGCACCGGCTAGGGCGATATGGTCTTAACCCTTGCGGCGAAATTCTTGGGGCAGATTTTCATTGCAATCTTGCTGAAGTTCACCTAAATCAAATCGACCCCTCTGATGAGGAAGGTCAAATCGAGGCATTTAAGGCTGGGGCCCTTTCAGTTGCATGCCTATTGAATCATCGATTCGAAATTGACCGTTATCGCCAAAGCCGTTCCTGGGATCCAATTGTAGGGGTCAGTTTCACCGGTCTTTTCGACTTTTTTGTTCACGCTTTTGGAACTGCCTGGCTTAAATGGTGGGAAGCCGGACGTCCCGAAACAGAGCAAGGAAAATATTTCAAGGCAGAGGAAGCCAACTACCTAAATAGATGGAAGCGCGTTGTAAATGAAACTGTCTGGGAGTATTGCGACAGGCATGGCTTACGTCGACCTAGCCGTTGCACAACTGTTCAACCAGCGGGAACAAAAAGCCTTCTCACTGGGGCTGCTCCAGGCTGGCATCCTCCAAAAGCTCAACGGTTTATTCGTCGAATAACCTTCCGAAAGAATGATCCTGTAGCCATGGCTTGCATGGATTATGGATATACCATCGTGCCTTCTCAATCAGATAAGGACGAGAATGGTCGCCTGCTCGATGATCCCTTTGATCCACGCTGTACTGAGTGGCTTGTAGAAATTCCAACTGAAGTTAGCTGGGCCAATCTGCCTGGAGCTGACAAGGTAGACATCAATAACTTCGCTGCTTTAGCACAATTTGACTTCTACATGCAGGTCCAACGTCATTACACGGAACACAACACATCAGCAACAATTGAATTTCGAGAAGACGAAATTCAACCCCTAGCAAGAGCCTTACATAAAACAATTGAAGAGAATGAAGGCTATATATCAGCAGCACTTCTTGCACGATTTGATGCCAATGCGACCTTCCCAAGGTTGCCATTTGAACCCATAAATGCAGAGACCTATGAAAGACTTCAGTCAGAAGTCTTTGAGAGGAGAGTAAGCAGTGACTTCTTCGAAGCCCTAAAGCGTTATGACGAAGGTGAGCTCACAGAAGCAGGTCCTGCTGGATGTGATTCTGACAAATGTCTACTTCCTTTATCAGCCCCAAACAAATAAGAAGGAGCAGAACCCTTGCTATGTCAAGGAATAACGCCAAGCCAAAGCAGCTAAATACTCACACAAGAAAAGAGCTAATTAGTTTCCTAAACGTTAGGAAGATATTTAGATAACAAAAAATGTACATATAGGTGGCACTAAAGCACCAGTCGGAGCTAATT
>QCFB01000026.1 GCA_003280345.1 Prochlorococcus sp. AG-363-A16
AGTCACTTCCTGATGTGACAGGAGAAACAACGGACTAGTTGAGGCAAGCAGTGTTGATGATCAATGATTAGGCGACTTCAGAAAAATAAACGTTTTAATAACTACATAATTTCCTATTGGATCAATTAATAAAAGGCTGCTTAGAAAATAGATTCAATGCTCTTCTTGCTGAATTTTTGGAGGAAACTCTTGCAAAAAACAAATAGATCTATATATAGCTTTCAGACTGTTGAGAAATCGGCGTCAATAAATAGCCCGCCAATAGGTGGATTATTGCTCCTATGGCTGCTTGCCTGTCTGCTTGCGGTAATGGGTTTAGGAGATCTCCCTTTAAGAGATTTTGATGAAGCAACTGTAGCGAGAGTTGCTTTTGAATTAAGTCAGAAGTTGCCCTCTGAATGGATTCTCCCAACACTTTTTGATGGTGAATATCTGAATAAACCTCCAGGCTTGCATTGGATGATTGCAGTTTTGATGAAATTCACTGCAAACTCAGCCCTCGAAATTGGTGAATTGCCTTCTGAGTTTGTTGTCAGATTTGTGCCTGCCTTGCTTTCAACCTTTGTTGTCCCCCTGGGCGGTCTTATTCAATGGCACCTTCTTCCAGGAGAACGCATTGCAAGTTTGGCTACGGGATCAATTTTGTTGACCTTGCTTCCAATAGCAAGGCATGGGCGATTGGCCATGCTTGATGGCCCTCAGTTAACTGCTATAGCTTTGCTCTGGTTGTTTTTGTTGATGTTAGATGGGTCTGAAAAGGATCGTTTGAATGCCCTTGTCGCAGGTTTTGCAAGTAGCAGCATGCTTTTGTTGAAAGCGCCGTTGTTTATTCCAGCGATATTTGCCGCTGGAATTTCAATGTTGTGGGGGGGGGGCTTATAAGAATTGTTTGAGGTGGCAAATAGCAGCTTGTTTCGGAGTGGGGCTTTTGCCAGGCATTCTTTGGCATATATGGAATGGAATTCATCGAGGAGTCGGAGCTCTTTGGCTTTGGTGGGGGGATGGTGCTGGCAGAGTTCTTTTTGATGCAGGTGCTGGCAGCGATCTTGGTTTTTTTGTCCCCCTCATAGAGTTTTTTGAGGGAGGTTGGCCATGGCTTTTACTTTGGCCCTTTGGCTTTGCATATGCGTGGCATCATCGAGGCTCTCCGTGGGGGAAATGGGTATTAGGAACGCATTTAGTAATGCTTTGCGCCATCTTGCCTTTGAAAACACAGTTGCCTTGGTATAGCCATCCACTTTGGTTGCCTTTTGCACTGGCTTGCGGAAAGCCATTTGCTTGGCTGATTGAACGTGACTTTGGAGGGACGTCAATTAAAGAAATTTTGTTGGGTCGGATTCCTTTGGTGTGGTTAGCTCTCGGAATATTTTTTACTCTTTTTGGATTAGTAGGTTTTTCAGGGATATTTGTCGTTTTAAAGCCTTATAGCGGAATAGCTTTTGCTACTGGAATTGGTTGGTGTATTGGTGGTTGGTTACTGACACGTTCATTAAAAAAGCAAAGAATTTATGGAGCGATAGCACTTGTTGCAGGTAGCTTTTTTGCTTTAGCTGTATTCATGACATCTGATTTCTGGTTATGGGAACTAAATGAGAATTGGGATGTAAAGCCAATTGCGGGAATGATTGCAAATACTGATGATCAACAAGTTTATATCGAAGGAAGTATTGAAAGGCCTAGTTTTAATTGGTACGCAGGAAAAAAAGTAAGGCATGTTGGGCAGTTTTCGAAAGTAGGATGGGTCTTGACTCGTAAAAACACGCTTTTAGACGAATTTGGTTTGCAAACAGACTGCCGACTTTTTAGACAAGAAGACCAGTGGCGCTTATTTTTTTGTCAGACTAAGTGAAGTGCATTTGCAAGACAAGGTTTTTTCTCTAAGAACAATTCTCAAAGGACATTTATGCAAGAACTCCTTTCGGTAGTTCTACCGACTTACAACGAGAGAGAGAACATTCCTCCCTTACTGAAGGCACTACTTTCTTCTGCTAAGTCATACAAACTAGAAGTCCTAATAATTGATGATGAATCGACTGATGGAACAGCTAATTTAGTCAAAGAATTAGCAAGAAAAGATCAAAGAATAAGGCTAATAAGGAGAGTTGGACGTTCTGGCCTTGCTAGTGCCATTAAGGAAGGCCTTCTTGATGCTACTGGTGATTTTGCAATAGTTATGGATAGTGATGGCCAGCATCAGCCAGAGGACTTAATTAATGCTTTTAGGCAACTTAAGCAAGAAAAATTAGATATTGTCGCAGGGAGTCGTTTCCTAGAAGAAGCAAAAATTCGTGGCTTGAGTCAACGCAGAACAGGTGGTTCATCTTTGGCAAATTATCTTGCAAGATTGAGTCTTCCGAATACATATCAACATCTGACTGATTTCATGAGCGGGTGCTTGGTTCTAGATCTCAAGACATGTGTTCCATTTATTTCAAAAGTGGATGTACAAGGTTTTAAGTTTTTTTATGAGTTACTTGCTGTAAGTAGAGGTGCTCTTCGTGTTGGTGAAGTGCCTCTTACTTTCCAGCCACGTTTATATGGAAGATCCAAACTTGATTTGGCAGTATTGTGGGACTTTGTGATTTCATTTCTTCATACCTTTAGCTTGAGGCTATTACCTAGGCGTGCAATTAGTTTCGCTTTGGTAGGAGCAACAGGTGTCTTATTGCAATTGACTACGACAAAGATTCTTATGGAACTTTTGCAGCTTACATTTGAAAAAGCACTGCCAGTATCTGTTTTAATTGCAGCCACATCAAATTATTTGATTAATAATGCTCTTACTTTTAGAGCGCAGAGATTAAAGAGTTTTTTGTTATTAAAAGGCCTTTTGAAGTTTCTTTTAGTTGCATCTCTTCCAGTGATTGCCAATATCGGTTTAGCAACAACCTTTTATAAAGCTGTTGCGCAAAACACACTTTCGGCTCAGTTGGCTGGCATCTTTGTGGTTTTTGTTTGGAACTATGTTGCTTCTTCTCGGTTTGTTTGGAATACACCATGACTTTCAGGAGAGTTAATTGAATAGGCTTTTGAGGGAATAAGCCATTCAGTGAAAGTAAAAGGCAGCAATATGGCTAATGATTAGCAAGAATGAGTAAGTCTTTCTGGAAACTATCGTGTACGTAATTGAGCTGGCCCTGAAATTGAGCCCGCTGCCTTTATCGGTTGAGCGTAAAGAATTACGTGATGCCCAGGCCCTTTACAGAAAGGTTTGTCAATGCATGGAGAAAGGAAATCCCCGTGTGCTGGAACTATGTTGCGAGAAAGTCGAAGACAAGAGAGTGAACGTTTTAGTTAGCGAGGTTTTGGCTGTGCAAATTTATGAAAAGACTGCTGCCTCAGGCGGAAGTAAACGGCCTGGTTTCTCTTTTGATGTTTGAGTTTATGGTTGGCGATCATTCAGATGCAAATTCTTTGAAGAGGACTTCGGTTCTGGTTTTAGACAAGGTTTCTTTTGCATGGCCATGTGGCCACAAGGCTTTGGACCAATGTAGTTTTTCAATTCCAGGACCTGGATTATGGATGATTGTTGGAAAAAATGGTAGTGGAAAAAGTACTTTATTTCGTTTGATAAGTGGGATGATTGATGCACAAAGAGGACAAATATTTTGCGATGTGAAGTCATCTTTGGTGTTTCAAAATCCAGATCATCAATTGCTTTTACCTAGCTGTGGAAGTGATTTGTTGCTTGGTCTACCTGAAAATCTTTCATATGAAGAGCGTTGGCAAAACATTCGTTTAGCCCTTGAGCAGGTTGGTCTGGCGGGAATGGAGTCAAGACCCATACATACCTTGAGCGGTGGCCAAAAACAACGCTTGGCTATAGCTGGTGCTTTAGCAAGTCAAGCAAGTTTGCTGCTGTTAGATGAACCAACTGCACTTCTCGATCCAGTGAGTCAAAAGACTGTATTGGAAACAGTTAATAAGCTTTGTCATTCTTCTTCAAACCCAATTACCTCGCTTTGGATCACCCATCGATTGGAAGAACTTGAGTATTGCGATGGTGCTGCGAGAATGGAAAGGGGCAAGATTGGTTCATGGAAGTCAGGACATCAACTAAGAAACGAGTTAAAGCCACTTGCAGTTCGGAGGGGATGAAGGGTAAGTTCTATCGGTGTAATCCTCGGTAGCTCAGCGGTAGAGCGGTCGACTGTTAATCGATTGGTCGCAGGTTCGAATCCCGCCCGGGGAGTTTGTTTATCCCTCAGAAGATCCCAAGAGCAATCAAGGGGTCTTTTTTTTCGTTATGACTGGGAACTAAGCGAAAAAGAATCTTTCAACAGACTTCAAGGTAGTTCAGAAACCTGGTGTGGGAGAGAGAATGGATTGAGGGTGTACCCAACATCTGAACCGATGAAGGCATTTCTTCTTGCTGTTGCGTTTCTTTCTGCACCTGGATTTGCCGAACAGATGATCCCTAAGAGAGGAAGTGTTTGCCCTAGTGGGACTTCCTCAAGGAGCGGTGGGTATTGCATATACAGAAAATCTGATGGATATTACTTGCCCAAGCTGGGTTCCGTTTGCCCTTCAGGAACATCATCAAGAAGTGGTGGTTATTGCTTTAAGAGGAACTAAGCACATTCAGGGCACCAACCGATCTCTAGAACCCGCTTCTTCTGCCACAGAGGACAACGCTTTGTTAAATGCTCCCCTTGAGGGATTAGGCGGCGGTGGATGGGACAAGTCAGAAGAGTGACGCAGGATTTCGTACAGGTGTAGTTGAAGTGCTCACATGTGAGACAAACAGCACTGCCGCGAGAGTGCTTTAACTCTCCATAGTCGAAGTAATCCCATTCTTCGGGTTCATCTGACACCTGAACGGGAGCGACTGCTCTTTTCCTTTTTGACCATGCCATAATTTTCTTTGACAGTACATATGTACTAGTAAGAAGTGTGTGGTTTAGTCAAGTAATTGGAGTAGAGGCGTGAAAATTGCTGTTCCAATAAGTATATAGATGCCAATACATAAATTTTTTAAGTATAAATACACAAAACTCTAGTAAATATATTTATATCTATGTTCTAATAATACGTTCTGGTTGATATGATAACAGAACGGTTAAATACGCATCTTTTTGGAACAATAATGGAGAAATTTCAACGAAAGGAACCTCTCTTCTCCGAGAAACCTCAATACAAATCCATTGGGTATGCCCGAGCAAGCACATCAGGACAAACAAAAGAAGGTCAGGTTGCTGATTTGAAGAAGGAAGGGTGTTGCGTTGTCTTTGAAGAGTCCATCAGTACCAGAGTCAAAGACAAAGAATGCCCTCAATTAATGGCAGCACTTGCGGCATTGGATGAGGGGCATGAATTGATAGTTTCAAAGATGGATCTTTTAGGAAGCACTCAACTTGAAGTGGTGAATCGCATTCATGAACTTCAACAGAGAGGGATTCACATACGAACTTTGGATGGACTCATCAATACCAGAGGTCTAGGAAAATTTGCACCTGTTCTTATTGGTCTTCTTACTGGTCTTGCTGAAGTTGAACGCTCACTGACCAGAGAAAGGGCAATTGAAAGCATCCGACACAGAAAAGAAACAGGCGGGAATTTGGGCGGAAGGCCTAAAACCAGTAAGGCAAAAGAAGGATTGGTATTACGTTTAAGAAATGAGGGTTGCTCCTACAGATCCATAAGAGAACAAACAGGTCTTGCTCTCTCAACTATCAGAAGGATCATCGTGGAACAGGAGGCAGTAGCGGTATGACTGTTGATTGGAAAGAATCAGATGGAGCAGAGTGGCGAGAAGAGTTCAAGCAACTCAAAGGCACTGTCTCTATTGATGATCTCAAAATTTTGGATGAAGGAGCAACAACAATGAAACAGGCGTGGCGACTAGGTGCTCTTCATGCTGAATACAAACGACTTAAGAGGAGTCAACCGCCAGACCTACCAGATATAAAGCGATGAACTATTCCGATGCGCTGTTTATATTTGCTCCCACCATTGGATTAGTGATTTTCTTTGTGGTGATGAATATCGTGATTACAAGGATCTTCTCCAAGGACAGAAACCAATGAAGGTCAAAGTAAAACTGATGCAGGGAGGCACCATCTTTGAGGATGCAAAAAGGACTGTCCTTATGCGTAACCAAACTGCACTTGTCGTTGCAATGACCCCAGTGGTTTAACTATGGATTTTTTTGCATGGCACCTCGTAGTAGATGCAGTATTAGTTACTGGAGTGGTGGGATGGATTGTTTATAAGAACAAAAGGAAGAAGTAATGTTTGTCACCATCAGACAAGTGCATGATTCGAAGATTGATCGCTATAAAACGTTGGGTCTGAACAACTCCAAGATTGCTTGGTTGCTCTTTTTCAGCATTTTGAATTTAGTTGGCCTTTGTTTTGATGAGAATCCACAACAGAGAGTGCACAGAATCTGAAGACTTTCTAAAGACAGGGGGCAATATTATTTGTTGTTGATAAGACAAGAACCTTTTGATTGCAAGTGATTTGCGCGATTTGCTAGTTATTTCCTCCGTTTTTTTTCTTTTATTCAATGCTGCACAGCAAAACAAATCTTGAGAGAATCGGTGCAATACACATGTAACAGCACTTTGCTGATTACTTATTCCGCTTGACTCCGATCTAATGAAGCCTTGCATCTTGTTGATCGAAGACGACCAGGATATGCGTGACCTGGTGGCAGGACATTTAGAGCATTGTGGTTTTGACGTACAACGTGCTGAAGATGGAGTGAAAGGGCAAGCATTGGCACTCCAATACAGTCCGGATTTGATTGTTTTGGACTTAATGCTTCCAAAAGTGGATGGACTCACTCTCTGCCAACGCTTGCGAAGAGATGACAGAACTGCTGGTATACCAATTTTGATGCTTACTGCTTTAGGAGGTACAAAAGACAAAGTAAGTGGGTTCAATTCTGGTGCCGATGATTATTTGACAAAGCCATTTGATTTAGAAGAATTGCAAGTCAGAGTTAAGGCTCTTTTACGAAGAACAGATAGAGCACCTTTAGGAACTAGTAGTCACCAGGAAATTCTTAGTTATGGCCCATTAACACTTGTCCCTGAGAGATTCGAAGCAATTTGGTTTGATTGCTCAGTGCGATTAACTCATTTGGAATTTGAGTTGCTTCATTGCTTGCTTCAACGACATGGACAGACAGTTGCCCCTTCTTTGATTTTAAAGGAGGTTTGGGGTTATGAACCCGATGATGATATTGAGACCATCCGTGTTCATGTGCGTCATTTACGGACCAAGCTAGAGCCTGATCCACGTAAGCCTCGCTTTATAAAAACAGTTTATGGCGCAGGTTATTGCCTTGAATTGCCTACAGGGGCGCAGATCAAAGTGCTTCAGGATGAATTGGTCAGAGCTCGGAAAGAACGTTCTCAGGAGAACACAGAGGAGGTGCCTGCAAGCGCTTAATTTTCAGGAATAAGTTCTAAGAAACTGACTTCCCAGGCAAGTCTGGGCTGGACAAATGATAACAATCGAACACGCAGTGCTTCGAGGATTTTAATTTGTTTTGGATTTATTTCTTTTCTCCAAAAATATTGTTGTAACCAATCAATAATCCAAATTTGTTGTTCTATTTCTAGAGCGTCAGTTATTTCTCTAGCTAGAGTCAATGCAGCAATAGGTTCTTTGGGTAATTCCTTAATCAGTGGCCAAAGAACCTCAGGTATTTCTTGGGCAATTTCAAGATGTTTAAATAATTCTCCAGGTGATCCATTCGCAAGACTTAATAACTCATTTTGCTCTATTAAATGAGAAAAATTAGTATGTTTGGCTTTTTGATTCTTGTCCAGAACAATTTGAATATCATCAGATGTGAGGCGGTTGAAAGGTATTGTTTGGCAACGAGAATGTATTGTTTTTAGCAGTCGTTCAGGTCTGGCACTTATGAGAATTAATATTCCATTTTGTGGTTCCTCAAGAGTCTTTAGCAGTGCGTTGGAGGCTGCTTCGTTCATGCTCTCAACTTCTTCAATCACTACCATTCCTAGATTGCCTTTAATAGGCTTTTGACCAAGAAATTTTTTTATACCTCTGACTTGTTCTAGGCGAATTTGAGGTGCACTTCTGCGACTTATATTTTCTTTTTGAGCTATTGATTGTGTGATTAGCCTTCCTTGATGCAGATAAGTTGGTTCAATCCAAAGTAGATCTGGATGATTGGCGTCCTCTAATAATTTTCTTTCTTTTTCTCCTATCACCCCTCCTGTAAGAAGCCCTTCTAGGAAACGAAGTGCAGTGAGTTTCCTGCCTACACCATTTGGACCTGTGAAAAGGTATGCAGGAGCAAAGTGAGCTTTTTTGATAGTAGATTTTAATAGTGATATAGCATTATTCTGGCCAATGATATCAATAAATAGCTGCTTGCATTTGTTTTCAAAGTTCATGAATTATTTGTATTTTAATGTAGTAAAGCTTGCTAATATCTCTCTTTCAATTTTTTTACTTATGAGGTCTGAGTGTTGATCAGCCGAGATTTTTACCCAATTACGCTCTTTAGCTATTTTCTCAAAACCAGATGCAACTTTGTTTAGAAAAGTTACCCCTTCCGATTCCATTCTGTCTTTAGATTGTTGACTTCTCCTTTCAATACTTTTGCTAACGGATAGATCCAGCCAAAGAGTTAGATCAGGCTCTAAACCTTGAGTGGCAATTAGTTCAAGCTGCTTTATCAGTTCAATATTTAATTGCCTTCCATAGCCTTGATAGGCAAGTGTTGAACCACTAAAGCGATCACTTACTACCCAGTCTCCTTTTTCTAAGGCTGGGAAAATTAATTGAGTGATATGTTGTGATCTATCAGCTGCATATAACAGCAATTCTGTTAAGGGGTCTGGAAATTTGTCTTTAGGAGGATGAAGTAGTAAAGCTCGGAGTGCTTTGCCTAAAGCAGTGCCGCCAGGTTCTCGAGTTATATGCAATTTTGTCCCATCGAGCATTAAGCCACTATTTGGCAACCAGCTTGCTAAGTGATTTATTTGGGTGGTCTTGCCGCTGCCGTCAATTCCTTCAAGAACAATTAGTCGCCCTTTCATGCTGAACGTAGAGATAAAGCATTTAAAACAACAGTGATTGAACTGATTGCCATTAAAAGAGCAGCAATGGGTGGAGAAAGAACTAAACCAAACTTAGGTAGTAGAACACCTGCGGCAATAGGTAAAGCGATCATGTTATAACCAAAAGCCCAGATGAGATTTTGTTTTATTTTGCTCATGGTTCTTTGAGCTAACAAAAGAGCATCTGGCAAGCCTTCTAAACGATCTCCAAGCAAAACAAGATCTGCTGTATCTTGAGCAATTTGAGTTCCAGTACCTATAGCTATTCCTAAATCAGCAGCTGCAAGAGCGGGTGCGTCATTAATACCATCTCCAACCATTGCCACTGTCCCTTGCTGTTTGATTATTTCTAATTTTTCTAGTTTTTGAGCTGGCAAAAGTTGCCAACCTAATTCGGATTTAGAAAATCCCAATTGATTGCCGAGATGTTCAACAGATCTTTGCTGGTCACCACTAAATATGTTCAAAGTAAGACCTTGTTTGCGTAATCGATCAAGTGCAATTTGTGTATCTTTTCTTAGTTGATCATCAATGATGAGTAGGCCCAAGAATTGTTTATTTTGAGCTACTCCAACTATTGACTCTTTTAAAAATTTGGATTTTTCTAAGTCTGTTTGGATTTCATCTCCCAATTCAACTCCTTCACTTTGAAGCCATTCAAGTTTCCCTACTCGAATAAGACCTTCTACACCATTTAATTCCCCTGCCAATCCTCTGCCTGGATAGGTATGTGTATTGATTGAGTCCAGTAAGGGGAGTTCATTTCTTTGTGCTTCTTGAAGAATTGCGTGAGCTAAAGGATGCCGACTGTGCTCTTCTAAGCTTGCTGCGAATTGCAACATGCGATTAGGTTGATTTGTTCCGAAAGAGCCCACGACTAGTGGTTTCCCAATTGTGAGTGTGCCTGTTTTGTCAAAGACGACTTGATTTAGTGAAGCAGCCATTTCAATTACATCACCGCCTCTGAACAACCAACCATGGCGTGCGGCCAGGCCTGAGGCGACGGTTATGACCGTTGGAGTGGCAAGTCCTAGTGCACACGGGCATGCCACTACAAGCACAGCAATAGCAAGTTGCAACGCAAGCCCTAAAGGAGTGGCTGCACTCCCGCCTAAAGATGCGTGCATGCCATGTTCATGGCCATGGATGAGACCTTGTCCAGTTGCGTTAAGCACCTCTGGCCATAAATTTGTGCCTACATGCCACCAGAAGAAGAATGTGAATAGAGCGAGTGTGACGACCCCATAGCAAAATCTTCCAGCGACTCGATCCGCAAGACCTTGTATCGGTGCTTTTCTTGCTTGCGCTTCTTCTACTAAGCCAATTATTCGGGCTAAGGCTGTTTCGGCCCCTACTCGCTTAACTTCAAGGACAAGGCTTGCTTCTAAATTAAGACTGCCAGAAGTCAGTTCAGTTCCTGGAATTGCTTCTAATGGCAAGGGCTCTCCTGTAAGGCTGGAAATGTCAACAGCTGATTTCCCTTTAACAACAACTCCATCTACTGGTATTCGATCTCCTGCTAATAACTGCAGCTTTTCTCCAGGTCTAAGAGCACCAACTCTGACTTCACGAATTTCGTTATTTTTGAGTAATAGTCTTGCTGTATCAGGTTGAAGTTGAGCTAATTGTTTGATTGCTTTATTGGTTTGAAAACGTGCTCGCTCTTCAAGGAAACGCCCTAGCAAAACGAATCCTAGAAGCATTACAGGTTCATTGAAAAAGCATGGCCAGCCAATTGTTGGCCATATGAATGCAACAAGACTTGTTAGATAGGCACTGCTTACCCCTAAACCTACAAGCGTATCCATGCTGGGCGCTAGTGCCCAAGCAGCTTTTGCGCCGCCTTTGATAATTGGTAGGCCTGGTCCGATCAAGGCAAAGGTGGCCAGGCTTGCATGGAATGGCAATGCTCCCAGAACTGGTATGTCTAATGTTCCCCTTTCTGTTAAATGACCTAAGACAGAGAGCAGTAACAAAATTATGGCAATTATTAATTGGCGCCATTGATACCACCACTGCTTGGTTGCATCAATTTCAGCTGGGGTTTTTTTGTCAAAGGGAGTTACTTCTTTTCTTTTTGCAGGGAAGCCACGCTCAGTTAGTGCTTTGAGAATTAGATCTATGGACTCCTTAGGATTTTCTAGATCGACTAAAGCAGTCCTGGAAACAAGATTGACACTTGCATTTGCAACATTTGGTTGAGCTAGCAATGTTTGCTCTACTGAGCGAACACAGCCACCACATTTCATTCCTTCCACGTCGAGTAAGACGGAGAAATAACCAGAGCGAGGACCTTGATTGCTCACGGCTTAGTGAGAGTTATGAACAAGTCAATGACCTCTAAAAAAAAGATCATCAATAAAATTTAATTAAGGCTAGTTAAGCAAGGTTCTTAGAATAACGGCAGGATAGATGTCATCTCATTTTTTAGACCGTCGTGCCTCTAAGTCAAAAAAAGGACAATTTCATCGATAAGGCCTTCACCGTGATGGCTGAGTTGATCGTCAAGGTGATGCCAATTGATGAAAAGGAAAAGAAAGCATATCTCTATTATCGAGAAGGGCTATCCGCTCAGGACCGTGGCGACTATATGGAAGCGCTTGAGTTCTATGAGGAAAGTTTGTCTTTAGAGATGAATGCTGTCGACAGGAGTGAAACACTCAAGAACATGGCAATTATTTATATGAGCAATGGAGAAGAAGATCGTGCTCTCCAGACATATCTGAAGTCTCTAGATGAAAACTCCAAGCAGCCTTCATGTCTTAAAAACATGGGACTTATTTATGAAAAACGTGCTCGGGCAGCACAGCAAGCTGGAAATCATGATGAGAGTGATATTTGGTTTGATCGTGCTGCAGAAGTTTGGACTAAAGCAGTAAGGCTTTATCCAGGTGGATATTTGGATATTGAAAATTGGCTAAAAACTTCTGGAAGAAGCAATGTAGATGTGATGTAAAGCAATGGAATCATTCAAGCACTGGTTGTTGGGTCTCCATCGAGTGCTATCAAAATACCTTCGGTAATCTTTGAAGCTTCGATTAGCTCCATCTTGATTTCTTGTTTCAAACAATCCACACCACTTCCCTTTGGAATAACAGCTCTTTTGAAACCAAGACGGACGGCTTCTTGCAGTCTCTGAGTAAGTTGACCGACAGGTCTCAATTGCCCTCCTAGGCCAATCTCTCCAATCAGAACAGTACCTTCTGGCAAAGTTAGGTTTTTGAAACTAGATACAATTGCAGTCGCAATACCAAGATCTGCTGCGGGTTCTTCAACTTCTAAGCCACCGGCAACTGCCAGATAGCAGTCGAAGCGTGACAGTGTTAACCCCATATGCTTTTCAAGGACTGCCAAAATCTGATGCAATCTGTTTGTAGAAATTCCTGTAGTGGTTCTTCTCGGACTGGCATAAGTTGTCCCGCTAATAAGGGCTTCTAGTTCAACGAGAAGTGACCTTGTCCCTTCACAAGCCACGATGGTTGCAACTCCCGATGCATATTCTCCACTGAGAAAAAGTTCGCTTGGATTAATTACTTCGACAAGCCCTTTCCCTTGCATTTCGAATACGCCAAGTTCGTATGTTGCCCCATAGCGATTTTTGATCGCCCTTAGTAATCTATGACTAGCGAATCGGTCTCCTTCAAAAGTTAAAACAGCATCTACAAGATGTTCTAAAACTTTTGGACCTGCCAACATTCCTTCTTTTGTAACATGGCCAACAATTAATAGAGTTGTGCTTTGCTTTTTTGCTATTCGTTGGAGTGCTGCTGCACATTCACGTACTTGAGATACTGACCCTGGAGAACTTGAGAGGTTTTCATCATTTAAAGCTTGAATACTATCGATTATTGCTATGTCTGGTTTTAGAGCTTCAATTTCTCTCAGAACAAGATCTAAGTCTGTTTCAGCTAGAAGTTGAAGATTGCAATCAGCTTCTTTGAGACGCTTCCAACGCATTCTTATTTGTTGGGCAGATTCTTCGGCACTTACATAAAGTACAGATCGATTCTTTGCTATTGCAGAAGCACTTTGTAAAAGAAGAGTGCTTTTACCAATTCCAGGGTTGCCTCCAACCAAAACAAGGGAACCAGGAACTAGCCCGCCACCAAGCACACGATCAAATTCAAGATATCCACTTGGAATTCGCTCTAGGGTTTCATGCCCACTGGCATCTATTGGTTCTGATTTGATAAGAGATGCTTCATGGGATTGTTGAGAATTTCTTTTGTTGCGTTTATTGCTTGAATTATGCGAAGCCTGCTCAATGATTGAATTCCACTCGCCGCAACTTGAGCAGCGTCCAAAAAACTGTTGCGATTGGGCACCACAGCTTTGACAGATGAAGATTGAGGAAGCTTTGGACACTTATGATTGTGTAAAGAAATTTTGAGTTGGTTGAAAAAAGATGACCTTTTGGAACATTCAAGGGACTTATCTAAGGTCGAGCTCTTTAGCCGCCTAAGCCAAAGACGTCATGACGGCTACTAGTCCATCTAAGGAAATGATTCTCGTGGCTGACGATGAGGCCAGCATTAGGAGGATCCTAGAAACTCGTTTGTCAATGATCGGCTATCAAGTGGTAACTGCCTGTGATGGCAATGAGGCGCTTGAACTGTTTCGTAACTGTGAACCAGATTTAGTGGTACTTGACGTAATGATGCCAAAGCTTGATGGCTATGGCGTCTGTCAAGAGTTAAGGAAGGAGTCTGATGTCCCTATAGTCATGCTGACTGCATTAGGTGATGTTGCCGATAGGATTACAGGTCTTGAACTTGGGGCGGATGATTATGTTGTCAAGCCTTTTAGTCCTAAGGAGTTGGAAGCTCGTATTAGATGCGTACTACGAAGAGTTGAAAAAGAACAAATAGCCGGTATCCCCAACTCAGGTGTAATTCAGGTCACAGATTTAAGGATCGACACTAATAAAAGACAGGTTTTTCGTTGTGATGAGCGAATAAGACTGACCGGAATGGAGTTCAGTTTGCTTGAGTTATTAGTTAGTCGTTCAGGTGAGCCTTTTAGTAGAGGAGAGATTCTCAAGGAGGTCTGGGGTTATACACCAGAGCGCCATGTTGATACTCGCGTAGTAGATGTACATATCTCTAGGTTACGTTCCAAACTGGAAGATGACCCGGCAAACCCTGAGCTGATTCTCACAGCAAGGGGAACGGGTTATTTGTTCCAGCGCATAGTCGATTCCATTGCCTCAGAAGGATCCTGATACTTCCGCTTCCTATGGATTGCGGAATAAGTCAAATCGCCCTAGAGCTATTAGGCGTTTAGTGATTTGGTACCGCCGTAATGCGGCAGTAACAACTCTTGTAGATACAGCTGCCAGCTCTGCTTCTGTTGCTGGGAACGTTGCTGGATCCGTGGTTTCTAGTGCTGGATCCGTGGTAACAAGTGCAGGATCTATGGCTGGGAATATGCTTCAGCCACTTGTTTTTGATCCTTTACGAAGGTTGCAAGGGGGAGATATTGACTCCGAAAAAACGAGTTTTCAAGATCGTGAGCGAATTTGGATAGCAGTTGATGGGATGGGGGGAGATCATGCTCCCTCACAGATTCTGGATGGGTGCTTGCAATCTTTACAAAGATTGCCTCTTGGCATCAAGTTTGTCGGTGAAATTGAGAAGGTTGTTGAGGCAGCTAAACAATCAGGTCTCAGTGAATTATTAACTGAGGCGATTGATGCGGGTCAACTTGAGCTTGTTCCCAGCGGTCCTTCTGTAGGAATGGATGAGGAAGCTACCGCTGTAAGAAAGAAACGTGATGCAAGTATCAATGTGGCCATGGATTTGGTCAAAAAGCAAGAAGCAACTGCTGTTTATTCAGCTGGTAATTCTGGTGCATTAATGGCATCTGCAATTTTCCGCTTAGGTCGGTTATCAGGCATAGATCGACCAGCTATTGGAGCTCTTTTCCCTACCAAGGACCCCGGACAACCTGTTTTAGTATTAGATGTGGGGGCAAATATGGATTGTAAACCAGCATATTTGCATCAATTTGCCTTGCTGGGGAATATTTATTCTCGAGATGTACTTCAAACAAATAAACCACGAATAGGATTACTAAATATTGGAGAAGAAGCTTGTAAAGGTAATGAAGTCTCCCTTCAGACTTATGAACTATTGAATCAAGAAAAACGTTTTTACTTTGCTGGGAATTGTGAAGGTAGAGATGTTCTATCAGGGGAATTTGATGTAGTGGTTTGTGATGGATTTACCGGTAATGTTCTTCTGAAGTTTCTTGAATCAGTAGGAAGTGTTTTATTAGATGTTCTTCGTGCTGAGCTTCCAAGAGGCAGAAGAGGCAAAGTTGGATCTGCATTTCTTCGGAGTAATTTGAAACGTATTAAGAAACGCCTTGATCATGCCGAACATGGGGGAGCGTTGTTGCTTGGAGTAAACGGGATTTGTGTTATTGGGCATGGCAGCAGTAAAGCTTTGTCTGTTGTAAGTGCTCTTCGTCTTGCGCACTCTGCTGCTGCTCATGGGGTTATGGAGGATTTGGCCGAGCTGGAAAAACCACCAGCTTGAAGTGTTTAGCCCTCTATGAGGTAGGGACTGTGATTGACTTATCCCAACGAATATCGAATGCTCTTTGGCTGAAACGCCCCCCATCAATTACGGAATAGCCCTTGTCGGTAGTGGCAGTGCTACGCCAAAGCAAAGGTTGACCAATGACCAACTTGGATTGCGGGTCGATACAAGTGATAGTTGGATTAGTAGCCGAACAGGCATCCACTCACGCAGAGTTATTGGATCTGGTGAAACCCTCACTGGCCTTAGTGTTCGTGCTGCTCAAGGAGCAACGACATTTGCAAGATGGGATCCAGAAAGTATTGATTTAGTAATTCTTGCAACATCAACACCGGACGATCTGTTTGGGTCTGCACCCCAGATTCAGGCAGAGTTGGGTGCCAAGAATGCTGTTGCTTTTGACCTCACAGCAGCTTGTAGTGGGTTTCTTTTTGCATTAGTAACTGCTTCTCAATTTCTACGAAATGGTTCTATGCGTAGAGCCATAGTGATAGGTGCAGATCAGTTAACTCGTTGGGTCAATTGGGATGACAGGAGAAGCTGTGTACTCTTTGGAGATGGTGCAGGGGCTATTGCACTGGAAGCAACTGACATAAACCATGACGGAGTGATTGCATTCAGTCTTAAATCAGACGGAAGTCGTGGTGATTGTCTCAACCTGCCAAATGTTCAAAACTTTCAACCGCTTGTTGAGGGACTAGTCCATCAAACAGGAGGCTTTTTGCCAATTCAGATGAATGGTCAAGAGGTATATAAGTTTGCAGTTAGAGAAGTGCCTTCAATTCTTGAAGATCTTTTGAGTGGTAGCAATGTTGCACCTGAAACCTTGGATTGGCTTTTGCTTCATCAAGCAAATCAGAGAATTCTTGATGCGGTGGCTGATCGATTTTCCATTCCCAAAACAAAAGTACTTAGCAATCTTGCGAATTACGGCAATACTTCGGCAGCGACGATCCCCTTGATGTTGGATGAAGCTGTTCAAGATGGCCGAATTAAACGAGGCGATTTGATAGCAACTAGTGGGTTTGGAGCTGGTTTGAGTTGGGGCGCTGCATTATTACGTTGGCAGGGCCCCATTTAGGCTCTTCTTAATTGACTCATTGAGGCTTCTTATGTCCATTGCCTGGGTGTTTCCTGGTCAGGGCTCTCAAAAACTAGGGATGGCAGATTCTTTGATGAGTTTGCCAGGAGCCAAACAACGCTTTGATGCTGCATCAGAGGTGTTAGGCCGAGATTTGTTGCAGATTTGTAATTCTGGCAATAGCAATCAAAGAAACAGTCTCGATGATTTAAATGACACACGAAATACTCAGCCAGCAATGTTTGTAGTCGAGTCTTTATTAGTAGATGATTTACGACGACAAGGACGTAAGGCTTCATTGCTTGCAGGCCATAGTCTCGGAGAAATTGTTGCTCTATATGCGGCAGAAGTTTTCGATGACAAAACCGCTTTGGCATTGCTCAAGAAGCGATCAGAGTTAATGGCAGCAGCTGGTGGTGGAGCAATGACAGCAATATTGGGATTTGATCGCAGCCAACTGGAGGACCTTGTAGAAGCGACTAATGGAGTTGTTATTGCAAATGACAATAGTGATTCTCAAGTAGTGCTTTCAGGTATTCCAGAAGCAGTCCAAGCAGTAAGTACAAACTTGAAATGTAAACGTGCTATTCCTTTGCAGGTCTCTGGTGCTTTTCATTCACCGTATATGGAAGAAGCTTCAAAAGCTTTTGCGATTGAACTAGATCAGATGAAATTTGAGAATGCCACCGTTCCAGTTGTAAGTAATGCAGATCCAATACCAATGTGTGATGGAGATCATTTAAAACAAAGGTTGAAGCAACAAATGACTACAGGAGTGCGCTGGAGGGAAACAATGGAGGTAATGCTGAATCAAGAGATAAAAACTTTGGTAGAAATTGGACCTGGCAATGTCCTTAGTGGTTTAGCCAAGCGTTCTATGGCTGGGGTTCAAATTAGCCAGCTCTCAACTGCTAGTGATTTAGGACATTGAATTTTGACTAAATCCAATACTGCTTGGGATCTTGACAGAAATCCCCCGAGACCTTCTTTGACATATCAAATAGTTAGTCTTTTGCTCGTTTTTCCAGTTTTTCGTGGACTGTTTAGAGGTCATACTTTTGGCAATTTTAATGTTCCTAAGAATGGACCTTTAGTTGTAGTTGCTAACCATGGTTCCCATTTAGATCCTCCTCTTTTAGGACATGCATTAGGACGCCCTGTGGCTTTTATGGCAAAAGCTGAGCTTTTTAAGGTTCCTATTCTTGGGGCATTGATTAGGGCTTGCGGTGCTTATCCGGTAAAGCGAGGAGCAAGTGACCGTGAGGCAATCAAGATTGCTACAAATCGACTGTTGGAAGGTTGGGCAATTGGGGTCTTTATTGACGGGACTAGACAAAGTAATGGGCGGGTTAATAATCCGATGGCTGGTGCTGCCCTTTTGGCAGCGAGGAGCCAAGCTAAATTGTTGCCAGTCGCAATTATTAATACTCATCGAGCCCTTGGATCAGGTTTGCGTTGGCCTAGATTAGTTCCAATACATTTACGGATAGGAGAGCCAATCCCCCCTCCAGCGACTAGGAAAAAATCAGAATTACAAGCTACAACAAATCAGCTTCAAATAAAAATCAACTCAATGTTGGATCAAGGAATATTGAAGTAATTTTGAATAATTTATTGAAGTTATTGTAAAAATTTTCTTGGAATTTTTTTTCAAAAAAGACCTTGAGATCTTTCCTAGTAGCTACCCAAAAAATTGCTCTAACCAAATCAAATGCTTTCTTTTGAAAGCTTTCTTTAATGCATTGATTTTTGCATGATACTGGTATTGTGGTAAGACGAATGCCTTGACTTCCTGAGATTATACTCCCTACAATTTTTGCTCGAGGCAGATGATCTTCGCTAGTCACAACTAGGATATGATTAAATTTTTTAGAGGAAAATTTATCAACTAGTGAAGTGAAGTTTGTAAGAGTATCATTTGCAGCGTAATCAAGTGTTACATGGCTTTTTAGGATTTCTGCTTTTTCAATAAGCCACTCTGCATGTTCAGGGTTACTACCACTGCTTATCACTAGAGGTAAGCTTAGTTTTCTTGCTATGTATATACCAATATGTTCTCTTTCTATGTCTCCGCCAAGAACTAAAATTGCTTGAGGTTTTTCTTTATTATAAATGGCTTTTGTATAATTTTTTAGAGTCTTTATGTTTGCAAAAAGTACAAAAAAACCTCCTGCTAAGATTAATCCAGTTCTGTAAATATCCATTAATAATTACCTACTGGCGACGTAGGGTATATTGGAAGAATCTTGACCCATTCACTTTTAATATTCATATTTCTTGCTAGTAAGGATAATCTTAGGAGTCGAACAACATCTTTCTCAACATCTTCTGTAGCGTTAATTTTCGGACCTGCCTTGAGATTTGGATCCAGTAAATTCGGTGATATTAGTTCTAATACATCTTCGAACTTTTCTGCTTGAGTGTTCGCTTTAAGTTGATATTGCCCGGCTACGACTCTTTGTCTATTTAAAGTTTGGGTTATCCAGAACGGCTTATATTTTTCATTTTCACTAAGCTGACTTGCAAGTCGAGGCGCCATTAATGCAAAGCTGCTAAATCCATCTAGAGGACAATTAAGTTGTTGGGCCAAAGTACGCGCAAAAACTATTGATAGTCGAGTTCCTGTAAAACCACCTGGCCCAATTGCAACTGCAAGCCGCCCTAGTTTTGGCCAGGATTTAGCAGGTAGAAGTTCTTCTACACAATGCAAAATGTTGTTGGAAAGTTTACGGCCACTATTAAAAGTCGAGCTAATCAAGCTTTTTTCTGGGTTCCTTGAATCCAGAATCGCTACGCCTAACTTTTCTGTGCAACTGTGCATTGCGAGAAGTAATGGCGAAAGGTGACTCTCCAGCCCCTTTTGATTATGTGCAGTCATGTAGGAAGCTCTTCACCGGGTCGCAATCTGAGCCAGCGGCCATGATCTTCAAGAAAACTTTCACAAGCTTGAACATCCCATTCGATTCCAGTTTCGCCACTAGGTAGTCCCATCACAATGACATGTATGCGGGGATCCTTTGGTTCAAAATTTGGAGTCAGATTTAGATGGGGTACACCATGTTGTTTTTCGACTGCGTGATAGGCATTACATCTTTCGACCCAGTGGCAGTTCACACATATGCACATGTCCTCCTCCTCCGCTGATATCACCATTCTGGAGGGTGATAAGACTTTTCTCGCTAACAAGCTTTGGGAAAGACTGAATCCAGATAAATGGCCCCTCAATTGTCATGAACTGCCTCATGGGAGTGCATTAGTTGGAGGTGCTGTAAGAGATGGATTGCTTGACAGGCTTGGAGAAAGGCAAGATCTCGACTTTTTGGTTCCTAAGCAGGCTGTAAAGCTTGCTAAACATTTGGCTCGGAAACTAGATGGAAGATGCGTTGTGCTGGATTTGGACAGAGATATAGCTCGATTAATAATTGGAGATTGGACGATTGATCTTGCTAGTCAGATTGGTCAAAGTTTGGAAGAAGATTTATTTCGTCGTGATTTTCGGATTAATTCAATTGCTCTAACAATTGAACCAAATCCAAAAATTTGTGATCCAACGGGAGGGATTGCAGATTTACGAAAGAGAAGTGTTGTTGCGGTTAAGGAGAAAAACTTAATTGATGACCCATTGAGATTATTGCGCGGTCTCAGGTTCATGGCTGAACTTCAATTTTCTCTTGACACACCCACAAAAAACTTCATTCAGGAGCATTCTTCCTTGTTACAAAGGGTTGCTCATGAACGTATTCAATCTGAACTCCTAAAGATTGTTAATTTTAAATTAGCTGATCAAGTAATAATTTATTTAAAAACTTTTAACTTGTTAGGGCCTTGGAAAAACAAGGAAGAAGTTCTTAGAAGAAAAGCTCCAACCTTTGATGATGCAAAAATTTTGAACTCAACAGAATTATCTTTTGCCTTGCCGATAGCTCGACTTACTCATTTGTTAAGTGATTTTGGGCTTCAGCAATTGAAGTTCAGCAGACGAGATCGCAAAAGCTGCAATTTATTGCGTAAATGGTTGGAACGTAAAGAAGGAAATGATTTTCAGCATCTTAAAGAATTCGACCGACTTCAATTGCATATTGATTTAGAGCTAGGTCTTCCTGCCTTGATACTCGAATTACCTAATGCGCAGCAAAAGGCTTGGTTAAATCGCTGGAGGGATAAAAATGATCCTCTTTTCCATCCTTCTTCACCATTAGACGGTAATACCTTGAAGGAAATGCTTGATGTGCCTGAAGGACCAGCTCTGGGAGAACTTTTGAGGCACTTGTGCCATGAGAGAGCTTTTGGCCGAATAGATACAGAAGAACAAGCTATTTATGCAGCAAGATGTTGGTTAAAGCAGAACAAGACCTTTCTATGATTAACTACAATGAAGTTAAGAAATAGTTCGGCCTGATCTTGAACTTTCCAAATTTCCCTTCTTATCCATGAGCGTTCGTCTTTACATAGGCAATTTGCCTCAAACTTTTGACAGCAAAGAGCTTGAAGCTCTCCTTGCAACTGTTGGTAATGGAATCCGGTTCAAGGCTGTTGCAGATAGAGAAACAGGGGATTGTCGTGGTTTTGGATTTGCGAATGTCGAAGATAAAAAAGTGGCAAATGCTCTAATTGAGAAGCTAAACGGTCACGAATTTCAAGGGAACAACTTACGAGTTGAGAAGTCAGAACGACGAGATTCCAGCAATGGTGGTCGTCGAAATGCAAACTCAGCTAATTCAAATTCTCAGGGACAAAATCGTAAAGAAGTTAAGAAAGTTGTACATAGCGATGCCCCAAATCAAGAGGCGCCAGACCCTCGTTGGGCTGGTGAATTATCAAAATTGAAGGAGCTTTTAGCAAATCAAAAAACGGCTGTTTGATTTTTTTTGATTCAGTCAATAGTGGATCAATTGCTTACGATAGTTTTGTTTCTAGTGTGTTTGGGCGATTAAATAAGAAATTGGAAGGTCAAGTAGCTTTACCCATCCACTGACATATGCACGATTATTGAAAACGTCATAGTCGAGTCTCTCAATTGAATTAAGGATTCCTCTGTACAACCTTAAAGAGGTCCAAACAGGCCAACGAGCATCTGCCGAGAGCCATCTCACGCCAGCCTCTGACTTTTCAAACCATTCTCTTGCGCGATGTAATTGAAAAGTCATCAATTCTTTCCATTGATTGTTCAGACGGCCTGCCATTAGATCTTCTTCGGAATAGCCAAATCTCTCTAAATCTTCTTGGGGCAGATATATTCTGCCCCTGCCTCTATCTTCTCCTACATCTCTTAAAATGTTTGTGAGTTGATTAGCAATTCCTAAGGCAATTGCTGCTTCTGAAGGATCAGGAGAGGAGCTCCATGGTGCTGATGTATATGCTGGGTCAAGTCCCATGACTCCCTGAGTCATTAATCCAACCGTTCCCGCGACTCTGTAGCAATAAAGCTCAAGTTCTTTAAATGTTTCATATCGCTTGAGGTTTAAATCCATTCTTTGTCCTTCAATCATGTCTAGATAAGGTTTTATTGGCTGTGGAAAGCGTTCAAGAGTATCTACCATTACTGCACTTAGATCATCATCTATTTGCCCTTTAAAAATTGCTCTAGTGCGTTCTTCCCAGAGATCTAGACGTTCCGAAAGTTCGTCAACTGGTCTTGCTTGTGCTTCGGCGCTATCCATTAACTCATCTGTCCTTCTACACCAGACATATATTGCCCAAATTGCCCTTCGCTTTAATGGTGGAAGAAGCATTGTGCCCAGATAAAATGTTTTTGCCCATTGGGATGTTTCTTGTCTGCAAACTTCATATGCATTCTCAAGATTTACTCCAGAATTAGGTTCTATTTTTGATGAATCAGATAATCCAAGTTTCATAGATTACACTTTTTTTGTGGAGTTTTTTTCGCTCAAGCTTTCTTTGGACTGATTGACTACTTCTGCACAAAGCTTTCCACTTAGTACAGCCCCTTCCATCGAAGCTAAGTAACGTTGCATTGTGTAGTCACCAGTGAGAAAGAAATTAGAAATAGGTGTTTTTTGAGAGGGCCTAACTTTTTGGCAACCTGGAACAGCTTTATATACAGACAAAGGAGTTTTGACTACTTTGAACTTTCTTAACTTGGCTTGATTGTCTCCAGAAAAGTGATCTGGGAAAAGTTTATTGAGTTC
>QCFB01000027.1 GCA_003280345.1 Prochlorococcus sp. AG-363-A16
ACTCTCTCAGACGGATATTCCTTTTCTGAGATTCGAGCAAAAAGGGTTTTATTAATTGTCGTGCCATTCCACCGAAGGCTATCCCTTCAGGACCTTTGCTCTGATTTAGGAGCTGAATGGTTTGTGCATTAGTACCTCCAGCTAATTGGAGAGGACCAGGTGGCGCAAAAGGGCGAATTGCTTCCCAAAGAGTGATTGCAACCCTGGCTGTTCCAAGGCCAATATCACCACTCATTGGGCGACCATCAAGTTGCCAGAGGGGCTTTTGACGATACTTTTGTAGGGATGAATGGCGATTCCACAATTCTTTGGCAAGAGTTTCGATGTCAATGTCATGCCCTTCTATTCCAGTACTAACAGCAATTCGTTTTAGTACTACAGCCTCTTCAACTAAAGCTTTAATGATTTGATCAAACTCTTTTGCTCTACCAGGAGCGGTATGAATTTCAATTGCATCTGGTCGAATTTGCTTAATCAGTGGACCAAATTCATCCAGCCCTAAGTGTTGTTCCTTTTCATTAATTAAGCCAAGTGGACAGACTGGCAAACATCGACCACATCCATAACATTTCTCAGCAATGATTCCTTGGTCTTGAGTGATTGCTGTAGCAGGGCAAATTTTTTGACATGGGTGAGGACATTCACTTGGGCAAATTGTTGGATCAAACCATGCTTTTCGGAAATGAGCATCTTTTCCATCACTAATGCTGATCATGAGCCAAGGCCTTCTGCCAAGACGTGATTCAACCCAGTTGAGCCCTTCTCGAGCGGCATGGACTACGGCAATGTCGGCAGCAACATCTACACAGTGGACACCTGCTGCTGCATAGACAGCGCAGAGGTCAGCAATAAATGGCAAGTCTTGATTACTCGCACCACATATGAGTTTTACCCAGGTTCCTTTTTCAAGAGCTGCTTCGCTGTTAACGGAGACTTGATTCACACTCTTGATAATTAAATTAGTTTTCTAAAAGTTGTTGCATTGGTTCCCATTGCAAATGGCGAGAACCACCTATTTCTACAATAATTTTCAAGCGAGGTTCACGTTGGCAGAGATCAAAGAGACTGAATAGTTCAGAACGCGTTAAAACATTCCCCTCCAGTAACCAAAGGGCTACAGGTTGATCTCCAGTTAGTAATTCACCTAATTGGGGCATAACTTGCTGAACTTCTCCTACGGCACCATTACGCCCAACACTTTGATGACCTAGGTGAGGCGGCCTCACTCCATGAAGTTGCAAGAGAAATACTTCTGGATCTCCTAGACCTCTAGCAGAAGTGATTTGAGTTCGATATCCTCCTGCTCGGAGTCGCCTTAGTAGTCGGGTCTCATAGCCACCTTCAAGGGGGACTCTTATAGCTATACATCCAGCAGCCTCAAGGTCACGTCGAAATTCACGACCAGAGAGCAATAGTGGCCTTTCTATCAACTCAGTTGGTAAATAGTTTGGCAGTTCAACCAAGTTTTTGTATTAGGTACCTCGGTGGTGTAGGGTCATAAATTGCTCAGCTTTTCTGTGCCCGACCGCTAGCCGGGCCTCCAGTAAGCCAGGCAGATTCGGCGTTTGCGCCGGATCTTTAAGGCCAGTGCAGATTAGGAGATTCATTTTTCTAACTGCCGGGAAACTGATCGCACTACAAATAAGTTCGACCAAGTCCCAGCCAGCTGATTCGCTCGCTAGCTTTTTCCGAGAGATCTCAAATTCTCCTGATTTTTTTTAATTAGGCGTCCAAAAGTTTTTCGGTTTCGATAGCGTTCTATTTATCAGCGTATTAATTAAACCTCTTTAATTAATAAGGAGGTTCCAAATGCTGGCGTTATTTCCTCTCATGTCTATAGGCATCCTTGGGAAGAAATTGGGTATGTCCCAGTTCTTCGATGATCATGGCAGAGCCATTCCGGTCACTTTGATCGAAGCAGGCCCTTGTCGCATTACTCAATTGAAGACCTCTGAAACTGACGGTTACTCAGCTGTTCAGATCGGTTTTGGAGGCACTCGTGAAAAGCTGATTAATAAGCCTGCCAAGGGTCATCTTTCAAAATCTGGCGAAGATTATTTGCGTCATCTGCGTGAATATCGCGTGGCAGATTTAGCAGGATTGGAGCTTGGTGCTTCAGTTACTGTTGGTAGTTTTGAGGCTGGTCAGAAGGTTGATGTGAGTGGGGATTCCATGGGAAGGGGATTTTCTGGTTATCAGAAACGGCATGGCTTTAGTCGTGGACCTATGAGCCATGGTTCGAAAAATCATCGAGAACCTGGTTCAACAGGAGCAGGTACTACTCCAGGCAGGATTTATCCAGGCAAACGCATGGCTGGTCGTTATGGAGGGAAACAAATCACGACAAGGGGATTAACGGTCTTAAAAGTTGATAGCGAGCGCAATCTCCTTGTTGTTAAAGGTTCTGTGCCTGGGAAGCCAGGAGCACTCCTGAACATTCGGCCAGCTAAACGGTTTGGTCTTAACCCTGCAAAAGGAGGTAAGTGATGACTAGCTGTATTGTTCGCGATTGGCAGGGTAAGGAAACTGGTAAGGCAAGCCTTGATTTCAAGATTGCTAAAGAAACCAGTGCAATGGATTTAATGCATCGAGCAGTGCTTCGTCAGCAGGCTCATAGTCGTCAGGGTACGGCTAGTACCTTGACCAGGGCGGAGGTTCGTGGAGGGGGACGAAAGCCATATAAACAGAAGGGCACTGGTAGAGCTAGGCAGGGTTCAATTCGAACTCCTTTGCGTCCAGGTGGCGGAATCATTTTTGGCCCTAAGCCGCGCAATTACAGCTTGGCAATGAACCGGAAGGAACGTCGTCTTGCATTGCGTACAGCATTGATGGCTCGAATTAAGGATTTGATGGTGGTCAAAGATTTTGGCAAGTCGCTTTCAGAACCCAAGACTCGTGAAATTAAGGATGCTTTAGTGCGGTTTGGAATTTCTTCTGATGCAAAGGTTTTGATCATTCTTTCAAAACCTTCGGAGATAATTAGACGCTCGATTCGCAATCTTGAGAAAGTCAAGTTGATTGCGGCGGATCAACTTAATGTCTTCGATTTGCTCCATGCCAATTTCTTGGTGCTGGGTGAAGACGCTCTCGCAACCATCAAGGAGGTTTATAGCGATGACTAAAAATTTCAAGAATCGACTGGAGGATGTGATTCGTCGTCCTTTGATTACAGAGAAAGCAACTAGGGCTCTAGAGCTCAATCAGTACACTTTTGAGGTCGATCACCGTGCTGCAAAGCCAGAAATTAAAGCTGCTGTTGAAAAGTTGTTTGACGTCAAAGTTTTAGGGATCAGCACTATGAACCCTCCTAGACGTTCGCGACGTGTGGGGCGCTTCGCTGGTAAACGAGCCCAAGTAAAGAAAGCTGTGGTTCGTTTGGCCGAGGGCAACACTATTCAGCTTTTCCCTGAGTCCTGAGGAGAATTAAATGGCAATCCGAACTTTCCGTCCTTATACACCTGGCACTCGTACTCGAGTAGTTACCGATTTTAGTGAGGTAACTACTCGGAAGCCTGAGCGATCTCTTGTAGTAGCAAAACATCGTCGCAAGGGTCGTAATAATCGTGGTGTTATTACTTGCCGGCACAGAGGGGGTGGTCATAAACGCCTTTACAGAGTTGTTGATTTCCGTCGCAATAAGCATGGAATTTCAGCCAAGGTGGCTGCGATTCATTACGACCCCCACCGTAATGCGCGCTTGGCTTTGCTTTTCTACGCAGATGGAGAGAAGCGATACATCCTTGCTCCTGCTGGGATAAGCATTGGTCAAGAAGTGATTTCTGGTTCAGATGTTCCTATCGAAATTGGTAATGCTATGCCTCTTTCGGCTATTCCTCTTGGGTCAAGTGTGCATTGTGTAGAGCTCTATGCAGGTCGTGGTGGGCAAATGGTGCGAACCGCAGGAGCAAGTGCGCAGGTGATGGCAAAAGAAGGTGATTATGTTGCTCTGAAATTGCCTTCCACTGAGGTTCGCCTGGTTCGCTGTGAGTGTTATGCGACTCTCGGGGAAGTGGGTAATTCTGAGGTTCGAAATACCAGTCTTGGTAAGGCTGGTCGCCGTCGCTGGTTAGGTCGCCGTCCTCAAGTAAGAGGAAGTGTGATGAACCCATGTGACCACCCTCATGGTGGAGGAGAGGGGCGCGCTCCGATTGGTCGCGCTGGCCCAGTAACCCCTTGGGGAAAACCCGCTTTGGGGTTAAAGACCCGTAAGCGGAACAAGCCCAGTAACAAGTTCATTCTTCGGAAACGACGTCGAGTCTCTAAGCGGAGTCGAGGAGGTCGCGATTCTTGATAAAAAACACCGTTTTGTACTTCGCTTAATTTTCCATGGGACGTTCACTTAAAAAAGGCCCTTTTATTGCTGACAGCTTGCTTCGCAAGATTGAAAAGCAAAATTCCCAAGATGACAAATCTGTTATTAAAACTTGGTCACGGGCATCCACAATTTTGCCAATGATGATTGGTCATACGATTGCCGTTCACAATGGCAAAACCCATGTACCAGTTTTCATTACTGAACAAATGGTGGGGCACAAATTAGGCGAATTTGCGCCAACAAGGACCTTCAAGGGCCATATCAAAGACAAAAAAGGAGCTCGATGAAATCATGACAATGTCATCTTCTACACCTCCTGTGGCGAAGGCTCATGGCCGCTTCTTACGCGGCTCAGCCTCAAAAGTAAGACGGGTTCTTGATCAGATTCGTGGTCGCACCTATCGCGATGCATTAATCATGCTCGAGTTCATGCCCTATCGCTCAACTGGACCTATTACAAAGGTCCTTCGCTCTGCAGTAGCTAATGCAGAGCATAATCTGGGACTCGATCCAGCCACACTGGTCATTACCAGTGCAAGTGCTGATATTGGCCCTTCAATGAAGCGCTATAGGCCTCGTGCCCAAGGTCGCGCTTTTGCGATTAAGAAACAGACCTGCCATATCAGCATTGCTGTGGCAGCCTCTACCGACTCTTGACCTCTGACGATACCCACTGATGGGACACAAAATACATCCAACAGGCTTACGCCTTGGGATTACCCAGGAGCACCGCTCTCGTTGGTATGCACCTGCAAAGACGTACCCGATTCTTCTTCAAGAAGATGACAGGATTCGTCGATTCATCAACAAAAAGTATGGGGCTGCAGGAATCAGTGATGTTCTAATTGCTCGCAAAGCCGATCAGTTGGAGGTTGAATTAAAGACTGCTCGCCCTGGAGTTATTGTTGGCCGACAAGGCAGTGGCATAGAAGAACTTCGATCAGGGATTCAGAAGACAATCGGTGATCGAAGCCGTCAGGTTCGTATCAATGTTGTTGAGGTTGAACGAGTCGATGCAGATGCTTACCTTTTGGCTGAATACATAGCTCAACAGCTCGAAAAACGTGTGGCCTTTCGTCGCACAATTCGTATGGCTGTACAGAGAGCTCAACGAGCTGGTGTACTCGGTCTAAAGATCCAGGTAGGAGGACGTCTCAATGGCGCAGAGATCGCCCGTACCGAATGGACTCGCGAAGGGCGTGTTCCATTGCATACTCTTCGAGCAGAGATTGATTATGCAACTAAGGTCGCTAGCACTACTTATGGAGTGTTGGGTATCAAAGTTTGGGTCTTCAAAGGCGAAGTACTCGCTAAAGAAGATCAACAGGTACCGGTGGGAGCAAGTCCTCGCCGAAGGGGCAATCGTCGGCCCCAACAATTTGAAGACCGCTCAAATGAGAGTTGATAAGGAGGCCTAAATCATGCTCAGTCCAAAACGCGTCAAATTCCGCAAACAACAGAGGGGCCGTATGCGCGGTGTTGCCACTAGAGGTAACACCATTGCCTTTGGGCAGTTTGCATTACAAGCTCAAGAATGTGGTTGGGTTACTTCTCGTCAGATAGAAGCCAGCCGGAGAGCAATGACTCGCTACGTAAAGCGTGGTGGGAAGATTTGGATCCGGATTTTTCCTGATAAGCCAGTCACAATGAGACCTGCTGAAACACGCATGGGTTCAGGTAAAGGTAATCCTGAATTCTGGGTAGCAGTGGTTAAGCCAGGCAGAATCCTTTTTGAAATGGGTGGTGAGGAAATCACAGAGGAAATCGCACGCGAAGCTATGCGCCTAGCTCAGTACAAGCTTCCAGTAAAAACTAAGTTCCTTGCTCAAGAAGAGTCTGAGGTTGCAGCTAGCTCAACTAATGCTTCAAGCGTATCCACTGCCACTTTGGACTCTTGATTATGGCTAAATCAAACACAGCTGAAATCCGCAATTTGTCGGATGCTGACATCACTGAACAAATCGATGTTGTTCGACGTGAGCTTTTTGACTTGCGATTTGAGCAGGCAACTAGGCAGCTTACAAATCCGCATCGTTTCAAACTGGCTCGCCTTAAGTTGGCGCAACTTTTGACTGTCCAGCAAGAGCGCGTTCGCTCCAAAATCTCCACTTAAAAAACTTTTTTAGAAACCATGGCATTAAAGGAAAGGGTCGGCACGGTTGTAAGTGACAAGATGGATAAAACAGTGGTTGTAGCGGTAGAAAACCGCTTTCCACATCCCATCTATCAAAAGATTGTTAGCCGGACAACTAGATACAAAGCTCACGACCCTAAAAACAATTGTCGTTTGGGTGACAGGGTCAAAATCACTGAGACTCGTCCACTTAGTGCAACTAAGCGATGGGCAATTGCAGAAGTCCTGAGTCACAGTGCTAAAACTCAGGAGGCTTCCAAATGATTCAGCAAGAGACATTCCTCACAGTTGCTGACAACAGTGGTGCGAAGCGTATTCAATGCATTCGTGTATTGGGCTCAAATCGCCGTTACGCCCATGTTGGAGATGTGATAGTTGCCGCAGTTAAAGACGCTATGCCAAATATGGGCGTCAAGAAATCTGAAGTAGTTAAGGCTGTGGTTGTGCGCACAAAAGCAACTATGCGACGTGAGACTGGTAATGCAATTCGTTTTGACGACAATGCTGCAGTGCTCATTAACGAAGACAAAAACCCTAGAGGGACAAGGGTTTTTGGGCCAGTTGCTCGAGAACTTCGTGATCGAAACTTCACCAAAATTGTTTCTCTTGCCCCGGAGGTGATCTAAATGATGAGCCAAACTCACAAAACCAAGCCAGCCCATCGCATCAAGATGCGAATTCGTAAAGGTGACACTGTTCAGGTTATTAATGGCAAAGACAAAGGAAAAACAGGAGAAGTTCTTAGAACTCTGCCAATTCAAAACAGGGTAATTGTGCAAGGTATCAACCTTCGAACTCGACATGTAAAGCCCACTCAAGAAGGTGAGAGTGGTCAGATCGTCACGGAAGAAGCTTCATTACATGCTTCTAATGTGATGGTTTATTCCACAGCAAAAAAAGTAGCAAGTCGTGTTGAGCTTGTCGTAGACAAGGATGGCACCAAGAAACGGCGACTCAAGAGAACAGGAGAGTTTATTGATTAACTCTCCTTTCCCTTGATTCATTTTGGATCACTCCATTTCATCATCATCGAAGCCCATCTCTTTTTCTTAAATCGTCTTCTGACCAAGCCCAGAAGAATTCTTCACCCAAGCCATGTCACTAAAAAAGCGCTATCGGGAGAGTATTCAGCCCAAATTGCTGAAAGATCTCAGCCTTTCCAACATTCACGAAGTTCCCAAGGTGGTCAAAGTCACCGTTAATCGTGGTTTAGGAGAAGCAGCCCAGAACTCCAAAGCTTTGGAAGCATCTATTTCTGAACTTGCGACTATTACTGGTCAGAAGGTTCTAGTGACAAGAGCGAAAAAGGCAATTGCTGGTTTTAAAATTCGACAAGGAATGCCTATTGGATGCGCAGTCACTCTTCGTGGAGAGCGCATGTATGCATTTCTGGAAAGATTGATTAATCTTGCTTTGCCTCGAATTAGAGACTTTCGAGGGCTTAGTCCTAAGAGTTTTGATGGCCGTGGTAATTACACCCTTGGAGTAAAAGAGCAAATAATTTTCCCTGAGATTTCTTTTGACAAGATTGACGCCATCAGGGGCATGGACATCACCATCGTGACCAGTGCCCGTACGGATGAAGAGGGCCGTGCCCTCCTCCGCGAGATGGGAATGCCTTTCCGTAGCAACTAAGCCCTCTTCGCATACGACTATGGCCAACCACGACCCAATTTCAGACATGCTTACTCGCATTCGCAATGCCAGTGAGAAACGTCATCAGACAACACGAATTCCTGCTTCACGCATGTCTCGTAGCATTGCCAAAGTGCTACAGCAGGAAGGCTTTATAGCCCAAATTAGTGAAGAAGGAGAAGGTGTTCGCTCGCAGTTAGTACTTGAATTGAAATACAGCGGCAAACATCGTCATCCAACTATTCGCTCGATGCAAAGGGTGAGTAAGCCAGGCTTAAGGATTTATAAGAACACTAGAGGCCTCCCCAAGGTCCTTGGTGGGTTAGGAGTAGCAATTATTTCTACTTCTAAGGGTGTAATGAGCGACCGTGATGCTCGCAAACAAGGCGTTGGCGGAGAAGTTCTCTGCTACGTGTACTGATAAGGAGTTTTAACAATGTCTCGCATAGGTAAAAAACCAATTCTCATTCCTGAGAAAGTTGCTGTGACTGTTGATGGCCTTGCCGTAACAGTCAAGGGGCCCAAGGGTGAATTAAGTCGAACTCTCCCTGAAGGCGTAAGCATCAGTAAAGTTGAAAACACAATTGTTGTGACACCTACAAGTGAAAAACGTAGGTCTCGAGAGCGTCATGGCTTGTGTAGAACTTTGGTTGCAAATATGGTTGAAGGTGTAAGTAAGGGTTATTCACGCAAGTTGGAAATCGTTGGTGTCGGTTCTCGTGCTCAAGTTAAAGGAAAAAATTTAGTTGTAAGTGCTGGTTACAGTCATCCTGTAGAAGTAATTCCTCCTAGTGGCATTACATTTGCCGTTGAGAACAATACTAATGTCACTGTTTCTGGCCCTGATAAAGAGTTGGTTGGGAATGAAGCAGCCAAGATTCGTGCTATTCGCCCACCCGAGCCTTACAAGGGCAAAGGGATTAAGTATGCAGGAGAACGCATACTTAGAAAGGCTGGTAAGTCTGGTAAAAAATAATTCTCTCCCTTAGATTTTTCTGAATTTCCAATTATGTCCACAATCTCTCGAAAACAACAGACTCAGAAGCGCCATAAGCGCTTGAGGCGCTACTTAAACGGCACTTCGGATCGTCCCCGACTAGCAGTTTTTCGTTCAAACAATCATATCTATGCTCAAGTCATTGATGATGATGCTCAAAGTACTCTTTGTGCTGCATCAACTCTTGATAAGGATTTACGAACAACTCTTAAGGGAGATAGTAATGGCTGTGATGCTTCCACAGCAGTAGGGGCGCTTGTAGCGAAGCGAGCGCTCTCGAAAGGCATCCAAAAAGTGGTCTTTGATCGCGGTGGGAACCTTTACCACGGCAGGGTTAAGGCCCTGGCTATTGCCGCCAGAGAGGCGGGCCTAGAATTTTGAATCCTGCTTAAATCATGACTGAATCCAACTCTAAAACCGAGACTAAAGAAACTGCCTCAGCAGCTGATGTCCCTGCTGCTGAGGGTCAACAACAACAACAACAACAACAACGTCGAGGTGGTGGCCGCGGCGAACGTCGTGGTCGTCGTGGTGGCGATAGACGTCAAGAGAGAGATTCAGAGTGGCAAGAACGTGTTGTTCAGATTCGACGAGTCTCTAAAACTGTCAAAGGAGGTAAGAAAATGAGTTTTAGAGCCATTGTTGTAGTGGGGAATGAGCGGGGGCAAGTTGGTGTCGGTGTTGGCAAGGCTGGGGATGTGATTGGTGCTGTGCGTAAGGGTGTTGCTGATGGGAAGAAGCATCTTGTAAGAGTCCCTTTGACTAGGCATAGTTCGATTCCTACTCTTTCCAATGGGCGCGATGGGGCAGCTAGTGTGCTTATTCGACCTGCGGCTCCAGGTACTGGAGTAATTGCAGGTGGCTCTATACGGACTGTCCTTGAACTTGCTGGAATTAAAAATGTTTTAGCCAAGCGATTAGGAAGTAAAACACCTCTAAATAATGCAAGAGCTGCAATGCTTGCTCTTGCTGGTCTTCGAACACATAAGGAGACTGCTAAGGAAAGAGGTATTTCTTTAGAACAGATTTATTCTTGATTCAAATGACATTTCAACTCGACTCTCTAAAAGCAAATAAAGGAGCTCGGAAGCGCAAACTGCGCAAAGGCCGTGGTATTGCTGCTGGCCAGGGTGCAAGTTGTGGCTTTGGGATGAGAGGCCAAAAGTCACGATCTGGTCGGCCTACGCGACCTGGTTTTGAAGGCGGCCAAATGCCTTTATATAGACGTGTGCCAAAGCTCAAGCATTTTCCACTTGTAAATCAAAAAGCTTTCACGGTGGTAAATGTTTCAGCTTTAAATGAACTTAAGGCAGGCAGCATAGTTAACCTTGACTCTCTTGTTAAAGAGGGTGTCGTTACAAAACCAAAATACCCTTTAAAGATTCTTGGTAATGGATCCCTCAAAACAAAGTTGACCGTTCAAGCCGCTTTATTTACTGCAGCAGCTAGAAGTAAAATTGAATCTGCTGGGGGAACTTGTGAAGTTTGTGGTTAAGCCATAACCTTGAAAAATCTATTCAATTGAGAAATAAAGAATCTTCAGAAAGACTCGTATTTCACAATTGTTTGGCCAGATAAATTAAACTAATCTGAATTTTTTTATGCTCGTTAGTCGAGGCCGTAATCCAAGCGCAGGTGAGGTACTCACCCAGCTGGTCAGCAACAAAGAGTTGCGAGGAAGAGTCTTAACTACTTTGGGCTTACTTCTTTTGATTCGTCTTGGCATATATATCCCTATGCCTGGAATTGATCGCGAGGCTTTTAAGAGCTTTCTTGATCAAGGTGGACAGTTGATTGGTTTTCTTGACATCTTCACAGGAGGAGGCATCTCCACCTTGGGTATTTTTGCCCTTGGAATTTTGCCATTTATTAATGCATCCATAATTCTGCAATTGTTAACAGCTGCTTTGCCACAACTTGAAGATCTTCAGAAGAATGAGGGCGAAGCAGGACGACGCAAGATCGCACAAATTACTCGTTATGTTGCTTTGGGATGGGGGCTTATTCAGAGTATTGTTTTTGCTTTAATACTTAGGCAATACGCAATAGAAGGTCTGAGTGAGATTGGTTTTGTTGTTCAAACAGCATTGGCATTAGTCACAGGATCAATGGTTGTGATGTGGTTAAGCGAGATCATTACTGAAAGAGGAATTGGGCAAGGTGCTTCTTTGGTGATTTTTTTGAATATTGTTGCCACTCTTCCAAAAGCACTTAGTTCAACAATTGAAAAGGCGCAAACTGGTGATAGAAATGATGTCGTTGGGATACTCGTGCTACTACTAGTTTTTCTAATAACAATTGTTGGAATTATTTTTGTTCAAGAAGGATCCAGGCGCTTACCGATTGTTAGCGCAAAACGCCAAATAGGAGGCTCAAGTTTGCTACCTAATCGTCAAAGCTATTTACCTTTGAAGTTAAATGCAGGTGGGGTTATGCCAATCATCTTTGCTTCGGCATTGATATTTTTACCTATTACAATTGCTAACTTCTCTAAGAACTCTGTTTTAATCCGAGCAGCAAGTGCTTTAAATCCGAGTGCAGCAAATCCTTGGCCTTATGCAATTACTTTTTTTGCTTTAATTTTAGGATTCGCTTACTTTTACGCTTCACTAACCATTAACCCAATTGATATCGCTGCAAATTTGAAAAGAGGTGGAGTCGCAATACCTGGAGTGAGGCCTGGAAGTGCTACTGCAAACTATCTTTCTGGAGTGCAGAATCGCCTGACTTTGCTTGGTGGTTTGTTTCTTGGTTCTGTGGCAATTATTCCAGCTGCGGTCGAGCGTGCGACTAACGTTCAAACTTTTCAAGGCCTTGGCGCTACCTCTTTATTGATATTGGTTGGTGTAGCAATTGACACAGCAAAACAAGTTCAAACCTTCGTGATTTCTCAAAGGTATGAAGGACTTGTGCGTCAATAGCAAAACCAATCCAAATACATTGAAATTTCTTTAGTATTTTCACTTTTACTCGTTTACGGATTCCACACCCATGAAACAACGTTTGGTTTTTTTAGGCCCTCCAGGTGCTGGGAAAGGTACTCAGGCAGAGCTGATTGCTCAGAAGAAAGATCTTTTGCATTTGTCTACAGGAGATTTACTGCGGGCAGAGGTAACTGCAGGAACTGATTTAGGTAATAAAGCGGCTGCAATTATGAATAAAGGTGAGCTAGTTAGTGATTCCCTTGTCTTATCAATTGTTGAACAACGGTTAAATGATTCTGCCAAAGGTTGGATTTTGGATGGCTTCCCTAGAAATGTTGCTCAAGCTGAGTTGTTGCAAATCTTGCTTTCAGAGATTGATCAAAATATAGAAGCTGTTGTTTTGATTGATTTAAAAGATGAATTGCTTGTAGAAAGGCTGATCTCAAGAGGTAGAGCTGATGACAATGAAATTGTCATCAGACATCGGCTCGAGGTTTATAGAGAAAAAACGACGCCTCTTGTTGACCATTACATGAGCCAAGGACTTTTGAAGACAGTGCAAGGAGATGGCGATATAAAAGCTATATCCAATCGCATCGATGAAGTTTTAAGTTGATTGGTGTAGTAGAGTTACTGTTTGGGAATTTGGAGAGACACACCATATGAAGGTGCGTGCTTCAGTCAAAAAAATGTGTGAGAAGTGCCGGGTGATTCGACGCCACGGCCGGGTGATGGTCATCTGTACCACCCCCAAGCACAAACAGCGCCAGGGTTAAAACTCTGAGTACTGGCTTTTCCGGCTAGGGATTAGCTGTTGTTTTAGCAGCAGTTTTCCTTACTTCTCTAAATATCTCTCCTCCTTAGGAGGCCCCCGTCCCCTCTCGTTTAATCACTAAGTGGCAAGGATTGCAGGTGTCGACATACCCCGTGAAAAGCGGGTAGAAGTTGCCCTGACCTACATATATGGAATTGGCCTAACTCGAGCCAAAATTATTCTGGTTAAGACCGGAGTAAATCCAGATATACGAGTCAAGGATTTAGATGATGGTGATGTTCAGAAGCTGAGAAATGCTACTGAATCCTTCACTATTGAAGGAGATCTTCGCCGACAGGAGGGGATGGCTCTGAAAAGACTCCAGGACATAGGTTGCCTGCGAGGGCGTCGTCACCGAATGAGTCTCCCTGTTCGAGGTCAAAGAACTCGAACTAATGCACGTACTCGACGTGGTAGTCGCAAAACAGTTGCAGGTAAGAAAAAATAACTTTTAAAAGTTTTTTCTCCTGCAAAGGCATCCAACCTCTAATCCTTATTTTCATAGGCCCGATTCTATGGCCACACCAACAAAGAAAACAGGCTCCAAGAAGGTCAAACGCAACGTTCCTAATGGCGTTGTTCATATACAAAGCACCTTCAATAACACCATCGTTTCAATTTCTGACACCTCTGGTGAGGTTATTTCTTGGTCCTCTGCTGGGGCAAGTGGCTTTAAGGGTGCGCGTAAAGGCACACCTTTTGCAGCACAAACAGCAGCTGAGGCTGCTGCCAGGCGTGCCTTGGAGCAAGGGATGAGACAGATTGAGGTTCTTGTTCGAGGCCCAGGATCAGGACGTGAAACTGCCATACGCGCTTTGCAAGTTGCTGGGTTGGAGATCACATTGATTAGAGATGTAACCCCACTTCCACACAATGGTTGTCGAAGGCCTAAACGCCGTCGTGTTTGACCTATAGCCTGAACTTCTCTTGGTTCAAGCTCAACTCCCTATTCTTTCTCTACTAGCTTCAGACCGTGTTGCAATACCAGATTGACAGGATTGATCATCAAGTCGCTGATGATCATGCTCAAACAGGGGTCTTTCTTATAGGACCTCTCGAACGAGGGCAGGCAACAACGTTGGGGAATTCTCTCCGCAGAGTTTTAATGGGCGGTCTGGAGGGTAGTGCAATTACTGCCGTTCGGATAGCTGGTGTTAACCATGAATATGCAACAGTTCCTGGGGTTCGAGAGGATGTTTTGGACATCCTTTTAAATTGCAAGCAATTATCAATTAATAGCAGAAGTCCAGAGTTAGAAATAGGGCGTTTAGTTGTTACAGGTCCAGCTGAAGTCAAGGCTCGTGATCTGCAGTTTTCTTCTCAAGTACAAGTAGTTGATGGTGATCGCCCAATTGCCACCGTTCATGAGGGACATAGTTTAGAACTTGAGGTTCATGTAGAACGCGGGATTGGATACCGACCAGTTGATCGCCATAACGAAGAAACCAGTGCAATTGATCTTCTTCAGATTGATGCTGTATTTATGCCAGTGCAACGTGTCAATTTCACGATTGATGAGACCGCTGTTGCAGAAGGTGGCTCTACTCGTGAAAGGCTTCGGATGGAAGTCGTAACAGATGGTTCAACTACCCCCGACGATGCAATATCTGAGGCTGCTAATCAGTTGATAGAGCTTTTCCAGCCTTTAGCTACGGTTACTATGATTGAGGAGGTTCCAGAAGAAGAAGAGCCTTCGGCGGAAGCCCAGATTCCTTTAGAGGAGCTAAATCTTTCAGTCAGGGCATATAACTGCCTCAAACGGGCTCAAGTGAATTCTGTTTCAGATCTTATGGGATTCAGTTATGAAGATCTTCTAGAGATCAAGAACTTCGGCTCGAAATCAGCTGATGAGGTTATTGAAGCGCTAGAAAGGATTGGAATTTCAATTCCACAAAGCAGAACTTCTGCATAGTCTTTGCTATTTCTTTCGATCCAGTACTCTCTTTTAGTTAAGAACAATGCGTCACCAATGTCGAACTCCACAGCTAGGTCGCCCAGCTGATCAACGTAAAGCTTTACTGCGTGGGTTGACGACGCAATTAATTCGTGAAGGGAGAGTGACAACAACTAAGGCAAGGGCTAAGGCATTGAGAGATGAAGCTGAACGCATGATTACACTTGCAAAGGATGGAACCCTTGCTTCAAGACGTAGAGCAATTGGATATATATATGACAAGCAACTGGTACATGCTCTTTTCGATAAGGCAAAAGATCGATATGGCGATAGGCAGGGAGGTTATACACGAATAATACGAACGGTTCCTCGTAGAGGAGATAATGCAGAAATGGCCATTATTGAGCTCGTTTGATTATTCAAGCTGATTCGCCATAGTTGAGAAGTTCAGCTAATGGCTTCAAAACCTTGCTCCAAAGAATTAAAAAGATCCGAAATTAGACGAATTGCCTTAAGCCTTCAATACGATGGTTCTCAATTTTGTGGTTGGCAAAGACAAGCAAGAGGGCTGAGTATTCAAGGGGTTTTAGAAGAAGCTATTTCAGGTTTAGATCCCTTGAGACCAATTAAAGCTGTTGCGGCTGGTCGCACTGATGCTGGAGTTCATGCCGCTGGCCAGGTGGTGCATTTTGATTGTTGTGGTTCAATTCCGGCCAAGAGCTGGGTAGCCGCTCTCAATGGAAGATTGCCTCCAGCAATCAGAGTTCGAGATGCTGTAATGCGACCATTGGATTGGCATGCTTGCTATTCAGCTTCCTATCGGCGCTATCGCTATACCATTTATAACGGACGTAAACCTAACCTTTTTTTATCTCAATGGTGTTGGCATAGATATCAATTTCGATTAGATCACGAATTGATGAGTAGTGCTTTGCAGGGTTTGCTTGGTCGACACGACTTTAGTGCTTTTCAGCGTTCTGGCAGTAAGCGTTTAGATGCTTTTACTACTATTCAGTCAGTAAATGTTGAACGGCAGGGAGATTTGATTTTCTTAGAGATTCAAGCGAGTGGTTTTCTTTATGGGATGGTGCGACTTTTAGTAGGGCAATTAGTTGCTGTGGGTGAACATAGGCTTTCAATTGATGCCTTTGAGAAACGATGGAAAGAGAGAAGGCGGCATGAAGTGAGGGAGGCCGCACCTGCGAAGGGCTTATGTTTACTTCGGGCAGGTTACGAGGAGTTGATTTTCTCTGAGGCCGTTTGGTATGACTCGCAACCTAGATATTTATTGGCCACATCAGATCCTCCAATTGCTCCTCCACCTATATCCAGTCTTAATTAGCTTGCGAATAAATAGAGCTCTTGATGATTGCAAATAGTTTTTGGATTGTTTTTTGATTTCAAGTTCATTGATTGGCTGACACGAAAGTGTAAAATTAGAAATTGAGCTTTAAATAGGACTAGCTCAATAGTCCGAGGCTCTTTGACCAGCCCTCCGCTTGCGAGAGTGGCATATATGATCCGGCATGCCGGCGCGATGAACAAGACATCAATCCCTTCAATTGATTTGATCAACCGTCAGTGGTATCTGGTGGATGCAGCTGATCAGACGCTTGGCAGACTTGCAACTCAAGTTGCGTCATTGCTTCGAGGTAAGAACAAACCAAACTTCACTCCTCATTTGGATACAGGGGATTTTGTTGTTGTTGTTAACGCTGAGAAGATACGTGTGACGGGTAATAAGTCTGAGCAAAAGCTCTATCGTCGTCACTCTGGTCGTCCAGGGGGAATGAAGGTGGAAACTTTTCAGGCACTTCAAGATCGTTTGCCCGAAAGAATTGTTGAGAAGGCAATTAAAGGTATGCTCCCTCACAACGCCCTTGGCAGACAATTATTTCGCAAATTAAAGGTATATAGAGGTCCTGAGCATCCTCATGCTGCTCAAAGCCCTCAAAACCTAAAGTTTGCCTCAGATGATTAATTCTATGAATAGCTCTCCTAATAACAATGTTGTCTACTGGGGAACGGGCCGCCGTAAGACTTCTGTAGCTCGTGTTCGCCTGGTTCCAGGAAATGGTTCAATAACTATCAATGGTCGACCAGGTGATCATTACCTCAATTTCAACCCTGCGTATTTGGCAGCTGTGAAAGCTCCTTTGCAAACCCTTGGTCTTATCGATTCTTATGACGTTTTAGTGAACGTCTATGGAGGAGGCCTGACCGGTCAAGCAGATGCAATCAAACAAGGTGCAGCCAGGGCTCTTTGTGAGTTATCTGCTGATAATCGTAAGCCATTAAAAACTGAAGGGCATTTGAGTCGAGACCCACGTGCTAAAGAACGCCGTAAGTATGGTTTGAAGAAAGCTCGGAAAGCGCCTCAGTTTTCCAAACGTTAGATCTTTAATTTTCACTTTCCCAACTCTTGATTTTTGACATGCCTAAGCCTGATATTCATCCAACTTGGTATCCAGAAGCAAAAGTGGTTTGCAATGGAGAAGTTGTAATGACTACTGGATCTACCCAACCAGAAATTCATGTAGATGTTTGGAGTGGTAATCACCCTTTCTTCACTGGAACTCAAAAAATCTTGGATACAGAAGGTCGAGTGGATAGGTTTATGCGCAAATACGGAATGGGTAATCCAAATGCAGAAGAGCCTAATGAGAAAAAAACAACCTCTGAAGAAACTTCTTCAAACTAAGTTTTGATCTTTGACGTTAGTTAAAAAGGAAATTTACAGTGAATTGATCAGGTGTTGATGAGTATGGACTCTTCAACTCTCAAAATAAGACTCGAGACAGCTACTAGTAGTTTCAGGAATTTGGAACTTCAGCTAGCTGATCCTGATGTAGCTTCAAATCCCAAGCGTTTGGAAAGTGTCGCGAGAGAAAGGGCTCGACTAGAACCTCTTGTATTGGATTACCAGTCTCTTATGCATGCTGAAGAGGATTGGAAAGAGGCCAGAGCTCTTTTGAGAGAAAGTAAGCAAGACAAGGAAATGGAACTTCTTGCTCAAGAAGAACTTCAAAGGTTAGAGCTTCTTCAAGCTGATTTAATTAAGCGACTCACGATGGCTCTTCTGCCAAAAGACCCAAGGGATGAAAGAAGCGTAATGCTTGAGATTAGAGCAGGAGCAGGAGGAGATGAGGCATGCCTTTGGGCAGGGGACCTTGCACGCATGTATGAACGCTATGGACAAAAGGTTGGGTGGACTGTCAAGCCTATGAGTTCAACTGAAGCTGATTTAGGAGGCTTCAGAGAATTAATTATTTCAGTTAAGGGAGATTCAGTGTTTAGCCAACTGAAATTTGAGGCTGGAGTTCATAGGGTTCAACGTGTACCAGCCACTGAATCTCAAGGGAGAGTTCATACCTCTACTGCAACTGTTGCTGTGATGCCTGAGGCAGATGCTGTTGAAGTTCAGATTGAACCAGGGGACCTTGAAATAAGTACAGCTCGTTCTGGGGGAGCTGGCGGCCAGAATGTGAACAAAGTGGAAACAGCAGTCGATTTGCTTCACAAACCAAGCGGAATTAGGGTTTTTTGCACACAAGAGCGTTCTCAGCTTCAAAACAAAGAGCGCGCAATGGAAATTTTGAGAGCCAAATTACTTGAGATGCAAATAGCAGAAGCAAATGCTAAGGAAAGTTCAGAAAGACGAGCTCAGGTTGGGACTGGCGATAGAAGTGAAAAAATTCGTACTTATAACTATAAAGATAATCGAACTACTGATCATCGTTTGGGTTGCAATTTTGCTTTGGAACCAGTATTAGCAGGCCAGTTAGAAGAGCTTATTGGTGCATGTATTGCAGAAGAACAAAGGCGGCAGATGGAAAAACTTAGTCATCAAAATGATGAGTGAAGCTTTAGTTAATTTGCCCATCCTATTACATACTTTTTCCATTCATTGTGATGTCCCGAGTGTATTTGTTTTGTTGCTTCAAAACTTAAATTTCCTAAAGGCCTATAAGGTTTTTTCTTTAGAGGCATATTGGCTTCTTGGGGTGTACGATTGCCTTTCAAAACATTGCATGGCAAACAGGCTGTTGTGACGTTTTCCCAGTTATCTCCTCCTCCTCTACTGCGTGGAACTACATGATCAATAGATAACTGTTCTCCTTGATATCCACAGTACTGACAGCAGTTGTGATCTCGTTGCAAAATATTTTTTCGCGTGAGAGGTAATTCACGAAAGGGCACATGAACGAAATATCTAAGCCTAATAACAGTTGGGAGCATGGTGTCATGCCTAAGCCTATGAGTTACATCCTCTTCTAAGCTTTCAGCTTTACCCTTCAGCATCAATACCGTCGCTCGTCGCCAGGTAGTGATGTTTAGAGGTTCATAGGATGCATTTAGTACGAGAACCTGGCTCATGCCAGTCACCCCATTCAGCTGCATATTAATTGCATTAAAAGAATGTCTTAGTGCACTTGCAAACCAAGGCCACTTTCAAAATATCATTGCCAGCAAAGGAAACTGCACTTGAGCAATAAACCACAGATTTTGACTAATGCTAATCCCCGTCATAGGGCGTGGGTGGAAGTTGATCCAAAGGCGATCAAGGCAAATACGTGCAATTTGAAAGGTTTGATTGACGATAATTGCCTACTGATGGCAGTCGTGAAGGCAGATGGTTATGGCCATGGTGCTGAAACTGTATCTAGGGCAGCAATATTGGGCGGAGCTGACAATTTGGGTGTAGCCACCTTGCAGGAAGGGATAGAACTTCGAATTGCGGGCTTGGATTGCGAGATTCTTGTTTTGGGAAATCTTATAAACATAGAAGAGCTCCGAGCCTGTCTTCATTGGGGATTGATTCCTACGTTGAGTAGTTTTCGAGAGGCTTTGATGTGCGAAAAACTTGCTGAAGCTAGTGGACGAAATTTCAACGTTCAAATGAAGTTTGATACCGGTATGACAAGACTTGGTTGTGATTTGAAAGATGCTTTCAGTTTGATCAATAGCATTGAAAACCTCAATCATGTTTCTTTGAAGGGTGTATATAGCCATTTGGCATTGGCAGATGGAGATTCCCAAGATGATTACTCATCAGTGACTGCTTTGCAGCAGAAACGATTTGATGATTTCCTTGCTGAAATATCACAAAGCAAGCTTGAACTTTGTTGCCACTTAGCGAACTCTGCAGGCACTCTCCTTGACAGCAGGCTTCATTACGACATGGTGAGAGTTGGTTTGGCTCTATATGGTTATAGCCCTATTAGTAATCATCACGACTCTTTAATCCTTAAGCCCGCTCTTGAATTAAAAGCAAGAGTAACTCTTATTCGAGATGTTCCTTCTGGGGTTGGAGTTAGCTATGGACATTTTTTTACTACTAAACGTCGCAGCCGCCTTGCTGTATTAGGCATTGGATATGCAGATGGAGTTAATCGAGCTCTTTCAGGAAAAATATCAGCTCTTTTTCAGAGTCGGTTGATCCCTCAAATTGGAGCGATCACTATGGACCAGATGATTTTAGATATTACTGAGCATCCAGATGTTGAGGTTGGGAGTGTGGTCACTCTGCTTGGAACAGATGGCCCAAAGACCATAACGGCACAAGACTGGAGTGATGTCAGTGGATCCATTCCATGGGAGGTCCTTTGTAGTTTTAAGCATCGCCTTCCTCGTCTAGTGATTTAATTACTAGAAAATCCCAAATTCTTTCTTAGGGGATAAAACACTTGATAAGGTATCCCTGCCGCTGGAGAGGTGGCTGAGTGGTTGAAAGCGGCTCCCTGCTAAGGAGTTACAGGAGGCAACTTCTGTCGAGGGTTCGAATCCCTCCCTCTCCGTTTTAAGAATGCTTTGGCTAGGGCTCTTTT
>QCFB01000028.1 GCA_003280345.1 Prochlorococcus sp. AG-363-A16
TTTACGAGAAGAGCCTGAAATCGACTCGATAAAAGATTTCACTAATACAGCTCGTTGGATGAGCAAGTCTATGGAAGCATCTTTGTCTTTGAGAGCTTTTCAGTCTGGGAATGTGAACCTTGAGAAAGCGATGCAAGAGGCCGGACGTCTTGATGCACTTGGGTTGTTATCTGATGCATTAGGTCAGGCTAAGGCTGTTGAGGAATCGGTTTTGAAGCTTCATACTGCTTGGAGAAGATTAGGAGGCCTTCAGGAGCGATTATGGGTAGAAAGTGGAAGCAGTACTCCTTATTTGAGAGATGTTTTGGCTGTTTTGCAAAATCTGAGTGGAGCAACAATGAAGATCTCTCTTGGGGAGCTTTCAGGAGGTAAACGAGTTCGCCTACAGATAGTCGAAGAATCGCCTGATCAGCTGGAACCCCCTCCAATTGAATAGTCATAAATAGGACTTTCTATATGGTTTCTTTGTGAATATATAGCTATGTTTTAAACGCTACATATGGTGCTAATTGGATCCTCTGGTCTCAGCACTACACCGCAACTATGGATGGGATGTCTTTAGGTTTGGTCAGCGACCAGTATTAGACGCAATTCTTGCTGGGCAAGATGTTTTGGCAGTGATGCCGACTGGGGGAGGGAAGTCAGTTTGTTATCAATTGCCTGCTCTAATTCGGAATGGCTTAGTAGTAGTGATTTCTCCTTTGGTGGCTTTGATGGAGGATCAAGTGATGCAATTAGAGAGTAAGGGAATCCCTGCTGCTTGCCTTCATGCTGGCCTGAATTCTGTTCAGCTGAGGGAGTCTATCGCCTTACTAAGAAATGATCATTTGCGTTTAATTTACTTGGCTCCTGAAAGAGCTCAGAGTTCTTTTACAAGTGAGATTCTTAAGCAAAAAGCTGCCGAAGGAAAAATAGTTGCACTTGCAGTGGACGAAGCTCATTGCATTAGTGCATGGGGACATGATTTCAGGCCGGACTACAGAAAACTTGGAGAGATTCGTTCTTTTTGCCCGGGTGTTCCAGTTATGGCACTTAGCGCAACGGCGGCTCCAAAAGTTCGAGCAGACATCATTAGATTGCTTAACCTTCGAAAACCTTTTGTTCAAGTTTGTTCAGCTAGAAGAAGCAACCTTCACTACTCGATGAGATTGCGCGCTAAGGAGCCTCTCCCAGAAGTTTTGGAGATTTTAAAAAGTACTCGAGGAGCTGCTTTAATTTATGCCAGGACTCGCCGTTCAGTAGACCGTTGGACAGAATCTTTGCGCCTTTCAGGTGTGCCGGCTATTGCATATCATGCAGGCCTTACTTCAAATGAAAGGCAAAAAGCCCAGGCATATTTATTAGAAGAAGCTAATCCTGTACTTGTTGCCACAGTTGCTTTTGGTATGGGGGTCGATAGAGGTGATGTTGGCCTTGTTCTTCATCTTGATTTGCCTTCCACTCCAGAGGGCTATCTTCAGCAATCAGGTCGTGCAGGGAGAGATGGGAAGGCTGCCTCTTGCGTGGTGTTATTTACTCCTGGTGATCGCACTCGACTTGGTTGGGCAATCCATGCTTCGTCTTTGCGCAGATCTAATGATTTTGAATTATGGGAAGAGAAAAATAGGGTCCAAATAGCACAAGAACAGGCGAGATGTATGGAGGCTATTGCCGAAGGTACCCGTTGCAGAGAGCAGGCACTTTTATTGGTTGTTGGCGAAATAGTTGCCCCTTGCGGTAGGTGTGACAGATGTAAACAACTTCTTCCTCTTAAAGATTGGTCTGAGAATGCTTCTGCTTTGTTGGAGGTTGTTAATTCAGATCAAGGTGTAGATGTTCATAGTCTTTCGGAAAGACTTACTTTGCACAAAGAAAAAACAAAAAAATATTGGGGATGGCTTGCAAGGAGGCTAGTGCAAGAACAATTGATAAGAGAGAGTAATGATGGTGCTCAGAGACTCTTTATGAGTGACCGTGGATTAGTTTTTTTACAGAAGCCTTGGGAATTAAAGTACCCTGCTTGAAAAAAAACTAAAGAGGTTTATGTGTTTTTGAGTTTGCAAAGATCATTGATTAAATTATGCTCAAACTCATCTAAAGGAGTAATCCAGCTTCTCCAGTCCCCATTGGAATCTGTTGCATTAAGTTTTCTCCCATTGCAGTTAATTGCTAGATATAATGCTTTCCCGCTTTTGTGCAAAGTTGGAGCGACATAGCTTCCGCTCATTAATTTCCAATTAGCCCAATCAACTTTTAAAGGACCATAATTTCTCCAGTCAGTTTTATTGGGCTGATTAGATGCTATTGGAGATGAATTATTAATAGAGTAGCCTGGCGATATACTCTTGGCATTTGTGGCTTTTTCATATGAAGAAACAGTTCCTTCTTCGTTGACTTTTGCTAAATATATTTTCCTACCAACTTTTAGTGTATTTGGATTTATAGGCTGGTTCATATCTATAAGCTTATGGAGAGGAATAGCATAGATAGATGAAATCTCACTTAATGTTTGACCACTTTTTATTTTATGGTAATTGGGAATAGATTTGCTTGACTTTAAATCATGCTCAACAGGTAAGTTGATTTTCTGACCTACAAATAAATAATTGGGATCTCTTAATTTGTTTGTAGCTATTAGACTTTCTTTAGTTACTCCATATTTATTAGCTATGCTATTAATAGTTTCACCATTAACAACTTGATGTGTTTTGTGCTTCAACCCAAGTCTCTTTTCAGAATTGCTTGGAAGGGTTAGTTTTTGACCGACTGAAATTTGGTTGGAATTACTAATTCCGTTAATGCTCATTAGAGAACTTAAAGAAACATTATATCTTTCAGCAATTTCCGAAAGTGTATCTCCATATTTAACACTTACTTGTGCTCCCAATGAGGGTAATGGGATCAAAGATGTAAGAGCAAGGGCTGCAAGGATAGCTCGAAGCATCTGCGTTTAATAGCTTGTTGAACCATAAGTCCCTTTTAAAAGTTGGCCAGTCTTTTCAATAGATCCTTAAAGAGATTTTCTAATTGCTTGTCCAGCTCTTTCAATTGAGAAGCTTCCTAAGCATTGAAAGATTCAACTTATATGGTGGGTAGCGGAATTTAAGGTCTAGCCAAAAAGGTCTTTTGAAGATTGACTTTTGGTGAGAGAAAGCTTCGAATCCCGCGAGCCCGTGATATCTACCTATTCCGCTTTTTCCTACTCCTCCAAATGGCAACTCAGGAATTCCTGCTTGCATAATTACGTCGTTAAAACAAACTCCTCCTGAGCTTGTGGTATTGAGTACCTTTTGTTGTTCAGCTTTAGTCCCTCCAAACATGTAAAGCGCTAACGGTTTTGGCTGCTGCCTTATTTCAGAAAGCAGTTTGTTGAGGTCAGCAAATCTGATGATTGGGAAAAGTGGACCGAACAATTCTTCTTCCATCAGTGGGTCTTCTCGATCCTCAACATTGATGAGAGCTGGGGATATGCGTCTCTGACTTTCGTCTATATCCCCTCCACAAAGAATTTGCCCTTTGTTTTGGGCTTGTTCGAGCAGGCTTTTAAGTCTTTTGAAGTGGTAATTATTTATGATTTTGGATAATTCAGGAGATTTCAGGGGGTTTGCCCCATAGAAATTAGTTAGTGCTCGCTTCATTTCCTCTATAAGAGGGGTGTAGAGCTTTTCTTGTAAAAAAAGATGATCTGGAGCTATGCATGTTTGCCCAGCATTTAGTGATTTTCCCCAGATCAATCTTTTTGCTGTAACAGCGATATCAGCCCCTTCTAGAACTATTGCAGGGCTTTTGCCTCCCAACTCAAGAGTGACAGGCGTTAAATGTTTGGAGGCAGCTTGCATAACTTTTTTACCCACTTCACTACTTCCTGTAAAAACGATGTGATCGAAGGGTTGTTCAAGGAGTTTGGATGCAACATCGCTACCGCCAAGAAAAACTTGTACTACTTCTTTTGGAAAATATTTGATGAACATTTTGTTTATTAATTCAGATGTAGCGGAAGAGTGTTCTGAGGGTTTTAAAACGGCAGTATTTCCTGCGGCTAGAACACTTATCAATGGTTGAATTGTTAATGAGAGTGGATAGTTCCAGGGGCTGATAATTAGCACACAGCCAAAAGGTTCAAGTTTTATAAAGGCTTCTCCTGGGGAGAGGGAAATGGGTACTTTCACTCTTCTTGGTCTCATCCAGCTTTTTAGATGTGTTTGAGCAAGTTTTAATTCTTGCCGAAGAGCAATTAATTCAAAAAATGCTTCTGTTGGGGGCTTACCTAGATCTTGCTCTAGAGCATTAAGTATTTCGCTTTCATGGACCTCTAGCATTACTTCTATACGATCGAGTTGCAGTCGCCTCCAGCCTTCTGACCTGGTTTGGCCTTTGAAGACTGGTTCTTGAAGTTCTTTAAGTAGGAAATTGTCTGGGAACAAGGGGCTGACGATTCCGAAAGTTTTGTCTAGCACTGTTGGTGTGGTTAAAGCTAAAAAGGTGTATGGCCAAAAGACATTCTTGGTGGGAAGGAGCTGTTATTTACCAGTTGATCCCACGTAGCTTTGCAGATGGTAATGGAGATGGGATAGGTGATATCCAGGGCCTAGTGAATAGGCTTAGCTATTTGCGTTGGTTGGGAGTCGAAGCAATTTGGTTGACACCTATATATCCATCTCCATTACAAGATGGGGGATATGACATAACTGATTTTAAGAATATTCACCCTGAATTGGGTGATCTCTCATCATTTCATCGTTTGTTGACATCTGCGCATGCTAAGGGCTTAAAAATAATTTTGGACCTTGTTCTTAATCACACAAGTCATCTTCACCCTTGGTTTCAACGTGCTCGTTGGGCCCCTAAAGGTAGTCCAGAAAGAGACGTCTACGTTTGGAGTGACGATACCACTAGGTATTCTGATGCCCCTGTTTTGTTTAGGAATTTCGAGTCCTCTAATTGGGAGTGGGATGAGGTCGCAAAGCAATACTACTTTCATAGGTTTCTTCGGCATCAGCCTGATTTGAATTATGAAAATCCTTGGGTACAAGAACAGATGCTTGAGGTTGTCGATTTTTGGCTTAATAGAGGAGTTGATGGCTTTCGTTTAGATGCAGTTCCATTTCTTTTTGAGGCAGAAGGCAGTCGCTGTGAGGGGTTGCCTGAAACACATGCTTTCTTAAAAAAAGTTCGAAAAAGAATTGATCAGAATGGTCGAGATGTATTGCTTTTAGCAGAGGCCATTCAACCAGTTGAGGAAGCTTCTCCATATCTTGTCTCTGACGAATTACATGGTGCCTTTAACTTTGTTCTTACAGCTCATTTGTTTGCTGCTGTGGCAAGTGGCAATGTTCAAAAGCTTCGTTTTTGTTTAGATGAGGCGCAAAAGTCGGTTCCTGGATGTCGTTGGGCATTGCCACTTAGAAATCATGATGAGCTTTGGCTTGGTGATGGTCATTTGGTTGCTGAGGATGTAATACAAACCATTCGTACTGGGCTCCACCAAAGTAATGGCCATTGGCTTAATAGGGGTATTAATCGACGGTTAGCTCCATTACTTAATGGCGACCCTCGCTCGAACCGTTTGCTTCATGGACTGCTGTATAGCCTGCCTGGGATGCCATGCCTTTATTATGGGGATGAACTGGGGATGGGAGATTGGCCAGGGCTGAGAGATCGCGACCCAAATCGAACACCTATGGCTTGGACATCTGCTCGCAATGGAGGTTTTTCCACAGCCCCAGAACCTCTTCTTGTTCTTCCAGCTATAACTGCTCCAGGCTATGACTATCGTGTTTTAAATGTAGAGGTTCAAAAACAACTTCCAGCTTCTCTTCTTAATTGGCATCGGCGAATGTTGACTTGCCGACGTCATTTATCAGCCCTAAGAAATGGAGATTTTGAAATACTGGAGTCAACTCACCCAAGTGTGATTGTCTACTTGCGGAGCAGTGAAAATATGACTGTTTTAGTCGCAGCGAATTTTTCTGCTGCAGGGGCATCATTAAGTCTGAATCTAAACCGATGGAAGGGTGCTAGAGCCCGAGAGGTCTTGTGGGGGTGTGAATATCCAGTAGCTAATGAAGATTGGTTTATTTATCTACCTTCATATGGCTTTAATTGGTGGTTGATAGGTGAAGTGGATGAATAAAGCGACTGCCTTTGTTGACGTATTTGCAATGTGAACACTTTTTAGTACTTAAGGTCTAACTCACTTTTCTTGCAACCTGCACTTTCTAGATGCATATGAACAATAGGTTGTAGTCGTTTAGCTTCAGAGAGGTCAACCATTGCTAATCTGGAACGTCGAGCAAGGATGTCAGTGCTAGTGAGTGCATGTTCATGGTTAATTGCATAGCTAATTTCGGCTTCGCAAAGAGGGATGACTTCGCTAATAGGGACACGACTCTCTAGAGAACTTTTTTGAATTATCGATAGTGCTTCCAGACCGTAATTCTCTTGCAGGTGAGCAATCTGCTTTTCACGAAGAGAAGTGTCAGGTAAATAATCTCTTAGTTCTTGTTTTTGCTTCATGAGGTGTGTGTTTGTATTAAGTGGATTGATAGCTGTTCCTAACAAAGGTATTGATTTGCGAATAGGGAGTGACTTCTCTAAGACTGACTCCAATGCCTTCAGAGTTTCAACTGCTATTGGCCTACATGTTGTCCATTTCCCTCCCATTGCGCTAATGAGTCCACATGGCAGGGTCTCAATTTCATGTTCTCTAACAACGCGGCTGCTATCTGAACTGTTCCCTTCGGGCATAAGTAATGGTCGCCCCCCTGCCCAAAAACTTTTTACGCTTGGTTGCCCTATGCGAGGGAACCAACGTTGTAAATGATTTATCAAATATTGTTGCTCTGCTTGTGATGGATGATTGGCATTTTCGATATTGCAAGGAGTGTCTGTTGTGCCAACTTGAGTGAACCCAAAGAAGGGAAGAACAAATAAAACTCTCCCATCATCTGTTTTTGGTAAAAGCAATCCCATTCCTTCTGGGCATAGATTTTCTTTTAGTACCAGATGAACTCCTCGACTTGTGAACATTTTTGGAGCAGCATTCGGATCGACTTTTTGGCGAATCGTATCTATATGAATACCTGTTGCGTTCACTATTGCGCTGGCTTCCCATTGCTCTTGATTACCAAACAAATCTTTAGTGGAGGCACCACATAATTTTCCGTCTTTTCTTTGTTCGAGGTTGATTACTTTGCAATGACTTCTAATGACTGCTCCAGCTCTTTTTGCACTCAGAGCGAGTAAAAGATTCAGACGAGCATCATTAAATTGACCATCGCTATAAGCAACTCCTCCATTTAATTCATCTTTGATAAGAGGCAAAGCTTTCCTTAGTTGGTCTTTTGATAGCAAACGACTACTACCAATGTTCTGTGACCCAGAAAGAATGTCGTATATGCCCAATCCTGCTCGGTAGTAAGCCTTGCCTAGGCAATCTTCTGTAGGGAGTGCTAATTCAAGACGCTTTGCCAAGAAGGGGACTTGCTCTAACCAATGCCCCCGTTCTAGAAGTGCTTCTCTTACTAATTTTAGTTGAGATAAATCAAACGTTTTGAAAGCCAGTTCGAGATATCTAACTCCTCCATGTAAGAGCTTTGTGCTACGACAACTTGTGCTCCCTCCAATGTCTCCTGCATCAATTAATGCGACAGTCAATCCTCGTCTTGTTGCTTCATAAGCTACACAGGCTCCAGTTGCTCCTGCTCCTATAACGAGAAGGTCGACCTTGTTCCCTTTACTCATACCAGTCAAGACTTCTTCTTACGGCTTCATCCCAGCGTGAAATCCACTTTTGCCTATTTTGTTTATTCATGTTTGGCATGAACAATTCGGCCCCTTGTTGTCTTTGCGAAGCTAGCTTTTGTAGATTAGTAATTACTCCCGATTGGAGTCCTGCTAGCAAGGCTACTCCTTTAGCAGTGCTTTCGAGATTTCTAGGTCGTCTTACCCGAAGGCCTGTGCAATCAGCTTGGGCTTGTAACAATGCATTGGAGGCGGCCGCACCTCCATCAACTGCTAATTCTCCCAGGCCATGGGAAATGGACTCCTCAGCAAGATTAACGAGATTGGCGACAGAAAGAGCGATACCTTCTAGAGCAGCTTTTGCAATGTGGCCGCGTTGGGTATCTCTTGTTATGCCGATGATTAATCCACGGGCTAAAGGGTCCCAGTGAGGTGTCCCCCATCCTGTAAAAGCTGGAACTAGCATTACACCTCCAGAATTTGTAACTTCGGCAGCAAGTGTGTTTATTTCTTCAGCACTGTGAATAATTTTCAGTCCATCTCGTAGCCATTGAACAACGGTACCAGCATTAAAAAGACTTCCTTCTAGGCAATATGTAGGGGAACCGTTCTCATCAGTCCATCCAAGGGTACTTAAGAGTCCCTCTTTAGACCTATGGACTTGTTTGCCTGAATTAACGACGAGAAATGCTCCAGTGCCGTAAGTGCATTTCGCTTCTCCTTCCTCAAGGCAAAGCTGTCCAAGCGTGGCTGCCTGTTGATCTCCGAGTAATCCCTGAATAGGTACACCTGAAAAAGGGAGCCCTGTTTCGATTCGTCCGAAGTTTCCTCTGCATGGCACAAGTTCGGGCAGAGCATTCATTGACAACCCAATTGTGTCGCAGAAACTTTCAACCCACTCTCGACGTTCAAGGTCCATTAAGAGTGTGCGACTTGCATTGCTCATGTCGGAGCAGTGTTGCTTACCTGCAGTGAGTTGCCAAAGCAACCAGCTTTCTACGGTGCCAAAACAGAGGTCGTTATTTGCAAGTGCTTGTTTAGCTTCAGGCTCATGATCTAGAAGCCACTTGATTTTGCTTGCGCTGAAGTATGGGTCTAACAGAAGTCCTGTTCGATGACACCATTCTTGTTCAAGACCCTCTAGCTTCCATTGTGAGCAAATATCGACTGTCCTTCCGTCTTGCCATACCAGAGCAGGCCCACAGGGTTGATTATTTGAACGTCTCCACAAGACTGTTGTTTCGCGTTGATTAGTGATGCCACAACTCACAACAGCTTGACGTTGCTGAGGACTTAGCTTTTTTTCTAGACCTGACATTGCGTTTAGCTGACTGGTCCAGATGTTGTTTGCATCTTGCTGAACCCAGCCGTCTGCAGGGTATTCAATTCTTAGTGGTGCACTGAAACTATCAATTAGTTGCCCTTCCTCATTGAATAGGGCGGCCCGAGAACTACTTGTTCCTTGATCGAGGGCTAAAAGGAGTGGCTTACTAGCCATGGCTTTTCTCTTTCCCTATTGCTAGCGATGGGTTGGTCGAATGCAAAGTGAAATGGGTCAGAAAGATTTGGTTGTTAACTCTCCAGCATGGATTGCCAATGCAATTGTGTATCAGATTTTTCCCGACCGCTTTAGGAGAAGTGGCAGGGTAGAAGCTCAAAACCATTTGGTTTTCAAGGGTTGGGGCTCTGACCCAATTGAACAGGGTTTTCATGGAGGAGATTTGTATGGAGTTTTGGATTCACTTGATTATCTTGAGAGACTTGGCATTAATTGTATTTACCTCACACCGGTATTCAGTTCAGCCTCTAACCATCGATACCACACCTATGACTATTTTCATGTAGATCCTCTTTTAGGAGGCAATCAAGCCTTAGATGCATTGATTGATGGTTTGCATTCCAGAGGCATGCGCATAGTCCTTGATGGAGTCTTTAATCATTGTGGTAGAGGTTTTTGGGCTTTTCACCATCTTTTGGAAAATGGTGAAGACTCTCCATATAAAGATTGGTTTTGTATAGAGAAATGGCCCCTTTGTCCTTACCCTAAAAGAGGCCAATCCTCTGGCTATTCTTGCTGGTGGAATAACCCAGCCTTGCCTAAATTTAATTACCAACACCCTCCAGTACGCGATTATTTTCTTTCTGTTGGGTTGTATTGGATAGAACGCGGAATAGATGGTTGGAGGCTTGATGTTCCTAATGAAGTTCCACAAGATTTTTGGGTTGAATTTCGGCAGAAAGTTAAAAGAAAAAACCCAGAAGTCTGGATTATCGGTGAAATTTGGGGTGATGCTCGATCATGGCTCGATGGCAATCATTTTGACGGGGTAATGAATTATCGAATTGGTTGGAGTAGCTTATGCTGGGCTGCAGACAAAAGTCTAAATAAGAATTATGTAAACCCATTTTATCCATTAAGAAAACTAAAAAGTGAACAATTTATTGATATTTTGCGTATAACTCTAGGATGGTATTCGACTGAGGTAAATAGAAGCCAGTTGAACTTGCTAGATAGTCATGATGTGCCAAGAGCTTTAAATACACTGATGGGTGATATCTCAGCTTTGAAAATTGCCCTGCTGTTTCTTTTCCTACAACCAGGGGCTCCTTGCATTTATTACGGCACTGAGGCGGCTTTGTCAGGGGGGATTGAACCATCTTGTAGAGAGTCTTTCCCTTGGGGTAAAGATTTTGATAAAGGCTTGACACTTTTTATTCGATCATTGGTTGATCTTAGAAAACAACTCTTTAGTTGCTATGGGGATACATTTGAATGGGATACTTTTGGAGAAGATGGAATAGTTGGCAAAATGAATCTAGATCTTGAATCTCCTTCTAAAAAGGACTATTCAGTTGTAGCTTTGATAAACCGAAGCCGTAAATCTTGGCTCCCTATAATTGATTATTCAACCGATCCATTTTTTCTTATTGGACAGATCGACTTAAGTCAAGATAAAAGACTTGGCCCACAATCGGCGGCCGTGATTTTGTTATCTACCCCTTCTTGAATTCAATAGAAGGTTATAGCTGTAAATATATATTGTTTATAGCAAACATTAGTAAATTGGCCTAAATATATTGATTCATCTGAGTAGAACCCGTGCTCCATTTCCATATGAAACTAATTTGAATTTACTCTTTAATGTACGCAGAAAGTAATATTCAGGATGGCGGTCTCCAATGTATACAGGCTTGCCTGTATTGACTTGCTTTATTATTAACTCAATAAATTCTTTTTCTCCCTTGCTCCCTGTTCTTGTTAGGAACTCATCTGTTTCTAAGATAGAAAGATCATTGCGACTTATTTGCCGTTTTGTAAATTTTAAAACTCGTGAGACTGTAAAATCAGCGAGTATTATTGAATCTTTTGGAAGCCCAGAAAGCCAGTTTTTGCTCCATTCTGATGCTGTAGGTTTAAGTAGGTGCTTCCAAGGCTGAAAGAAATATGAGGAGTCTCGTCCAGGGAGCTCACGTGTCTTTAAAACATTAGCAATCTTTGGAACTCGAAAAACTGTTGTATACAAACCAATGTTTAAAAAAGGTATTAATAAAAGAGCAAGAAATTTCGAAAAGCATGAATTAGAACCCCTGAACCAAGGAGCTAGCCAGCAACCTAAAAGAATTGAAATGAAGAGAAAGGGATATGAAAGAAAAACGAAATGGCGTTGATATTGGTAAGAGGATGAAAAGAATAAGACTGAGAATGAGCAAATGATTAGTGACCATTCATTCCATGAAATCGCTTTAATTAGATTTCTTAAATACTTAAAACAGTTGAATTTTTGCCTGAATGAATATTTTTTGATTACCCACACAATTAAAACTGTTGGGAACCATGGAAATTGGTATAGAAAATTTGGGAAAAATAGTAATAGCTTAGAAAAGCTAAATCCCCTCATGTACTCTTTACTTTGCCCTGAGACTATTGAAAAAAGGCTGCTTAGACTTAACTCCAAGCCTCCGATGATTAAGGCAAGTAACTTTAAACAGAAAAGCCCGATTATTATGCCAAATATATATATGAATATTTTTGTTGGTAACTTATTTTGGTTATTCCTTTTATTTGTATTTAGCAATTGCAGGTGTATAAAACCAGGTAGCGCTATTAGTGTTAATGCGTTAGCTCCAATTGATAGCCCTGATATAACTCCAGAGCCTAATGTTAGGAAATTATTCCTTTTTGCTTGGGCTAATAGTAAAAGCCATGTAATTAATGCTCCAAAGCAAAGGGCTAGGCTATAGCTCTCAGCAATAACAGCCAAAGTCCAGAATGTGTGTGAGAACGCAAGAAGGGTCATTGTTATATATGGAGCTTCCTTGTAGGGACTTAACTGACGTGCAATTAGTCCAGTAAGGCCCACACTGGCAGATGCAAAAATTGCTGAAAGCAGATTTACTATTGTTGCTGGTTCAAAGTGAGGGAAGATTGATAGCAGCCAGCCTGCAAATAATGTATGAAGTGGATGCGTCGCAATAGATTCCCAGTGAATTTCACTGTCTATAGCGTAAAGAGTTAGCTTGGCACTATCTCCCCAAACAATACCTTTGCCTAACGTGAAGCTATAAAGTATGAGACTGAATATAAAACCAACAAAGAATATCAATAAAGGCTTTTTGGAATTGAATCGCATTTTTCAAAGTTGGTTAGATTTAACCTCTGACTAAATTTAATAGGCTAGCAATAATTTAATCAGGTTTTTTTTTAGGTTCTTAATTGGATGAAAGACTCGATTGGAGTGCAAGATCAATATTTTTATTTAGACCATACATTGTACTTAAATATGCACCAAATAGCTCTAAAACCATCTTTCCAAGTTATTTTTTTCCCTTCTTCATATGTCCTTCCATAGTATGAAATACCGACTTCATATATTCTGCAATCCATTCGAGCTACCTTTGCTGTGATCTCTGGCTCAAAACCAAAGCGTTTTTCGTGAATAGTTATGCTTTTAATGATTTCAGATCTGAATGCTTTATAACATGTTTCCATATCAGTGAGATTAATATTAGTCATCATATTGCTCAGCAAGGTTAGGAACCCATTACCTACTCTATGCCAAAAATAAACTACTCTGTGTGGAGCTGCACCTTGAAAACGGCTGCCAAACACTACATCTGCTTTCCCTGAAATAATAGGCTCAATAACAATTGGATATTCGCTTGGGTCATACTCCAGGTCGGCATCTTGGACAATGCATATTTCACCTGACGCTGCTGCAAAGCCTGTCGCTAGTGCAGCGCCTTTCCCTAGATTTCTATCATGCATTAATACTGTTAGGTCTTCAGCCTTTAGTCCTGCCAGTAACTCGCGGGTACCATCACTTGAGCCATCATCAACAACAACAATTTGCTTAGGTGTTATAGGTGCTAAACGAACGCGATCAATTATGTCTAAGATCGTGCTTGCCTCATTGAAACAAGGTATAACGACAGAAAGTAGAGGGAGAGAACTACTTGAGTTCATATAAGCCACACTTGATTAATTGTTAAAGATAATAGAGCCAGGTCGTTTTGCAAAAATAAGATATTTTTGACTGAAATATGAAACAGCCGCTAAAAAGGGAATCATTATTAATGCTGCTAGGTTCCTAGATGGACCTAAAAAATTGATTAGCTCTATTCCTCCCCAGTTAAAAGCCCAGAGCACTATTGCAAGCATTCCATATGTCATAGCTGCTTTCTTTTGAAGTCGCTCAATCCTGAAGACCTTCTTGCCGTATAAGAAGAAGCCAAGAAAAACGTTGAAAACTTGACTAATAAAAGTGGCCTTTACAGTAGGCAATCCTAATAATAATAATAATTGCAAAACTATATTTGTAATGGCTACATTTAATGCTCCATAGAAAAGGAAGCGCCGCTTCCTACCAGTTGTTCTATTACTTTGTGACACAGTTAAACCTTTTTTATTCGTAACTAATCCAGATTATGAGGCAATTATCAGTCAATGCCACAATCCTTGGTAAGCGCTAAAAACTTTGATAGAGCATGTCGGGCAGTTCATTTGAAGATGTTTTTGGAATCATTGTGGAAATGTTCAGTCTGCAGAAAGTTAGCCATGGATTGTCTATAAGGAAAGCACAAACAAAAATTTGGTCTGTTTTGGGGAGTTTTCATTCCAGTAAAGCAACTGTTCATTAACCTTCTGAGAAGGCAGTTCCCAAAACAAATAACGTAAACCATTAAAAATTGAATATTCCAAGATTGCTTTTTTTGTTAGGAGTTGACCTATAAAATACTGCAAACCTAAAAAATATGATCTACTTTGATTATTTGAATATAAAGAAATGTCAGTGCCCTCTTTTATGAATGTTGTGCGATTCAAGCTTAAGCCCGAATGCGTTGATCAATATTTTGTGGCTCTGGCTAAATTTAATGCTGAGGGTCTTAGATCTCAATATGTTGCTAAGACTGGAGAGAATGATTACTGCTTTGTAGGGCTTTGGGAAAGTGAGGATGCTATAGCCTTGGCGAGGCCAAGGATGCTTGCACATCTTGATGAAGTAAGGAGTTTTATGCAGGAGTTATCATCTGAATTGGGTGTTACTGATCCAGTTTCAGGCCCAATAGTTGCTTGAGTTATAAATCTTGTCGAGTCTTATATATACATGGTTTTTTGGGAATTTAGCCATGTATTAAAGATTGACTTCCTTTGTGGGATTTGCACTAACTGGCCATATAACGTTAACTTATAACTAGAAAAATAGACAGGAACAATGACCCTCGCTGATTTCATAACTGTAGATTTAGCTTTGATTCTTATAGGGCTTGCTTTGTTATTCATCCTTCAAGTTGGTAACTATAAATCATCTCTTTTTGGAAATCTAAATAGCACAAAACTGTCAGGTTCAACTATTAAAAGCATGCCAAGCTTAAAAGAGCTTTTAAAGCTTGAGAGTGTGGCTAGAGAAAAGGGCAGTGACATTGCATTTGATTCTCTAATTGGTATTTGGAGGTTTGTATCAGTGTGGAAGCAAGGGACCGATCATGAAGATTCGATTTCTAGTTCATTGCTTCGACTTTTTTGTGCAAGCTTGGAGTTGAAAAAAGATGAAACTAATGGAGAGCAGGAGAAGTTTGGTCTTACTAATTCAATTCAGTTTGGGCTCTTATCAATCAAATTTATTGGCTCTGGCGAATTGAAAGGATCACAACCTCTTTTGCCTTTCGTTTTTGAGCGCATAGAACTCAAGCTAGCTAAAAAAGTTTTGTTTAGTCGCTTGCTTGAGCTGCCAGGTAAAAAGAACAGGCCCTTCTTTGCGCTAATTGCTATGGAAGAAAGTGGTAAATGGCTGTCAGCAAGAGGACGTGGAGGTGGCCTTGCTCTTTGGTTAAAAGATTGACCCTTTTACTATTGGTTTAGGTCTGTGTTCATGCCCTCGCAGGAACTGGAGCCCGGAGCACTCACTTGGCAAGGGAGTGCTTTATCACTGAAATATAAGGGCGTGTGGAAGGTGGGCCGGGTTGGATTACCTGAAGTCGCTTGGCAGTTCATCTGAATGATGTCTTTGGAATATATCGAGTCTGGAGAAGGTTGCTGAAATTGCTCTAGGGAGCAATCATTTTGATTGGATGATCACTTTTGGGGCTATTAGTCCACTTATGAATGGCGATGTCTAGGAGGGGGGAATCGTTCTATCGCGTATACGAAGAAGTTCTCGAAAATCTGAGGCAAACGATCAGGTCTTTGTAGGACGAATAGCGAAAGCTCTAGGAAGAACCTAGTTTGTACTGATAAAGAACTGTACCTGCTAGTCATTAAGTAAATACTCCTATGCGCTATAAAGGCCTTCTTTCGCGGCCTGGCAATGCAATCACAAGGTGATTTATCAGAAGTTCGATTCCAGTTACGTTTACAACAGTTCTTTGGAAATAAATGGGACAGTCTTAATGATCGACAAAAGACTTATGCCAAGAAAATATGGGGAATACTTACTTATAAGTGGCGTTGGCAGATTGCAATGAACGTTCCATATCTTGCGATTTTTCTTTTAGATCGTACCGTTCCAGCAGTACACCGCTTTGATATGGCTTTGTTGGCCAATGTAACTTCTAAATTTCCCATGCCTGCATTTATTTCTTCATTGATGAGATTTGGTTAAAGATAATTGCAAGTAAAAATAAAAAAATTCTCGATTAGTGGCCTTACGTAGAAAAGATAACAAAAAGACCTTGCAAGTCAGTCACTTGCTTAATGCTCCAATAGACAGGTCAACGACTTTGTTTTTCTTTTCTAGATGAAGAAGCTCTTGAAAATCTGAGGTCAAAAAATTTGAGCCTTGGCAGATCCCAAAATAGTATCAAAACCAACAGCTTTTTCTAATGGCAATTTTGAAATGAAAAGTGCCAGTAAATTAGTTCGATTCTTCGTCCCTTTGGTTTTAGTTGGAATTGCCTGGGTTCAGGAGCTAATTGATCAGGTTTGGTTTGGTGGAAATTGGAATCTTTTAATGGGAGGAGGGGCTCCATGGTGGGGAATCTTTACAGCTCCTTTTAGTCACAGCGGATTTAGCCATCTACTTTCAAATACACTTTTGTTTCTCCCTTTGAGTTGGCTTGTTCTTTCAAAAGGACTGCGTGATTACATCTCAGTCTGGGCCTGTGTTTTGTTTGTGGAAATATTCCAAGTTTTCTTCTGGGCTACTTCAGCTCATGGAATGTCAGGAGTGGTGTTTGGCCTCCTTGGATATTTGTTGATTATTGGCTTTCTAGAAAAACGTTTTCTTGCAATTGTCCTTACCGTTATTTGTTTTGGGTTGTATGGTCATTTCCTTTCATCTTTGCTCCCATGGAATGTGCCTAAAGGTATTAGCTGGATAGGACATTTTAGTGGGTTTATAGGTGGACTGTTAGGGGCTTTGGGTATTTATAGAGAACCTGGGCAGATCATTTAGAGAACAGGATTTTTCTATTAGAGCTTTCTCATCGCTGTATCTCAGCACATTGTTAAAAAGTCGGATTGATTGCGGTGATTTTTGCGACAAGCCGAGTACTCAAATAAGAATAAAGACATCTTTTAACGAAGATCCAGTGGCAGAGACTAACGAAGAGACCACAAACAATTCTGCATCAGATGGTTTAGGAGCAGAAGAGGTCACTGCAGAAGAGGTGAATGTTTTAGCCGAAAAGAAGGCTGAGCCATATAGTTTGCAAAAAGCTATTGCTGAAAAACAAGCTGCC
>QCFB01000029.1 GCA_003280345.1 Prochlorococcus sp. AG-363-A16
CTTGCAATAGAAGTTCTTGAAGGACTTAGATATTTGCTTGAAGTCTTTCTGACAAGATTTCCCTCCCCAACCTTACGAATACCAGTTATTGGGATACCAACAAAGCGAAGCTTCCAACGATCAGGTGAGACTCCAACAAGCTTAAGAGTTTGAGGGTCAAGAGAGACAAATTGATTGAATTCAATTACTAGGCGTGTCTTTCCCTTAGAAGGTTTTCCTAATCGAATCTGGCGTATAGGACCAGTCCCAATAAAGCTACGAGGACGAGTAAGTTCACCTGGGAAATCAACCCAAACCCTATCGCCTTTTCCATCTCCAGCAAATTGAAAGAACGCTTCAAGGCGTGCTCCCGTAGAAGTACGTAATTGCAAAACACCATCTTCACCCAAAGTCCAGGCAGCCAAAGCACTTGCTGCTCTTGATGGAGCTGCTGTTAAAAAACAAAAACTTGATAATATGCCTGTACTAAAAAAAGCAAGGCGTCGTAAAAAAGCCAACGCCATCAACTAAAAAAGAGATTGCTTTCGATGTTTAAGGCTTGGCATTTGCTCTCGAATACGAGCCACATGAGATGTATCTATAGGAGCAATAGCTGCGCCTTGAAAAGCTCCAGCATCCGCAAGAACTGTTCCCCATGGGTCAATAATCATGGAATGTCCATGACTATGGCGTCTTTCGTAGTGAACCCCTGTTTGAGCAGGGGCGAGAACATAGGCCGTGTTTTCAATAGATCTAGCTTGAAGAAGAACCTGCCAATGATCTTTACCTGTAAAAGCAGTAAATGCGGCAGGAATCATTAACAATTCCGCTCCCTTATCAACTAAATGTCGATAAAGCTCCGGGAACCTAACGTCATAACAAATTGATAGGCCAACTCTACATAAACCAGGAACATCCACAACTGGTGGCAATGTTTGACCAGGAACAATCGTCGCTGATTCCTGATATTTATTCCCATCAGGAAGGTCAACATCAAAAAGATGAATCTTGTCGTATCTTGCAAGGAGTTGGCCATCACGACCAACAAGTTCTGACCTATTAAGAGTTCTTTGACCATCCCCTACTGGAACAGGGAAGCCTCCGCCAAGAAGTACAACTTGATATCGCCTGGCCATAGTGACCAAGAATCGACTGCATTGTTCAGATAAAGAAGAAGAAAGCTCAAGTCTTTGCTTATCTTCACCCATAAAAGCAAAATTCTCTGGCAACCCAATCAGCTCAACACCTCTTCGAGATGCAAGTTCAATTTGCTCTTCTACAACAGCAAAATTAACCTCTGGCTTCGAGGTGCTTGTTAGCTGTAAAGCGGCCGCCAAGAAGTCGGACAAAAGAATTGGAAAGAAAAATTGACTCTAAGGAATCATCACGCAGAAAGCACCCCTTCTTTTACTTGAGTTGGTACCACTTGAAGTACATCAAGCTCAGAGCAACATTTGAAATCAGCATCATGATTACCTAGACCAGAGAGTCTTTTCCCGTGACTTGCATTGCGCAAACAAGCTTCTCGATCATCTTTCCATTGAGTCCAAAGTGATAAAGCAGCAACAAGTTCGTCATTCACAACCTCAATGCAATCTGGATCATGTTCAAGAAGTCGCGCAGCAAGTGAACCTGCAGCAAAAGAATCCTCTAAGGAATAACTACCCACCCAACCACTGCCAACAATCCATACTTCTTTAGGTTTTTCACTTAAAAGCTTCTCTGCAACAGCATTTCTATTCACTAAAGCGACCGTATAAAGCTTTTCAACATTGCGAACACGATTGAGAGCTCGAGTCCCATTTGTTGTGCTCATCAAAAGACTTTTACCCGAAACAATTTCTGGTGTTACACCTAGTGGAGAATTACCTAAATCAAAACCGTCAATCTTTGCTCCTCCTCTTTCACCAAGAAGAATTCTGCTCATCTCTGGATACTCTGAAGCCCTTTTCCTAAGTTGATCAAGATCTTCAAAGACTTCAACTTGCTTTGCACCATTATTTAATGCCCAAGCAATTGTGGTTGTAGCTCTTAAAACATCAATTACTACAGCAGATTCAGGAACAAAGTGCTCTGGTACATCTTCTGCGACATGGAAATAAGAAAGCTTCATTACCCCAATAGTGATCAATTTGCGTCACAGTAACTAAATTATTTAGTTAAACGCCTTAACCCTCATGCCTTTGATTGGTCCTGGGTCTGCGTCCCGTGACATGAGGAACTTCCTTCAGCTCCTTGAAGAGAAGGGGCAACTAAGAAGAATTAGCGCCAAAGTCGATCCAGATCTCGAGTTGGCTGCTATTAGTGACCGAATTCTTGGCATGGGTGGGCCAGCATTGCTGTTTGAGAATGTAATCGGATCAAATATGCCAGTAGCAGTGAATCTGCTTGGGACATTGGAAAGAGTCGTTTGGAGCATGGGATTAAACAATGCAGAAGAACTCGAGACCCTTGGAGAAAAGCTGGCCCTTTTGCAACAACCTCGGCCACCAAAAAACCTTGGAGAAACACGTGATTTCGCAAACATTCTTTGGGATTTAATAAAAGCTCTTCCTGATACAGACCTAACGCCTCCTTGCCATCAAAAAATTATCCATAAAGAAGACTTGAATCTTTACGATCTTCCTCTTATTCGCCCTTGGCCGAAAGATGCAAACAAAGCAATCACCTTGGGTTTGGTAATCACTAAAGATCCCGAAAATGGAATTCCAAATGTAGGGGTATACAGACTTCAACTTCAGTCAAAAAATACAATGACTGTTCATTGGCTCAGCGTTAGAGGAGGAGCTAGACATCTCCGAAAAGCGGCTGAAATGGGTAAAAAACTTGAAATAGCAATTGCTATTGGTGTTCACCCGCTACTTGTAATGGCAGCGGCTACACCAATTCCAGTACAACTAAGCGAATGGCTCTTTGCTGGTTTATATGCTGGAGAGGGGGTACGCCTAACACGATGCAAAACTATTGATGTAAAAGTCCCAAGCCATAGCGAAATTGTTTTGGAAGGAACTATTACTCCTGGCGAAGAATTAGAAGATGGCCCATTTGGAGATCACATGGGATTCTATGGAGGAATTGAATCTTCACCTTTAATTCGCTTCCAGTGCATAACTCATCGCAAAAACCCAGTTTTTCTTACAACTTTTAGTGGAAGGCCTCCAAAAGAGGAGGCAATGCTTGCAATAGCACTAAATAGAATCTATACGCCGATTCTTCGTCAACAGATCCCCGAAATAGTCGATTTCTTCCTCCCAATGGAGGCTCTAAGTTACAAACTTGCAGTCATTTCGATAGAAAAAGCATATCCAGGTCAGGCAAAAAGAGCAGCAATGGCCTTCTGGACTGCTCTGCCTCAATTTACTTATACAAAATTTGTCGTTGTTGTCGACTCGACTATCAATGTAAGAGATCCTCGCCAAGTAATTTGGACAATCGCTAGCCAGGTCGACCCTCAAAGGGATCTGTTTATATTAGAAAATACACCTTTCGATAGTCTTGACTTTGCCAGTGAAAAAATAGGTTTAGGAGGAAGGCTAGCCATTGATGCAACAACTAAAATTGGCCCGGAAAAACGTCATGAATGGGGGGAAGCGTTAAACCGCTCTAAAGATCTTCAAGCGAAAATAGATTTGAGGTGGGAAGAGCTTGGACTATCTGATTTGAAAACTAAAGAAGCAGATCCCTCTTTATTTGGCTACATCATGAATGAACTTTTAAGAGAAAAAAATTAACCAGGACTTAAAAGACTCAGTGTTCCCTCAGACGAATAAACTTAAATGGATTAAATGAGTCTCATTCCTTGAGCTTTAACAGCATTAATTCATCGGCTCGTGAGTTACTTGCCGGAGGGCGACTATCTGGAAAAGTTCGCGTACCAGGAGACAAGTCAATTTCACATAGAGCTCTTTTATTTGGTTCTATTGCAGAAGGTGTAACCACTATTCAGGGTTTGCTCCCAGCCGAAGACCCACTAAGCACCGCAGCATGTTTAAGGTCCATGGGAGTCAGCATTAGTCCAATCAAAAAGGGACATTCTGTTGAAGTAAATGGAGTGGGATTGGACGGTCTCCAAGAACCGGCCGAAATTCTCGATTGCGGCAATTCAGGAACAACAATGCGGCTGTTGCTTGGTCTCATTGTTGGACGCAAAGGACACCATTTCGTTCTTAGTGGTGACGACTCTCTGCGACGCAGACCTATGAAAAGAGTCGGCAACCCTCTCAAATTAATGGGAGCGAAAGTACATGGCAGGTCAAATGGGAACCTCGCTCCACTCTCTGTGCTTGGACAAAAACTACATGGAGCAGTAATCGGAACTCCAATTGCAAGTGCTCAGGTTAAATCAGCAATTCTTCTTGCTGCCCTAACAGCAGAAGGGCCAACAACAGTTATTGAACCAGCACATTCAAGAGACCATAGCGAAAGGATGTTGAAAGCATTTGGAGCGAACCTTCAAGTAGGTGGAGAAATGGGACGGCACATCAGCATTACACCTGGCGCAATATTGAAAGGACAACCGGTTGTTGTCCCGGGTGATATCAGTTCTGCAGCTTTTTGGCTAGTAGCAGGAGCTTGTGTACCCGGGTCAGAAATAACAATTGAAAATGTAGGACTAAACCCAACTAGAACAGGAATTATTGAAATCATGCAGCAGATGGAAGCAAGTTTCGAAATACTTAATCAAAGAGAAGTTGCAGGAGAGCCAGTTGGTGACATAAGAGTTATTCATAAAGGTCAACTAAAACCTTTTCAACTAAACGAGGAAATCATTCCTCGTTTAGTTGATGAAGTCCCAATCCTTTCAGTCGCAGCCTGTTTCTGCGAAGGTATCAGCAAAATAAAAGGTGCTAGTGAATTGAGAGTAAAAGAAACAGACCGATTAGCTGTTATGGCAAGGCAACTCACCTCTATGGGAGCAAAGATCGAGGAGCACTCTGACGGCCTAACTATTCACGGAGTCGGAAAACTGCGTGGTACTGAGCTCGATAGTGAAACAGATCATCGAGTAGCCATGAGTTTGGCTATAGCAGCTTTACTTGCTGAAGGCGACTCCAAACTTGCTAACAGTGATGCAGCATCAGTCTCATATCCTGACTTTTGGAAAGATCTTGAAAGGCTCCACGATTAAAAATAAAACTGACTGCCTCCCTCTTGGGAATTTAACCACTTGCTCAACAGCTGATGGAAGCATTAGTCTTCATAGCAGCTATTTCAAAGAAAGGTTTCATTGTTGTAGTGGAGCCAGAAAAGAAGCGGAGGAAAAATTCATAGCACCTGCACAAATTGAGCGCTTCTCAACAAAAAAAGCTGTTAATGTGCTTGATGTATGTGTAGGACTTGGATATAATATCGGTTGTTTAATTGAAGCATTAGATATAACTAATACAACTCTTAACTGGTGGGGGCTAGAAATTGATAGAAGACCATTAAATATTGCTTTAAAAAACCCAAACTTCAACTCCAGTTGGTCAGCTGAAGTAAAAAATATTCTTAATTCAATTGATATTTCTGGTAAATGGGAAAACAGTAATAGCAAAGGTGAAATTCTTTGGGGGGATGCTAGAGAAAAGATATTTGTTTTACCGAAAACTATCAAATTCGATCTCATAATGCTCGATGCATTCTCTCCGGCTAAATGTCCTCAATTATGGACTGAAGAATTCCTTTCAGAGCTTTCTAAAAAGTTAGCTAAAGGTGGTCGTTTAATTACTTTTTGCAGATCTGCTGCGATAAGAGGAAGCCTAAAGAGATCAGGGTTGAAGTTAGCCTCAATAATTCCTATCCAATCCGAAGGGAAAGAATGGAGTTCAGGGACAGTGGGGTTCTGTACAACAACCACGGATCTAAAAATGCAAGATAGAAATCCACACTGGAAATTATTGAGTGATATGGAAGAGGAGCATCTTCTAACGAATGCAGCCATTCCTTATCGAGATCAAAACTGGATAAGTACACCAAAAGAAATAATCAGAAGACGAAAGGAAGAACAACAACAGAGCGAACTAGAAAGCACAAGCAGTTGGAGACGAAGATGGAGAAAGGCGCAATCTGACTAAAGCCATTAGATTCCGGCCAAGATGACAAATTCCAATGCTTGCTGTCGCCATATTGGCTGCTGGGAAAGGAACCCGCATGAGAAGTTCTCTTCCCAAAGTCCTCCAACAAATTGCTGGAAGCTCACTCATTGAAAGGGTTTTAAAAAGCTCAAACGAACTAAACCCTGATCGTCGACTGGTAATCGTCGGCCATCAGGTGGAACTGCTGAAAGAAAAGCTCAATCACCACAAAGGCCTGGAGTATGTCATGCAAAAACCCCAAAATGGTACAGGACATGCTGTACAGCAATTACTTCCAATCCTTAAGGGATTTAATGGTGAACTTTTAGTTCTAAACGGAGATGTACCTTTACTTAAACCACAAACAATAAAAAGCTTGATAAAAAGACACCAATCATATGGTTGTGGAGTTACATTTCTAACTGCAAGAATCAATAATCCCAAAGGGTATGGACGAGTATTTGCTGATGAACAAGGTCGTGTAAAGGAAATCATTGAAGAACGCGATTGCAACGAAGACCAGAAGCTGAATACACTTACCAATGCAGGTATTTATTGCTTTAATTGGGAACAGTTAGCAAAGATTCTTCCGAAATTATCTGATAACAATGATCAAAAAGAGATATACCTTACTGATACAATTTCTCTATTACCTGAAGCGATGCACCTTGAAGTAGATGACACCGAAGAAGTTAGTGGAGTCAACAATCGAATCCAAATGGCTAAATGCGAAGCAATTATCCAGAAGCAATTATGTGAGGAATGGATGCTAAAAGGAGTGAGCTTTATTGACAAAGGAAGTTGTACATTAAGTGAGAACTGTGAGTTCGGTAGAGATGTAATCATCGAACCTCAAACTCATTTAAGAGGTAACTGTAAAATTGGAGATAACTGCAAAATAGGCCCTGGTACTTTAATAGAGAATTCTGTTCTTGGAGATAATGTGAAGGTAATTAATTCGATAATTAGAGAGTCAAAAGTCGCAAACAATGTCGATATTGGTCCTTTTGCAAATATACGTCCAGAAACAACTCTAGAAGACAATTGCAAAATAGGTAATTTTGTAGAAATCAAGAAGAGTACGATTGGGAAAGAGAGCAAAGTAAATCATCTTAGTTATATAGGTGATTCAACACTTGGGAGAAAAGTAAATATTGGAGCAGGAACTATTACTGCTAATTTTGATGGTACAAATAAACATCAAACTCTTATAGATGATTATAGTAAGATCGGAGCAAATTCAGTCCTAATCGCGCCAATCAAATTAGGCAAGAATGTGACTATAGGAGCAGGGTCAACAATCACAAAAGATGTTCCAAACAACTCATTAGGTCTTGGGCGTGCCAAACAACTAATCAAAAGAGAATGGTCTAACTAATCAATTCATGGAAACTGATTAGCCTCAAAGTAAGGCAATAACCTTTCCATCGAAATACTACGACTAGCCTTTAGCAAAACGACATCGCCCGATTCCAACCAAGAAAGCAACGGCTTTATTGCTTCTTGAGGTGAATTAACTATGGCAAATCTAGGAATGACCCCTGCAACAGAAGCCATTGCTTCAGCTTCTTCACCAATAACCACTAGAACCAAACCATCAAGTTCCAAACTCACCGCATGCTCGGCAATACGTTTATGCAAAGCAACACTATGGTTTCCCAGTTCCATCATTGTGCCTAGAACAGCAAAATGTCTTCCTGGGCTTCTTACCAACATATCCAAGGCGGCTTCTACAGCTTCTGGAGAAGCATTGTATGTATCATCTATGATTGTGAGCTGACCAATCTTCGTACGCCTACTACGTCCACCAGGAATAGAAACACTCAAATTAGTCAATTTATTTTGTGCGACACCAATCTCACGTGCAACAGCCAAAGCAATCATAAAATTTCGTGCATTATGAAGACCCTCTAAAGGAAGATGATATGTCTTCCCCCCTAAAAGAAGAGTACTTTTAGCAAGGTCAACATTCCCTAGGAGATCAGGCTTAGGAAATTTGTTGATTGATAACTGACTGTGATTACTCACAGCCTGAGACAAATCATCTTGAATAGCTACGCGCAAAATTCGACCTTGCCAGTTGCGTCCTAAAACATCTTCAAGTAGAGGGTCTCCTGCAGGAATAACAACCAGGCCATCAGGCCTTAAGCAAGAGGTTATTTCACACTTTGCTTTAGCTATTTCAGTACGGTTACCTAATCGACCTATATGCGCACTACCTACATTAGTAATAACTGCAATATCAGGATGAGCGCAGCAAGACAAACGTTTAATTTCACCTTTACCACGCATACCCATTTCCAAAACGAGTGCGCAATTGGTTGAATTAGCTTTAAGTAAGGTAAGGGGAACCCCTATATCATTATTATTATTTCCTTCGCTAGAAATAACTTTACCAAGTGGTTTAATTGCGGCGCATATTAGCTCCCTGGTAGTCGTTTTACCTGCCGAGCCTGTTACAGCTATCACGGGAATTTGAAGTTTAGATCGATGTAGAAAAGCAAGTTTTTGATATGCTTCAAGTGTGTCATCTACAATCCAATGTAAGAACTGCTCGGGAATAGAAATTTTCGATTTCCGTGAGACAAAAGCTCCTTTTGCTCCAATCCGTATAGCATCTGCAATGAAAGAATGTCCATCGTAATTAGACCCAACTAGAGGTATAAAGAAGTCACCTTTATGAAGGGTTCTGGTATCAGTGCAGATATTCCCAATCGAGTCTTCTAAATCAAATTCTATCTTCCCTTTGGGGACACCCCATGTCTCAACTAGTTTTCTTATAGTTAAGGGCATCAAGACATACTGCTATCAAGAATGATCATTCCACTACCTATAAATGGTTCTCTGGCAATAACAAGTCCATCTTTATTCTTTAATTCCAATTTCTCATATCCAAATTCGCTAAGTCGAGTATACAAATGTTCAGTCAATGATAGCTTATCGGAATAGGTCAAATCAGACCAGACATCACTAACGCGAATTGAGATACCATTCCCCAATGGTGTAATTTCTAATTCCAGCAATATATTTTCAAGAAACTGATCAAAGTAATTATCTTCTTGAAGGATTTCTACTATAACTGGATCAATTATTAAAGACTTGTTATCATTTGCATTTTTTTCAATAGGTTTGAATCTTTGATCCAAGCTCTTTGCCTTTGATAAATTATTAGCTTCCAGGAGTGTCTCTCCTACCTCATTAGAGTTGTCTATGGCACTAGATATTGTTAATTTTTCTTGTTGAGAATTTAAAGAAAGTATGAATCCTAATTGAGAAGTAGATAATAAGATCGCAATGGGAACTGCTATAAATATTGCAGATAATAATAAAGGCCAAAAAATGCTGCTAAGCCTTTCAGGCCAAAACAATGGAGTTGGAAATTCTCCTTGAAGATTTCTACGCCAAGCTTCTTTTGCCCGAAGGCTCAAATCTGCAATTACAGCTATTAGTGCTTGACCAAGGGAGCTCCAAGGGTTTTTGTATGGAGCAGGTAGATACCTTTTGTGAAAATTGGTTCTAGGCATTCAGAATACAAAATATGAAACGTTTTTATTAATTGAATCAATGAAAAACTCATCAAGTTGTAAAAATAAAACAATCAAAGTTTTGATTTTTTAGTTTTTAGATCTCCAGCCTTACCTTTAAGAATTTTCTCATTTTTAAGAGAAGGATCAAAGTCTTGGCCAACGGAAAACTTCTCAACTTCAGAGGCATCTGGAGACGGTTCTTTTAATCCAAGAACATCCTTATACATGTTTTCATAATCAAGAGCAGATCTTTCCCAACTAAAAAGCTGGGTCATAGCTCTTAGCTGTAGATTACGCCAACTATCACGATGACGAAAAGCTTCCCAGGATCTAACTAATGCAGTATAAAAGTCAATCGGCTCAAACCGGTCAAAACAAAATCCGGTGCCAGTATTATTAATAGGATCATATGGTGTAACAGTATCAACGAGACCTCCTACCTTTCTAACTACAGGAACAGAGCCATATCTCATTGCTATCAATTGGCTAATTCCACAAGGTTCAAATCGACTTGGCATAAGGAAGGCATCACTACCTGCGTAAATCAACCTAGAAAGCTCATCATCATATGTAAGAAAAACAGCAAACCTTCCTGGATATTCAATAGCCAATTGCCAAAGAGCAGACTCTAAAGACGATTCACCAGTCCCTAAGACAGCAATTTGTGAGTCTGTGTAAGCAAGTAGACGTTTTACTACTTGCAATAATAAGTCCACTCCTTTTTGATCAACAAGTCTTCCAACCATCCCAAGTAGATATTTGTCAGAGTTAATTTCTAAGCCCATCCTCTCTTGAAGTGCCTGCTTGTTCAATTCACGTCCAGAAAGATCATTAGAACTAAAATTTGCAACTAAAGCCTTATCAGTTAAGGGGTTCCAATCATCAATATCAATTCCATTTAAGATTCCACGCAGTTTCCCCGAGATGTAATTAAGCAATCCCTCCAAATTCTCTCCATACTGTGGTGTACATATCTCTCTTGCGTAGGTTGGAGATACAGCATTTACCCTATCTGCATACAACATAGCCGCTGCCATAGTGTGATCACCATGCATATACCACGGGCACCAAGTAATCCTGTCTAACTTCCAGCGCCAAGGGCCTTGATATTTAAGATTGTGAATAGTAAAAACAGTGCTGACCTCCGGGTCCTGATGCATCCATACAGGCAGCATTCCCGTATGCCAATCATGACAATGGAGAACCTGTGGTTTCCATGAATTCCAGACAAATTCAGCTGTAGCACTTGCAAAAAAAGTGAATCTCCAATCTTCATCCTCCCCTCCATAAATCCCCTCAGGATCAAATGCAGGATGTCCAACAAGATATAAAGGCAATCCATTCAAAGGATGTTTTGTCTCATAAACAGCAAAATCATTGCCCATTGTTTGAGACCTAAAAACAGGTTCGCTGGGAATTTTTAAAGATCTCCAAAGTCTGCTATAGCCAGGGATTATTAAGCGAACATCATGCCCAAGCTTGGCTAACGCTGGAGGCAATGAACCAACAACATCGCCCATTCCGCCAACTTTTACCATTGGCGCGCATTCAGCAGCAGCAAACAACACGCGCATTTGAATTCATTAAGTTGAGGCGCGACTCTAAAGGTTACTAGGCCTAAAAAAATCAAGGCAGCCAGCCTTCCCTCGAGAAATCAGGTGATCTCTTACCTAAAAAAGCATTTAAGCCTTCTTTTGCTTCATCTGTTCTATAAAAAAGATGAGTTGCATGTCCCGCTAGTTCTTGGATCCCAGACAACCCATCAGTTTCGGCATTAAAAGCAGCCTTTAAGCAACGAATAGCAGTTGGACTGTGTTGAAGAATTTCTTTAGCCCAACGAACGCCCTCCGCCTCAAGTTGATCAAGTGGCTGAATAGAGTTGATTAATCCCATAGAAAGAGCTTCTTCTGCTCCGTATTGCCTACAAAGAAACCAAATCTCACGAGCCTTTCTTTGACCTACAACTCTCGCGAGATAACCAGATCCAAATCCGGCATCAAAACTACCTACTTTGGGACCAGTCTGACCAAAAACTGCATTTTCAGCAGCCAAGCTAAGGTCGCAAAGTAAATGTAATACCTGTCCACCACCTATTGCATAACCAGCAACAAGAGCAATTACAACTTTTGGAAGGCTCCTAATAATTCGCTGAAGATCCAGAACATTTAAACGTTGCAATCCCTCTTCATCTAAATACCCTCCATCACCACGAACACTTTGATCACCACCAGAGCAAAAAGCAAACCCACCATCCTCTGCAGGTCCAACTCCTGTAAATAAAACAACTCCAATCTCTTTATCATCACGAATGCGCGTGAAGGCATCACACAACTCAAAAACAGTTCTTGGCCTAAAGGCATTTCTCTTCGAGGGACGGTTTATAGCAACCCTTGCAATACCATCAGGGCATCTATCAAGTAAGACATCTTTATAACTACACCAGGGCTCCCAATTAACAGTGGTAATTCCTGGTAATACATGCTGAGATATTGCCTCAGGAGAACCTGGCTGCTTATCCATTGATTTAGACATCGGTACCTCCATCTTGATGAACAACTTGAAGATGGTTAATCAGGCCTTTACGTAACTCATTTCTTAATTGAGTGTCGCTTGACGAATTAGTAACAACACGAAGTAAAACAGGGCCAGGGAAAGAAATTCCCCATTCAATTGCACTTTTCAAATCCTCTAAGCATGAGATTTCCTTAAAAGGAATATTATGAGATGCAGCTAGTCCAAGCTGGTCCACTAATTGAGGCATTGAGAAAAACTGTTCAAAATCACTAGAGGGACTTGTCTCAACCTGTAATTGTTTAAAAATACCGCCACCTGCATTATCTATAAGTAGAACAACTAAAGGTGGAGAATGAGGGTGAGCAAATAACCAACCATTACTGTCATGAAGCAACGCTAAATCACCACTTACTAAAACTGTTGGACCAAGAGCAAGAGCTAGACCCATAGATAGAGATAAAGTCCCATCAATTCCAGAAGCTCCTCTAAATCCAAAACAACGTCTACAAATTGATGCCTTCCCTCCAAAAGAAAGCCAATCCCTAACAGGGCTACTTGCTGCAAGCATTACTGTTAAGTCCTCGGGCAACAAGCGAGGAATCCAGTGAGCCAAAGAAGGCTCATTAATTTGACCTTTCAATGGCAAATGTTTCTCAAGCCAAGCTTGAGAAATTTGGTCAATGACTTGCAACCTGTTCAAAAATTGTTTTGATTCGGTTTTAGGGAGATCTTTGGGCAAAGTATTTCTTTCTAAATATTGTTTCCACCAAGCAGAAAACCCTTTGCTCCATTGACTTGCAAAACCAATAGGGTCCAAATTCCTTGGATCTCCCTCAGTAATTAAAAGCTGGCCTGGCCCCAGACTTGTCAGCCAAGCCTCGAGGGCCCGGCTTGCAGGTATTGGTCCTAATCGCAAAACTTGTATCCCGCCCTTAGGAATTGGAAATCCAGCATTCAAAAGCAACTCCCAATTCTCTATTAATCCAGACTGTTTAGGGTGGATTCCAGCAAGTGGGTCTGCAAATATTGGCCACCCACTTAGAGCCTGCCACTTCCTAAGGCAATCTTGAAAATTAATTAAGTTCTTACTTAAACCTCTCCAAGGTCCAACCACTACAACCCCTGGGAGAGAAAGATCTAAATCTGGCAAGTCAAAAAATTTTTCCTTGGTTTCAGTTCCCAGACGGCTGAGTTCGCATCCATCTTGTTTGAAAGTGACTGGGGACCAACCAGACCAAACCTGTCTTTGCTCAACTAAGGAAGCATGTAATGGTTCTTCAATTGGAAGATTTAAATGAACTGGACCAGCAAATGTATGAGCTTTTTGCCAAGCGGTTTCAACCAAATTATCTAGGGAGTTTTGAGTGAAGCAATGAACTCCCTCTTGAGGCCCTTCTTCAACCCAACGACATACCGGACGTAAAAATTCTTCTTGATTAACTGTTTGATTTGCTCCACAATTTTTCAACCTTTGAGGTCTATCCGCTGTAAGCAACAAAATTGGTTGACATGAACGGTCAGCCTCTACAGCTGCTGGGAGGAGATGAGCAACTGCACTCCCAGAAGTTGTTACTACAACAGTTGCCTTCCCAATAGCAGTACTTAAACCAAGAGCCAAGAATCCTGCAGATCGCTCATCAATTGAAGTGGTAATTTTTAAGGACCCAGCCTTATGTAAACCACCAGCAGCTAATGCCAGAGGTCCCGAGCGACTACCTGGACATAGAACCAAATGTTGCATGCCCTTGGCCTGAAAGCCCTTTAAAAGCTCTAGGCAGATGAATAGATTAGTGCGTGCTAAAGACAGTGCTAAAGACTTCAGTAATTAGATCTTCGGACAAAATGGTCCTTAAGAGAAGGTCTAAACCAAAGGTTGCAATGACAACTTCATCATCTAATAAAGAACCAAACAATTCCATCAACTGGAAGACATTAATCATTTGGTCCTTACTTGCACTCCTTCTAAGGTGGCAGGTCGTGGAACCAAGATGGATTCCCTCTGGTTCAATGTTGCCGACCTTGCAACTGCAAGACAGAATCCTTGTAGAAAAATTGCTGCCACGCTTCACTAGAATTAAAGGGAAACATTTAAGCCATCAAAGCGTTGTTGTTTTCAGACCTCCACAACAACTTATTGATGCTGGATACAATTCAAATTCAGCTTTAATAAAAAGAATTGTCGGTTTACCAGGGGACAAAATCGAAGTTCACAACGGAAATCTAATAATTAATGGAATTTTGAGTAATGATTACTGGCGAGAAGAGCCTATGAAATATGAAATGGACTCAATCACAGTTCCAGAAAATTCTCTTTGGGTTCTTGGTGACAATCGAAACAACAGTCTCGATTCACATTTATGGGGTGCTCTTCCCGAAGAAAACATTATTGGCACTGCTGTTTGGAGGTATTGGCCTTTAAAACGATTTGGACCTATTCGGTTCCCCACCCCTAAAAATATTGAGTAATGAGACCATACTGCGATAAGGTCATATCTGTGATGAAGAGCACACTGGGATGTTCAACCCGGAGTTCCTAGCCACGGATAGTAACGATGGACAGGAAGGCAATGCACTTATCCAATATCTTCAGGAGCAATCTCCTGATGTACTTCAACGGGTAGCCAAATCTGCCAGCCCTGACATACAAGACATCATCAGGCACAACGTTCAGGGTCTTCTTGGCATACTTCCTGGTGAACAATTTGAGATGAAAATCACCTCAAACAGGGATCACTTTGCAAATTTGTTGGCCTCAGCAATGATGACTGGGTACTTCCTCCGACAGATGGAACAAAGGAAAGAGTTAGAAGAATCTTTGTTTTCTGATGAAGAAATGTCTGTTAACCCTGAAGATCTTGATCTTTAAAAGCCTCTAAAGGGTCTGAAGGAACAACTCCCCTCTTAAGAAGAGTATTATCTAAAGTATCAAGAAATCCCCAATCACCTTCCCCAGTTGCCCAGCGAGAGTTGTTAATTCTATTCCTCAACCTTTTAACTTGACCAGTTCTAAATTCAATTGGTGCACTGAAATGTGCTGGAACAAGCCAACGAATGCCCTTAATTCTAATTAGCTCATCAAGCCATTTAATAAATGACTGCTTTGCTCTTGGAAAAACAAGACGTTCTAAAACAGGAGCAACCTGTATCAAAGGTTTTTTATCACCCATCAAATTACTTGCAGATATTTCCCATCCTTCTTTCCAAGTGAAAGGGAAAAGACCAAAATGAGCTTTAGCATTTCTTAAACCAGGTTTAAAAGAATTTCTTATTACATCAAGCAATGGTGGAATTTCTAATAATTTAGGCCTTAAAAAAGAAGCAAAAAGAACAAGGCGGGCCCAACCTTTTTTCCTCATTTGAGGTGAGTCTTCAAATAACTGATCACCTCTATCACGCGCATGGAACAAAAGTGGTGTGGGGTCTAAATCAAACAATTCTGGAGGCTTCGATTCAATCCCAATCAATGCATCAGTCACCATAAGAGCTCGAGATGGTTTATGAAAACAAGCAACCTCCTGAAATCTTCCCAAACCTATATCTAGAGGTCCCAAAGAGATCCAAGAACAAGTCTCTTGATGAGGCAATCCCTGGTCTAATAAAACTTTGGTTCGAGATTTCGGAACGCCAAGCCAATCCAAAGGGAGAGCAAAAGGGAAGCTCCATTGACCAGGGCAAACCCACAAGTCTGCTTTAGGGAAAGATCTTGCCAAAGCTGGGAGAGAAATCTTGTGTTCCAATCCAGAAGCAGTAGGCAAAACAATCGTTAAGACAGGTCCATACTGTTTCTCAAGAGCAGACAAGCCTCTAAGCAACTCAGAAGTAGGAGGAAGGGGGTTTATCAACATGAGTCCATTTGATACTTTCACTACAGTGAGCCTTACAGGAACAGCTACGTAATAAAGACCCTGCAACTGCTGAAAACCCCAAATATTTCCAGGTATTAATTCTTCGAATACCGTCCGTCTTCTTCCATATGGATAAAGAGGAAGCAAAGGCCACCAAGGCCAACTCTGATTTGAATATGGTTCTTTTTTTACTTTAATTTCTGATTGATTAGCCACAACTATTTAGTTAATAGAGGCTTGCGACTTGAGGATGCCATATCTAGGAGCAAATAAAAATGCCAAAAGGAAAATAACTGTCTGAACAAGAACAATCGATCCACCCGTTTCAATATCTGACCAATAACTGATATACACACCAAGAACACTTGAAATAGAGCTACTTAAAATTGCAAGTAAAGTCATTCTGTCAAACCTATCAGTTAATAAATAAGCCGTAGCTCCAGGAGTAATTAACATAGCAACAACCAAAATTATCCCAACTGTTTGCAATCCCGCTACAGCAGCCAAAGAAAGAAC
>QCFB01000030.1 GCA_003280345.1 Prochlorococcus sp. AG-363-A16
CTAAGCGCCCACTTTAAGTAGGGCCTTAGAAACAATTAATTCTCTTGTGGGTTACCAGCGATTTCCGCCTCCGCCTCCGCCTCCATAACCTCCTCTACCACCACCACCGCCGCCACCACGAGAATTCTCTCTTGGTGTGGCTTTGTTTACTCGAATCATGCGCCCCATCCATTCGACCTCTTGGAGGTCATCAATTGCTTTTTGCTCATCATCATCATTAGTCAATTCAACAAAAGCAAATCCACGTTTCCTACCAGTTTCACGGTCTAACGGAAGGCTGCATTGCTTGACTTCACCGTATTGGCCAAAAAGGTCGACTAAGTCTTCCTGTTCTGCCTGGAAAGACAGATTTCCTATGTAAATGGTCATTCCTAAAGGGACTGAAGGGATTTGATCAGTGAAGCCTTGGTTCTAAAAGGAAAGTCCCTTAATGCTGTAGCCGGGTAGCTGAAGCTTTTGGAGCGTGCCGTTTGGAGCCTGTGAGCTGAATCTGATGTATTACTACGCTACAGCGGAAAAGGTAATAAAGTCACGAAAGTAGAAATAGATGAAAGGAGACTTAGCTACAATTAAGCAATTAGTTCTATATTGATGCCTTAGAACCTTGAAATAAAAGTTTTTTTGTGCTGTTAATGATAGTTTTTATAAAGTAAAAAGTTTGCTTTAAAGCATTTGTATGATTGGCTTTATATTGATTAAATACCTCCTATTACAGGTTAAACTTTCGAGATGCTTCCCTTTTACAGGTTGATTGAGCAGAGTTTACAGAAAATCCTTTGTTGATTTTTTCCAGTAAACATTTGCATGTAAAATCTCCCATCTTTGTAGGAGGATTAATACCCGATCTTTCCATTTCTGAATTAAACCCTGCAAGACACAGCCTTGTTATAAAGCTTTCATTTGTTTTGCTTTGAGCAAGGCACGATGTGGAGGCTATTCCGATGAATGCGATGACTTTTATTAGTAAGTTGAAAGTTGTTGTAACAGTCATTCGATGATCTTTAAGAAGTTCGATGGATTTTTAATTCTCGATTCATTACCTTTAGCTTCTTTAAATCATTGAAAATACTTTCAGGCATTCCTTTTGGAAGGTCTACAAGACTGTGCTTTTCGAAAATTTGTATGCGGCCTATCAATCGACCTTGTAGTCCAGTTTCATTAGCAATAGCCCCAACTAAGTTGCCTGGCTTAACTCGATCACGGTGTCCAACTTCTACTCGAAAACGTTCCATATTCTCTTCTGTTAAATGAGTATCCCTTTCATTGCGACGACGAGTGTGTTGTCGTGTGTCACGAAATTCATTTTTCTGATTGCCTTGTGGTGATTGGCGAATCCAAGCTTCGTCGCCTTTTGCAAGTAGTGGAGCTTGGCCAATGGCCAGGTTTATTGCAGCGAGAGCAATTTGATCAGAGTCCAAATCCAAATCTTCACCTACTTTTCTAAGAAGCTCTTGAAGTAAAGATGTTTCTTCTTCATGTTCTCTCCCTTGCTTTACAGAAGATATAAGGCGCTTTCTGAGCTTTTCTATTCGACTTTTGTTTATTGTTTCATTGTTGGGAATCTCCATCTGATTTATTGGTTGCTTTAATGTTCTCTCAAGACGCGTTACTAGGTGTCTTTCTCTGTGATTGACGAAAAGGATGGCCTCTCCAGTACGGCCAGCTCTTCCTGTTCGACCTATGCGATGAACATATGCCTCACTATCGAAAGGGATATCGTAGTTAATTACAAGTTCTATACGTTCAACATCAAGACCTCTTGCTGCAACATCTGTTGCAACAAGAATATCGACGCTGCCTTTGCGTAGACGTTCGACTGTTCTCTCACGTTGACTTTGAGGTACATCACCATTTAGTACAGCTACATCATGTCCTGAAGCTTCAAGTGCCTCTGCTACTGATTGGGTTATTGCTTTGGTTCGTGTGAAAATTATTACTCCTTCTCCTGTAACTGCTTCTAGGACTCTTTTGAGAGCTTCAATTTTGTGTAAGTTTCGTACGGTAATAAATCGCTGTTGTATTAATCGAGCCTCTTTTGATTGTTGTTTGATAGTAATCTCTGCAGCATCATTTAGGTATCGCTTTGAGAGTCGACGTATCTCTGTAGGCATAGTTGCTGAAAATAAGATCATTTGCCTTTCTTTTGGCAACTGTTCAAGAATCCACTCGACATCATCTATAAACCCCATTCGGAGCATTTCATCAGCTTCATCAAGAACTAAGCTTCTTAAACCTGATGTATTTAGGGTGCCTTGTCTCAGATGGTCCATTACTCGACCAGGCGTTCCTACAACAACGTCTATTCCTCTTTTAAACGCACTTATTTGGGAGCGAAAATCAGCGCCTCCATATACAGGAATCACTTTAAGGTGAGGGTGTCCTGCTGCATAAGCACGAAATGATTCAGCTACTTGCATGGCTAACTCACGAGTAGGAGCGAGAACAAGAACCTGAGGAAGTTTTTGATTCTTTTCTAGTCGTTCCAGAATAGGGAGAGCAAAAGCGGCTGTTTTTCCTGTACCTGTTTGGGCTTGACCTACAAGATCTCGACCGAGCATGAGCTCTGGTATTGCAGCCTTTTGAATAGGAGATGGTTCCTTATAACCTTTTAATTCAAGTGTTTTTAACAATTCATCGCTGAATCCAAAGCTCTCGAAGCCATTTTTGCTAGTAGTTTCATCATGCAATGTTTTCTCATTTGCAACATCTTGAATTTCCAAGGGGTCAGCTTTTGACTTTGTAGAGTCAATAATTAGCTCTTCAGCTGGTTGGTTAGTGTCCTCGGACACAGTGAGATCTACTGAACACGAGAAATCCTCGTGTGCTTTTGTATTAATCATCTAGGGAGTTGTGTTGGCCTAATTGGTCCTTCAAATCAGGCAGACAACGTCCAATCGGTATATACCGTGCCGTGTTGACTCGCCTTATTAAAGGTTTACTTATTTAATTTATCACTATGGAAAGCCAATTTTATTTCCCCACCTTTGAATTTTTTCTAATAAACATTTTGCTAGGGGTATTCCTTGCATTGGGCGCCTAGAACTTTAGGACTTAGTAAAAAGATCTAGCTTTTGTCTTGCACGTGTTATTGCTGTATACAGCAATTTCTTTTCGTAGTCTTCATGACGTTCGTCTTGTTTTGCGGTTAGGCAAGATGTGGAGAGTACTTCAGGCCAAAGAAGAATCACTTTATTTGCTTCACTTCCTTGTGCTTTGTGAATTGTCATTGCCAAGGCAGGCTCAAAGATTTTGAGTCTTGCTGGATGAATTAATCGTATTGTTGTTTGTTGATTGTCTGCGATAACACGGAACAAGAGGCGGCGATTTTTTTCTTCTCCTATGACTACCCCAATATCACCATTAGCTAATCCTAGTTCAGGCTGGTTTGAACAACACATAATAGGAGTTCCTTGTGGCCACTTTTTCAAACCCAATGCAAAATCTTTCCCTAACAGTGCATTGTGAACATGTTCTACTCCCCAGGAACCTTTTCTTGTTTGGCAAAGGACAATTAATTCGTCAAGGGCATCTACAACTGGTTCTGCTTTAAATCCGATGTTTAACTCCTCTTCACTTGTTAATAAATGAAGGCTTTTATGGAGATCTTTTTCAAATTGTTGAGTTAGTTTTTGGATGTTTTTGTAATGGCTGTTAAGTCGTTGTAGAACTTGTTCAGGGATGGCATTGCCCCTATGGCAATACATTTTGATATTTGCTGACTTAGGAAGATTAGATAGATTTACCCAAAATGTTTTGAGATTTCCTTTACAGAGAATTTCGCTTAAGGATGCGATCGCTCCACGGTTACGATATAGCTTATGAAGATGAATGGCTCCTTCCCCAAATGTTTTCCGAATATTTTCTTGTTGGAGCTCATGCCAGACAGCTCCGATTTCAATGGGAGGCAATTGATTTGGATCGCCTACAAGGACCATTTGACATTGTTTAGGTAAGGCATCAAGTAAAGCTTTCATCAATGTCAGATCTACCATCGACATTTCATCGATAACAAAAAGGTCAAGAGGTAAAGGATCTCGCTTGTTCTTACTAAAACCTCCTGGATTTGCTCCGAGCCATTTGTGCAAAGTGTTACATGGGGAATTAGTTAAGACCTTTTGATATCTAGTATCCATTGTCTTATTCCCTATTTTTAAAGTCTCTTGGAGACGCCTTGCTGCTTTTCCAGTTGGTGCTGCTAATCCAACCCTTAATAATGGATTTTTTTCTAAAGCCCTTTCAATCATTTTTGCAATTGTGCTTGTCTTACCTGTCCCAGGCCCTCCGCTGAGCAACACTACTTGCTTATCAAGAATTGCTTTAACAGCAGCTTTTTGCTCTTTATTTAGACGTGTTTGTGTTGAATAAAATTCTTTTGATAATTGATTTGTGGATTGCGATTTCTTTATGAGGGATCTTTTTTGTAGCTCCTTAAGAACTTTATTCATCTCTTCATGCCAGCGACGCCATTTCACATTGTTAGCATCATCTAAGACTATTGGAGATCCTTCCGAGTCCAACCAACCACTATCAAAGAGAGCTTGAATATGTGCACAATGCCCAGCTGTGTTTTCTACTCCCTCAGAGGGCAAATTGCTGCTTAGAGATATCTGAATCTCACCTTCGAATAGTGCATCTGTAAGAGAATTAACAATGTCTTCTAAAAGAGGAGAATATTTTTTGGGAGGGAAACGTTTTAGAAGAGTTTGAAATAATGCTTGTTTTAATTTCGTAGTTGAAGTTGCTAAAGCTTCTCTTCTCATTTGGCTCCTTGCTTTAGCAATTGGTCAAGTTTAATTATTCTTTCGACCGGTGCTTGCTCAACAATAAGACCAGGCACTTTTATATTTAGAGGTTTTTCGCTCATTGCTTTTGAACCTGGTAGACCTCTAAGAAAGAAATAGACGTATCCGCCCAAATGACTATTGGGATTGTAGTTTGGAAGCCTCCATCTTAAGAATCGATGTAGTGCAACAAGGTAAAGATGAGCTTGAAGTGGATAGTGGTGGATAATCATTTGCTCTTCCATGGCTTTTTCTTGATAGTGCCTGGGACCACTTGCAATCACTTGACCTTCTGAATCAATTTCTCCTAGCCAGTTGCTTTTCCAGTCTCCGACCCACCAACGTGCATCCTTCACACATTCTTTGTCAGTGAAAACAAGATCAATAGAACCTGTAAGAAATCCTCGACTACAAAAATCTAGATTTGTGATTTTTTTTGCGTAGCTTGAACCATAACGAGCTTCTGGACTTTCTTGAAATGCTTTTGCAACGTCAATAGGCCTGATTTGTCTACCTCTTTGGGCAATTGGAAGATCAAAGCTTAATTCATGAATTCTACGCTTCTCATTCAGTTGACTTAGTTTTAGTTCACCTAATGGGCCTCCAATTCGTGTGTTTAATGAGTAGGTAAGACCATCTTGGACAATGTTGAGCATATTGACATCAATTCCAGCTCTAAGAAGCTCTTCTTGGATCACTTTGGATGTATTTGCCTCATTGAGTGGTTTTGTGAAATCGATTCTTTCTAGAATTCTATGTAAGCAATCACCAGCAGTGGCTCCACGTGGAAATTTCCCGAGAGGACTTTGGTCAGACCACGTTTTTTCAAGATCTGAGCTTGATTTTATGTTTTCTTGATTGATCAAAAACTCCTTGTTTTGTTGATCAAAATCTTTCCCTTCATCTAATCCGATTGGGTCTAAATTATTACTTTCGACTGAGTGGTAGTCATTTACCCATGATGAGTAGCTATTTCGCCTCCAACTAATATCTAGATTCCTTTTTGGCACTGCACCAAGCATGAGCTCACCTTCTAATGGTGGTGGAAGCCAATAATCATCAATATTAGATATGTTTGCTGGACGAATATTAATCTGCAGTTCATTTTTATTCAGCCACTCGTTCATTCGCTTAGTAGTTAGCTCATTGATAGACCAGTTGATTGAATCTGGGCCAAATAATAGGGAAGTGAGTGGATTCTCTTCTTGTTTTGCAGCTTTAGCCCATATCACTACAAGTTGATCTTTTGCTCGTGTAAGTGCTACATAGGCCAGTCTTTCTGCTTCTTGCAGCACAGCTTGCTTCGCTTCATTAGCAGCTTCTTTGCCTTTTCCCCACTTATTATTTAGAGCTAGTAGCCATCTATTTTCTTTCCTTAAGGGCCATAAAGGTCCATTTGGAATGGGTGGTGCTTCCCAAAGGTAGGGGCAAATAACTACACGATACTCAAGCCCTTTGCTTCGATGAATTGTTACTACGTTTATGGCACTCTCTACGACATCACTATGCAGTTCACGCTCATCAGGAATCTTTCCTATAGGGTTGAGACGTTGTTGTCTGAGCCATCTTGCAGCACTAATTATATCTAGTCCTTGTCGTTGCATAGCTTCTTGAACCAACTGAGCACATTGCTGGAGATCATCAAGTATTCGGCTCCTTGATGAAAGATCAGCAAGGGTTTGGCCTTCGAGTAATTCAGATATGCAGCACAACAGACCTAGATGTGAAATATTTTTAGACCAATAGTTGAACCGGACAGCTAATTGGTCGAGCTCGCCACTAGTTTCTAAGGTTTTCATTTCCTCTATATTCATTTGCATTAGAGGTGAACAAGCAACTAGTCGAAGACATCTTGAATCATTTGGCTTGGCAAGGCAGTCAAGGAAGCGTTGCAAAACCTGAGCAGCTTCACTTGCTAGTACATCCCCGTGGCTAACAAGCCTAGTAGGCAAACCTGCAATAGCAAGACCTTCACGGATACTCGTTGCTTGGCTATGACGACTAACTAAAATGCAAATATCAGAAGGTGATAAATCATTTGGTTCTGCCTTTAGGATGTCTAATATGATATTTGTAACTGCTGTAGGTATTATTTTTTCTAGCTCACTTTTTGATGGTATCGAGTTTGAGTTGACATTTAGACCTGTAGAGATTGGAGGTATAGTTAATAGTTGGAATGGATTATGAGTTTTTGATAATTCAATGTTTTGTGTATTAACTCTCGGAGTTAAGGCAGGAACTCTTAATGACGAACGTTGAAGTCCTTTAGCCATTAAAAGATTCATCACTTTCATTAATGAGGGGATTGTTCGATAGTTTTCTAATAGCTCATCAATACGATCAACTTCACTCCTGGCTTCCATGTAGATATTTAAGTCACCACCTCTAAACCGATATATAGCCTGCTTAGGATCTCCTACCATAAGGAGGAGATTCTCAGAGCTATTCCCAAATGCATTCTTAAGCAAACGCCATTGTAATGAGTCCGTGTCTTGAAACTCGTCAATTAGCGTTACTCGGTAACGCAAACGCAAACTTTCAAATAATTGGCTTTTAACTGAAGGGCTTTTTTGATTATGGTCAATATTTAACTTTAGTGGGTCTAGGGCTTGCAGTAGACCTCCATAAGTGATTACTCCAAGTTCCCTCCTTCGTTCATTTAAGGTATTTAATGTGCATGCCAACGAATGCTCCCAAACTTGTTCAGCAGGACCATCCCATAATGCTGCAATTGCTTTTTGAAGTTTAGGTTTTATTAGAGATTGTGGCTCTTCCCCAATGCGTTGCGCTGTTTGACTTAGAACTCCTGGGTGGAAATAATTACCTAACAGGACTTGTTGTCGAATCTCTTCATAAGAAGGCGGGGCTAACCCATCAGATTTGCTTTGTCGGTTGACATTTGAAATCCAACTGTTGATTTCTTCATGTCGATTCTTGTTGGGGTTAGGGCTAAAAGGTTTTGTATCCTTAATTCCTTGAGCTCGCCATTGCTTGGCTTGATTACAGAGACCTGCTTCTAACTCAAGTCCCTCTTGCTGCCATAAAGAAACAAATTCAGCCCATCGATCAGCTACCCATCCTTCAAATTGATTGATTAACGTCTCTGAAATGTTTAAATATGAATTTTCAAATTCCAAAATCAAGCTTGGATCATTGTCGACTTTTAGAAGATTTTTCCCAAGACTTTCAATAGTTAGCCCAGAATCCTTAACGCCTTTTAAATCTCTAGGCTTTAGGGCAAGAACCTGTTTTTTCCAGTAATCATGAACTATCTCTGAGATTAAGGTTTCACTTTCGTCTTCAAGTACTGGATTGAGAGAGAGATTATTGTTTAGCACCTCCCTACGTAAGGTTCGCTTGCAGAAACCGTGGATTGTCGTTATGTCAGCATTGTCAATGTTTTCTAGTGCTTCTAATAATTTGCTTGCCCAATAGCATCTAGTTGATTCAGTATTAGCTTTTGATTTAAGCCATTGTTGGAGGACTTCGTCTGATGCTATTTCATTAATGCCTTGTCCTAAGGCTTCGATGCCTTTTAATGCAGATTCAAGACGAGTACTAATTCTTCCTTTTAACTCTGCTGCAGCGGCTTCGGTGAAAGTAACCACCAGAATCTCGCTGATTGAATACCCACCTTCCGTTACTAGCCTTAAGACTAGGTGTGCCAGGGCAAAAGTCTTGCCTGTGCCTGCACTCGCTTCTAGGAGTCGAAGGCCTGGAGTGAGAGGATAGTCATTTGGGTCGAATTTAAGTCGAGACTTAGTCTGTTTACCATCCATCTGATCTATATTCACTAGCTTTGGAGGGTATATTTTGCTTGGACTTCATTGTCCAATGAATGCTTGATTTGAGGTTTTGGCACTTTTTTCAATCTTATGATTTATGTTCTCCAATCAAGGAATGGGAATCCTTTTATAATGGCTGGTGTGGTTGTTAAATATTTTTGATATTCAGGATGTATCTTTAAAAGTTCCCTTTCTTCTCTTTGGGCTTTACCTTTAAGCAAGGCGATTAAAGTTGCACAAAAAAGAAGATGGAGAATGCTCCCAAGAGCAATAGTCATTCCAGCTGAGCTAATTACAAGACCTCTATATAAAGGGTGACGACAACTGCTATAGGAGCCTATTGTTATTAATTCTGCATTAGGTTTGGGTTTTGGCAATGGTGAAAGGCTTGCCCCTAAGAAAAAGAAAGCTCTTGCTATAAAAATAATTCCTATGAGCAATAGACAAAAGCCAACAACCGATAGATTCTTTGGCCAGATAAAACCGAAAAACCTTAAGTTTGGCCAAGGCGGTATTAAATGAGCTGAAATAAGAATTATCTGTCCAAGTAGCCACCATTCACCTTGTTGATTATCAATTATTCCTCCCCAGCGAAATCCCCAGCCAGAAAAAGCCATCTTGAGACTCCTTTGGACTAATTTAAATTTAGGAGTCTTCATTTCATGCTTTTGAATACTGAGGAATTAAAGGTCAATATTAAGGTTGATTTTAATTTAATGATTATGACGTGCGAAAGAATTGTTTTTCAAATGAAATCCATTAATGATAGGCATTTTAATAAGTGAAAACATTTATATTGATGAGTAAGGCTTTTTTTAAACTTTTCTATGGTAGGCCTTTAGATGGAAGAGAATCTATTTATAAATCCTGATTTATAAAATGACTACTAAAAATAGTCGTATAACTACTAAATTATTGTTGAATCTTGAGATATTTCAGGGCATTTATCCCAACCAATCTTTAAGGCCCTTCCTCTTTCCCAGACTTTGAAGTAATGGTATGAAAAGCATTGAGTATGCCGATTTGAATTCTTCGCTACAAAGAAAATTATTTGCTTTGTAGTTAACACCAAAGCAAAGCTGCATCTCAGGCTCTTCACATTCCCCTGGGATATTGAAGCTTCCTTCCCATTCTTTCTGAAATGCTTTTTCCCCTTTTAGATGGCTGAGTTGATTGCTTTGTGCAAGTGCCCAGCCACTTTTAGGAGGTATAGGCCAACACTCTTTAAGTCCTTGATAGGCAAGATTTTGTAACGCACTTAATTGACCTTTGGCTATCTCTGCAGAAACTGGATTCCATTGAAGTGCAATATCGAATTGATCTTTTTTAAATTTAGATGAGTGACGTGCTATCACCACAGTTGCCAAGGGAGAGTTGTTCGTTGCACAAGTATGGAGATGACTTAGCCAACCCTCCATAACAGTTCTCCATTTTAGTTTCCCAAGTGTGATCAAGGTGACAACGTCTCCTGCCCAAAGGATTTCTTCTGAGCCATCAGTTAGATCTAGTAGTTGCTTTTTTAATGGACCAAATGATTGAAGAGTGAATAGGAGGTTTTGCCAACGTTTCTCAAGCAGTTCACACTCGATAGAAGCCGCTGCAGTAGGAGGTAATTTACCTTGCCCTGCATATCGATGTACCCAACTTTCTTGGCCTATATTATTGAATGAAGAATTAGTTGAAGTTGAAGCCACTTCAACTAATTCTTCAAGACGTTCTCTAAGCAATCGTTGCCTCTCTAATTCATTCAAGTCAAGAGATTCTAAATTCTGTAGGGGGTTAATCCACTCTTTCGGTTGTAGTTGATATTGTTCAAGCCAAACACTCTGTGGTGCTATTAGCCAGGCTTTTAGTTGTTCATTTGTTAAGGGGACCTTTTCTTTTGTGCTGGGAGAGTGCCATTTCAGAGGTAGGGCTAGAGCTAGGTTTATTTTCTTATTGTTTTTTTCAATCAATAAACGAGCGTTGAAGTTGCGGGCGTCACAGCTTATTGGTTGACTATTGTCTGTAGGAAGAAAATTCTCTCTGGCAAGAGCATTTGGGTGTGGTTCTCTCAAAAGCCCCTTAAAATAATTATCTCCTAAATCATTTTTTAGTTGTCCTAGCCATTGTTGAACTGGATTTGCCGCTGGGATAGGTTCTCCAGTCTTTTCATTTCGACTATTCCAGGTAATCAATAAATGTTGTCTAGTAGACATTAAAGCTTCTAGAAGTACATAACGGTCTTGATCATTACTGCGAGGATCGCCAAGCTCCCTCCTTTCGTTGAATAAATGAAAGCCTGGACGGTCTTTTTGACGAGGGAAAACATCTGCATCTAATCCCATAAGAACTATTACCTTATGAGGAATAGCTCTCATTGGTTCAAGCGCACTAATTGTTAATACACCAGTCCGATGGCCAAACCTACCAACCTCAATGGTTAAAGCTTCAGTAAGTACATCTGCAACCACTGAAGCCTCTAGTTTTAATTGACATTTGCCAGCAACTTGTCTCCAGTCTTCAAGAGCTGAAAGGAAACTCTTCAGTTCCCAGCGCCAAGGACCACCATCATCAAAGAGATCTTTAACAAGTGTTTTCAATAGATCTATCCATTGCTCGCATGTTCGTGGACGACGTAACTCTTTTAGCAGATTACAAAATTGGGAAAGTAAATTCCACCATTTCAAGAGGTCATTGGCAGCAATACCTTTTGAGAAAGGAGCGACACCTCCAGGTGCCAGGCCAGGTTTTTGTGGCAGGACTAACCCTAATAACCAGCGATCAAGGCACCAACTCAGACTATGTATTTCATCCCCATCACGATCTTCTGCATCAATTCCCCATCGAAACCCTGTCTTTTGGAGATAGTCGCTAATTAAGCTTGAATCATCTTGATTAAGATCTTTTTGAGTTTGAATGGCAGGATTAGTTAATAAAGAGTCTAAAGTAGAAGCATTAAGACGTTTCCCTGAGAGTAGTAATAGTTCCAGAACACATTGCGATAATCCAGGAATATCTTGTTGACTACGATCAGTTATCCTCCATGGGAGGAGCACATTAGTAGCTGTTACATCGTTGAAAACCGAAGCTATTAAAGGTGCATAACGCTTCACTTGTGGGGTCATTATTAATATGTCTCTAGGCTCTAGACTTGGGTCTTTGGCAAGCCACTGAAGAATTTGATCTCGAACTAATTGAACTTGTCGAAGTTGACCTGGACAGGCAAGAAAAAGTAGTGACGTATCTTCTTTGTTTCGATTAAAACTTTGCAAAGGCTTTTGAGCATCATTGTTGACTAATTGTTGTTGGAGCTCTTCTAAAAGAGTAGGGTCTCGTTTTGACTGGCATGCAATGGTTGCAGGTGCAGCAAAAAGATCACCTTCTTGCAGCTCTCCGAGTTGATTCTCTCCACTCCCTTCGAGAAGTTGTTGAAACTCGGCACCCATTCGACCAAGGTTTGCTTCAAGACGTGGTGAATTAAGTAGCCAATTTCCATCAGGTGGATCAGTCCACTCTTGGCCCAGTTTTTCTCTGCGAACTTCGCAACGATGCCAAAGATCACGGCATGGGGTAAGAAGAAAAAACTTTATATCTATTGCGCAGGAAAGGGCTTGTATTAACTCAACTTGAACAGGAGCGAGACTGCTTAGTCCAAAGATATATAGACGTTCTGGTAGTTTCTTTGCAGGAGACTCACCACGTTTTAATTTCGAGATGGCTTGTTTGACTTGTAGTCCAAAGGGTTCTCTATCAATGTGTTTTTGAAGTAGCCGCATTAATAATGGCTGCCAATCTTTTTTAGTAATTTGTCCTTTTAGTGGGGAGGAAGAGGGATCTATACCTTTTAGCCAATTAGAGATTAAATCTGCTCGATATAGGGCATAGTCATCAAATGCATCAGCGATTGTCCTAACAAGTTGCCACTTTTCTCTATTTAGTTGTCCTGGCTGAGAAGGGTGCTGATTAATCCATTCCTTGATTGGACCAGCTTCGTCACTTTTCAGAAGTTCAGGTAATACATCAAGAAGATCCCAGACCAATCGATTGGCTTTCCAAGGATCTTCTTCATCGTCGTCTATACCAAGTACTAATTTTACCAATTGCCTTAAATGTGTTCCTGGGAACGGATAGCGAACTAGAGCACTAATTTCATTTGCTGTGGCTAGTTGTTCTCCTAGCCATCTACTGGTAGGCCAAGTATTTACAATAATATCCACAGTTTCGAAGAGTTCTGGCGGTGTTAGTCGAAGTTGTTCCGACAAAACATTCGCCAACCACTCAGCTCGATTGCTTCTATAAACAGTCAGCAAGGCTTAGCAATCCGTTGATTCTTTGAGGTTTTAATCTTTTGAGTATTACCTGAAAAACAGGAGTAAGCACAAATGACTTTTTAAGGTTCACATGTACTCCTCTTATTCTGCAGGCTAGTAATTAACCTGCAATATCTTTAATTTGGTAGATCGGGAGCTATGTATTTGCCTTTGAACGAAAGATTAAATTGATTTTGATGGATTTAGATGATTACGAGAAGACCA
>QCFB01000031.1 GCA_003280345.1 Prochlorococcus sp. AG-363-A16
AACTTATCTTTATTTTGCAGAAAATTTAATATTATATTAAATAAGTTATGCCACTAAAGCTTTGCCAAAAATTAATTTTTGTTTTGAATCTATGCCTTAAATGAAAAAATTTATATTATATATAATATAAATTGTATTTTGTTTGGAGAGGTGGCTGAGTGGTCGAAAGCGAACGACTCGAAATCGTTTGATGGGAAACCATCCGTGGGTTCGAATCCCACCCTCTCCGTATTTTTAAGTCCCAGGACGTTCCAGGAAGTACCAGGGCGTCCCACTATTCCTGCAATTTAGGGAATTCACGAGATTTATACTCTTAGTTAGTTCCAGAAAGGATCAGTAGGTCCCATTTTGGTGATAGGGAAAATGCTAGGGAATGATATTTAAGGTGCTAGGGAAAAGGTAGAAACTTATTTGAATAAGATATTTTCTCTTCAATTCTGGTTTGAATTATTTGTTTAATTCTTCTTCTCTAGGCACCTTCTCTTGAACACTAAGTGACTCACTAAAACCTGAAGCAAGTATTCCTGTAGGTATTGCTATTGCAGCAATACCCATAAGAGAGGTTATCGATGCAATTGTTTTCCCAAGTGCTGTAATTGGAATTGAGTCGCCATATCCAACAGCACATACCGTTGTAATTGACCACCATAGACATCTTGGAATTGAACCTAATAACTCTGGTTGAATAGATGACTCGGCAAGATACATAAAGGTGCTACTAATTAGTAAGAGCAATATTGTATAAAAAGTTGAAATTTGGAGTTCTTGACTCTTTGATCGAAGGGCATAATTGAAGTGAAATATACTTTGTTTAAATTTCTCACTTCTTCCAATCTTCAATATTCGAAGTAGGCGGATGACTCTTAAGATCTTTAATTCAGCGCGAACACCAATAAATGAAGGGACGATTGCAATGATATCTATAATTGCCATTGGCGAAATAATGTAACGCAAAACCCCTTTCAAGCCTTTGCCATATTTGTCTTCAAGAGGTGCTACCCATAAGCGACAGATATATTCAATACAAAATAAACCACCAATTATCCAATCTAATAGGTCTATTTGATCACCAAATCGATAATCTATTGAATTCTCAGTAACTATTACTGCAAAAAATATCGAAATAAAGATAGTAACACCACATATTTTATTGAACAAAGAAGTTCTACCACCTGGAGTCTTGTTAATTATCTGTTCATAGATTCTCAGGCGGAGTTCATTCATCACTTACGAAAGACTTGATAAAGGATTCTCTTAATCTAGGCAGATCTTGCTGTGTTTTTTCCTTATCGCTTGTACATCATCATCAGGCGACTCTCTTGAGTGTCATGTGCAGCACTATTGAGTAGGCACAAAAAAACCTGCCAAAGGCAGGTTCTCTTGGAGATCTAGAGCGCGTGTTTCCTTGTTTCCACTGCTCGGAGGATCTCAACTCCTCACGGTGAGTATTTTTACGCATAAACCATTATTTGGCAAGCACATGAAAAAGGGCGCCCTCATCGAGCAGCGCCCATACCGACAAACTTGTGTGAGGAGTGTCGTTCTTCTGTTCTACTCCTCCATAGAACCTTTTGGGAAGATCTGAAATCACATCCCATAAAGTCCCGTTTAGGTGCTAGGGAAAATGCTAGGGAACAAATCAAAAAACAACCCGAAGTTGGTTCCAGAAATGCCATGTAGTCCCTACTTAACGGACACCCTCTCCGTAACGACTTCAGATTCACCTTTGCATATACCTGCGTATAGTTGAATTCTGAGGTCTTTAAACTTGTCTATAACTGCACTCTTGCTGCACTCTTGGACTTTTTACTTGTCTAAGGGTGCTTTTCTTTGTCGGTCAAGCACGGACCTCTTGTTGGCGAATGTGTTGGCGGATAACATGAGTCTGTTGGTGTCCTTGGTTGCTACTGACCTCAACTCAGAAAAGAATTGGAGGGGTTTCTATCAAACAAAAAGGTATGGTGAGAACAATGTTTTCTAAAGTACTTCTGCTATTGCTATTAAACTATCACTTAGTCCTGCTGCAATAAGAGCATTTGAATATGCATTATGTAATTCTTGAGTTTCTAAAAATGCTAGTTCTGACTGGTGGCCTCCTGGTGTATGTTGTGTGATCCATTTAATATGATTGGAGATTGAGTATCTCTGACACCCTTTTACAATAATGTTTTTGTAACCAGCATATTCGAGAAATCTTCTTAAAGAATATGAAGTATGTAGGATCAGGTGTTGAGACCAAAGTGTATGTTCAATGAAAGATTTTTCCTTAAGGAATGATATAAGAAAATCTGAAGCACTAGGCACTTCTATAACAATCCTCCCAGTGTTTCTAAGTATTTGTTTAGTGCTATTTAGAATTGCAATTGGATCCTCTAGGTGTTCAAATGAGTGAAAAAAGAAGCAAGTATCAACACTTTTTCTATCAATATTTTCTAGTGAATTCTCGCATCTAATTCCATTTTGATTTAGTTTAATTATTAGATCATTTTGCAATTCGATGCCTAATACACTCTTACACATATTTCTTGTTGAGCGAATGAAGTCGCCATGTTCACATCCAAAGTCTGCAATGTCTTTACCTATGATGAAAGGTGATAAGTCATTGACTCTTCTGTCATTATCAACTTTCCTCATAAAATCCATTTTTGGTTCGAAGAAGACGGTGTCAGAGCATTCATTTTCTGAAAAATATTTATCTTTAATGAAAATAACGCCTGATTCTTTATCTCTATATATTTTTAATTCTGGTTGATCTCTTGTTCCTATTTTAAATAAAAAAGCGCTTTCCAAACTAGTTAATCCTAATTTCTCTAATGTTTCGAATACCTTCATCTAATGGCATAACTAAGCAATAAGGTTATTTATAGCACGTAACCAAGAACAGGCAATAGACCTTCTGGTGTCTTTGATTGCCACTGATGCGAACTCAGAAAAAAAGTGGACGGGGGGGGTATAACTCATTATCAAGCGCTGAACTACAGGATGAATAGGACGAGTACTGGAAGACTTAAAAGGGGTTGGAATCTGATATTAATAAATGGATGGAAGAAAAATCAAAGAAAGTTTAAGTAGCAATATTAGTAAAGAAAAGAGAGGGTTTATCTAGTCTCAAAAGGATATAAGTAATAAAAAATCATGGTAGTGTATTTTAAGAAGCATTTGGGATTTCCTTTCAAACCCATTCACTCAGGTCCAATATTTGCCGAAATGAAAGAACACCCTCTCCGATTAAATAGTATTCGGGTAAATTGGTTTACTTCCACAACACTAAAATTTATAGACGTGCAATGAGTTTCTAGTACGAGTGCGTTCACTAACGTACACCACTACTCAGAATTCTGTTGCAGGAAAAATAGTTGATGTGTTGCAGGAAAATAAAAATAGCACTTACAAAAGCAAGTGCTATTTAAGTGTGTCTTGAGACATATCTATGGGTAGTTTAGTCAAGATGGTTGAGTTGAGATTTAGGAGTGAAGAAGAACTAAATCAAAGAGTTGTTCTTTGTTCTTGCTTGAGAGTCGCTTCATGCCTGAAAGTATTTGGCGGAGTTATTTAACTGTTTTCTTTTGAAGTGCAATTCGTGGGTCTTTTAGAAAACCTTTTCTGGGAATGGAAAGGAGAGTTTGGACTGATTCAAAAAAGGCAATGGTGGCTATGACGAAAGAGAGAACGCCATCGTCAAAAGCGGAATTGTTCATGCGCAAAAAGGTTTTGTAGAAAGTGGGAGTTCAAGCTCACCCGATTACATTTTACTGACGATTTTAGGTATAGGGAAAAACACCAAGAACACCACATAGACTTCTCCCGCTTATTTAGAACCATGGAAGCATTTCTTGATCGAGCAAAACATCCTCAAACTAATTACTTGTTTACTCAATCTGCAACTCTGGCGCAATTCATACCTTTTACTCAATTGTTTGATTTACAATTAATTCTTATCGACCTGCTTGTTCATTGACAGCTTGAATAGATACTGTTTATCAGCTAAAATAGTAGAAAAAAGTTCTTTGTCAATTTACAATTTCTATTGAAGGATATTTGTTATATCTCTTGTTTATTAAAACGTGATTTGGAAACAGGTAAATAAGAAGCAACATACTAATTTTTGCCGAAAGTACAAACTTGATCGATTACACTTAGAATGAGTTTGTCTCCATTCGGGTCTTTCCATTGAGAATCTATGTTTTTAAACTCATTAAATTCATTTGCACCAATAGCAACATCTCTGAAAGAGTTTTCAGAACAATTGATGTCCATTGTGTAAAGGATATCTTGTGTAATTGCGGTAGTACTGTGGGGGATGAATTTGCTGAATACTCTTAGAGATCCATTTTTGTTTTTCTGAACACTATTTTTGTCCCATAATTGCTCTCCAAACTGGCTTTTCGGAACTGCAACCCAATCATGTGACAAAGCATCTATTTTTAGGGGATAAAAAATAATTAAAAGTGATAACAAACCAAGACAATAATTTCTAATGCAGTTGAGGTTCATTACAGAGGAAATTCCAAGAGGTATAGCTATTAATTCAAGCATTAAAGTAGGTTTTTTATGTCATAAATAATATTTTTCTTAAAAATTCTAATTTATTTGATACCCGCTAGAAATAAAATTTGACGGAAAAATTAAATCTTTTTCATATATCTTCTCCCAATTTCTAGGGATTGGATAATCATTAGAAAAATAATCTAAATTATTACTATACTTTCTTAAAATTCCTGAAAGAGGAACGCTAGTTTTTTTCCAAACTGAAAAATAAAATAATCTGGAAAATCTATTAATATTATAAAAATACTTTATAATAGTTTCTCTGTCCATTTCGTGTATACAATCTACAGCAATAGTTAAGTCAAACATTTTACCTTCTAAAAAGTCTAATTGATGAGGCATAATAAAAGAAATATCATAATTACTAATTTGATTAATGAGTTCTTCTTCTTTTAATCCATAGAGCAATCCAATCTTTTTATTTCTATAAACACTTTTTAATCTTTCGTAAGATATAAACAATGCCGGTGGAATATCGCAAATTGTATATTTTAAGTCTTTATTAAAAGTAAGTATCGCCTGACTGGTTCTTCCTGAACCAGCACCAATTTCTAATATGTTTTTCTTATCAGAGAAGGAACTAAAGCTGTTAATATTTTCATAGTCAAATATAGAATTTATTTTATCTTGTGAAATATTTTGCTCATTAATTTCTATATAAGGGTCATTATAAGTTAAATATCCTTCATCAGGCAAATAATTTAATTTATCCAACAAGTCTAACTTTTTTAAATTTAAATATAGCAAGTATGTTAAATTATTATATTTCATACTATCGGCATAAGGCATATTAACCTGTTTTTTATAAAGTTTTACTTTCTCTAATATAGGAATGTTTTGAACATTAAGAATTGGCTGTTCAATTTGCTCATTGCTTATATCAATCCAAGTGTAATAATTTCTTGCTATTGTTGTTGAGTAATTTTCAATATTTTGTTCTTTGATTTGTTTTAAATTTTTAACATTTAAATAATTCCAGTAATTAGACATTAAATCATAACTTTTAGATTGAATAAAAAAGTCAATCATTCTTTTTAGTTCATTATCTAAATTATATTTTGATTTATTTTTTAACCAATACTTCCTCAAAGAATGTATTGATAGTCTATAATACAAATGAAGTATTATTGGGGGTACAAAAGCTTTAAGTATTTTTTTCATTAATTTACTTTTTTTAGCGGCAAAAAGGCAACTCATCTATAATGATCAAGATAATTCAGTTTGTCTAGGCACAAAAATGTATTGCAACAACAAATAAATAAAAGGGAGGGGTTAAACCCTTATTCCTTCTTCAAGCATTGCATCGTACAAACTTTCTAGGAACTCCCTTCACTCTTCAAGAAGGATATTTTTGTCGTATGCCTTTTGGACTGGATCTTTACTCAGGTGTCCAATTTGCCTCCGGATAATTTCAACATCACCTCTGAATTGATCTTGTCCTGCTGTCAGACCAAGTTACCTCACCACATGCGCAGTCAGAAGACCTTTATATTTAAGATTGATTAGATGCTCTCAGAAGAGAGGGGAAAGACCCCAGAGCGCTCAAAGCCGAACAGAAAGCAATGAGAAGAGGAATGATTATGACCTTTAGGAAGGTCGCAGATGAATGGATTAAAATATCGGCTCTGATCTACCAGATTCTATACATAAAAAGAATAAAATGACCTTTTATAAGGACATTCTCCCAAGTTTTTGGGGAATGTATAATGAAGACAATAATTCTAGTTTTATTGATAAAAAGTTGGCTGTCTATCTTGACCGTATTGAAAAGTTTTGTTCGTTCAATTAGTTCGTATATTTTATCCATCTAGCTTGTAACAAATGACATATGAAAATATCAGATTTTAGTCTCATAAAATTTTTTTTGACATCATAATAAAAGGAAGCTAGGTTATCCATTATGGAAATTGAACGAACTGCTCAACCTATTAACTGTCAGGAAAAACTTTGTAGATCTAAAAGGTCACTTAATTTCGAAGAATTAATAAAAAGCCTAAAAATGTCAAAGTTAATCACTTTATCAAAGTGAGCATTTCAAAGAAGATACAAGCCATGTCAATTAATCTTTTATTATTTTAAATTTATTTAGATTAACAAATGAACAGCAAAGTTTGCTTTTTATGCAAACAAGCTGAGTTCTAGATAATTAGCAATTCTTGCAAAGAAAGTAATTCAGAAATTAACGATGAAAATTGTATTGTCTATTGCTAGATTTGATTTTATTAACCTAAGTTTAGTTTGACTTCCTAAAACAAGAAGTAAAAAGATTTGAAGATACGTTTAAAAAGATCAAAAAACTTGTCTAAAAAGTAGATTTACCTCTCTTTGGTCAATAATTAACTAAGTAAGCATGCACTCGCAATGAATACTAAAAAACTAATCCTTGCGTTGTTGCCTTTGTGCGCCATCCTTGCTTGGGCTATAACTTCTTCGACTTTTGTAAAAAAAGGCTTCTACTCATCGAAAGAAGAAGCGACTAAGGCTTGTAAGGCATGGCAAGAAAAAGGAGGGCAATGGAAATTTAAAGTAAAAGAATTTGGGATCTCCAAACAGTTGGACAAAAAGCCTTCCTTAGGCCCAATCAAAGTAGAAAAAGTTAGCCGCTCTTCAGATATAGATAAAAAGCACTTAGATGATAATCAAAAGAAGGAGATGCAAGTCTCTGTTTTATTGATAGGAAGTGAGTCGAGAGGAAAATATAACAATAGAGAAATTGAACAAAAAGGTTATGAATGGGTGGAATACGATCTTAGATATTGTAGTTTGGGTAATTTAAATAGCAAAGTAATATATGGAAGGGAATATGATTTGAATAGAAAGTATAAAATTTCTGATAATAAAATGCCTAAAATATCAACCAGGAAGAGTTTTTATTATTAAAACAATAAACCAAGTTTATTTTTCAAAAGAAGGCAATAGTTATTATTGGAATTTATTTTTTTATTTTATTGGTAGCCCTCTGCATAAGTGACCTAAATTGATTGTAATATATTTGATTACTATTCCAACCCAATATCTTAATTAGCTCATCATTAGTAAATGAATAATGGTATCCTAATTCCCTTTTCGCCCAATCAGAGCAAACTGTTGCATCCAAAATATTATTAACAAGTAAGTGAGGGTAGTGATTTTCTACAAATTGGTAAGTGTCATAGCTACGCCACTTATGCTTTTCAATATGTTGATGCCATGGCTTCATAGTTAAGTAAGAATTCTTAGATAGACCTACCTTTGCCCCGCAAAGTGCTGCATAAGGGAGAAAAGATCCTGTTTCCTGACCATAAACAGTCTTCGATAGGCTAAACAATGTATGAATTCGCTCCAAACCATAAATGTCATAAGGGTTAACACCATTAACCCATTTAATTTTTCTGTCGCAAATTAGATTCCTTAATGCTCTAATTTCTATATCACGATAATAAAGAAGAAAAACAATATTGGATCCATATGGAACTGATTCCAATGCTTCATCTACAAAAGTTATAACATCACTTGAAAAAAAGGTGTTATCCAAAGGCAAATGCTCAACTTTAGGTCCAAATAATTTAGGTAAGACAATTAGGTAATCAATCGGTCTTGAATCTGATCTACACAAATTATTTTCAAGTAATTGATTCTGATGGTAAAAAGCAAATGGAAGAGGGCCTAACCTTACATCTTGATAAGAATTCTTTATGAACAAGTCTCTTAGATGCTTGTTATATACAACAGAGGGCAATGAGCGATGGTAGTTATTTGCAGATGCAGCACCACCTAACCATTCAAACTTAACTGATCTCCAGTATGGCTCCCATCCATGCAGCCAGTTACAAAAACCTCTAAATCTAAATGGAGGGTTGAGCAAGTTATACAAAAAACTAGTAAAGCCAAATCTATCTAGTTCAGTTCGATATTTCCAAGTTTTTGGTGGCCTTAGCCCAAAAGTTTGATCAAGGCATAAATTACTTAGTTCATTATCGGTGCTCATGAAGCCTAAGTCTGCTATTTTTGTGGCTGACATAGTTTAAAAGATTAGACTGAAATGTCACTTAAATAAGTTAATTCTTTTAATTGGCGAAGAATTTCAAATTAGCTAAAATTCAGCAGGTTCCCTTCAGAAAGAGGCAATTTTTTATAGAAGGACTCAAATATATTTAAAGATTGGGTCCTTTAGCATTATATCTTTATGAGTTCTTTTGGCTAAATATTTATTGAAATTAATTCAAATATTATCTATTAATTTTAGAGATCTTATAATATTCTCCAAGGTAATTAGACCGCCTTTTTGATAAAATTTTTAGCATGCAATCTTCATCTAAATGATTTTATATACCAATTCTCAACTTCTGTTTGAGTGGGAATTTACTATATCTTGCTTGTAAGGCCTGTATATATTTTATCTTTTCAATTCAAGACTTAACTTCTCCACGACACAAAAAATCTTTTTGCTCCCTGCTAAAGGACATTAAAAAAAACTTTTTGTTCTATAATTTCTAAAAATTTAAATTTGCCAGAAAACATTTTAAAGAGATTGCTTAAATATGTCTAAAAAATCAACAGTTATGGATACTAATAATTATCTGCAGGTACCCAAAATCATATTAATAAAAAAGCTAATTTCCTAACAGGATGCTCCTATCTCTCTCCACTTATTTAAGCCGGCTTCTAAGTTATCAAAGTCATCTGTTGAGCCATTTATTTTAATAGCTTTAATTAAAGACTCTGTAGCCTCTATGCCATACTTACTGGCCTTCTGCTGGATCGCACAAGCCAAAAGATCGTCTCCATCCTTTAGAGCTCTCTCAGCATCTAACAAATACCTACTTGCCAAATCTCTCTTTCGATTCCAGTCATTCATATAACCAGCAAAGTCTTTTTGAAAGTCAGCAAAAATAGGTTGCGAATCAAAAGAAAAGGCTGCAAGGAAAATCAAGAGAAAGCAAAAACCTATTTTAAAAAAACTTTCACCTAAAGACTGTAGAAGAAACCTTTCAATGAAATCCAATTTAATTTATAGTTTTAATTACATATGATGATATTACATGCTTTCTCGAGCTATGACTAGTTGAAACAAAAATCCTATTTACTGAGCTCAACATGCCTAGACTAGATTCATGCAATAAAAATTGTAAATACGTTCTAAGCACAAATACCTTCCTATCTATATAAATCATTCTCAATCAATTCAGATTAGCGATAAACCCTGTTTAAATATTATTAATTTATGATTTTCTAGATATATTAGATTATTGAAGCTAATTTAACCAAAGTCACAAGAGCCGTCATTCTAATCGGTTAATTTATGGTTGTTTTTTTTCTAAGCAAATTACTTCCTCTACTTATTTTACCTCTCGGTTTAAGTCTATTACTTCTTTTCTCTAGAATTTTTTTTCGATGGAGATGGGCTGTTCCAAGTGCATTCTCTTTGCTATGGTTTTTCAGCTTAGGTGTCGTCTCAAATGGGCTTACTCGTTTAATTGAATCGCCTTGGGAAAGACAATCAGCATTAAAGGCTCCTCAAGCAGATGCGATTGTTGTTCTTAGTGGTGGAAGGATATTTAAAAGAGGAAAAAGTCAAGAAACTGAATGGAATGATCCAGATCGTTTTTTCGCTGGGGTGAAGCTTTTTAAAGCAAAAAAAGCCCCAAGGTTGCTATTCACTGGAGAAAGCAGAGGCGGAGGTTCAACTTCTGGAGAACTTTATATAAAAGAAGCAATCGAACTGGGTATCCCTAGCAGAGCCATGTCCACAACTTCAATGGTTAGGAACACAGCAGACGAAGCTAAAAAAATTCGCGTAATGCTTGATAGGCAAACAAGCCATCTAAGACAACATCAGATTCTTCTTGTCACAAGCGCCTCGCACATGAAAAGAGCGAAGCATGTTTTTGAAAGCAACGGGCTTAAGGTTTTTCCATTTCCTGCTGATTTCAACGCAAAACCAGGTTCATTTCTAGATGGCTTCAAATGGAGTAATCCATATCACTGGATGCCAAGTGCAACAAACCTTCACCACAGCTCAAAAGCTTTGAGAGAAGTCCTCGCAAGAATTGCTTATCGAACTTGGTAAAACATTCAAAGAGTCCATTAATCACAATCGCCTTGACAATGATTTCATTAAAAAAACTCTGCTCTTCATTAGCTTTGTCAAGCATCAATTACTAACTCCACGGTATGCAAAGAATATTTCACATGGAAATTAATTAACAAGGTTGTAAGGCAACTCTTCAAAAAATGAGTTCACCATCTTGGAGTAAAAAGTGGTACATACCGAACCTGCTAAAGGCAGTGCATATGAAATGGTAGTCACCCATCGTTTTTAAGGCTTGGCATGCCTAGCTCAACTCCCAGCATTGCCTTTGCTGCCTTTCTGGCAATGTGGTGCATTTGGTCAATCTGGAGCGCCCTAGAGCCTGTTCTTAGCGGCGAGCAGTTAGCTGTTTTGTTCCTGTTTTTGCCAATTTCACTTCTTTTATTAGCTTTGTCATTTTTCAATGATGAGGATGACGACAATTTTGGCGGAGGAATGATGCAGCCTGTCTCCCAAACGTGAAGTAATGCAGGGGGCATTTGGGTTTTGTGCCAGCTTCATGTTGACAATCATGCTTCTTAGGGTTTGAAATATTCATATCCATTGTTTCCTTCGCACACACTGTTAAATGTCAACTAGCAAGAGGGAAGAGGTCTGCTCGCATCTGCGCTATATCAGACAAGAGCTACGGGATATGCACCAAATGCTTAACGAAGACGGTTTGATCCCAGAAGTTTCCGAGCTAAAAGAGGTCTATGCATCACTTGACGCTCTTTACCAACTTTTGGCTGGCAAAATAAAGAAAAAGCCTAAGCCAGAATTCAATGACTAAAGACGAACAAAAAGAAAGTTAAAAAGACAGATTCCAATATTCGGGTAAATAAAATGAACAAAAAGTGACAGTGCTTAGTTAAAGTGAAGGAAGGGTATCAAAAAAGCAGGTATTGATTTGACCTATAAAAAAAGAACTCTTTTATTTAGCGCCTGGGTAGTCGTATTTTTAGGTTTAGGTATAACCACTTTGTCCGGATGGTTTATTTTCGGAAAATTAAAAGCAAGAATATCTAATGTAGAGAATAACAAACCTGACATCGTTTTACCGAATAACAATTTCACTTCAGATATTAGGCATTCTGCGAGGTGCGGCCTTAATCTTCGTAGTTGTGAGGTCAGATTTAATGATGGTAGTCTAATTGTAGGTAGTGTTTTATCAATCAAGAGAAATGAATTTCTTGGGCTTGTAAAGTCAACAGAATGCAGACAAAGGTTTTTACTTTTCCCTTTGATAAAGACTTGCTTGCAAAGCCAATATGACAGAGACTATACAATTACATATAAAACTAGTAATAGGTTAATTAAATCTACACAAATTAGCTTTCGTCCAGGTCATTTCCCAGACCAAAGAGGTTGGAATAATTTCCAAAACGATTTACAAACATGGATTGGTGAAATAGAAATCAAAAATAATTAATAGCCTAGCAAAAGGTAAATTAATCTACGTAGCGATTAAATTAAAGGTCTT
>QCFB01000032.1 GCA_003280345.1 Prochlorococcus sp. AG-363-A16
CTCTCAGCGATTCGGAGGTGCTTTTGGTTTTAATTCGATGGCTTTTTGCAGGCCACTATTTGGAGGAGACCGTGCCCTTAAAAATGGCCCGGCACCGACGAGCCGAACTAGAAGCTCAAGGAGCAGTCATCTATTGGAGTGAAAGACTGCTACGTTCCTGCTGAAATAAAAAAAAAATGGTGCGTGACAATTCGCTCGCCAGAACTAGATACATATACGCAGCACTTGTTGCTTTTGGCCTTGGATCAGTCTTGATTAGTGGCTGCCAACCAAAACAACAAGCTCGTGAAACGCTTTCTTCCCCTGAAAGGGAAGAAATAAGTCAATTAAAAATTCGCATCAAGAATATTGAGCTTCAAAATAAAAAAATTATTTCTCAATTAAAAAAAACAGACCAAATCGATTCTCCTGGGCCTATTAGGTCAATAACTTTTCGAAATGGAACAAGAGATGATCGGTTAAGGATCTACTGGGCAGATGGAAGCAAAACAGATCTTCCCTGCACGAAAGAACAATCAATATGGGCTTGCGGTTAATTCAAACAACTAAATCAATTAAATCCTCTTGGCAACTTCTTGAAATAGGCCAAGCCTCCCTTCTAGTAAGACTCATTCCAATATTCTTTTCTAAATAGGAAGCTTCATTTATAAAAACTGGAACTAAAGGGTCATCTCCCAGAAACCTAACCACATGTCCATCAGAGCAAATGAAAAGTGGGGAACCTTTCTCAAGAGGCTCCCAATCTTTTCCCTGCCTGTTTGGATGGATGCATGCCGAGGGCTCACCATTTGTATTTCTTGGAAAGTCAATACTGCCCAAATGACGATGAACAACTAATTGATCGGGGAACTTTGCTTGACCAGATTTCACTTTTGCAATTTCTTCAAGCGATACTTCTAATGCAATACGAGTTTGATTAATGGTTTTTGCAAGCAAAACATTCTGGGATACAGGACCAATTTCAATAACAAAACCACATGGCCATGACTCAACCAAAAAACCCTTCTGCTCTTTATCTCCTTCATGTAAATAAACAGGCAGTCCAAGCCTGGACTGAACTAAGGCTGCCAAAGCTAAATCTGTAGATCTTCGACCATAAATCACCAAGCTAGTCCCCATTGTTGCAGTAGTGCTATGTAAATCAATGGAAATTTGACATGCATTCGAACCACTCGAGCCATAGATCGACAAAAGCTCTTTCGCACGATTAACTTCTTTAGCTTTTGATTGATCAAAAGCTAACAAATCCGAGCGAAAGCTTCTATTAAGATCGCAATCCAAATAACGCAAGCCTGCTTTAAGTGCCTCTGGATTACCTATTACTGCTGCTGTTCTTATGCCATAAGTATTGATAAGAGAAGGATGCGCATGCCATTGATTGAATAGCCAAGGAGCATTTATTTCATTTCCATGGGTACCAGCAACCACAAGTACCTGAGTCTCTGACATGAAAGTGCAATAGCTATGTTTCAGCCTGACTGAGAATAGAGGTAAAGGTAACTAATTCATGTCAATCCCCCCAGTTGTTGTTGCCACCGCCCGAATGGGTTGGAAATGGCAATGGAATCAATTAATGAATGGTCTTGCTCCCGCAGATAAAAATGGAAGCTATCGCAGACCGCCCAGTCAAAAACAAGAAGCGAGGTCGCCTTTGCCAGAAGAACTTCAAACAAGGGAAGCCGACCAATTGCCACGCCTCATTGTGGGAAGAAGTTGTCCCTGGGCACATCGAACATGGCTTGTCTATAAATTATGCAATTTAGAAAATAGCCTCAGATTGGTTATAGCCAAAGCGGACCACAAAGCTGGGCAATGGAAAATTGACCCTCCCTGGCTGGGGTGTAATTCTTTGCTAGCGCTATATCGACGTTGTAATACACCTCCGAGCCATCGCGCAACTGTTCCAGCACTTATAGATCCAAATTTCGAAAGCAAAAACTTCCCAAAATTACTTGGGAACGAAAGTGCTCAGCTTGTAGAAGTACTTAATCAATGGCCAACCAATTCAAACACTGCAGATCTATACCCTCCCAAACTTCAAGAAGACATAGAAAAATGGCAAACACTTCTCCAAACATCAGTCAACGACGGTGTTTATCGCTGCGGTTTTGCTCGTAATCAAGCCGCTTACGACAAAGCATGCGTGGAATTGTTTGAGGCTATTAAACAAGTTGAGCAAAGCCTATCGAGAAAAGGGCCTTGGCTTTGCGGAGAACAACTAACCCTAGCTGACATAAGACTTTTCCCAACACTAATACGTTGGGAAATGGTCTATATGCCACTGTTTGGATGCAGTCAACAACCACTTTGGGCATTCCCTAATCTTTGGGAATGGCGACAAAGACTTTTTGCTCTTCCAAAGGTAGAAGAAACCTGCGATGCAGTTGCCTGGCGAGAAGACTATTTTGGAGCTCTTTTCCCCTTAAACCCAAGCAACCTTATCCCCTCAGGTCCAGATCTTTTCACTATGGTTAATGCTATCGCTCCTAAAATGTGATGACCAAAAACGAAGAGGCTTTAAAAGCAAATAAAATAAATTGCTCAGAGCTTGAATTTGAAGGTGTATATGGTCGTTATCGAATAACCCATTCCGACCAAGTTGAAGTACAACGCTATCGATTGTCTCTTCTTGTCTGTGGTCTTGCCTTCTGTATTGGGTTAGGGCATTGGCTGTTAATTGGACCCAGTTGGGCGTGGGTATGGATGATTCCTATGGCTGCCGGACTAGGTCTAGCTCTCAAATGGATTCACATTTATCTTCGCCCTCTTCATAAAACTCTTCAAATTTTCTGGGCACTTGGTTGTATTGGCTTAATAGTGGCGATCGTTAACCTTGGAGCTGATGAAATGCTCTCAAGCCTTGTCAAACAACCAATTTGGACAATCGCTATTGGTCCATTCTTTGCTGCACTAACTGGACTAGGTTTCAAAGAATTCTTCTGTTTTCAAAGAATTGAAGCAATTGGCCTAACACTTCTTGTCCCCATAACCATTCTCGGGCATCTAAGTGGCATTTTTTCTGGAACCATTGTGATGAGCTTGCTGAGTTGTTCTGCATTGCTTTTATTAATCATGGCTATTCGCAAATTTGGTATGGATGCTTCGGCAGATATAGGAGATAAAAGTGTTTTTGATTTTCTTGAAGGGAAAGAAAAGGTTACTGCTCTGTGAATCTGATCAGCCTGGTTGAAGCCTCAAAAGACTTCGGAATTCGCACTCTTTTTCAAGACCTAACCCTACATATCAATAAAAATGAGCGATTGGGGCTCATAGGACCTAATGGAGCAGGTAAATCAACTCTTCTCAAGGTATTAGCTGGGGTTGAGCCACTGGGAAAAGGAGAACGACGTTGTTCACCTAGGATTCGATTAGAGCTTGTTGGTCAAGAGAGTCTGATAGGTCCTGGCCGAACAGTTCTAGAAGAGGTAGTAGCAGGATGTGGTGAAAAAAGGAAGCTACTCATACGGTTTAAAGAACTAAGCATTGCCCTATCCGAAAAGCCTGAAGATACAAGCCTTCTAAACGAATTAGGTCAAGTCAGCGAACGAATGGATAATTCCCAAGCTTGGACTCTGGAAAAACAATGTGAAGAGGTTCTTCAGCGTCTAGGGATTACCGATTTAAATAAACCAGTAAAGGAACTTTCTGGGGGTTATCGCAAAAGAGTAGGTCTTGCTTCAGCACTAGTAGCAAATCCAGACGTATTACTTCTTGATGAGCCAACCAATCACCTTGATGCAACAGCGGTGGAGTGGCTGCAGAGTTGGCTTGAACAATATCAAGGAGCTTTAGTCATTGTCACTCATGACCGGTATGTCCTTGATCAAGTGACATCACGCATGATTGAAGTCGACCGAGGAGAAGTACGAAGTTATCTCGGCAATTACAGCAAATTTCTTACACAAAAAGCCGAGGAAGAAAAATCTGCAATCTCTACTCAAAACAAATTTAAAGGGGTTTTAAGAAGAGAATTATCTTGGCTAAGACAAGGTCCAAAAGCTCGTAGTACCAAACAAAAAGCACGCCTGCAAAGGATTGAGGAGATGCAATCGATGCCTACAAAGCCACTTAAAAACTCCTTAAAAATAACAACATTGAGTAGACGTATTGGGAAAGTTGCCATTGAAGCTCAGGCTGTAAGTGCAACTAGCAATGGACAGTCAAATGCTCCTCTAATTATCGACAACTTTTCATATAACTTCAGCCCTGAAGACCGAGTGGGAATTATCGGTCCCAATGGTTGTGGAAAGTCAACTCTTCTTGACTTAATTGCTGGCAGAAGGCTTCCGAATAGTGGGAGATTACATCTAGGGGAAACAGTTCATCTCGGATATCTTGATCAACATACCGATGCCATAAGACAAGGGAAAGGTTTAGAAAGAAAGGTCATTGACTTTATAGAAGAAGCTGCTTCTAGAGTTACCGTTTCAGGAGAACAAGTAACAGCTTCTCAACTACTAGAAAGATTCCTTTTTCCACCTGCCCAGCAACACAGTCCTTTAAGCAAGCTCTCCGGAGGAGAACGCAGAAGGCTAACACTATGCAAAATGCTGATCCAAACTCCAAATGTGCTTTTAATGGATGAACCGACCAATGACCTTGATATACAAACCTTAAGTGTTTTAGAAGATTTCCTAGAGGACTTCAGAGGCTGCGTTGTAATCGTCTCTCATGACCGCTTTTTTTTAGATCGAACAGTAGATCGCATATTCAATTTTGAAAATAGGAAATTAAAACAATATGAAGGGAATTACAGTTCTTTCCTTGAAAAAAAAGCACTAGAAATAGAAGAAGTAAATCAAGCTTTATCCAAGTCAGCAAAAGCCAATATTAATAAGTCTAAAGCAGAGATTGTTCTAAATTCAAGTTCATCAAATTTCGAAAGTCCATCACTAGAGACTCTAAATAATAGATCTCGAAGAAGAAGCTTTAAAGAGTCAAAAGAACTGGAATCATTAGAGAGGCAATTACCTATTATTGAAGCAAAGAGAGTCTCAGTAGAAGAAGCTTTAGCAAAAGGTGGTAAAAACTTAAATCAATTGAGCGAGGAACTGGCCGAGATTATTGAACAAATAAAACAGGTCGAGGATAGATGGATTGAGCTAAGCGAACTAGCTCCCTAGCTCCTGGCAATGCTTATAACTGAGAATAGGAATAGGTTCTTTCAAGTCATATTTGGCTGAAACTTAGTTGGCTCGATCAGACAATCTTCTCCTTATGTAACTCAATAATTAATCTGTCAAGAAAATACCAATCTTTTCTATAGCCATGCAATGCCATCTCTTACATCTTCCAACCTCCAATCAACTGGTAGCTACCGATACGAAATATGAGCAATAGTGTTGTAACCCAAACCAAATTTCGGTTACACCCATGGCACAAGAGGAAAGCCATCTTATCTTGTGGTGGTCTTCTTAGGCCCATAGTCCAAGAGTCCATGAACACCATCGACGAGCACATTCAGAAGGATCAATCTGAGATCCAATCCGCAAAGGCCCAGGGCGATAATGCCAAGGTTCGCCATCTAACTGAGGAGCTCAATTCCCTAGAGGAATATAAGGAGCATCATCCAGAGGACAAGCACGATCCAAATGCACTGGAATTGTTCTGCGAGGCCAATCCAGATGAGCCTGAGTGCCTTGTTTATGATGATTGAGTAACTGAATCGAGTATTTCACCCCGAATCAAAGCTGGTCTCTTAAGTAGGCTGGCTTTTTCGGTATGAAATACTCACACAAAATTTCAAGCTCAATAATCCATATTGAAATCAGATGGGCTACTAGTTAGAGAGCAAACAATTGCCTCTTCCTTCCTCATCTGACGAACCTCAGCGATTGGACGGCCCATTCTGCGAAGGGCTTCAATCTCCTGACGAGTTTGACAACGAGCAATAGTTTTTCCCTGCTGATCAAAACAGCTGTAAAAAGTCATGAGACAAAAAGTATCGTCCCATTTATTACCAATTTGTCTGTAATCGACAAGTAAAAGTTGAGACTTTTGAACATCAAATACCTAATTCTAGCCAAACTTGGTCAAGCAATGCCTCCAAGCCTCGACTCATTGCTGCTGAAATGACAAACAGACTTCTATTACTTGCTTTCTGAAGAGAAGCTACAACAACTTTCATTGCTTTTTGGTCTAAAAGCTCACTTTTATTCAAAGCCAAAATTCTTGGGCGGTCCAGCAAACCATGCCCATAGGCTTCTAACTCTTTTTCAATTACAAATAAATCAGCGATTGGATCTTCCGCTGCACAATCAACTAAATGAATCAAAAGTTTTGTCCGTTCAATATGTCTTAAAAAGTCATGTCCTAAACCAGCACCTTGAGCAGCTCCTGCAATTAACCCTGGGATATCAGCAAAAACAGTGCCATCTCCACTTGGTCTGCGAACAACACCAAGATTAGGAATCAATGTAGTAAATGGATAATCAGCAATCTTTGGACGCGCTTCAGAAAGGACTGCAATCAATGTACTCTTACCGGCATTCGGTAAACCAATAATTCCAACTTCAGCCAACAATTTCAGTTCTAATTGCAAAGCCCATTCCTCTCCATCGCCACCCTCAGTGCATTTTTCAGGAGCACGATTCCGATTGCTAAGAAAGTGAGCATTACCTAGTCCTCCCCTACCTCCAAAAGCGACTGAAAGCATCTGACCATTAGTTGTGAGATCACCAAAAATGATCCCCGTAGTTAAATCTCTTACTTCCGTTCCACAAGGAACTTTAATTACTAAATCTTTCCCAGATGCACCTTTACATCGATTGGGACCTCCACGACGGCCATCAGCGGCAAGAAACAATCTCTTAAATTTGAAATCCAAGAGAGTCTGAAGATTGGAATCAGCTTGCAATAACACATTGCCACCCTTTCCTCCATCCCCTCCCGCAGGGCCACCCGCAGGTACATATTTTTCTCTTCTGAAAGCCGCTATCCCATCGCCCCCGCGACCAGCTTTCACAGTAATAAATGCCTGATCAATAAATTGCACTACAGGCGATGAGCTATGCCAATTATCAAGACTAAGTCCCCTTAGCCAGAGGTTTTAAAAATAATCAAGGTTGCTTCAATCTTAAGGAAAAATCTTTAGGTCCACATTGATTTTCTTCACTACTCACGCTTATTTATTAAGACCAAACCACACTGCAACCTGCTCCACCATCATTCTGATCAGCATCTGTAACTTTTAAAACATATGGAACAGTCTCTAACCACTTTCTTAGCCCAAGCTTTAACTTCCCAGTCCCGATTCCATGAATCACCCACAAAGGACCATCCGCTTTCCGCAAATACTCTTCGATAACAACTTCCGCTTCGTGAACTCTTAAGCCACGAACATCAACCGTATTACTAGAAGTACGTACAGATGGACGAGTCTTTAACGAACTTTGGGCATTGAACTTCACAACTGGTTCTGAAAGACTTGGCTTGAGTCCATCAAGACTCTCAACACCTTCCATCTCAACAATGCTTCGGAACAGTCCACATTGAACCGTTAACTGCAACCGATCGTCTGAAATAGCAATTACCTCTCCTGCTTTACCTAAGGCCAATAACCTCACACGATCTCCAACTTGAGGAGACCAAGCCGTAAATCTTCTTCGTGCACTATTCGGTTGATGGTCTAACTCCATTCTCCTTAATCGTTGCCCAGCCCTTCTGGCCGTTTCACCATTTGCCCCTTGCTCACGCAAACGACGAATCAACCTACGGACTTCTTTCTGACCCTCAAGAATAGAAATTTCCAATTTCTTTCTGCCACGCTCCTGAACTTGCTCTGATTGCTCACATTGTTTCTGCCATCGGGTTAATAGCTCCTCATGCAGTAATTCAGTGCGTGCCAAAAGAGTCGCAGCTTCTTCTGCGGCTTCCTGCTGACGTTGTCGTTGTTCTTCCAACCCACTAATAACTTTGTTGACATCATTGAAACTTTTAGGCCCAATAAAATCTTGAGCTTTTTGAATAATGTCTGGATCCAAGCCTAAGCGTCTAGCAATCTCAAGAGCATTGCTGCGACCAGGAATTCCCCATTGCAAATGATATGTAGGAGTAATCGTTTCACTATCAAACGCAACCGAAGCATTTTCAAAGCGTCTATCACTGTATTTAAGAGACTTAAGTTCCCCAAAATGTGTTGTAGCGATAGTCAATCGTGCCTTGTCTGCCAATGTCTTTAACAAAGCAATCGCTAGTGCAGTGCCCTCACTTGGATCCGTTCCTGCTCCTACTTCATCCAACAGAACTAATGAAGGTCCTGGGCCATGAGAAATTGCCTTCATAATTCGACCAATACGAAGCACATGCCCACTGAACGTTGAAAGGCTTTGCTGAAGAGATTGTTCATCACCTATATCAACCAAAATTTGATTGCACCACGGTAATGAAGGCCTGCCTACGCAAGGCAACAAAAGACCAGCCCTAGCCATAAGAACTGCCAATCCAATTGCTTTTTAGGGTTGCAGTTTTGCCTCCGGTATTTGGCCCAGTGATCGCTACAACTCTGAGATGTGAATCTACCTGAAGAGTAACGGGAACAACAGGCACTCCTTGGTGTCGACGTTCTTGCCAAACAAGCAATGGATGACGAAGCTCCTGAAAAACAAAAGGAGCATCACTTGCTTCTTGAAGGATGGGAGGAACAACTCCTAACCAATCTCCATACCTTGCGCGAGCCAAAGCTAAGTCCAATTGAGTAACAACTTTGACTAAATGCATCATTGACTCAAAGTTGTCGCCTACTGCTGCACTCCATGCAGCCAACAAACGATGTTCTTCTTGAAACACATCTGACTCAATTGCAGTAATTCGGTTACCAAGTGGAACAACTACCTGAGGTTCCAAAAAAACGGTACTGCCTGAAGCAGAGCTCGCATGCACAATTCCTTGAAGCTGATCTATCGCACCAGATTTCAAGGCTAGAACGGGCCTACCTCCACGTTCTGCTATTGCTGTGTCCTGAAGAATCGATCCAAACCGCATCTGAAGATCTTGCAAAAGAGCTCGACGCTCTAAACGAACTGCATGCAACTTTCTCCTATATGTAGCAAGTTTTTCACTAGCGCAATCCGCTATCCTCCCCCCTTCTTCTAGTCCAAACTTAAGCATTTTTTCCAACTCTGGAAGAGTCGCAAGATCAACAATGAGTCTTGTCGTGACTGGTCTCAGTTCAGGATCTTCGATTAGACGTCGCAAACGACGAGCAGCTGAGAGTGTTTCAGCGACTCTGAGCAATTCCTCACCTGAAACGACTCCTCCTTTAGAGCAACGTCTCAAAATGTCTCCTAAATCATGTATGCCTTGAAAGCTGAGTCCCCCCTCCAACTCTTCATTTAGATCACCAAGTTCCATTGTCTCTCCTAAAAGAGATCTCGAAGTAGAAATATCACTTGGCAAAGGAATACTTTTGCATTGGCGAAGCCCCTGCTTAGTGCTTGCAAATGTAGAGATTTGTTCACAAAGTCGTGGCCACTCCA
>QCFB01000033.1 GCA_003280345.1 Prochlorococcus sp. AG-363-A16
TTATTAGGAGACCAGACTCCTCTAGATCATTGACAACTTTCTGTAGATAAGGGTTATAAAATGACTCTCCTCGTTCGCTTAAACGGATGTCTAGTCGGTTATAAATTTTCTCAAATTCTTTTCTGGACTGGTTGCAAAGTAGCTCCCAGGCTTTTAGAGAAAGAGGGTCTCCTTGTTGGAGCTTTACTACCTCATTACGCGAGGAAGATTGAAAATCAGGATCATCGTCAAAACACTGTTTAGCTTTTCGGTAAAAGGCGACTAGGTCACCCAGGTTAATTGCATCAGGAGTTTTAAGGGCCTCTGGAGCTACTATTTTTAAATATGTAATCAACATTCCGAACTGAGTTCCCCAATCACCTACATGGTTGAGGCGTAATACTGGATAACCTCTAAACTCTAGAATACGCGAAAGAGAATCTCCAATTATTGTGGAACGCAAATGCCCCACATGCATTTCTTTGGCAATATTTGGACTTGAGAAGTCAACAACTACGGGTGCAGGCTTTTCTCCTTGCTTGTTGCCATTGATCAAAGGAACGCCTAAGCGTTCATCACTTATTCGCTTCAATACTTCTGTACAAAGATGGTTGGATTTAATTGTTATGTTTATGAACCCTGGTCCCGCAATTTTTGGCTCTTCGCAAAGGGACGAAAACTTCTGATTAGAATTTAACTGTTCAATAATTGCTTCAGCAATTTGGCGAGGTGGCTGCTTAATTGTTTTTGTCAAACTCAGAGCGCCATTGACTTGAAAGTCGCCGAATTCGGGTTTAGTAGCTCGAACGAGTTGGGGGTTGAGACTGGTCCCGGCTGAGCGTGCTATTGCCGTCTCTTCTGGAAAAATTTTCTCCAGAGCTCTTCGCAGGTGTTGTTCTAGGACATAGGACAGATCGAGCATGGAAACAAAGCGCTCATGTTTGGAATAAAAGGTTTGAGTTTATCTTTATTTAGGTGGATCTAATCCCATTAAGTTGATTGTTTTGAAACGCATGCTGAAATCGATCCAGGTACTAGCGGTTATGGACTTACTGCTTGAGATAAAGTCGACTCCAGTCTTGGCATAGGCTCTTAGGGCTCTTGGATCTACTCCTGAGGCTTCTAGGACAATATGATTTGATCTTCTTCCTTGTGTTCTTTGCGCAGCAAGTTCGCGTAAACGTGGGATTAAATCAGTAAGAACTTCAGGAGGTATTTCATCAAGAAGGATTCCATCAGCTCCCGCTTTGATTGCTTGTTCAGCTTGTTGAGGAGTTTCAGCTTCCACAATGATTTGTGTAGGCCATGGTGCGGTTGCTCGGATTGATTTGAGGGAGGCTTCGATTCCATTTCCCCAAGCCAAGTGATTTTCTTTAAGCATTGCAGTGTCATCAAGCCCAAGGCGATGATTTATCCCACCACCACATCGAACTGCGTACTTTTCCAGGATACGTAGTCCCGGAGTTGTCTTTCGAGTGTCTGCAAGATGTACTCCTGTACCCTCAAGCTCGGCAACAAGTGCTGCTGTTGAAGTGGCAATTCCAGAAAGATGCATTGCAATATTTAATGCGGTTCGTTCCCCAGCAACAAGCGCTGCAGTAGGTCCAGTTAATTCCAAAATTGTTTGACCAGCTTCAAAGTGTTCTCCATCAGTTACTAGAAAATTGATTCGGACAGATTCATCAAGTTTGTGAAACAACCTTTCGACTAACGCTGAGCCACAAAAGATTCCTTTTTGCTTGGTAATCCAATCAGCTGAACCTATCCCTTTATAGAGGGCTGCTTGGGTTAGGTCTCCCCGTCCTAAATCTTCATCCAGCCATATATCCAAAAGTCGATTTAGCGTAGGGGTGATTAGTTGCACGGTTTTGCAAGCTGAGAGAGTTTTTGGTGATGCTATGCAGCAGCTTGTCTGGACTATTACCAGGGTTTAATTATTTTCCTATACAGAAGCGTGAAAAGATTCGATTGAGTATTTCTTCAGTAACTTCTGCACCAGTCAATTCCCCGAGCTTATGAATTGCTTCTCTGATATCAATAGTCCAAAAATCCCAAGGTAAATTTTGATTTGCTACATCTTTTGTTCTAGCTAAGGCCTCAGCTGCTTGTGTTGCAAGGTCTCGTTGCCTTTCGTTAAGGGCAACTTCTAAGCAATGAATTTCATTGGCTCCACAAACTTTTAAAAGGGCTTGGATTAAGTTCTCTTCACCTTTACCCGTAAGAGCACTGATAGAAACATTTGGCAAAATGCTTGAATCTTCGGTGCAGTTGGGAGGCGCTTTTGTCCTTGATTGAATGTCAGATTTATTGCCAACAAGAATTTTAGGCAATTCGTTAGGTATCAATTCCAGAAGCTTTTGATCTTGATCGCTCCAACCTGCTGCGAGATCAAAAATCAACATAACAACGTCAGCACCCCTTAGTGCTTGATGACTACGTTCAATACCTTCTTGTTCGATTACGTGATCAGTTTTGCGAATCCCTGCAGTGTCTAACAGGGTCATTGGAACGCCTTCTAAAATTATTTCGCTTTCTAAGAGGTCTCTTGTAGTCCCTGGTAGATCCGTGACGATAGCTTTTTCTCGTCTACTTAAAAGATTGAGTAAGGAACTTTTACCAACATTTGGACATCCAATAAGTACTATCTTTAGACCTTGCCTGATATATGCTCCTTGCTGCGCATCTTCTACAAGCTCATTTAGCTCAAGATAAATTTCATCCAGCTCATCTAATAGCTTTGTTTCGTCTAGAGGAGGTAACTCATCTTCAAAGTCAACACGGGCCTCTATTTCACTTAATTGATCAAGTAGGCGCTCTCTTAATGCGGTTATTCGACGACTAATTCCTCCATCCACCCCTGCCATTGCTAGTTGGGCTGCTTTTTTGCTTCTTGCGCTTATTAAGTCACTTATGGCTTCGGCTTGAGTGACATCTAGGCGACCATTTAAGACAGCACGCTGACTAAATTCACCAGGGAGAGCCCTTCTTACTTTTGGATGTGCAAGTACTTGGTTGAGAACTCTTTGGACTGTGATTAATCCACCATGGCAATGGATCTCTACTACATCTTCTCCTGTGAAACTTCTGGGCCCATCCATGATTAATACCAAGACTTCATCAATGTGCTCTTTGTTCCCTTCATCTAAAACATGTCCATAAAGCACTCTGTGACTACACCAAACTTGTGACCCTGGAATAGAAACTACACTTTGTCCTACTTCTTTAGCCGCTTTGCCAGACATTCTCACCACTGCAATACCTCCTTGCCCTGCAGCCACTGCCGTCGCAATTGCTGCAATCGTTTCTTCTGTTTGGGACAAGCTATACATCAATAGTGGATCCTTTACCGTTCTTACTATCGATAGAAGTATGTATTTTTCATTTTAGGAGGGTCTGAGATGGGGCAACCCCGTCAGAATTTTTTAAAACGATTTCGGCGTTTTTTCTTTTGGATTTGGCAACAGCAAGGGAGTCCAGCACAGCGTGCTCGTGGCCTTGCTTTAGGAGTTTTTAGTGGCTGTTTCCCCCTGTTTGGATTTCAGATGATCTTTGGAATAATTCTTGCTGGTTTATTTAGAGGTAATCAATTATTAGCAGTAACAGGAACTTGGATTAGTAATCCCGTGACTTATGTTCCTCTCTATTGGATTAACTATAAGGTTGGCTCTTTAATGCTAGGTCAAGTCAACAATAATCAGTTTTCAAATCAATTGACTTGGGAAAACATATGGAGTAATGGCTTTAATTTTAGCATTAGAATTCTAATAGGCTCTACATTTGTTGGCATTTGCTTGGGCATGCTGTCGGGCTTAATCGTTTATTTTTTGCTAAGAAAGACATCTCATCTTTAAGTAGATTTCACCGGCTAAGTAGTTGGTGATTTTTATGACTATGTTAAGACTAGCTTTTCTAATTTGTAGCATTTTCTATTAGAAATCTCTCGAATCTATGAATAGGCATGCTGCCAATTATTATCTCTTTTCAATTGACACCAAAGATCTTTGATCACTGATCTTGTTGGGCTCTTAGGAGGGTTTCGCTGATTTAAATGGCTTGGCTTTACACAAATGCATGAGGCCTATTGTGCATTAATTTGTATTTGTATGTGCATCAACAATTTTGTTATGCATTCCAAACTTCCCTCCTAGGTTTTGGACAAATGGGAACACATGGGTTAAAAGTTTCTTCTAAAGAGGGCTAAATCTTATGTGATAGCAGGGGACTCACGAAAGGTTCATTGTCCATGCATTATCACTTCGAGCTCTCTTGAATAATGCATAGCTCAATCAACTTAATCCAGTTCGTGCGATATCAAGAACGTCCGCGAGTGATCGGATTTGCTCCATTGTTTTGTTTAGTTGATTTGCACTATTTAATTCAACCTTAAGGTCGATACAGGCTGGTTTGCCATATGCAGTCTTTACACGAGCATCGCTCACATTAATGCCTCTATCAGATAGACGCATCAAGATGTCTTTCAGGATTCCAACCCTATCAATAACTTCAATCCTGAGTTGGACAGGGAATCTTTCACTTTCAATTAGTGACATTTGATTCCATTGGACAGGTAATCTCCTTTCACTAGGTATTGCGCCTACATTGGCACAGTCTTGTCTGTGAATAGTAATACCATGATTTCCTAAGGCAACAGTTCCTAAGATTAATTCGCCAGGCAAAGGGCTACAACACCCGCCAAGACGATAGTCAAGCCCTTCGACTCCTAAGATTGGGCATATCCCTGAAGAAGCTAGTCTCTCGGGGTTTGAATCTGTTTGGGCCGTTAGTTGCTTTGCGAATTCGATATTGCTCAGAGCTCCTTCTGGAGCAGCATTCTTGAGACGGATTTCTTCCCTGAGCCTGTTAAGTACTTGTTGGAGCGTTATGGCTCCAAAACCAAGACTTGCAAGCAAGTCCTCTGTTGATTTCAAGTTGCATCGTTCTGAAACTTTTGTCATTGCATCACTATTTAGCAATGCATCGAAGCCGTTTCTTCCTAATTCGCGCTCTAGAAGGTCTTTCCCGCGCTGAATGGTTTCATCTCGATGACTTCTCTTGTACCATTGCCTAATGCGATTTCGTGCTGTTGGAGTGGCTACAAAATTAAGCCAATCAAGACTTGGATGAGAAGTTTTATTTGTAAGAACCTCTATAAAATCTCCATTGTTGAGCAGTGTAGATAATGGGCAGAGACGGTCATTGATACGTGTTCCATGACAGTGGTTTCCGACTTCTGAGTGAATCCGATATGCAAAATCCACTGCTGTAGAGCCTTTCCTGAGACCCACCACATCACCTTTTGGAGTGAAGACAAAGACTTCTTCATCAAATAGATCTTCTTTAATCGAAGCTAGATAGTCATTATGATCATCATTGCCTCCTTCCTGTTGCCATTCGACTAGTTGTCTTAGCCAGTTGAACCTTTCTGTATTCCCTGCTGCTGGTGACCCGCCCTCTTTGTATTTCCAGTGAGCGGCAATTCCAAACTCTGCAACTCGATGCATTTCTGGCGTTCTAATTTGAACTTCTATTGGTCGATGGCGCCCAATGACAGCTGTATGAAGGGACTGATACCCATTCGGCTTAGGAAGTCCAATGTAATCCTTGAAGCGTCCTGGGATTGGCCTGAAGGTGTCATGCACAACTGCTAGTACTCGATAGCAGGTTTCAACATTTGGGACGATGATACGAAGAGCAGCTACATCAAAAATTTCGTGAAATTCTTTTTGCTGACGTTGCATTTTGCTCCAGATCCCATAGAGATGTTTTGGCCTACCACTCACGTCACAGTCTTCAATACCGATAGAAAGCAATCGGTCTTTTAATAACTTGACCGTTAGAGATAAGCGGTCTTCTCTCTCACTACGTTTGGTTGATACCTGTTGTTGTATTTCTCGAAAGGCATCAGGTTCGAGCAACTTGAAAGCTAGGTCTTCAAGTTCCCATTTGAAGCGCCCGATTCCAAGACGATTTGCTAAAGGCGCATATATTTCTCGTGTTTCTCTAGCAATCCTTTGTTGTTTCTCAAATTGCAATGAGCTCAACGTGCGCATGTTGTGGAGTCTGTCTGCCAGCTTTACCAGAACCACTCTGATGTCACTTGCCATAGCAAGAAACATTTTTCTTAAATTTTCAGCTTGTGCTTCTGTCCGATTTGTGAAATGAATTCCTCCTAGTTTGGTTACACCTTCAACTAATTCTTTTACTTCACTACCGAAATAAGTTTCCAGTTGCTCAAGTGTTAAATCTGTGTCTTCGACGACATCATGAAGGAAGCCTGCTGCTATCACACTGGGGCTAGCACCAATTTCTCTTAATAAATCAGCAACAGCAACAGGGTGGACAATATAAGGCTCTCCACTCGCCCGAAATTGTCCCTCATGTAGTTGGAAAGCTAGGTCGAAAGATGCTGCCAGGAGCGCTTCGGCATCTGTAGGGCAGGTTTGCCCAATACCAGGCGGAATACGTTCAACACAGCTTTTTAGCCATTCAGGAAGGGAAATCCCATAGTCATCAGGACCACCTATTGGATGAGATCTGAGATGAGGCTCTCCAGACAGTGTTGTATTGCAGACCTCACTGGTCTGTGTTGAATTGGGAGCAGAGGTAGCGTTAAGCATCCGTCCCAGCGGATTCATCCATGTTATTCAGGGTTTAGACCCCGTGCTACTTACTATGCCCACTTCTTCAGGGGATCTACTTGAGATTCAAGAATTGAACATGCGCTATCCCAATAGCGCTGGGTGGACATTGGATGGGCTGAATCTAAAGATGAATCCAGGCCAACGCTTGGCTCTCATTGGGACTTCAGGTTGTGGAAAGAGCACGGTCGCAAGAGTTATTTTGCAATTAATTCCTCCAGGATGTCTTATAGAAGGTGGACTTTTGCTAACAGGAAAAGATCCAAGGAGATTGAACCAATCCAAGTTGCAGGGTCTACGTGGCACCAAGGTTGGCTTAGTTTTTCAGGACCCGATGACACGTTTGAACCCGCTTATGACAGCCGGTGGTCATCTTTTAGATACTCTGCAGGCACATTTGCCAGAAACAACCTCAACTTGGAGAAGGCGGCGAGCTGAGGAATTGCTTGAACGAGTCGGGATTAACCCTGCTCGCTTTAGTGCTTTTCCTCATGAATTTAGTGGTGGCATGCGCCAACGTTTGGCGATTGCTTTGGCGATTGCTTTGGAGCCTCCTTTAGTTATTGCTGATGAACCCACTACAAGTCTTGATGTGGCGGTAGCTGATCAGGTCATGGCTGAATTAAGCAGCCTTTGTGTCGATCTTGGTAGTGCACTTTTGCTGATAACACATGATTTGGCTATGGCTTCTCGATGGTGTGAAGAGGTGGCTATTTTGGATCAAGGTCGGATTGTTGAAAAAGGCTCCAGTAAAAAGCTTCTACAAAGGCCTAAATCCCTTATAGGAAGGCGATTTGTAAGTGCTGCTTTAGCAAAAGAAGCTGGTCGTTCAATTTCAGAACCTTTTCATGAAGTTGTTTTAGAAGTGAGCAGGTTACGTTGTTGGCATGCAATTAGTGGTTGGCCTTGGCAATCAAATTGGATTAAAGCAGTTGATGAAGTGAGTTTTTGTATTCATGCAGGCGAAACCCTTGGTGTTGTCGGATCATCTGGATGTGGAAAAAGTACTTTATGTAGAGCTCTTATGGGTTTGACTTCAGTCAGGGGAGGAGAAGTAAAGCTTTGTGGTCAGAACATTTTCTTGATGTCCAGAAAGGAATTAAGGAAGGCAAGACAGTCATTGCAAATGGTTTTTCAGGATCCTTTTGCTTCTTTGAATCCAAAAATGAGAATTGGAGAAGCAATTGCTGACCCATTACTTATTCACAATGTATGTAGTTCAGCTCAGGCTAGAGATAAGGCTCGTGAGTTACTTGAGCAAGTTGGATTGATTGCACCCGAGGACTTTGAAAACCGTCTTCCAAGTGAATTGTCAGGTGGTCAGCAGCAAAGAGTAGCAATTGCAAGGGCTCTAGCTTTGAACCCTAAAGTTCTTATTTGTGATGAGAGTTTAAGTATGCTTGATGTTGAGGTGCAGAGTGATGTTTTGGCTCTTCTTAGATCACTACAAAAACAACTTGGTTTGGCCATTTTGTTTATCACTCATGATCTTTCTTTGGCTACTGGGTTATGTCATAGGGTGATTGTTCTTGATCAAGGAAGAATTGTGGAGGAAGGGTCTGGCAAAAAGATTTTGAGTTCCCCGCAAGCAGCGTTGACGCGAAAGCTTGTGGCAGCTTGTCCAAGGCTTTCTTCAATTAGTTAATTTTAACCAACCCTTTTTCTTATCACATTTAATAAACGCTCGAATGTTTCAGGTATAGGTGCTTCGAAAAACATTTTTTGATTAGTTTTTGGATGATTCAGACCAAGTTTTACTGCATGTAGAACTTGCCCTGAGACTTCTATGGGTAGTTTGCGACACCTGCTGTAAGTTGGATCACCAACAATTGGATGTCCTATATGTGCACAATGAACTCTTATTTGATGAGTTCTTCCTGTATCTAATTTAAACTTCAATAATGAGTAGTCACCTAATCTCTCTATTACTTTCCAGTGAGTGCATGCATATCTCCCAGATTCATTGTCAACTACAGCGTATTTTTTTCTATCTATTGGGTGTCTTCCAATAGCTCCAATAATTGTTCCTTTCTCACATGCAAATGCTCCATGAACGATTGCTAGGTAATTGCGTGAAGCTATACGGTTTTGGATTTGTATTTGTAGCTTTACTAAAGCTTCTTGGCTTTTAGCAATGACAATGCAGCCAGTGGTGTCTTTGTCGAGACGATGAACTATTCCTGGCCTTAGTTTTCCGCTTATACCAGGCAGGTCAGGACAGTGATGTAATAAGCCATTGACTAATGTTCCGTCTTTATTACCGGGGGCAGGGTGAACAGTAAGCCC
>QCFB01000034.1 GCA_003280345.1 Prochlorococcus sp. AG-363-A16
CGATTTTCAGCGAATCATGAAAAAAGCACTTTCTTCTGTTGTTGTGGCAGCTACTCTTTTTTTCTCTTTTGTCGTTAGTGGATGTGATTCAAAAGTGAACAATGCCCCAACTAATGAAATCCATGAAGAGCACGATCACCATGGACATAGCCACTGAACTCATATCAATCTCTTCCACTCTTTTTGTCAGCTCTCCTATCTCTCACGAAAATAAGTCTCGAGACGATCCGCAAAAGAACGATGCAAAACAGCTAGAAAGAGATTGAGCTCTCGATAATTACTTGTCAATCTCACTCACATCCCCCTGCCCTGAAAGCACAATCAGCGAGTTGGGTATAAAGCAATGGCCGATTTGGACTTGTGATCCAAGTACATTCCCTTGGACATATAGCGATAAGGAGACTTGTTTAATTCTTGAAGGGAATGTGACCGTTACGCCTGATGGAGGTCAGCCTGTCAAGTTTGGGGTCAGTGATCTAGTGGTTTTCCCTAAGGGAATGTCTTGTACCTGGGAAGTGCATAAAGCAGTCAAAAAACACTATCGTTTTGGCAACTAACAATCAAGAAAACCCTGAGATAGAGGGTCTATCCAAACTCTATTCAAACCACCATTTTCGCTGAGATCCCATGGCACAACAGGGGCCTAGTTACTGGCTAATGAACAGTTAAAAGCTATTCATACCAATTGATTATAGGGAAACTGCAAAACCTGTTCGAACCTTGTTCGAACTTTTCACCTTTTAGAAAGATGAAATTATCAAGTCCAGGACCAATCTAAGTTTGATCAAATGATGTTTTTAATGCCAACTTTCATCTAAATCTCCTACTCAGAAACCAATCCTCACATTTTCCAATGGGTACTGACAAACTAATAACTCCAGACACTTTTGGCTTCATAGCAGCTGCATTAACGACGATTGCTTTCTTACCTCAAGTAATAAAGACATGGAGAACAAAGAAAGCTGAGGATGTGTCAATCGTGATGCTCTTGATGTTCATCACTGGACTAATATTTTGGATCATCTATGCAATCCAGACAAGTGCACTTCCTGTACTAATAGCAAACATAATTACCTTCATCCTCAACCTGACAATACTTACTCTTAAGTTGATCTATGACAGAGAAGAGAATTAAGGAAAAGCCAGATTAGTATCGCTGGAAAAATAAAATAGCTAGAAAGGAATTACACAGAAAAGTAAAAGGTTATGGCTCTTTAGAAAGTTCTCTAACCTTGCAAAGTTGATCTAATGACGGTCGACGAGTAAAGGGAAGGCGCCAACGAGCCCAAAGTCGATAAAACTCATCAACCAAAGGTCCTAAGACTGGCCAAGTGGTTGGTGCATAGACCCAACCAAGACCAACCAGGCGATATGCCTCTCGAAAGACTCGAACATCTTTGAGGACCTCTCCAGAAGAATTGATTGCATGAATTCTTCCCATCGCCTCTCGATAACTAATTCCGCAATAAAGAACTGGGTCGTAGTTAGGAGAATCAATATCTACAAATGAAATGCTGTTCGAGAAATCCCTAGAACGGAGAAAAGAGACCTCTCTTAGACAAAGAGGACAACCACCATCGAAAAGCAAAGTTAGCTTTGGTTGAGTCACAATGGAATTAATTAAAACAAGAAAAAGATCTAGACCAAGTCAAATCATCTCTCTCACAAAGCATCAGCGATGTCAGGGCAAGAAAGGATATACAAGAGTAATTGGAGCAACTTGCCACCAAGGGATAAGGGAGAGCCATAGGCATTCAGTTTTTAAGCTGCAATGCTCTGATCGCAAATGCAATTGATTGTCAGACCTAGACTATCTAGATCACTACAACCCAGGATGAACCGTCGGGATGCTGCTATTGCCTTAGGAGTAGGTGCTGCTACTGCTGCTGGTTTGTCTCTGCTGAAGGTGGATAAACCACTTGTGATTGGATCGACTGCTGTTGTGGTTGGTGCTGGGTTATTAGTTACTAGCAGAAATAAAGATACATTTAGTGCAAAAGAATACAAAATAAAGGGTGACTCAAAAAAAGATAAGGGTGATAGTGAAGGAATGCAATGGATAGATAGTCAGGTCTTTTACCTATATCGATTCAAGGGAATAACGTTTAAATTTCAAGGAATCGATCAAGTTTGTGGTGCTGATTGCAGCAGCATTCTCTGAAGTTCTTAATTCCCCAGTGGGGATTGGGTTGGTCGTGGTGTTTTTTGCTTCCTTCCTGACGCTAAGCGTGACTGCTTTTGGGTTTGGGACGAGGAACGAGAACCGTAGAGCTCAAGGATTGGATCAGGATTAATTCAATGAACCACCTCACCGCTACCTACATCGACTTTGTGCAAACCATTGGTGTGATTTTGATCTTTGGTGTTGCTGCTTATGCGGTTAAAGAAATGCTTCTACGCGTAGAGAAAGCCCAAATCAAGATCGAAGAGTGAGATGGATGCTCTTGACCCACTCAGCCAAGTAGCCGGAGGGAATGCACCTTCCCCGCTGCTATTGATCATGGGATGTATTGGAGCTTTTTTTGCTGGTGCCTTGATTACCTCGCTTTTAAGAGGCAGGGAAGAACAGGGTTGGTTTAAGCGAAAGGAGCAAGACGATCAATGACTCCTTCCGATAGAAATGTTGATGACGACGCCTATGACGAAGTGGAGGAACACCTCAGGGAACAAGACCTTGATGAAGAAGATCGTGCTTACTTTCCACCTGAAGAGTCACAACCTCCGCATTATTGAAGTGACATGAAGACTCATGCGCTCTTCCTTCTGCTCTTCTTGTTTCTAGCTGCCCCTGCCATAGCTGAACCCACCATCATCATTCGCAATTGCTATGACGGCGATACCTGCACGAGTTCAACAGGTGAAAAGATCAGATTGGCTTGTATCGACACTCCAGAGCTCAAAGGGACAAAAGCTGATCCCCTCCCAGCCAAAGCAGCCAGAGATTATCTCAATGGTTTAGTGGCTGGAGAAAAAGTATCTATTAGGCGAATAACAAAGGACAGATATGGCAGAACTGTCGCTGAGATCTCAAAGGAAGACGTGAATCAGGTTAAGCAAACAATAAGAAACGCTGGTGATACTTCATTTCTTTTAACTGGTTCAGGATTTTGGGACACAGAATTTGGAGAAAGATTAATTGGATTATTAACTATAATTGGTCTTATTTGACAGGTATTTTCGTTTCTAACATCATTAATTTCTTACCTGATTTATGGTGAATAAATGAAGTGCTTACAACTTCCAAAAAACAAACTTGCTCGCCTTGCAATCAACATTGCATCTATTTTTATCTGGCTAATCATTTCGGGAAATATATGGGTTTGGATAAAGGAGTGGGCTTTTAGAAATAGGTCGGATTTTTATGAGTCTTGGACATTTTATGATTTCTGGACAGGGAGTGATTTAACAGGTGGACTTCCTTTGATTAGTAGTGGATTACTTATATTGCTTCCAATGGGATTAGTAACTCGATACATCTGGTGGGGTCGTAAAACAAGAATCACTAGAAGCCGTGAGGAAGAACAAGCAGGAAAGAAATGGGACTCGGTTGTGGATGAGTTAAGGAATAGAAAATGAGAAGGCCATGCTGGCACGACTGGCAACGGCTAAAAAGGAAACAAAGGACTTAAATCAAAATGCGCCGATTATTACTCGCCCACTTCTCTTTCTGATCCCTTCAGCACATGCTGTTGATTATGTTCACTGTGAGGCGATTAGAGCTGTGATTGCTAGGAATAGTATTCAAAGACAGGAAGCTTATAAAGATGCAAATGGAAGTTTTAAGACAAAAAAAGTAAGAGAAAAGTACGGAAAAGACTGTTACAAATTTGATTATGGAACAAAAGATTATAAAGATTGCAATGCCTTTCAAGACAAAGTTTGGGAGAACTTTAAGGAGGAAGGTTATGCCTATAGGAAATCACTACTAACCCCCTACAACAAGATAGAAACAAGAGCCCAAAAGGATTTTAAGAAGAAAGGCTGTTATTGGTTCTAAAAAATGAGTCTTTTCCTTGGAATAATTTTCTTTGCTATCCCTTGTGGAGCTTTAACGGCAACTGTTGCAGGCAACAAAGGGTGGAATGGAACCAAGTGTTTTTGGGCGGGTTTCTTTTTCAGCTTATTGGCTCTCATCGCAGCTGCTGGACTGCCAGACAAAAAACAAACCCGATATTTACGACTTCTGTTAGAGGCTAAGGGAATCGATGTAGAGAAACCTACCGAAGGTCCTTCTTTTGATCGGAAGGACTAATCAGGATTTCATTTGCTTCCGTTCAAGGTTCTAGGGGAGCGCTAGAACAGCACCTAGACCCTGTAAATAAAGGCAAGTAAATACTTTCTAGCGCTCCCTACAGCGCTCCTTCTCAAGCTGAGAATCACCAAAACCTAGTCGGGGCGACAGGATTCGAACCTGCGACCTAGTGCTCCCAAAGGACTAGAACTGCTAAAAAGCTCAAACCAGATAATTGAGACAAAATAGAAAAAGGTAAAACTTGCTCAAATTCCAGCAAAATTCGAGCAGTCCTCAAACCCTCAACAAGCTTTCTAACCTCTTTTATCGCAATGGCTGACAAAAATATCTCGTATTGGCTAATGAACAGTTCCCTTTAGGTGATAGCAACCGATCTCAGCGAATCAGGAATTTCTATTCAAACTTTATTCAAACTAGAGAAATGGCAGAAACGAAAGAAGTAAAAACCAGGATTACATGATGAAAATGGTTATCGTTCTCATTTTCTGATATTTTCGTAGGGCGATTGTCATTGTTCAAAGAATGAGCCAGACATGGCTGATCTCGGGTTCGCCAGGCTGCGGCAAAACCAGCTGGATTCTCAAAACAATGCGAAGCCATCCAGGCAAATCCGGATATTTGCGACTAGATGGCTATCCCTCTAACGGGCTAGAGCAGGTATCTGACTCAGGAATCGATAAGGCATTTCTCAAGGATCAATTCCCTGAACTAATAGATCTATCGGATTCCCATCATGCCCCCAGATCGCAACAAGGCGACCTGCTCACATTGATTGAGCTTCCCCAGCTCCAGGCTCCTCAACATGCAGGCCTAACGGGTATGGATCCCCGCGTCAAAAATCAGCTTGAAGCCTTGCAACTTCATCCTGACAGGTATCTCCACTTTGGTCGGGATCCTGAATTACCAAACAAAGACACATTGGAATTCAAAAAACTTGAATCTTTCAGCCTCAGTCTTAATGCCAGCGTCTGGGATCCACCCAGTCTGAATACCTTGTGGTTCGAGCTAGTGAACGGAGCATATGGCGACGTCTATCGAGCTAAGGCCTTAATGAACTTGCCAGATGGGCGCTCGATGTTCTTCAACTGGATCGTGAGTCAAGAAAGCTCACAGTTCCTTCCACTTGAAGAAATTTCAGCTCCAAATGGCAGGCCTGCCAGCTTGTCTGAGCTTGTCGTGCAAGGAAAACATCTTGATGGCTTACGTATTCAATCAACGATCGACCTCTGCCTGCTAAACGATGCCGTACTTGAGATGCATCAAATGCCTCTTAGGGATCGACAAAAAGAAGCTATTCCCTCAGCTTAATCGCCATGAATCACGCAATTATCTCCTGTCTACACGCCAATCTCCCTGCAGTGGAAGCTGTCTTGAATGACATTGATAGACAAGGGATTGACACCATTACCTGTCTTGGTGATCTAGTGGGCTATGGCCCCCAGCCCAACGAAGTAGTTGAGCTGATACGAAAGCGTGACATCGCTACCTGCCAGGGCTGCTGGGATGAAGATATCATCGATGGTCTTAATGCCTGCGAGTGCAGCTACCCTTCTCAGCTAGCAGAAAGACGTGGGCACCTGGCCCACCAATGGACAGATGATCAGCTAACGGACGAAAACAAAAGTTTTTTGGCCAGCCTCCCAACATCATTACGTCGTGATCGACTCCTCTTCGTGCATGGCAGTCCCAACAGTCAGCATGAGTATCTTCTGCCAGACATGGATGCATTTGCGGCTCTCGAACGAGTAGAAACAGCGGGGGCCGATATTCTCTTTTGCGGGCATACCCACCAGCCTTATGTACGTGAGTTGAGAGATGGATCTATTCGTGTGCGTTTGCAAAATGCTGACCATGACTGCGATCAGGGTGAAGAACTGACCCTGCCTATGCGCAAAATCGTCAATGCTGGATCAGTGGGCGAGCCACGTCATGGAAGTACCAATGCCACCTATGTAATTCACAACGATACAACTGATGAAATTGAGATAAAAGAGGTGCCCTATGACGTTGGTCGAACGTGTCAAGCGATTGTCGAGGCGGGGCTACCGAAAGTCTTCGCATGGCGACTTAGTCATGGGTTTGAATTCGCCGAACAGGCTGAAGATGCAAGTCATGTGTGTGAACGATGATTGAAAGATGGGCACTAGTAAGTGGTCTACGTGGAGATCTCGAGACCTATGACCTAATTCAACGGGATCTAAAGAAGACTCGTGGAGTTACAGCCTTATTTGTCCTTGGAGACCTAGTCGGGCTCGAACGCAACTGTGACGCACTGTTGGATCGACTAAGAAATCCCCATCGCGGCGATTTAAAACCAGATTGCATCTATGGCTGGTGGGAAGAGCAACTACTTGCAGAGCGTGGGTTTCGTGGTGAACGCAAAGCTGATGCTCTGCGGCTCAGCCAAGGTGAAGACGCAGTTAGCGCACTGCTGAATACGGTTAATCCTTCTCACCTGAAATGGCTGGCGTCACTGCAATTTGGCTTCATTGAACTTGACTGTGCACTCATCCATGGGAGTTCTTCAGACGTGGGTGACAACCTCACATCTGAAACATCTCCACTGATCCTCCTTGATCGACTCACCCGTCTCAATGTGAACAGACTGTTCACAGCGCGCAGTACTAAACAATTTCATCTTGAACTGACTGGAGGAGGGATCAACTCACAAGTAAAGGATCTGAACGGCAAACGTGAACAACAACAGGAAGTTCCCAAGCGAAGCGTGATTGGAATTGGAGCTGGCTTGAATTACACCCTTTATGACGTTGGTAGCGATAAAACGCACTTCCTTACCGCTAGCAGCACAACAAATCCCAAAGGGAAGGGTTTCGCGTAAACCTCGTCAATTTTTTGAGAGAGAGATTGATAGCAACAAATATTGCTCAATGCCATCAAAAGCCCTATGAATAAAAGAAGCAATACAGAAATTCCTTCGCTTAAAAGTCAGGAACCCTCGAGATCGAGGGTTTATTCAAACTTTATTCAAACCGTCCATTTTTGCCCAAACCTCTTGATATGACTGAAGTTAACTACTGGCTAATGGAAAGCGAGCCTGGCGTGAATAGGGAATAATCCTAGTCATACCAAGAGATTTAGTGCTTTTTCTTGTTTCTGTTTATTTTTTAAAAGATGAATGAAATTATTGGATTTATTATTTCTTTAGCGATTCTTAGTGGATTGGCTGCGGGAATTTATTTCATTATCAAAGGGAAAATACACAACGCTAAAAAATGGCATGAGATGAAGAGATGGGCAAAATCACAAGGTTATGTCCTACCCAAGAAGACAGGAGTATTTGGTATATTTCTCATTATCGTTGCTTATATGATACTAATATTTCCTGGTGTGATTCTTACTATAGCGGCCATTAGAAGAGATCAAAATTATGAGAAAGAAATGCGAATAATGATGAATAAATGGATTGATGCTGGCAAACCTCGTCCTCTTAAAGAATGATCTGATGAATATATTCTCAAAACTTCTCGTATTGATTATCGAACTAATTTTTAGACCATTGGATTGGGCACTTAAATTTATTTGGTCTATAGGAGAGTGGCTTCCAAGAAGTCTAATTAATGTCATTACAATGGGAGTAATATTGCTAATTATTTATAAAGTATTCCCATTCCCTTGGCTTTTGATTGGGATTATAGGTTTTTGGTGTTCATTTTTGGGTGCAGATGAACTTACGGATGAGCGTAACTCAAAATTTGAATTGCTATTTTATTCTCTGCTTAACCTCATTGGGGCAGCCTGTTGTATAGCAATGGTTTGGGTAGGGGTCTTTTTATTAATTGATAAAGGTTGGGATTCATTTGGTTTTGGGCTTTTAAATAATTCAGAAAATATAAATTATGGAAAACTCTATAAAGGCAAAGGAGGAGGATACGTATTCCTTCTTCTAGTGATGTTCCTTCCATTTGCTCTAATATTTGGTTTTGGATTTATTTTTAAAGTCTGTTTTCCTTTTTACAAATTCTCCCTTTCATCTCTCCAGTCATTTCTAAAAGGGAAAGGAAACTAATAGGAAAAAGAATTAATCGAGCCATCTCTCTATGATTTAGTGCATCTTGAAGGGCTTTGATTGATTTCTACTAAGAGAGCTATCTTGTCCCCTCTGACTCCTCAAGTAGTTCTCAGGAAGCACCAACTGAGGAAGAATGGAACAACACCAAAAACCTTTAGATTGAAGGTTTACCCAAACTTTACCCAAACCACCCTTTTTCGCCCAAATCCCTTGATATGACTGAAATTAACTACTGGCTAATGGAGTAGATACCAGGTGTCTATGGACAAAAAGAATCAAGCTATACCAATCGATTAAGCCACTTAATGATCTTATTTCATTATATCTTGTTATTAATATTAGCAGACTACATTAATATTTTCTCTCTTTAGATGAAT
>QCFB01000035.1 GCA_003280345.1 Prochlorococcus sp. AG-363-A16
AAAAGGAACGACTTAGAAGTTACTTTCATATAGGTACTGGTAACTACAACTCCAAAACATCTAAGCAATATACAGATATAGGTTTATTCTCAACAAACCCTGAACTAGGGCAAGATTTAGTTGAACTATTTAATTACTTAACTGGTTTTTCAAAACAACAAACCTTCCGAAAGTTACTTGTAGCACCTGTAAGCCTTAGAAAAGGTTTAGAGAACCTGATTTCTCGAGAAATTCAAAATGCTAAACAAGGTAAAAAAGCACATATCCGAGCAAAAATGAATTCTTTAGTTGATCCAAGCATCATCAACATGCTTTACGAGGCCTCATGTGCTGGGGTAAAAATTGAATTGATTGTTCGTGGTATGTGTTGTTTATATCCAGGACATGAAGGTTTAAGTGAAAACATTAAAGTTATTAGTATCATTGGTCGATTCCTAGAGCACTCACGAGTTTTCTACTTTTCAAATAATGGACATTCAGAAATATACATAGGAAGTGCTGACTGGATGAGAAGGAATCTTGATAGGCGAGTTGAAGCAGTTACTCCAATCGAGTCAAACGCAATCAAGAAGCAATTAGAAGAGTTGCTGGAGACTTATCTAAATGACAATAACAATGCTTGGGAAATGCAAAAAGATGGGTCATTCATCCAACGCAAACCCAAAGGAGGGATGCGAAGTGCCCAAAATCAATTAATAAAGCAACAAACCAATAGAGCGATTTTACCTAGATAAAACAACAAACTTGCCTCTGAAAAGTGATCTATTGAAAAAGTTTCGTTTCATTCCAAGCAACCTTCTACATAAGTGCTACATTTCGGCCAAATCTAAATATTAGGAGGCCAGGGTGATGGGGATCTCTCTGGAATCTACCAAGGGTACTTCAAGTACTTCCTTGAATGAGCCAGCATTGCCGTCTAATGCAAAACGGCGAACAGGTAGAGCTAATCGCAGTGCGAATGGCTTACGCAATCAACAACGACAAGGGGGTCGATTAGGTACAGACTCTATCGGCTTCTATCTCAGTAGTATTGGAAGAGTTCCACTACTGACCCCTGCTGAAGAAATTGAATTAGCACATCACGTGCAAAAGATGAAAGAGTTAATCCAACTTCCTCTTGAAGAGCAAACTCCTCGTCAACGTCATCAAATTCGAATGGGTAAGAGGGCTAGAGATAGAATGATGGCAGCAAATCTAAGACTTGTTGTTAGTGTTGCCAAAAAATACCAAAATCAAGGCCTAGAGCTTCTTGACCTGGTCCAAGAAGGAGCAATTGGTTTAGAGCGAGCAGTTGATAAGTTTGATCCAGCAATGGGGTACAAGTTCTCTACTTATGCCTATTGGTGGATACGTCAAGGTATGACTAGAGCAATTGATAACAGTGCCAGAACTATTCGTCTTCCCATTCACATCAGCGAAAAGCTTTCAAAGATGCGGAGAATTTCCAGAGAGCTTTCCCATCGTTTTGGTCGCCAACCTAACAGACTGGAACTAGCTCACGCGCTGGGAATTGAACCACGAGACCTTGAAGATCTGATAGCCCAAAGCGCTCCATGTGCATCTCTTGATTCACATGCAAGAGGCGAAGAAGATCGCAGCACTCTCGGAGAGCTAATTCCAGACCCAAATGGTGAAGAACCTATGGAAGGTATGGATCGTAGTATTCAAAAAGAACATTTAGGAGGTTGGCTCTCTCAATTAAATGAAAGAGAGCAAAAAATATTACGTTTAAGATTTGGATTAGATGGAGAAGAACCACTAACACTCGCTGAAATAGGCCGACAAATCAATGTTTCTAGAGAAAGAGTAAGGCAATTAGAAGCAAAAGCTATTCTTAAGCTAAGGGTTATGACAACTCATCAGCAAGCAGCTTAAACAAGGATTGATTAACGTCAACTCAGTGATAGTTATAGGTATATGGATAGCAACTACAATATTGGTAGCAATTTTATGTAGAAATAAATTTCCTGAAAAAAAAGAATTAAGTAGAAAAATTGTTCATATTGGAACTGGTCCTGTGATTCCATTGGCTTGGTGGCTTGGAATACCATCAGAATCCGCCGTTCCTCTCGCAAGCCTCATTACATTGCTATTACTAATTAATAAACAGTTAAAATTTTTACCGGCCCTTGAAGAAGTCAAGCGAACAAGCTATGGAACCGTCGCATATGGATTAAGTATCACTTACTTATTTATATTCTTTTGGCCAAATAATGCAGCTGCAATGTGCTCTGGTGTATTGATTATGGCATTCGGAGATGGGTTTGCTGGGTTAATCGGTAGTAACTTTAATTCACCGAGTTGGAACTTTTTAGGCCAACGTAAATCTCTTTTAGGAACTATGACAATGGGAATTGTCGCGGCAATAATACTTTTAATTGTTAGCTTTGCTAATGGATTAGATATATATCCTCTCCGGATTTTAACCATAGCTTTCTTTGCTTTACTTCTTGAGCAAGTAGGTCCTTGGGGTATAGACAACCTCACTGTTCCGATAGGAGTTGCCTATGGATTTAATTGGATAATAAATGTCTAAAACTCCTTTAGTTATAAGGACAAGGAATTTATGCACATGTAGAAATTGCAAAAGCCAGATTCTCTAATAAATTACTAGTGGTCTCAATGTCAATACATGCATCAGTAACACTTTGTCCATAAGTTAAAGCTGATAAATCGTTAGATAGTTTCTGATTACCCTCTACTAAATGGCTCTCAATCATGACACCCATGATATTAGAAGAGCCTTTCGATACCTGACTAGCGACATCCATTAACACATCAGACTGACGGCGAAAATTCTTATGGGAATTTCCATGACTACAATCAACCATCAAACGATTTCCTAAACCAGCTTTAGATAATTCATTCGCAACCTCTTGAACCGCTTCTGAATGATAATTAGTACCATTTTTGCCACCTCTCAGCACAAGATGACCATCAGGATTTCCAGTAGTACTTACTATTGAGGCCTGACCTTCCTTATTAATTCCCAAAAAATGATGGGGTCTTGCTGCGGCTTGCATCGCATTTATAGCGATAGTTGCAGTGCCATCAGTTCCATTCTTATAACCAATCGGCATAGACAATCCAGAAGCCATCTCCCGATGAGTCTGGCTTTCTGTTGTCCTAGCCCCAATGGCAGTCCAACTAATTAGGTCAGCAATGTATTGAGGAACTACTGGGTCCAATAATTCTGTCGCTGCTGGCATCCCTTGACGAGCTAAATCTAGTAACAAAGAACGCGCACGCCTCAATCCAGTATTTATGTCATATGAACCATTGAGGTGAGGATCATTAATTAAGCCTTTCCATCCAACAGTCGTACGTGGTTTTTCAAAATAAACACGCATAACGACTTCAAGCTGAGCAGAAAACCTCTTGCGCAAAATCTGAAGTTGGGTTGCATATTCTTGAGCAGCCTCAAGGTCATGTACTGAACATGGACCAACAATTACCAATAAACGTGGGTCTTCTCCTTTAAGAATAGATTTAATGCTCTGTCGGGTAAGAGCAACTGTTTTAGAGGCATCATCATCAATAGGCAAATCTTGATGAAGAAGTGCGGGTGGTACCAAGGGCCTGGTCTCCACCACATGCAAATCTGAAGTGGAGGTCATTTAGCTGTTATTAAACACAAACAAGAGTAAGAAACCTACAAGAAAAGGAAACTACTAACGTTGATTTCATTACTGATCTCAACGCAACATGGGAAGGTAGGAAAGAAAAAGCCAATTATTGCCCACTGTTTCAGGAGTCACCCAAATGTTGAATGCTTATAACAAGCACGCCTCCGAGCGAGAATCCCTTGGGATCCCAGCGCTTCCTTTAAATGCAACACAGACTGAAGCCCTGACTTCATTGTTGGAAAAGCCTCCTCAAGGTATTGAAGCCGAACTACTCAATTTGCTAAGAAACCGGGTTCCCCCAGGAGTGGATGAAGCTGCTTACGTTAAAGCAACATGGCTTAGCTCAGTAGCTCAAGAACAAACCAAAAGCCCACTCATCTCAGCCCTAGAAGCAACAAAACTTCTAGGAACAATGATTGGTGGATATAACGTAGCTGCACTAATCGAACTACTGCAAAATAAAAACAAAGATATAGCGAAATCTGCTGCTCAAGGTTTAAGTCGAACTTTATTAGTTTATGACGCCGTGAATGACGTCATTGAGCTAGCAGGAATCAACCCTTTCGCAAAGCAAGTGATTACAAGCTGGGCAAATGCGGAATGGTTCACATCTAAAGCAAAGCTTGCTAAAGAAATTACCGTGTGTGTTTTTAAAGTAGAAGGAGAAACTAATACCGATGATTTATCTCCAGCTACTCATGCAACTACAAGACCAGATATTCCTCTACATTCTCTAGCGATGCTTGAAACTAGAGATCCAAAAGGTCTTAAAACCATTGACTTATTAAAAGAAAAAGGATATCCAATTGCATATGTAGGAGATGTTGTTGGGACTGGAAGCTCTCGTAAATCTGCAATCAACTCGATGCTTTGGCACACAGGGTCAGACATTCCCTATGTTCCCAATAAAAGAGCAGGAGGAATTATTTTAGGCGGGAAAATAGCTCCTATTTTTTTCAACACAGCTGAGGATTCAGGTGCTCTACCAATTGAATGTGATGTCAGCAAATTACGAACAGGAGACATCATCACCATACGTCCATATTCAGGCACCATTGAAAGAGCTGTAGGACAGAAAAATGCCGGAGAAGTTATTACTAAATTCGAACTCCAACCAATAACAATTTGCGATGAAGTACGTGCAGGTGGAAGAATTCCACTAATGATTGGCAGAGCATTAACAGACAAAGTTCGTTTGCAACTTGGGTTGGAGCCTTCTGATTTATTTATTCGTCCCAACAAATCAATTCATAGTCACATTGGATTTACACAAGCTCAAAAAATCGTAGGTCGCGCATGCGGGCTCCACGGTGTTCACCCAGGCACAAACTGCGAGCCTTTAATCACAACAGTTGGGAGTCAAGACACAACTGGACCAATGACAAGAGACGAGATGAAGGAACTTGCTTGTCTTGGATTTTCTGCAGATTTAGTGATGCAAAGCTTCTGTCATACAGCTGCTTACCCCAAACCTGTTGACATCACAACCCAAAAAGAGTTACCCGATTTTTTCGAACAGCGAGGTGGGGTTGCACTCCGTCCTGGTGATGGAATTATTCATAGCTGGCTAAACCGCATGCTGCTTCCAGATACTGTCGGCACAGGAGGAGATAGTCATACACGTTTTCCTCTGGGCATTTCATTTCCTGGTGGGTCTGGAATTGTGGCATTCGCTGCAGCCATTGGAGCAATGCCTCTAGATATGCCGGAATCAATTTTAGTTAGGTTTAAAGGGTCCCTACAGGCAGGAATAACACTAAGAGACGTTGTAAATGCAATCCCATGGATTGCTATTCAAAAGAAACTACTCACAGTTGAAAAAGCTAACAAAATCAACATTTTTAATGGAAGAATCATGGAAATAGAGGGTCTACCTGATCTAAAGCTCGAACAAGCTTTTGAATTAACAGATGCAAGTGCAGAACGCTCATGCGCTGGTTGCACAATCAATCTCTCAAAAGAAACCGTTGGAGAGTATCTCCGTAGCAATGTTGCATTACTAAAAAACATGATTGCTCGTGGCTATAAAGACCCACGAACACTGGCTAGGCGTATTAAATCAATGGAAGCCTGGCTAGCCGACCCAAATTTAATAACAGCTGATACAAATGCTATCTATCAAGAAATACTGGAAATCGACCTGGATGAATTAAAAGAACCATTATTAGCCTGCCCAAATGACCCAGACAACATCAAACGGCTGAGTGAAGTCACTGGTGAACCTGTACAAGAAGTCTTCATTGGCTCTTGTATGACGAATATTGGTCATTATCGCGCTGCCGCAAAAGTACTAGAAGGAGCTGGAAAAAGCCAAGCAAGATTATGGATCTGTCCGCCTACGCGTATGGATGAAGAAATACTCAAAAAAGAAGGATATTACAAAATTTTCGAAGAAGCAGGGAGTCGAATGGAAATGCCAGGTTGCTCTCTTTGTATGGGAAATCAAGCTCGAGTAAAAGACAACACAACAGTCTTTTCAACAAGTACTCGCAATTTCAACAACCGACTTGGAAAAGGTGCTCAGGTTTATTTAGGAAGTGCTGAACTAGCAGCAGTTTGTGCTCTACTAGGACATATTCCATCGCCTAAGGAATATCACTCAATCGCATCAACAAAAATCACACCTCTCTCAACAGAGCTATATCGCTATTTGAACTTCGACCAAATACCTGGTTTTGCAGATGAAGGTCGAGTGCTCAACAATATCGAAGAGAAGGACTTATTAAACAAAATCTAAAACATTAATGGAAGAAATCGAACCTTCTAAAAAAGAACAGAACCTAACAACATCAAATCGCAGTATTCGCAGACTTTTAAAACAACGATGGCTTGTTGTTGTTTTGGCTCTAATACTCACTGGATTAGGCGCTGCACTGACGGGTGTTCTATTCAAAGCAGGAGTTCATGAACTAAGCGATTGGCGATTGCATCTTCTCAAAAATTTTCCTGCTTGGTTGGTACTACCAATTCTCGGAGGAATGGGTGGTCTTATTTCAGGAACATTAATTTCTAAGTTTGCTCCTTCAGCAAGCGGCTCAGGTGTGACTCACATCATGGCCTTTCTCCGTCATCGAACTGTCCCAATGGGTCTAAAAGTTGGAATCATAAAACTGTTTGCAGGGATAGTCGCTATTGGAAGTGGCTTCCCTTTAGGTCCAGAAGGACCTGCCGTACAAATGGGGGGGTCAGTCGCCTGGCAAATGGCCCGATGGCTAAAGGCACCTATCAGCTTTAGACGTGTCATCGTCGCTGCTGGGGGTGGTGCAGGAATCGCAGCAATTTTCAGTGCTCCCATTGGGGGGTTCATCTATGCAATCGAAGAACTACTTAATTCCGCAAGACCAGTTGTCTTACTACTAGTCGTCGTTACCACTTTTTGGGCTGACACTTGGGCAGATGTCCTACAAAGTTTGGGTCTAGATCCAAGCGCAAGAGGGTTCGACAAAAGTTTGGGCTTTCAAGTTGAGCGCACATATAACCTCGACGTGAGTTTTCTACCTATTGATTTGGGTTATCTAATTCTTCTTGGAATTATCATTGGTTTGTTAGCTGAGCTTTATTGTCGTTATGTACTCTCGATGCAACAACAAAGCAAAAAATGGTTCGGTAATCGACTCATAATCCGTATGGTGTTAAGTGGAATCCTACTTGGAGGAATTTACTCTATTTTGCCGGAAACATTTCACCATTTAGGTGAACTTAAAAATGTTATCGCTGAAGGTAGTGCTGACATTAACGTCGCACTTGGAACATTTGTAGTCTTATTTTTCAGTACAGGTTTAGCAGCAGCATCAGGCGCTCCTGGAGGGCTTTTTTACCCGATGTTGATGCTCGGTGGAGCAATAGGCTTGGCTTGTGGAAATTGGATTGAAATCATTACTGGGCATGTACCAAGCACGTATGTATTCGCAGGAATGGGAGCTTTTGTATCTGCATGCTCTCGCACTCCAATAACCGCAATGTTCCTAGCCTTTGCTCTAACAAAAGATCTGCTCATACTGAAACCAGTTCTTATAACTTGTATTACTAGCTTTTTGATTGCTCGTATTTTTAACCAAGAATCAATATATGAACGACAAATAAATAGGGAACACGAGACGCAAAGCCAAATGAGCTGAATGATTCCTTCTTACCTAAAGAGAGCCTTCAAATAAAAATCAATGAAATTGCTCAATAAATGTCAAAAGATATGAAACAAGAAACTCTCCTATTTAAGCCTGCTATTCCAGAGCATGATGCTCTGAAAG
>QCFB01000036.1 GCA_003280345.1 Prochlorococcus sp. AG-363-A16
GAAGGTACTTATGGTGCCTTGGTTAAAACAACCTTCAACTTCTGATCTAAGGGCAATTTGCACCTTGTTCAAAAATGTAAAAGCTCTTACTAGTGATAGTGAGAGCTTTTATCTCCTGTCACCCAGATCGCTCAATCTTTTACTTCAACAATTTCATAGTAAGGACGATCTTCGTAGTCAGCATCTGAGCAAGCACATATCTCCGTAGATCTCTTCAAGTAATTCATAGGCATCATCGTAGTTATCGAAATCCTGCGAGGTGATGTCGTCCTCTTCTCCATCGTGTCTGGTGATGAGATATTTCTTGCACTCCAAACCTCATCAATGATTTCCTTAGCTCTTTCGGGAGTTAAGGGTTTATCTGAGTCTGTTGGAGCGTATGGGGGTAGCCATGTCTCGTCTATGTCGTTATATCAGCTGAGAGGTCCTTCTCGTCCCCAAGCACCGCTTTAGCTGTTGGCATCGCGATTCACGAATATGCTTTAAGGAATGAATATCTTGATTTAGTAAGTCTTGGCTTGTTTCCAGATAAAACCTATTAGAAGTCCCATCAAGATCAATGGGAGAAGAGCTTTCAGCATTCCAACGACAACTAATACTCCTAACCCAATAGCTCCGTAAATAGCCCATTTAGGCACAAAGCTGACTGCATTTTTGCCTGCTGAACTAGAAGGAGGGATGACTTCAGGATCAATAGACATTAGATAATTCCTGCTGGCAAATAAAAACTAAAGCATCTCAGCAATTTTGCTAGAGAATTTTCTCCTAATTTATCCTCAAAACTTACTGCTTTCTGACGGGATCAACTGTCCTAACTAGGGTATCTGGATCACATAGCACTGGATGGTGCTTAGACCTAGGCAATAAAAAAGGCCCTTGCGAAACGCGCGGGACCTGGGTGATGGGGGAACTTATTTTCTAAGAGAGATTCAGCTCAAAATCAACCCCCATAAGTAGTGTATTTTCTTATCAGTTGTAAAAGTCACACTATAAATAGCGTGTATCTACCGATGACAAATCGCTTGACAGTGACTACTGTCAAGCCAATGGCCGGGTGATGGGGATCAAACGGTCTTAATACAAGAAGCCTCTTTTCTGCACGGGGGCTTTTTTATTGGATATTGATTGAAGACTTGTCTGTAAAGGTCATGATGGAGATATGAGATCCAATCAGATTCATGGGAGAAGCTAAACGACGCAAAGAGCAAGTCCTACCACCTAAGCAAAAGAAAAATAAAAAAAAGAAGAGAAGTCAAACTCCTTCAATTCATTATTCAAAGTTCCCAGGCTCGGCTTATATCTAGGCACTGCTTTTGTTATTTATCTAATTTATGACGTAATCCACTACTACACACTTGGCTAATTATATTTTGTCGGATGATGGGATGGCAGGCCTATATCCAGCCAAGATCATCTCAGATCTTTGGATACTTACTCAAAACAACTACACAGCCTTATGCGTACAGAAACGATTTCAATTCAGACCAACTCATCATTTTCCTGTCACGCAATCACTAATCAAATTGAGAGCATTATTCAATGTGGTATCCAGTTAGAAGGTGTTGTATGCGTGTCTTGTTTGCATACGACTACAGCCTTAATTGTCAATGAGATGGAAGAGAGATTGATACTGGATCTAGAAAAATGGTTGAAGGAATTAGCCCCACCATTGCAGGGTTATAAACATGATGATCTACATCTAAGGGATAACATCCCAGAAGATGAGCCGAAGAACGCTCATTCCCATATGCAAGCCTTATTGCTTGGTAATGATGTGAGCGTGCCATTTAATGATGGAAAGCTGCAATTAGGGCAATATCAAGATGTAATCCTGGTTGAGCTAGATGGCCCTAAAACAAGGAACGTTGTAGTCAGCATTCAGTAAAGGAAACAATAGGAACGCTGCCCAAAACCTTTTATTTCCCAGTCGTTAGTTGTATTGTCATTAGTTTGCTTGTTTCGGTGCTGCTTAATTTATTTCGATCCTCCTAATGTCTCTCAAAAAACTCACTCCTACTAAGCCAGATAAAGATCAACCTTGGAAAGTTTGGGCTTTTGTTGTTGGTTTGAATTTCGTGGCATGGGTTGGTTGGTATTTCATGCATGAAGCTCCTTCTAAATGGTAAACATCTGATGCGTTGGCTTCTAAGACATCCAGCTTTGATTTGGAATGTAGGCGTTGGGCTTTGTATCGCACTTGGCTTGGTGCGTTATCTGATGAATTAAGGGTTGAAAAAGTTTGAACAGAGTTTGAACAGAGTTTGAACAGGGTTTAGGAATTCCTTCTAATCCCTTGGTATCAATGACTTATAACTGTTCATTAGCCAGTAGTTAATCTCAGTCATATCAGGGGATCTCCGGGAATTGCAGTGTGTGAATACTGTGTGAATGGAACCTGCTCAGCCCGCTTGAGGCTTACGCACATTATCTCGCAGTTAGTGCGATAAGTGATGATTTACTGGTGCGTAGCCAGGGTTTGGTAGCGGCTTCAATTTACCTTTATTCTTAGCTAGGTCTTGTTTTCAACTGAACGATCTCATCGTAAGGATGGATTGCTTAGTTCGCATGTTGCTAGAGCTTTGCCCATTCTTTGACCTTGCTCTTTAGAAAAGAAGTTCATTAGTAACTGCTCTATCTATTGAACAACCAGGTGAAGAAACCTAATTCCTTACGATTCACCCTGATTGTGCTGCCTTTAGGCGAGAGATAAACCTTCTCAGCAATCACTCCATCTTTGACAATGATTTGAATGGCTTGACCAGAGAACCTTCCACGAGTCCAGTCAATATCTTCTTTGTAATTGTTTTTCTTTTTAGCAGGCGCAGCTACAGGTACATCAACTTCTCTTGTTTGAGACGGCTTAGCGAATGCTGATTCAAGTTGCTGACGTTTCCGACTGTATTTAGCTTCTGTCTTTTGCTGTCTTTCTTTCAGAAAGGTAGGAACGACCATCTAGCTTGCCAGGATTAGCCTCAAAGTAACGAATGGGTTAGTTGTTTATCAATAGCCGGTTTATGGACTTGCACCATAAAAAAAAACAGGTCCACCCTTTTCTGTTCCTGCGTTTACCCGACGTTTGTTTTCAAGACAGTCCCTCTAGGCTCTTATTAGTGATTCCCTCGTAACACACCACCTTCAGGTAGTCATTCTTATCTACATCTACTTGCTGACTAGATCTGTTAGCAGAGTTGAGATTGTTCATCCTGAAACCATTCTCACCAATTTGATTAAAACTTAGAGGGATCCATGAAGTTGCAGTTGCTTTTGGGCCATCTCTTTTAGGGGGCCTTGGGGGAGCTCATTGAGAAGATTGGACAGGGTTGCAAGGCTATGGGAAGTGGCTATACAACTGAGAGCAAGAAGAGCTGCACGAGCTGTTGCTTCTGATCCGTTCTTGGCAATTTCTGCAATTTGTGAGTTGACGGCTGCACTATTGCGCCGTTGTAAAACCCTAATGGTTGATAAAACAATTGGATCGCGAAAATCTTTTAATGGTTTCTGCACAAGATCAAGAAGAAGATCATCACTGAGTTGATGAACTTTGAATTTGAGTAATTCCAAGCCTGCTAAGAGAAGGGGTTGGGATCTTTCGCTTAAGACATTTCTAAGGAGCATGATTGGAAGTTCACCTCCCCAGCAGGCAAGTGCTTGCAGAACTGGCAGCTTGAGTTGTTTCTCTTCTTTGAGCAGCTTTAGCAACCAAGTTTTTGCCCCAGTCTGATGACAAAGTCCTGCTGCACGAATTAACTCTGGTTGAGCCCCTGCTTTTTTGATTATCAACTCTAAAACTGGCCAACCCTTATTGCTTAGTAATCCGAGTTGCTCAGTTATCGCAAAGCGAAGGTCTGGCTGAAGATTGAGTGAATAAACCTTACCCAACCAACAAGGCTCGAGGGGAGCCCTGCGGGATTGGTTGAGTCTTTCCCAGATTGAGTCTTCATTGATGGCCATAGATAGTCCTTTGGCCTTAGCGAGCACCAAGTTCTGCTGCTAGTTCTCGTTCCAGCTTTTCATCATGAACTGTTGGCAGGACATTGGACATCTTGGTGCGATGTGTGCTGTAGAAGAGCATGCCTATAAAAACCATTCCTCCAATAATGTTGCCAACGGTAACTGGCAGGAAATTCCAAAAAATAACCTTACTGAAGGGCACTCCAGAGCCAAGAAGAGGACCTGCTGTATGCAAAAACATGTTTACAACAATGTGCTCCATGCCCATTGTTTGGAATGCAGTAATTGGTAGCCAACAAGCAAGAAGTTTTCCTGGAACACTTTTACTTACTAGAGCCATTGTGACTCCAAGACATACGAGCCAGTTAGCAATAACACCTCGTATAAATGCTAGGAAAAGTCCAGTACTTCCTAGAGATTCATACTTGGTAAGAACATTTGATTGATTGATAGATATCAATCTTGCTGCAACAACGGCCCATCCTTTACCTCCTTCAGCTGCAGATAAAGGTTCAATAGTTCCTGCGCTTGTCAAACTAATTGAAAGTAAAACTGCTACAAGAAATGTGCCTAAGAAATTACCTATCCAGACCCAACCCCAATTTCTAAATGTGGCTTTCCAGGAGGATTTACCCGCCCAAGTTGCCATAGGTAATAGAGCAAAATTTCCAGTAACTAGCTCCATACCAAAAAGCACTATGCTTGCAAATCCAAATGGGAAAATAACTGAGCCAAGGAAAGGCATCCCAGATTGAATACCTACAGTTATTGCTAGACATGTAGCCAAGCCAAGTATTGCCCCAGAGTAAAAACCTCTTACTAGTAAGTTTTTTGTACTTACAGTAGATTTCTTTCCACCCGCAGCAATCATTCCATCGACTAATTCATTAGGAAGGACATAATCCATTTGTGAGGTGTTTGCATCCATGTTTTAGGAAATGATTGTGTTGAAGATGTTTTTAAATTGATTGATTTACCTACTAATGCGATTCATTAGCCTTGAAAAAGGATCTTTACTTCCGCCTTGACGATTAACGTGTGGGCGGTCATTCCCAAATTCACTTAGCCAATTGACTATGCGACTAAAGAAATCAGTTGAATTGGATTTAAATTGCATGGAGAATTAACAAATGATTGTGGTTTTGGTAAAAGCAGCTTATGGATAATGACTGCTTTTACCTAACTGCCGAATCCAACCAATAATCTGCTTTAAAGTAATAAATTTCTCAGAGGAATTCTTGGTCCTTGGAATTGCCGAGTAATTTTCAATCAATAATTTTTTTAATAGATTCTTCAATTCAGCAGTAGGCACTGATTTATGTTTTAACTCTCCTATCTTTTGATTTGGACCTTGTGCTCCTCCAATTGATATGTCATAAGCCTCAATCATTTTCCCATCAGCATTTCTAGCTTTTGTCCCGGTTAGGCCTATTGCTCCCATATAGGCTTGCCCACAACTATTGGGACACCCTGTCCAGTGAATCTTTAGTTCTTCAGGTAAATCAATTTCTGAGTCAAGCTCTTTCGATATCTTTAGAGCCTGATCTTTAGTATTTGTCAGAGCAAAACTGCAGTAGGTATTACCTGTACATGAGACAGTCCCTGCCGCTATTGTTTTTGGGCTTAGAGGAAATTTTTGTAATAGAGGATTAGTTTTAAAACTTTTAATTTGCTTGTCTGGGATATTAATTATGATCAAATTTTGATCTTCAGTAAGACGAACTTCACTATTCCCATAAGTTGCACTTATGCAGGCTAAATCTTGAATTTCTTCTGCTGAAAGCCGACCTACTGGAATATGTAGGCCTGCATAGTTAAGGCCTAACTGCTTTTGAGGATGAATTCCAAAAAATGAACGTGGTTTTTGTGAAAATATAGAACCAGGGTCTGGAGTAAGTCTTCCAAATTTTGCTTCAACAAGATTTCTAAAATTTTCTACTCCCACTTTATTTAAATAGAACCTAAATCTTCCTTTAGGCCGTTTATAACGTTCTCCATGATCCCGCCAACTAGATATAACTACTCCTGTGAAATGACAGATTTCATGTGGTTTAACCCATACATTAAGAGGAATAGCGTAGTCATTTAATTGAGAAGAAAGAATCCCTCCAACCCAAACACTAAAACCAAGCTCCCCTTCTTTTATAACTGGATGGAAAATAATGTCATTATGCAAAAGAAAGTTGTCATGCGAACCTGCTACTGCAGTATTCCATTTTCTTGGTAAATTAGAGAATTCAGAATTTCCTTCTCCATTCTTAGTTAAGAAGCTTTCCAGCTCCAAAGTATATGGCCTGGTATCTATAATTTCTTTTGGGTCGATTCCTGCTAATGGATTCCCTGTGACATTTCTTGGGTTATCAAATCCTGATTGGATGGTTTCTATGCCAGCATCTTTTAGACGTCTAAGGATTTCAGGTAGGTCACTAATAAGTATTCCACGGAGTTGGAGGTTTTGCCTTGTAGTGATATCGCAACTTCCATCTTCTGCATAACGAGCAACAATAGATGCAATTATATTTAATTGATGTGCATTTAGTATCCCATTAGGTACTCGTAAACGGAGCATAAATTTTCCTGGTGTTTTAGGCCGCCAGAACATTCCATACCATTTCAAGCGAAGTTCTAAGTCGGTTTTGTCCATTTTCTCCCAACCAATCTTGGCAAATTCTTCTATTTGACTCCCTAATAGAAGTCCATCTTTCATAGCCTTATTCTTTTCTATTTGATTTAATTTCTTTCCTTCTAAATACGGTTTCATGGTTTAGATGTTTAATGCTATTGATTTGTATGTGAAAAAAAGAGAATAATGAATTGAGGAATGCTTCAGTTTTATGAATTTTGTGATACCAGGCTTCTATTCATCGCAAAGGACTAAAAGTCATCTCCTATTAATGCATTCAGTGGCTCATCTTCTATGTATCAGATTAAACCAAAATGGAAATCTCTTGAATTTAAAATATAGTGTCTTTCGATACAGAATTATTACAGTCAAGATGAATTTGGATTGATTGACTCATCTAAAATATTTCTGAGCTGCTATTTCTAGAGTAGGTCAGAAGATTATGCGATGTATATTTAGATACAAGAAACTAGTAATTTAGTTCTTTTATCTCTTTTCGAAATCTAAACCAGACGACTAATATTGACGACCTATTTCCCCCAACCAGCGTACTGAACCTTCTAGGAGCATTTCCCAAACTTTCTTCATTGCAGCAATGTCTCTATCTAATCCCTTATTTAAATTACTGGTGCGTCTTAAATCATTTATTTTCTTAGAAGGCCTTGTTATTAATCTTCTTGTAGGTTTTGACCTATAGAGGCGGTTAACCATGTAAACCTCTTTCCCTGAAAACAAATTGCTAACCATTAGAGCAGAGATCTATATCATTCAAATGTTGCAGTTGCTACAGAAAATTATGTTCAAATCAAACATCCCTTTCTTAAATAAGGGTAGTTCTTGATTGCAAAGTTAGATTTAGATTATTGGCTGGTGTTTGCAATTGTTTGATTTGGAGG
>QCFB01000037.1 GCA_003280345.1 Prochlorococcus sp. AG-363-A16
CAAACGAATAATTCCAAAGTCAGGGTATCCAGAGAAGGGACATTGACATGTGAACTCAGGCAAATCAATTGATATCTCATAAGGTCTTCCAGACGCTGGGTTGCTAAAGCAAATCAGCTCAGCATCAGCAATTACACGCTCTCCATAGAGAGGGGAACGTATTTTTGACTCGTTAGCACTCACGAGGATCGGGCTCTCAATAACTGAATGTTGATCAATTTGCAGAAAACAACGAGAAAAAAGATGCAAATGGAAGGAATTTCAACTCAAAGAAAGCCTCTTTATGAAAACTTAAGAAGAAAATGGTAAAAATGTTCACTATGAACATCGTTTTTTTGCTAGGAAGTTAGTTGAAGGACAAACCGTTGAGCTGGGTCGGCCTAAAAATCTTGCCAACCCATTAGCCGGAAGTAGCCCTGCCAGGTGAAGCAACGCTCCTTCCCTAGAAGAGGCTCCCGCTTATAGCGGGGAAAAACAATCCCTTCGAGGTCACTTTCATGACTACTGCATTTCGCACCTATCGAGGCGCTACTTACCGCCCAACAAAACACGAGCAAGCCAGCAGCTCGTATGTAGAACATGTCTACAGAGGGAAAAAATATCAAGCACCTCTGAATCATGAGGCTGCTCCAATCAATGAGAGCGTAGAGCTTCACTATCGAGGTAGCGTTTATCACCACCGCCAAAAAGATGCCTCATTCAGCATGAAAAGCTAAATCTGTAACAACCATCACAACGAAGGTACGTCTTAAGCCTGTTAATAGGTCTCAAGACGGACCTTTTTCATGGACATCTTGCTGATAGGAACACAAGAAGGTACTCAAGTACGTCCAGCAAGTGTCCATGGAATGCTCTGGCTACAAACTCATTTCGAAGACGCTCATTGGGAAGCACTCGCATTTAATCAAGTAAAGCTTCCAAATACAGACGCAAAAATCCTGTCAGAAGATGCCAAGGAAGCTGGTCTCAGACTTAATTGCCTTCCTGCTCTATCAAATGCAAGAAAGTTCTGACAGACTTAATAAAACATTTGTCTCGCTAACAGAGGATCCATGAAGAAAGTTGCGGCGATCATCAGGCCTTTCAAGCTTGAAGATGTAAAGCTTGCATTAGTTAATGCTGGCATTGTTGGCATGACAGTCACTGAAGTACGAGGGTTTGGGAGACAGAAAGGGCAGGTAGAAAGATATAGAGGTTCAGAATTTACAGTTGAGTTCCTTCAGAAATTAAAAGTAGAAGTTGTAGTAGCTGACGAAAAAGTAGAGTTAGTTTTGCAAGCCATCGGGGAAGCTGCCAAAACAGGCGAAATTGGAGATGGCAAGATTTTCATTTCTCCTGTTGAATCAGTTGTTCGAATTCGCACTGGGGAAGTAAACGACCAAGCCCTTTAACGCAACGTATTTGCGACAAGTTCTTTAAGGCCTGAGAGCTTTTCACTATCACCATCTAATGCAAGCCAAAGCAAATATTCATGGTTACCAGCAGGTCCTGTAATGGGTGAAGGAACAAGTCCTTTAGTCCTCCATCCATGATAAATAGCGGCATCAATAACTCCCTGCAAGGCATCAATATGTGCTCCTTCATCTCTGACTACTCCCCCTTTGCCAACTCGTTCAGGACCAACCTCAAACTGTGGCTTAACAAGAAACAAAGCCTCACCATCTATTGGATGGAGAAGAGCTTTGATAGCGGGCATTACTTTCCTTAGAGAAATAAATGACAAGTCAGCTACGGCTAGGCTTGCCACAGGATCTTTAAACCCATATAAGTCGTCATATTCAAGGTTGCGAATGTTAGTGCGCTCTTTAAGTACAACACTAGGATTCTTACGCAGTTTCCATGCTGTCTGACCATATCCAACATCAATTCCATAAACCTTCAAAGCACCATGTTGCAATAGACAATCTGTAAATCCACCTGTAGAAATTCCTGCATCTAAGCAAACTCTCCCATCAATATTGACAGTAAAACTCTTTAAAGCTTGCAATAGCTTTTCTCCTCCTCTAGATACAAACCGCGGCAATTCCTTAACCTGCAAATCAATCTCCTCTAAAACCTCCATCCCTGGCTTATCAAGTAACCTCCCAGTCAAATCACGAACCTTGCCAGCAAGTATTAGTCGCTGTGCCTGTTGGCGAGAACTTACAAAGCCTTTAGTTAGCAAGTGCTGATCAAGTCGGACTTTTCTGGGCATTTCGTCATAAAAGCAAACATGAAATGGAACAAAAACCGCTGAACTAACCCATTTAGCCAAATATCCCTAGAAGATCATCCCAACCCGCCCGAAAGGACGTGTACTACAAACCTTTAAAACCAACCAACAAAGAGGGGACTCCTGATCACAGGAAGTTACCTATAGTCCGATTTGTCGAAAAAGACAATGTCCTTGAACTCCTTCATCCTGGAAGCTTTGTCACCTTAGACAATCAACCAATTGATCTCCCACCTTTTCAGTTAATCCATTGCAAAGGTGGTCGCTGTTGGGTCAGACAGCAATCATGGGGAAAATATGTCCATTGGGAAGTAGATCACTACAGACTGAAGTCAGCTTGATCACAAGGTCCTAAGTTCAAAGATTATGAGTAATTGAAGAGCCTTTGATCGAGCGTTACGCACTTCCCGAAATGGGAAATATTTGGACTGATCGAGCCAAATATCAAACATGGTTAGACGTCGAAGTTGCTGCTTGCGAAGCAAACTTCCAACTTGGGAGAGTCCCAGAGAGTGCCATGGAAGAAATCCGGCAAAAAGCTGCATTTGACCCTGAACGGATTCTTGAAATCGAACAAGAAGTTCGCCACGACGTAATTGCATTTCTTACAAATGTGAATGAGCACGTTGGCGATGCTGGACGTTTTATTCACCTAGGCATGACTAGTAGTGATGTACTTGATACCGGTCTTGCCTTGCAGCTCAAAGCTTCAACAGCTCTTCTTCTTAAAGAGATCAAAGAGCTAAAGAATTCAATAAGCAGACTTGCATTAGTCCACAAAAACACTGTCATGATTGGTCGATCTCATGCTATCCATGGCGAACCAATTACATTTGGGTTCAAGTTAGCTGGTTGGTTAGCAGAAACAATAAGGAATATAAAACGCCTAGAAAGACTAGAGAAAGAGATCTCTGTAGGACAAATCAGTGGAGCAATGGGTACATATGCAAACACTGATCCAGAAGTAGAAAGACTTACATGTCAACTACTAGGACTGAGTCCAGATACAGCAAGCACACAAGTTATATCCAGAGATCGCCATGCAGATTATGTCCAAACCCTTGCACTAGTGGGCACTTCACTAGATCGCTTCGCCACTGAAATAAGAAATCTTCAAAGAACAGATGTGCTTGAAGTAGAAGAAAGCTTTGCAAAAGGCCAAAAAGGAAGTTCTGCTATGCCGCATAAGAGGAACCCTATTAGAAGTGAACGGATCAGTGGCTTAGCAAGAGTTCTCCGCAGCTATGTGGTTGCTGCTCTTGAAAACGTGGCTTTATGGCATGAAAGAGACATTAGCCATAGCTCAACTGAAAGAATGATGTTCCCAGATACATCTATTACTCTCCATTTCATGCTTAAGGAAATGACTCAAATAATTGATGGCCTTGGTGTTTATCCAAATAACATGCTCAAGAATTTGAATGTTTATGGTGGCGTTGTATTTAGTCAAAGAGTTCTATTGGCTCTTGTAGAAAATGGAATGTGTAGAGAAGATGCTTATAGAATTGTCCAAAGGAATGCTCACGCGGCCTGGAATAAAGATGGAGGCAATTTTCGAGAAAATCTTGAAAAAGATGAAGAGTTAAAAGCACACCTTGATATAGAAAAGTTACATAACTGCTTCAATACTGAAATTCACCAGGCTCACTTAGATGTAATTTGGAAGCGGCTTGGGATCTAAACCTAATATCTTTCAGCCAAGGTAAACTTGATTTATTGAATGATGACTCTTGCAAGAATTAACCAAAAAGATAAATATGCACTTCATATAATTTTAAATCAATGGAAAGTTTTCATTCATTGAATTTTCCTTCCCTCTATCAATGAATAGATGTCTGACTTATTTCGAATAGAACACGACAGCTTGGGGAGCATTAAAGTCCCTGCAGAAGCACTCTGGGGCGCACAAACACAAAGGTCCTTGCTGAATTTTGCAATTAGTGGGGATCAAATACCTATAGAATTGGTTTATGCATTGGCTCTAATAAAACAAGCTGCTGCAATCGTGAACAATCGACTAGGCGTGCTTGATGATAAAAAATGCTCTCTAATTGTCGAAGCCTCTTCTGAGATAACTAATGGAAAATATGACAATCATTTTCCGCTAAGAGTTTGGCAAACAGGTAGCGGTACGCACACAAACATGAATGTAAATGAGGTTATTAGCAATCTGGCATCACAGGCCTGCGAAGAGCCCCTTGGTAGCCATACACCATTACATCCAAATGATCATGTAAATCGTTCGCAATCAACTAATGACACATTTCCGTCTGCTATTCAAATAGCAAGCGTTGAGGCAATCAGTACAAAATTGCTTCCTGAAATTCAAAACTTAATTCAAAGCTTTGACAAAAAAAGTAAAGACTGGGAAGGAATTTTAAAGATTGGCAGAACACACCTTCAAGATGCAGTTCCTCTTACTCTTGGGCAAGAAGCCTCTGCCTGGAGAGATCAAATTGAAACAGCCTATCAGCGAATCTATTCTTCACTAAACGAGCTTTATCCCCTTCCTTTAGGTGGCACAGCAATCGGAACTGGACTTAATGCTCCATCAAACTTTGACAAGGAAATTGCGAAAGAGATCTCACGATTAACTGGTCAACCTTTTAGCTCTGCAAGAAATAAATTCGCCATCATGGCCAGTCATGATGGTTTGGTTAACACAATGTCTCAGCTAAGAATGTTGGCAGTATCACTATTAAAAATCTTCAATGATCTGCGCCTTTTATCCTGTGGTCCAAGAGCTGGAATAGCAGAGCTAAAGCTTCCTGAAAATGAACCAGGAAGCTCGATCATGCCTGGGAAAATAAATCCAACGCAATGCGAGGCAATGACTATGGTTTGCACACAAATAATGGGTTTAGATGCGTCAGTAGCCCTAGCAGGTAGTGCTGGCCATCTTCAAATGAATGCCTACAAACCACTTATCGGATTTAACCTCCTACATAGCATCGAGCTACTTCATGATGCCTGCAAGAGTTGCAGAATTTCAATGATAGAAGGTATCGAACCAAACAAAGAAAATATCCAAAAAGACTTGGATCAATCATTGATGCTAGTAACAGCATTAACTCCTAAAATTGGTTACGACAAAGCTTGCGAAATAGCTAAATACGCCTTTCAAAAAGATCTAACTCTTCGTCAAGCTGCAAAAGAGCTTGACTATATAAAAGAAGCTGACTTCGATCTTATAGTTAATCCGAAGTCAATGATCGAGTCTAATTAGTTATTAGGCTTAGCACCTTCATCAAGTTAGTCCCCTAGTCAAGCCACTCTTTCAGTCGCTGGATTCATCCTTTTTTTCTCAGTTGCAATTGCCTTCAAAATATCTTCTGCCTCACAGACTGGAAATCTATTAATAGCCTTTAAAGCTACTCGGGCATTTTCCTTCAATTGCGAACTT
>QCFB01000038.1 GCA_003280345.1 Prochlorococcus sp. AG-363-A16
GTTGAAGCCGCTTGGGGCAATCAAATCAGGAATTATGTTTTTCACCCATATCAAATGGTTAAAGATTTGCGTACAAATCAAGAGACAACAGATGTTCAAGCAGTGATGGATGGAGATCTAGACATATTTATTCAGACTCTTTTACATCAAGGCGTAAATCGTTCAGGTTTCGAAGCAGAAAGCTGATTTCTTTCAATGACAAAAGACCAAATTTCTACAACTGAATCCCAAAAGCTAGTTCCCCCGCCAAGCTTTGTGAAATTGGCGATGCGAAATATGGTGCGAAAAGGAAGGCAGAGTTTTTTGCATTTAGGTTTAACTGCAGTTGGTTTTATGGGATTTATTCTTCTAGTTGCTTGGTTTGGAAGACCTACTCTCCCTCATTGAAATTTAGATGCAAAAAGTTTTAGCTAGCTCATTAGATCTTGAACTTGATCTGGCCTTCGAAGGTGTGTCAGATAATTGTTTCTTAGAGTCAGTAGACCCAGGGACTGCTGGTCTATTAATCAACCCAGATCCTTGGCAAAAAGATATAAAAGATTGGATTGATTTTATTAGAAAAGACCAATCTTTGATATGCCCTTATGCAGTGCGGTTATCGACTGCCGTGAGTCTTGGCTTGAAAATGACTGATGATTCAACTATCAAAAATTTAAATTCTTTTTGGCGCCATAAATCTGAGAAAACTGACGTCCTTTCATTCCCCATTCTTGATGAGACATTTGAGCCTCCCTTGAATGAATGCGTTGAGCTTGGTGACATTGTTATATCAGTCGCTACAGCTCGATCTCAAGCAATAGAGCGTGGCCATGCGTTAGGTGTCGAACTTCGATGGCTTGTTGCTCATGGGCTATTGCATTTGTTGGGTTGGGACCACCCCAACCCCAACAGTCTCAAAAAGATGCTGCGTTTTCAGGAGCAACTTCTTGCCATCAACGTTAACCTTCAACCGAATTTGATTTTTGAGGAAGAGATCATTGATGCGTCCTGAGACGGCTAATTCGATTCCTGAGAAAGTCACAGCTCTTGCCAGTCATTTGCCAAGGGTGGCTCGGAGAGGCTCTTGGAGAATAGCTAGTGATTTGCCCGCAAGTTTTCGCTATGCAGCTCAAGGTCTGGTGTATGCCTTCTTAAGCCAGCGCAATTTTCGTATTCATACATTTATTGGGGCAGTTGTTTTTTGTCTTGGCCTATGGTTAAAACTTAGTTTTAATCACTTGGCTGTACTTGTACTTACGGTAACGGCAGTTTTAGTTTTAGAACTTTTAAATACTGCAATTGAAGCTGTGGTAGATCTAGCTATTGGTCGTCGCTTTCATCCTCTAGCCCGTATTGCTAAGGACTGTTCAGCAGCAGCAGTTTTGGTGGCTTCACTTAGTTCTTTATTAATTGCATTTTTGTTGTTGCTACCCCCACTCCTTATACGAATGGGCTTTTAAAACATTTCTTCAGCGCGATGTTACTTGTTATAGACAATTACGACAGCTTTACTTTCAATCTTGTCCAATATTTGGGTGAGTTGGCATCAGAATATCCTTTAGCGGCAGATGTTCGAGTAGAGCGAAATGATGCTCTTTCTCTTGGCGAAATTAAAGCACTGCAACCACAAGCTATTCTTCTTTCACCTGGCCCAGGTGATCCTGACCAGTCTGGGGTTTGTTTGGATGTCTTGTCTGACCTTGCTCCAACTACCCCGACTCTGGGGGTCTGTCTTGGGCATCAAGCTCTTGCACAAGTATATGGAGGACGAATTGTTAGGGCTAATGAATTGATGCATGGAAAGACTTCTCATGTTTTACATCAAGGGGAGGGAGTCTTTGCTGGCTTGCCACAACCACTTATTGCAACTAGATATCACAGTCTTATTGCTGAGAGAGAGAGCTTGCCTAAATGCCTTGAAGTAACTGCTTGGTTGAAAGAGGGCACAATTATGGGGTTAAGGCATCGTGATTACCCTCACCTTCAAGGAGTGCAGTTTCACCCTGAGAGTGTCCTGACGGAAGCTGGTCATAAACTTCTCAGTAACTTTTTGAATCTTGCCGAAAACCTTTAGAGGTACTGCTAATTTCCTCAGCCTTCCCATCCGAAAAATGTCAGCACCATTTCACATCTTGCGACCTTTTTTAAAGCAACTATTTTTCTCTTTCGCAGTGACTGTTTCTTGTGCAGTCCCAGTTCTTGGAGGAGGGGTTTCCATCACCAATTATGGACATAGTGCTCTTTTGATTAAGGGTGGAGGTAAGTCCGTTTTGCTTAATCCTTTTATGGCAGTTGGTTGTGCAACTGGCTTAACTGAGCCAAGGATCAAAGTTGACGTGGTCCTTGCTAGTTCGGAGCTTGCTGATGAGGGCGCCAGGATTGCTAAAGGTACGTTTTTGGTAGAGCCAGGGTCATATAGAGTTGGCGGTGTGAATTTCGAAGGTTTATCTTTACCGCATGATCGTATAGGCGGTAGACGATTTGGCTTGGCAACTCTATGGAAGTGGAAACAGGGTGGCTTGAACTTTGCTCATTTAGGAGGTAGTGCTTCTCCACTCAATACAGAAGAAAAGATTTTGCTGGGAAGACCGGATGTATTAATTATTGCCGTGGGAGGTGGAGCTAAGGTTTACGACGGTATTGAGGCTGCAAGAATAGTAGGAGAATTAAATCCTAAGAGAATTATTCCTGTTCAGTATGTAATTGGTAAACCTCCTAAGAATTGTGACCAGAAAGGAGTGGAATCATTTTTAGAGGCAATGCAAGGAATAGAAGTAAAAGAAGTAGGTAAAACATATCTTTTGCCAAGCTCAATCCCTAATGGAACTCAAATTCACATCATGCAATAGCGTGAGTTATGAAGGGTTTATTCAATCTCATCTACTTTTTTAAAGGCATTCCAAAACTGTTTCATCTGTGATGTTGTGCCAATACTTACTCGGATCGCACCTTCTAGTAGCGATTTGTTGTTCATACTTCTCACAAGGATGCCTGCTGACTTAAGTGAAGCTTCTATGTGCGATGGTTGGTTTGTAGGCCAGAGCAAGAGGTAATTACCTCCCCCTACATGGTGACGTATGCCATTCATTATGAGTTGACTTTTGATCCATTCTCGAGCAAGCAGTACCTCTGCTACATACCCGTCAATATATGCTTGATCCTTTAAAGCAGCCATTGCTGCTATGACTGCGAAGCTATTGATGTCGTAAGGCCCTGTGACACGACTAACCCGATCAACAATTTCAGAGTTTCCTATAGCGAAACCAATTCTTAACCCTGCAAGCCCTGCTGTTTTTGAAAGAGACCTTAGGACTAGAAGGTTTTGTTGAATTGTAAAATCAACTTTTGGTATTACGCTGTCGCCCGAGAAGGCTTCGTAAAGCTCATCAATTACAACCAAAGTTTTTGGAGAAGCGGCACATAGTTCAAGAATCTGCTTTGCTTTTAGTCTGGTTCCGGTGGGATTATTTGGATTGCAAATAAGCAGCAGTTTTGGCTTATTTGTTTTGAGAGCTTTGAGGATTTGTTGATATGGGAAATTGAAACCGCTACCTTCATATGGAATCGCATTTATCTCCATACCCTGCATTTGTGCACATGGGGTGTAGTAGCCAAAGGTTGGGGTAGTGGTAAGCAGTTGATTGCCACGGTCCCCATAGGCATGAAAAATTGCGTGAATTGCGGAATCCACTCCATTAAAAAGACCTACTTGGTCAGGCGTTACATTGATGACTTTATTTATTCCAACAAGGTTTTTTATTAATGCTTCTCTGAGCCCGTTATATTCAGGATAAATAGAGATTTGATTGGCCGGTATATTTCGTAAAGCATCCACAACTAGTGGGCTGGGACCAATTGTATTTTCATTAAAGTCGAGTCTGAGTAGTTGACGACGTCCTTCTAAGGGAGCTTGATATGCATGCAAGTTTTCCACCTCAAGACGAGGGGTAGGAAAATTTGAATGGAGTGGTTTGCCATCAGGTTTCATTACATCCTTTCCAAGGTGGGGATACCTAACAAATTCATCCCTAGTTTGAGGGTGTCTGCTGTAAGACGACAGAGCGCTAGCCTGCTACTACGAGATGGTTCATTGGCTTTTAATACTGGCACTTGGTCATAGAAACGATTGAAAATCTGACTAAGTTCGAATAAGTAGCTACATAGACGATTTGGAAGTAATTCCTCTTCAACTTCTGCAACTACCTCATCGAACTTAAGAAGTTCTCGAATGAGTGTCCATTCATTGGGTTCCTTGAAAGTAAGTTGATTAGCTTCCACATTAAGATTGCCCCCTTTACGGGCGATACCTGCAATGCGCACAAGGGCGTATAACAAATATGGCGCTGTATTTCCCTGAAGAGCAAGCATTCGATCAAAACTGAACTTGTAACTAGTAATTCTGTTTTGACTGAGGTCGGCATATTTGACGGCCGCTAAACCAACTGTTGAGGAAACTTGCTCAATAAATTGTTCGTTTTCAGTGCGCCCTTCTTCTTTAAGCCGACTTTTCAGATCAGTCTTTGCGCGCGCTACAGCTTCATCAAGCAGGTCTTGCAACTTGACAGTATCTCCTGCACGTGTCTTGAGTTTTTTGCCATCTTCTCCTTGGACTAGGCCGAACGGTACATGTTCGATACGACAGTTATTAGGGATCCAACCTGCCCTATTCGC
>QCFB01000039.1 GCA_003280345.1 Prochlorococcus sp. AG-363-A16
ATGGAGAGCGAATTCACAGCTACTTCCTCTTAAAGAGGCCGCAGGACATATCTCTGCAGATCTGATTTGCCCATACCCTCCTGGCATACCAATTCTTATCCCTGGAGAAGTTTTGGATCAAGAACGAGTGGATTGGTTGCTTGAACAACATTTCTTGTGGCCGAAACAAGTTTCTTCCCAAGTGAGGGTTGTCAAATGATTTTTGGATGAACTTAACCACCTTCTTAAAAGGTACAAGAAAGTTTTTATACTTTTTTTAAAGAGGTATTAATCTTGGTTTGGAGTCATCTTTGGGAACTTTAGAAGGCAAAATTTGACATTATAATTTTTCTTTAAAGCCCCAAGAAGCTACCTAAAGGCAGTATTTTTGAGTTGATTGTTAGGTTGCTTGACTAAACTTGTTTTCTACACGACCTTCAATCGATAAGGCTCATTTGTCTAGGAATTATCTCGGAGATTGATGAAGTCAGGTTTCTCTAGTAAGAGGTTATTAAGTGGCCTATTGGCGGGTGTTTTTGGATTGTTGGTTGTAGGCCTTGGAGGCTGGTGGTTCACCATTGCCGTTGGTTTGATTGTCCATCTTGCACTCTTGGAGTTTTTTCGGATGGCACAGTTCACAGGTATTCGACCGGCAACTAAAACAACTCTTGTTGCCTGCCAGCTTTTACTTCTAAGCACTCATTTGTGTGTTAATGGCAGCTTGCCTACTGAAGTAACAGCTGCTGTTTTGCCACTTTCTGGTGCCGCAATTTGTGGCTGGTTGCTTCTGCAGCCAGTTACTGGTTCGATCGCAGATGTTGCCGCCTCAATTTTTGGACTGTTTTATTTGGGGTTTTTACCTAGCCATTGGCTTAGGTTGCGCAACTTTAATGGGTTGGATTTATCAAAGCTGAAGGAACTTTTTCCGGATAGTTTGAGTGGAATATTTACTTCAGGTATGGCCATAACAATTTTGGTCTGCCTAATGATTGTTGCTAGTGATATCGGATCATACGTAGTTGGCCGAAATTTTGGTCGCCACCCTTTGTCACCAGTCTCACCTGGAAAAACAATTGAAGGAGCTGTTGGAGGATTGATATGTGCTATTGCAATAGGGGCTGTTGCGGGAGAATTACTTCAATGGAAGTTTGGTCTTATTATTGGAGTCCTTTTAGGTGCCCTTGTTGCATTATTTGCTTTGGTGGGTGATCTCACTGAGTCAATGATGAAGAGGAATGCAGGGTTAAAAGATTCAGGTGATGTTTTGCCTGGTCACGGCGGTATCTTGGACAGAATTGATAGTTATCTTTTTACGCCTGCAGTCATCTATTATTTTGTGACACTAATCATTCCTTTTATAGGGCGTTGAATTTATATTATGGAGAAACTTTCGCTCTTCCAGTTATTAATAGCTCTCCATCTAGAAGTTTTGCATTGTCGATTTGAATAGATGGATCCATTGGTAGTAATACAATCCCTTCGTTATTTAAAGGCTTAATTCTTAAATTCCCTTTGAATGCATCAACCCTAAATTTTTCTTTTCGTTGTTCTTTTCCCTTAGGATCTTTCCCTTCTATTTCAAGCATATCATTTGTGATAATAAGATTTTCTAGTGATTTTATTCCTAATAACTGGTCTGCAAGCAGGTCCCCAAGCCATTTCCATTTGTCCGAAATTAGTGTTCTACTTAAGTCATTACCTTTCAAAGATAGGCTCCCATTAAGTTCAAAATTATTTGCAAGGTTAACTTTTTTACCATTTAAAGAAAGATTGAATTTTATTTGAATAGGCCCACTCTCTAGCGAAGCCCGATGAAAATAAAGTCCTTGGAAATTAACTTTGTTTGCGACTATTTTTAATCCCAATAGTCTTCCTCGGAGTAATTCAAGGCTCGATCCTCTTAACACTAGAGTTAAGGTACCTAAAGATTTGCATTTACTCCGAATCCAGCTTTTAAGGCCAATTTCAATCGCCCTAATAAATGGGTCGTTAGCTTTTAAAGAGTTTGTGCTCATTTTATTGGAAGTAGTTTAGCCAGCGTTCTGCAACAATTTTGGGTTGATCTAGATGTGGAAGATGCCCACAGTTTGTTATTTCTTCGAGACGATTTCCTAGGAGTTCTTTACATCCAGTTTTTTCTGACTCTTGGAGGATTCTGTCATTACTACCCCAAATCACATGAAGTGGTTGAGGCGGAAGAGGTTTGCCACAATTGCCCACGCCGCCACTGCGAGCAAATGCGGCTAGAGATCTTTTCCAACCAGGAATAGCAAGATGCAAAGATGCAATTTGCTCTTCAGGTGCTCCAACACTCTTGTTTGGATCGGCAAAGGCTTGCCGGCACAAGCTTTTTCTAACTTTTGGTTGGCTAAGAAACCAAACTCCTATTTGATCTAGTGGCCGAGGAACTGGTCTTTGATGACTTGTCAAACCTGCAGGGGAAAGAAGGAGTAAACGGTTGATCAAATTAGGCTGATGTCTTGCTAGCTTCATTGCTATTGCCCCACCCATAGAGGCACCAATTACCCCAACAGGTTTGCTAATTGGTAGCTCTGTTAAAACTTTAATTAGATGAGACATCAATTTTTCTAGTCCGTATGTTGAATCTTTTGGCCGAGGGCAGAAGCCAAAACCATATAAATCTGGAATTAATAGTTGATGCTGCTGACTCAAATAAGGTACGAGACGACGGAACTCAAGGAAGCTACTATCAAAACCATGAAGTAAGAGGACAGGAGAACCTTTTCCTGTAATCGCTATTGGATAAAGTTCAGAAACATTTTGAGAAAGGCCTTTTAAATGAAACCATTGCACCTTGCTTATTAGTTCACGTGCTAATGGATCTAATAATTGGCCCTTAAATTTGTCTAACAGCAATTTTTCTTTTGATTGTTGCTGAATTTCGGTTTGCTTTTTAAGAGTCAAGTTGATTTGCCCGAATTAACTTCTGATTCAATGGCTGCTGAATTTCTAACCCAGCAACTTTTATAGATTCTAAGAGTGCTTTGGAATTAACTTTAAATGGAAGATTGTATATTTCAGAATTATCTTGACAGGCAAATTCACAGATATTTTCAAGATCATTGTTATTGATGTTTCCCAATCCAAGACTTTCTAGACTTGTTGGTAAATTAAGTTGACATAGTAACTGGGTCAGCTGATGCCTAGATTGCTTTGCTAATTGATTTCCAGTAAGAATTTCTTCAAGATGCAACTGAACCAATATTCCAAAACCAACCATTTCTCCATGTAGTAGAGCTTTGGAAGATTTTAATTGTGTTAGACCATTGTGAACAGCATGGGCCCCTGCTGTTCGACATTTAGATCCCCCGATACCTCCTATTAAACCTGCTGTTAGAGCACATCCTTCGGCAACAACTACCCATGCCTCACTAGTTGGATCATGAAAGGCTTCTTTAGCATTGATAAAAAGTTGGTCTCTTAAAACTCGTGCCATTTGGACTGCCTGTTGCACCATCCCATCGCCGCTGGAATTGCTACATGCTGAGGCTTCATACCATTTAGCAAGTGCATCTGCGATGCCACTAGCAAGTGTTCTTGGAGGGGCATGCCTCACAAAACCATGATCGAATATTAATAATTCTGGAGGACCCTTAAGTGCCTCATCCCTTTGAAAAGCTCCACTTGGCGAGTAGATGTTTGATAAGGCTGTCCACCCTGCGCAAGTTGAAGCGCTTAGTGGAACTGTGATGCTTGGAATACATAGACGACTTGCAAGAAGCTTTCCTGAATCCAGAACTTTCCCTCCTCCAGAAGCAATGATTGCATCAATCTTTTTGCTTTTACAAAGATCATCTAAACGCTTTAGGTCTAGTTCGCAGCAATCGAAAGCAAGTTCTTCTCTTGAAGGTGATAATCCGATGCTATGAAGCTCTGACCCTAGACTATTTCTTATCTGAAAAGTTGCTTTTCCTCTGCCAAGTATTAATGGACGCTTGCAAATTAAAGGTATAAATTTTTTGCTTTCTATCCATGCACCATCTCCTCTTAACACTTTCGTGGGAGAGATTGAATGTGTTAAGAGACTTTTGGACATTTATAAACTTAGGAAATCTATTCTGATATTTGTTTCAGATTCCCGCACTAGCTAGTTCAGGAGCTGAGGCTTTTGTGTCTATATGCCTAACAACTATTTGTTTATTTTCGTCTACGTCAACCTCTGCTTTATCCCCGTCCTTTATTCTTCCTGAAAGAACTTCTTCAGCTAAGCTATCTTCGAGGAGTCTCATGACAGCGCGTCGTAATGGCCTGGCTCCATA
>QCFB01000040.1 GCA_003280345.1 Prochlorococcus sp. AG-363-A16
GTAAATCCACAATTTCCTCTCAGCGGCCTATCCCTAGGCCAGAATTAATAGGTCGACCTCAGCCAAAACGTCCAGTCGCCCCTCCTAGTCGACAAGAAGGCCAACGCACAGATAAAAAACGCCCAAACATAAGTCCTAGGCCTATTGGTGCACCTAATCAGCGTAACAACACTCCAGCAAATGCAGGTAGTCCCCAAAGGTCTAATACCCCAAATCGTCCAGGCGCGAATAAACCTGGACAACCTCGATCCACAGGGAACCCAGTAGAGCTAGTCGGCAAACCCATCAGACGAGATCGTTCTGGCCCTGGAGGAGGGGGAAGAGAAGGGAATAATCGACAAGGAGCTCCGAGACGCCCAGGAATGCCTACTGGAATGCGCAAACCAGTGGCTCCAGGCGAGCTAATGCAACTTCAAAAACCGACTGGTCGCCCAGGTGTAGCACCACCTCGACGTCCAGATGGAACAAGCGTTGGCACCAAAGCTGGTTCCGAGGAAAACAAGACCCCAGTCGCAAACCGTCCCACACCTGCACCTGCGCCCAAGAGACCCGCACATAGGCCAGGCGTTGGAGCAGGAGGATCAAGAAAACCAGGCAGACCTGATTGGGATGACAGTGCAAAGTTAGAGGCTCTTAGAAACAAGTCTCCTCAAAAGCAACGCCAAAAGGTTCACATAATTGGCGAAAATGATGATGCACTTACAACAGAAACAAGTGGCTTTGCGGGAGAACAACAAGCAGTAGTTCTGACTGCAAGCCTTGCTCGTCCAGCAAAACCAAAGTCCTCGCAAAAAACCACCGCAAAGCCAACTGGGGCAATGCGGAAACGAAAAAAAGAAACCACTCGTCAAAGGCAGCGAAGACGAGCAATGGAATTGCGTGCAGCCCGAGAAGCTAAGCAAGTAAGACCAGAAATGATCATTGTTCCTGAAGCGAACCTCACGGTTCAGGAATTGGCAGACCTGCTTAGCGTTGAAAGCTCCGAAATTATTAAATCTCTATTCTTCAAAGGGATAACAGCAACTGTCACTGAGTCCTTAGATCTCTCAACAATCGAAACTGTCGCAGAAGAGTTTGGCGTTCCAGTTCTCCAAGATGACGTAGAAGAAGCTGCCAAAAAAACAGCCGAAATGATTGAGGATACCGACCAAGGTCATCTAATAAGAAGACCTCCGGTGGTTACTGTTATGGGACACGTTGACCATGGAAAAACTAGTCTTCTTGATGCGATCCGGAAAGCAAGGGTCGCTGCTGGGGAAGCAGGAGGTATTACTCAGCATATTGGAGCCTATCAAGTTGAAATCAAGCATGGTGGAGAGCCACGAAAGCTAACCTTCCTTGACACTCCAGGGCATGAAGCCTTTACTGCAATGAGAGCACGTGGCACAAAAGTCACTGACGTAGCAGTACTCGTAGTTGCAGCCGACGACGGGGTTAGGCCTCAGACATTAGAGGCGATCAGTCATGCTCGAGCAGCAAAAGTCCCAATTGTTGTTGCCATCAACAAAGTCGATAAAGAGGGCGCTTCTCCAGATCGAGTCAAGCAAGAACTTTCAGAGCAAGAATTAGTTGCGGAGGAATGGGGAGGAGATGTCGTAATGGTTCCCGTAAGTGCAATAAAAGGGGAAAACATAGACAAGCTTCTTGAAATGATTTTACTTGTCACTGAGGTTGAAGATCTACAAGCGAATCCCAATCGTCTTGCAAAAGGGACAGTTATTGAAGCCCACTTAGACAAAGCAAAAGGTCCTGTAGCAACTTTACTAATACAAAATGGCACCCTTAAAACAGGCGATGTAGTTGCTGCTGGGCCAGTGCTTGGCAAGGTTCGAGCAATGGTCGATGAACATGGAACAAGGCTCAAAACTGGTGGTCCTTCTTACGCAGTAGAGGCACTTGGTTTTAGCGAAGTACCAACCGCAGGAGATGAATTTGAAGCCTATCCAGATGAAAAGTCTGCCAGGTCAATTGTTGGAGAACGTGCATCAGAAGCGCGCTCAACTCGTTTAGCGCAACAAATGGCTTCAAGGCGTGTATCACTTTCAGCAATGTCAGGTCAAGCCAAGGAAGGTGACCTCAAGGAGCTCAATCTAATTCTTAAAGCAGACGTTCAAGGCAGTATTGAAGCAATCCTTGGAACACTAGAACAATTGCCTAAAGACGAAGTCCAGGTAAGAGTTTTACTCTCAGCTCCTGGTGAAATCTCAGAAACTGATGTTGATCTAGCTGCTGCTTCAGGTGCAGTAATTATTGGCTTCAACACTTCAATGGCTTCAGGTGCAAAACGAGCTGCTGATGCAAATGGAGTTGATGTTAGGGATTATGAGGTTATCTACAAATTGCTTGAAGATATCCAATTAGCAATGGAAGGTCTACTTGAGCCTGAAATGGTTGAAGAGAGTCTTGGACAAGCAGAAGTAAGAGCTGTTTTCAATGTTGGCAAAAGCGCTGTTGCAGGTTGCTATATCACTAATGGCAAATTGCAACGTAACTGCAGAGTGCGTGTCAAACGTGGAAGTCAAAAAGTTTTCGAAGGAGATCTTGACTCACTAAGAAGAAACAAAGACGATGTCAAAGAAGTAGCTACTGGGTTTGAATGCGGCATAGGTTGCGATCGTTTTGCAAATTGGGAAGAGGGTGATCTTGTTGAAGCATATAAATTTGTAACCCAAAAACGAAAGCTCAGCACATAAGTAACAAAGTTAACTTGTTAATTTCAAAGCCTAATTATCAAATCAGCAGCAAAAGATTCATAATGTTGCATTCATCTATCAAACCAGAGCAAGCTCCCAAAAATCCCTAGGGCAATTATTTGGATCAAGCTATCACTAAGAGGAACTGTGACCCCTGACAAACCTCTGAAACTCATAATCAACAAACCTATTCCAGCCGAGCCGAACAATATCAACCAAAGGACTCTTCTTAAAGCAGATAAAGGACTTTTGGACTCCTTTAAAAGTCTTTCTCGAAGTTCTGGTGAAAGTTTGGAATCAGTACTTTTAGAATTAATCAATGGTAGAAAAGAAGAAATTTGAATGTTATGTTCCTCATACTGCCGGTGTAGCTCAGAGGTAGAGCAACTGATTCGTAATCAGTAGGTCGCAGGTTCAAATCCAGTCACCGGCACTTTCATTATCGGTGAATACAAGCGTTAA
>QCFB01000041.1 GCA_003280345.1 Prochlorococcus sp. AG-363-A16
AACCTAGACAAAAAGTCAAAGAACCTGGCTCTGGTAGTTCTGCGACCAGTCCACGTGAGAGAAACCAATCATCAGCATCAAGACCACTTATCCCGACAGAGGCTGTATGCAAAAGCAATCGCAAAGGATCCTGATTACTTAATAAAGGCAAACCCATCTTTCTCAATTGCAAGGAAATAGCACGTGCTTTAACAAGGCAAGCCTTCAATCTCTTACGCCCTTCCGAATGGCTCCACTCACGCAAAGCGGCTTCACAAGATGCAAGTAATAAAGCATTCGGACTAGTTGTCTGTAGCCAACTAATACTCCTATGAACAATGAAAGGATCAACTCTCTGACCTTGCAACCAAATCACTGCTGTTTGAGTTAGTCCTTGAGCTGATTTATGTAACGAGTGAACAACTAAGTCAGCCCCAGCTGCCAATGCAGAATCAGGCAAGTCATCATCAATACAACTTGCAAAATGAGTCCCATGGGCCTCATCTACTAAAACAGGCCAGTCATGATCATGCAAAAGCTTCACTAAAGGTCTTATTTCACTTGAATAACCGTGATAAGTGGGGTTAACAAGCACAGCACAAGCAATGTCCACCCCAACAAGTGGGATTTCATATAAGACTTCCTGAAGCCAAGATTCATTTGGAGGCAAATAATGACCTCTATCCTTTAAAAAAGGGAGATTAAAAAGAACTGGAACTAAGTCACCAAGTACACATGCCTGGATAATGCTTCGGTGAACGTTTCGAGGCATCAAAACCCCTTGGCCAGGCTTTGCAATTGACAGGAGCGCAGCTTGCAAAAGCCCAGTTGCACCATTTACGCCATACCATCCCTGTTCCGCTCCTATTGCCAAAGCTGAAGATCGCTGACTAATAGCAACTGCACCTTGAACATCAAGAGGTCCACCTAGATCAGGCAGTTCAGGCAAATCCCAAACTGCACAGCGACTCTTTAAAAGATTTCTTAAGGCTTTAGGCAATGCAGCACCACGTCCATGCGCAGGTAAAAAAAGACTCTTGCCACGCTCAGAGGTAAGCAAAGAAGAAATTTCCATGAAAGTTTCTTCGAGTTTCTAAAGTCTGTTCACCAACATGCCGAACGTCTGTTGAAAGTCTCTGAATCAACCTCTGCAGCGGCATCGTCAGAAATGCTTTTGAGCTACGACTCAACTCGTGATTCTATCTGGCTATTTTTTAGGCCTTGGATTTGGATAACAAGACTCATCCAAATTACTTTTTCTTTATTAACTCTTGCGGTTAAAATGTTAATAAATGGTTCTAGTAAAGAAGAAGCTGTACATAAAGAGCTTGGAAGAAGCCTATTAAACACACTAACCTATTTGGGGCCTTGCTTTATTAAGATTGGGCAGGCTCTTTCAACCCGGCCAGATCTCGTAAGGCGAGACTGGTTAGAAGAGCTAACAAACCTTCAAGATAATCTTCCTCCATTTCCTACCAAAGAAGCTCTAGAGATTTTGCAACTTGAACTGGGAGCTCCTGCTGACCAGTTGTTCGAGGAATTTCCTGAAAAAGCAATTGCATCAGCAAGTCTTGGACAAGTTTACAAAGCTCGACTTCAAGGAAACTATTGGGTTGCAGTAAAAATTCAACGTCCAAATTTGAAATTTATTCTTCGGCGAGATCTTGTATTAATAAAGTTTCTAGGAATGATTTCATCTCCAGTCCTTCCACTCAATCTTGGTTTTGGACTAGGTGAAATTATTGATGAGTTTGGGAAAAGTCTATTTCAAGAGATTGACTATAAACAAGAAGCAGATAATGCAGAAAAATTTGCAGAACTCTATTCCAACAATCCTAGTATAACTGTACCTAAAGTTGAACGTCTTCTTTCTTCAAACCGCATAATCACAACTAGTTGGATAGAAGGAGTAAAGCTAAGAGAAAGAGAAGAATTAGAGGATAAAGGGTTGGATCCATCTTCTCTAATCCGCACTGGTGTAATCAGTGGAATTCAACAATTACTTGAATTTGGTTATTTCCATGCTGACCCACACCCAGGGAACATGTTTGCATTAGAGGGCAAAACGGAAGGTATGGGTCACTTAGCTTATGTTGACTTTGGAATGATGGACTCAATATCAGATCTGGATCGCGTTACACTTACAGGAGCTATTGTTCACTTAATCAATAAAGATTTTAACTTGCTAGCAAAAGATTTTCAAAAGCTAGGATTTCTCAACCAAAGCGAAAATCTTAAGCCATTAGAACCTGTACTAGAAGAAGTACTAGGTGGAAGTCTAGGCAAAGAAGTTAAAGACTTTAACTTTAAAGCAATTACAGACAGATTCTCAGAATTAATGTTTAATTATCCATTCAGAGTTCCGGCAAGGTTTGCTTTAATTATACGTGCAGTTGTAAGTCAAGAAGGACTTGCACTAAGGCTAGACCCAAAATTTAAAATCATTGATGTTGCATATCCATATGTTGCAAAAAGACTATTAACAGGTGACACAAAAGAAATGCTTAGCATTCTTCTAGATGTAATATTTGACGAAAATGGAGGGCTTCGAATTGATCGACTAGAAGGGTTACTGGAAGTACTTATCAAAGATGAAAATAATCCAAATTCAAATCTTTTCCCTTTAGCTGGAGCAGGCCTAAGGCTTATCTTAGGAACAAATGGAAAGCTCCTTCGGAAGAATCTACTAATGACACTTATCAAAGAAGATCATATCGACCTCACTGAAATCAAATCTCTATTAAGTCTTATAAGGAAAAATTTCCGGCCAACAAAACTAGCCAAAGGAGCAATGAAAAATGTTATTCAAGTAGGTAAATAGAAATACATTAAAGTCAACAAAGAAACCATTATATGCCGAAATACAAGGCATTTTTAGATAAGTATATATTCCAATAACTATCAAATAAAACCGATCAAAAACTAATCTAAAGTATTAAGGTATGAAAGCAAATCATGTGACGACTGTTTAAGAAGGTCAAGTGCTTTTGAT
>QCFB01000042.1 GCA_003280345.1 Prochlorococcus sp. AG-363-A16
CAATAGAGCCCAACCTTCCCAGTCATCTTCTGCAAGTCCATCTTCTATAGAAATGATCGGATAAGCATTTACTAATCTAATTAACTCCTCAACCATGTCTTCACTGGAGTAAGAGTCTCCCCCATAGGTATAAGAACCTCCTTTGAAGAATTCAGTACTTGCTACATCTAAAGCCAACGAAACTTGTTCTCCTGGCTTAAACCCAGCCTTTTCAATCGATTGAACAAGCAAATCTCCGGCCTCTTGGTTATTAGCAAGGTTTGGGGCAAAACCACCTTCATCTCCTACAGCTGTGGATAACCCTTTATCACTCAAGAGACTCTTAAGTGTATGAAATACTTCTGTTCCCATACGCAGAGCCTCACGAAAGCTACTTGCACCATGAGGTACCAGCATAAATTCTTGAAAGTCAAGGTTATTTGCAGCATGAGCACCACCATTAATCACATTCATAAGGGGAACAGGCAAAAGAGATGCCATAGGGCCGCCCAAATAACGATAAAGAGGCAGCCCCAGTGCATTTGATGCCGCTCGCGCATTTGCAAGACTTACTGCAAGGATTGCATTAGCTCCAAGATTTGATTTGTTCTCAGTTGCATCAAGCTCCAACATTGACGCATCTACAGTGGCTTGATCAAGAGCAGATAAACCGCAAAGGGAAGGAGCTATTTGTTCTTCGATATTGTTGACCGCTTTTGCAACCCCTTTTCCTAAATAGCGGTCATCCCCATCCCTCATTTCATGAGCCTCATGTGCACCAGTACTTGCTCCACTGGGCACGATTGCCCGCCCTATCGCTCCTCCCTCAAGCAAAACTTCCGCTTCAACAGTTGGGTTCCCCCGGGAATCAAGCACTTCCCTTGCCAAGATGGTATCGATGACTAGTTCTAAAGAATCGATCACGTTGTCCAGTTCTGTTTATGAAATCCTATGGGTCAATAGACAACTTTGCTCTGAGTTGTTTGGCACTCCTGCTATTTCAGAAAACTTTGAAAAGTTCTTTCCAGACGAAAATTGCTCTATTCATATAGGTTTGAAGGTTTAATGACTATGCGAATACTCCATACAATGCTGAGAGTAAGAAATCTAGAACAATCCATAAGGTTTTATACCGACGTACTTGGTATGAAACTTTTACGTCGGAAAGACTATCCGTCCGGGAGATTCACCCTTGCTTTTATTGGTTATGGGCTTGAAAGTAAAACAGCTGTAATTGAACTCACTTACAACTGGGATAAACAAAAATACGAACTTGGAGATGGATATGGGCACATTGCACTTGGTGTTGAAAATATTTATTCAACATGCAAATCAATCTCAGAGAAAGGAGGCTTGATCATTAGAGAACCAGGACCAATGAAACATGGCAATACGGTTATTGCGTTCATAGAAGATCCAGATGGTTACAAGATAGAGCTAATTGAACAGACATCATCTGATTCCTCAAGTTAATCCTATGTCTTCTAAGAGCATTAAAAATGCCTCTAAGCAGAGTCTCACAGCGGATCCCGATCGCTTCAGTGACGAATCCTGGAATCTTTTACTTTGCAGCGAAGATATCGCGAAGAGATGGAAACATGGCCAACTAGATGTAGAGCACTTGCTCCAGGTACTTTTTAGCGATCAATCCTATAGACACATTATTGGGACCCTCCCCATAAATAATTCTGAACTGCTTGATCGTTTGGAAGGGTTTCTTTCAGATCAGCCAATGTCTCGTGGAGAAGATTTATTCATTGGGGATGATCTAGAAGATCTTCTTGAAAATGCAGATCATTTTCGAAATAGATGGGGCTCTCGATTAATCGAAGTTTCCCATCTGATTCTTGCTTTAGGCAGAGATGAACGTATAGGTGCTGAACTTTTCGCAGAGCTCGGTCTTCCCAGTGAGAGACTGGAAGCTCAATTACAACGTTCGCCATTAAATGTAGGTAGACGCACAAAAGATTTTGTCAAATCTCCACCTGCAACAAATTCATCTAGAAAATCCAAAAGGAACGAAAAACCAAATCAAGACATCTCGCCTTCTCCCCCACTCACTTCCATAGATAAAGAAACAGATCCTGCCTCCTCTATAGGGTCTGAATCCCTAAAACTTCAGAAAGAACCAAAAGCTCTGGAAGCTTATGGGCGTGATCTTACCTATGCTGCACAAGAAGGGCAGCTAGACCCAGTTATTGGAAGGGATGGTGAGATTCGCCGCCTAATAAAAGTTCTATCACGTCGTGGAAAAAATAATCCTGTACTTATAGGTGCCCCAGGTGTAGGTAAAACAGCCATAGCTGAACTCTTAGCTCAAAGAATAATCTCTGGAGACGTTCCTGACTCTCTCAAAGGCTTGCGCCTTATTGCCCTCGATCTAGGAGCCTTGATTGCTGGAGCTAAATTCAGAGGTCAATTCGAAGAACGGTTCCGATCAGTACTTACTGAAGTTAGTGATCCAGATGCAGGGGTCGTCTTATTCATTGATGAATTACATACATTGATTAGTACAGATCGTTCCAGTGCTGATGCTGGAAGCATTCTCAAACCTGTCCTTGCAAGAGGTGACCTGCGCTGTATCGGAGCTACTACTCCAGAAAATTTCCAGAGAACTATTGAAAAAGACCAGGCTTTAAATCGACGATTCCAACAAGTTCTTATTAAAGAGCCAACTCTTGATTTAAGTCTAGAAATTTTGAGAGGGATTAAAGAGCGATATGAACTTCATCACGGCGTAACAATTACGGATGAAGCGATAAAAGCAGCAAATCGGTTAGCAGATCGATATATCAGTGACCGGTGTTTACCAGATAAAGCAATAGATCTAATTGATGAAGCAGCAGCACAATTAAAAATGGAAGTCACTTCAAAGCCTCTAATTATCGAAGAAGAAGAAGA
>QCFB01000043.1 GCA_003280345.1 Prochlorococcus sp. AG-363-A16
TTTATCTTTTAAAAGCAGCCTTTTACTGTTTTTTTTCTTACGCTCTAATGAGAATGAGTTCTTCATGGGCAGTTGTTTTGGAGATTTATTTCGAATAAGTACCTTCGGAGAGTCTCATGGTGGAGCTGTAGGGGTCATTTTGGAAGGATGTCCTCCTCGATTGGAGTTAGATATCCCAATGATTCAGTCTGAACTAGATAGACGAAAGCCTGGTCAAAGCAAAATCACAACGCCTCGTAAGGAGTCCGATCAGGTTGAGATACTTAGCGGTCTTAATGGGAACACAACTCTTGGGACACCAATCGCAATGGTTGTTCGCAACAAGGATCAGCGACCTACTGATTACAAGTCGATGCAATCAGTTTTTAGACCGTCTCATGCAGATGCAACATATCAAGCGAAATATGGGATTCAGGCTCCCACTGGAGGCGGGAGAGCTTCAGCTCGTGAGACGATTGCTCGAGTCGCAGCTGGAGCAATTGCCAAACAATTACTAACCAAAGCATGTGGAACGCAGGTTTTGGCATGGGTGAGACGGATCCATAATGTCGAAGCAGAAATCAATCCAAATATCGTTAGTTTTGAGGATGTTGAATCGAATATTGTGCGCTGTCCTGATCAAGAAATTGCTGCGTTGATGTTGGAACGAATAGAGGCCATCAGTCGAGAGGGGGATTCTTGTGGTGGGGTGATTGAATGTGTTGTGCGAAATCCACCTGTGGGGCTTGGCATGCCAGTATTTGACAAATTGGAGGCAGATCTTGCGAAAGCTTTGATGTCATTGCCAGCTACTAAAGGTTTTGAAATTGGTTCTGGATTCTCAGGGACTTTTTTAAAAGGAAGCGAGCACAACGACTCTTTTCTACCTTCAGAGGATGGTCGCCTGAAAACAGCAACTAATAATTCTGGAGGTATACAAGGTGGTATTAGTAATGGAGAATCAATCTTAATGAGAGCCGGGTTTAAGCCGACAGCCACTATCCGGAAAGAGCAGCAAACAATTGATGCAACTGGCAATGCAACAATTCTTTCGGCAAAAGGCCGGCATGACCCATGTGTTCTTCCTAGGGCTGTGCCAATCGTAGAGGCAATGGTTGCATTGGTTTTGGCAGACCATCTTTTGAGGCAAAAAGGTCAGTGCACCCTTTGGTGAATTTAAGACAGAGAACATAATTATTTTAAATCAATATTTTCCTGTAATTAGTAATAAGTCATTAGGATATTTTGAACTAATGAGATTAGATTATTGTTGTCATTTTGATTTCTTTCAACAACTTTTTTGAAAAAGTAAAAGATTAAATTTAACTCTGACTTATAATTTAATTAGTGGATGAAGACTAATTTGCAGGACGATTTATTAATTATTTAAGCTTATAGCTTATAAAGTTTTGGTTTTTTATAGTTATTTGTGATTTTAGCCAAGTCTGTAGTGAGGATTCTACTTCCCCATCCTTTACTAAATTTCTACCCAAGGCGATTGCTCCATACCCCTCGTTTAGCCAGGGATTTATATTTGAAACTTTAAGCCCTCCAGCTGCAATGACGAAGGGTAAGGAGTTAAACAGCGTTTTTAGTTTTGGCAAGTATTTGATTCCTAGTTTCGATGCTGGAAAAAGTTTGATGAGCTGAAATCCAAAGCGGCTGGCTTGTTGGATTTCAGAAGGTTTAAAGACTCCAGGCACTACAACTTGATTTAATTCTTTGGCTTTATTTTGTAGGAAGGGATCCCATACAGGAGTCATTGCATAGTTCAAGTTTAATTCTGCTATTGACCTAAGAGCTGAGCTGCAAGTAATTGAGGCTGCACCAAGGGAGACCTCTTTAAAATTCTTTTGAAGCTCTTTCATAAGCCACATCCACTTTGGGTGAGCCGACCAACCGATTTCAATATGTCTTACGCCTTGAATATGTAGCTTTTCAATTAATGTAAAAAAAGAACTTTCTCTATTAATTGTATCTAATTCTTGTTGATTTGGACGTAGAACAACTACAAGAGGCTGTGTCCTTAATGAAGCAATTAATGCTTCTTGTTTACCTTGCCAGGTCGAATTGAGGTGGTATTGCTTAGACGTATTCAGCAATTTTCACATTACGACGAATTAATAGATCTTGTAGATCTTCAGAATCAACAGTTTCTTTTTGTACAAGCATCTCTGCTAATTCGTCAAGAACTGAACGATTTTCTATTAGGACTTTTGTCGCGCGTTTGTAAGCCACTTCAATTAAAGAAGAGACTTCGGAATCAATCGTCGCGGCTGTATCTTCTGAGAAGTCTCTCTCAGCTGCTATGTCTCTTCCTAAGAACATTCCTCCTTGAGACCGTCCTAATGCAACTGGCCCAAGCTTGTCACTCATCCCAAATCTGGTGACCATTTGTCTTGCTACTTGAGCTACCTGTTTAAGGTCATTTGAAGCTCCAGTGGTGACTTCGTCTTCGCCAAAAATGATTTCTTCTGCAACACGCCCGCCTAATGCAACTGCCATTTGGTTTTGCAGATAGGACCTTGAATAGAGGCCTGATTCCATTCTCTCTTCACTTGGAGTGAAAAAAGTAAGTCCGCCTGCTTGTCCTCTAGGAATAATGGAAATCTTTTGAACAGGATCGTAATCAGGCATAAGTGCTCCAACTAGAGCATGACCAGATTCGT
>QCFB01000044.1 GCA_003280345.1 Prochlorococcus sp. AG-363-A16
GTTGTGCTTAAGCCAGGGACCTATACCTAATGTCACAATACCTAAACCGATAAAAAGTTGGCATTTATATGACTTGTTGCGATGCCAAGTGATTAAACATGACCAGACTAATGGTGGAAAGAGGAAAACTAAAGCACTTTGTTTAATTAATAGTGCAGTTGTAGTAGCTGTTGCCGCTAGTAGTGATTGTCTCCATTTGCCACCATGTCGAGGGTTCCACCAGCATTCCAGTTGCCATAGTGCAAGAGTGACGGCTGCAGTTAATGGCATTTCTAAAACATAGTCAGATCTTAATTGCAGTAATGCAGGGGCTATAGCGATAAATACAACTGCAAGCAAACCCAAACTTTTATTTCGTAAATGCAACCCCCAACCAGCAACACTCGCCATTAGTAGACCATTCCATATACTTAGGCTCCACGCGGCTTGTTTGGGAGAATCGCCTACAACACTCATGATTATTCCATTAAAGATTGATCCCAGTGGTGGAATCTTTGGAGATAAGTCGAGCAATTCTTTAAAGCCCTGCCATTGACCACCAGGCAATATTCCTAGTGCTCTACCGTGGTCCAGGGCACTATTTAGATAATCAGCTTGATCCCATGAAGGTATGTCGCTATAGCTTTGCCACCAGAGACGGTCGACTAATGTTGCAAATATCCAAATTAGACCAATACATGACCAGAATCGGAAATTATTTTTCATGAGTGTGCTATTCGACGTCGTTGTTCATGTAGACGTAAGCGTCTTTTTTTTGCTTCACGTAACATCTCTCGACCATCATGTAGATAGTTATCCACATACCCCATTGTGTAGCGTTCAAGTTCATTTAGTGCATCCTGAACTTGTGAAAGACAGTGATAAAGACTTAAGCCAAAACCTTTCACTGATGTAGGAGTAGGAACTGACATATAGATTTGCTCTACTTTCTTCATTTTTTTTTGACTTTGCTTTAGATAGGAACAAAAGTTTTCCATTAGTTGATCGTCGTAAGGGTCTGCCGAGAGATCACGTAATTTTGTAGGGAATGGATTGATCACTTGCCCTAATAAGCGATCTGTTGGGACGTAAACGATTTTCAACCATTGAACAAGAGCACTTTCTGCTTCTGCAACTTGCCCATGTGTAGCTTGAGCTGCATCAGTTGCTTGCGCATTGCGCACTCCTCTCTTCTTAGCTTCCTTTGCTATAAAATTTTTTTCGGTTTTTGTTCTATCAAAAGCTCTGCGATGTTCAGGATCTCTTAGAATTTCCCATGCTGCGTTGAGTGAAAGGATTTTTCGCGCGTCACCTCCAGCATCTGGATGGTGGCGTTTAACTAGTTCTCGATATGCAGACTTTATTTCTGCAGAGCTTGCTTGAGAACTCACGCCGAGGATTTTGTAGGGATCTATCGTCATAGACGACACATAACTCTGAAGAGCAGTTAAAGGTAACCATCTCGCCGAGTTGGCATCGATGGAATTGAACTGAACATAGAAGTAGAAAGGTAACGCTCTCCAAAACTGGGTAAGACAATAATCAGACGTTTTTGCGACATGTCTTCTCTGCTCCCTACTTTTAAGGCCGCTGCTACAGCAGCACCACTGCTGATACCACTTAGAAGGCCTTCCTCTTTAGCTAGCCTTCTTCCAATTTCCATGGCTTCATCGTCGCTAATTTGCAGGACTTCATCAATTAAATCTTTGTCTAGAACACTTGGAATGAAACCTGCTCCTATTCCTTGAATACTATGCTTACCTGCACATCCACCTGATAAAACTGGACTTGATGATGGTTCTATTGCGAAAACGAGGAGTTTAGGGTTGCGTTTTTTTAGCAATCGAGCACAACCTGTGATAGTGCCGCCAGTCCCAACACCTGCGATAAGACCATCTACTTTCCCATCGCAATCAGTCCAGATCTCCTCAGCAGTTGTGTTTTCATGGATCTCAGGATTAGCAGGGTTGTCGAATTGTTGGAGTAGATATGCGCCTGGTGTTGTTTCAACCAAGTCTTTAGCTAAGTCAATTGCACCTTGGATGCCTTGTTCTCCAGGAGTGAGTTGAAGCTCAGCTCCATATGCGCGGAGCATTGATCTTCTTTCTGTACTCATCGTATCTGGCATAGTCAATATGAGCCTGTACCCCTTTGCTGCCGCAATCATTGCAAGAGCTATACCTGTATTACCACTGGTTGGTTCTATTAGGACTGTGTGACCAGGTGCAATCGTTTTTGCTTCTTCTGCAGCTTGGACCATTGCTGCAGCAATCCGATCTTTAACGGAGGCTGTGGGGTTAAAGCTTTCTAATTTGGCTAGTAATTCTGCTTGGCAACCAAATGCTTTGGGTAACCGATTTAGGCGCACAATTGGAGTGCGTCCCACCAAAGCTGTTATGTCAGAGGCAATGTTCATAGAAGATGATTCGGCAAAGCCTTGACATCTATATAACTAAAGAGAGAAATGGCCACCAAATCAAGACTTTTCTAGAAACAAATTTGGTGTTGCATCTTTAGGTTGAGAATAATCTTATCTATAGAAAAGCTCCCACCGCTAACGATGGGAGCTTTTGATTTAGTCAAACTAAATTTGACTTGTCAGCCTTCAGATCAGAAGTTGAAGGTTGTTTTTACCAGGGCACCATAAGTACCATT
>QCFB01000045.1 GCA_003280345.1 Prochlorococcus sp. AG-363-A16
GAGACTGATCCGCTTGATCAAAACTCAAGAGCTTAAGTAATATCATCTTCCTCTCTCAATATGTTTTTTTAAAAGCTTAGTTAATATCTTTATATTCAAAAATCAAAAGCAACAAAATTATGAGCAATAAATATTAATCAATTTAAAACTTGATTTCATCTATTCCCATTCTATTGTCCCTGGTGGCTTACTAGTTACATCATAAACCACCCTATTGACTCCTTTAACTTCATTAACTATTCGATTAGATATACATTCCATAATTTCATAAGGCAAACGCGACCAATCAGCTGTCATGCCATCTTCACTAGAAACACACCGCAAAACTATTGGCCACGCGTAAGTTCTCTTGTCCCCCATTACTCCAACAGAGCAAATAGGTAACAAAACAGCAAAAGCTTGCCAAATCTCATGATATAAACCAGCCTTATGAATTTCTTCTCTCACAATCCAATCAGCATCACGTAAACAATCAAGTTTTTCACTAGTTACTTCCCCCAATATACGAATTGCCAAGCCAGGTCCAGGGAAAGGATGACGTTTAACAATCTCCTCAGGAAGGCCTAGTGATCTCCCAACTTTGCGAACCTCATCTTTAAAAAGGCGTCTTAAAGGTTCAACTAATTTAAACTGTAGATCTTTAGGTAATCCACCAACATTGTGATGGCTCTTGATTTTAACAGCAACTCTTTCAGGCGTATTTGGGTCTAAATTTGTACCAGCACTTTCAATGACATCTGGATAAAGCGTTCCCTGAGCCAAATAGTCAAAGGGGCCTAAGCGTGCACTCTCTTCCTCAAAAACCCTAATAAATTCTGTACCAATTACTTTACGTTTTTCTTCAGGGTCAGTAATACCATTTAGTTTAGAAATGAATCGATTACGTGCATTAATATATTCAACATTAATATGGAATTTTTGATCAAAAAATTCCATTAAAAACTCTGGTTCTCCTTTTCTCATAAAACCCTGATCAATAAACATACATGTAAGTTGATCTCCTATAGCCTTATGTAGCAAAAAAGCGAGGGTTGAAGAGTCAACCCCTCCAGACAAAGCAAGTAGAACTCTTTTGTCACCTACTTGTGAACGAACTTGAGTTATTGCTTCATCAATAAAAGTGTTAGTCGTCCAATCAGGCTCACATCCACAGATGTGATATACAAAGTTTCTAATTAAAACCATTCCATTCGTGGAATGAACTACTTCAGGGTGAAACTGCACCCCATAAAGCCTTCGACTATGTGAGGCAATAGCTGCTTCTGGAGTATTTGTAGTGTGAGCCAGCCGAACAAAGCCTTCTGGAAGATCTTTTACAGAATCTCCATGACTCATCCACATCGTGGAAGCATCGTCAACATTGGTTAATAGCGCAGTTGGATCATCGACCTTCAAAGGAGCTTTGCCATATTCAGCCTTGTTGATAGCAGGCTCAACTCGGCCACCTAACTGGTGAACCATTAATTGCATGCCATAACAAACTCCAAGGACTGGAATACCCATGTTCCAAATAGCTGGGTCACATAGTGGTGCTTGCTCTGCGTACACAGAGCTAGGTCCTCCACTAAGGATGATGCCTTTAGGAGACAAATCTCGAAGCTCATCCAAAGGAGTGCGATAACTGACAACTAAGGAATAAACCTGAGTTTCACGTACTCGTCGAGCAATTAACTCAGAATATTGTGAGCCAAAGTCAAGAATGACAATTGCGGGCTTCCTTTGATAATCGGACTGAAAATTTTGCATCTCCCAAAAGCTCTTACAAAAAACCACCTAAAGTGAACATCAGACTAGTTAATGCTCGATATCTAAGCTGCCAAAGTGAGGCCAAACGAATCCAATTGTTGAATACCTAATGGTCCTGCCCAGCGTAATTGCCGGCGACGATCAAATAAAGCGGCTCCTATTTTCATTGGCCACTGACCATGTCTAGAGAGGTAAAAAAGACTTCGCTGCTCAACTTCACTAGCGACTCTGAACAAGAGCTTTTGCGCCAAAGCTTGGTCGTAAGCCTCAAGTGCCAATACAGCTGCTTCAACAGACAAAGATGCTCCAATGGATTTAATCAGATCAAACGGTAACTCCTCTCTAACAGCCAAAGATGTCAAAATTTCTAATCTGGCATCAGCTAAATGGTGATGAGTATGAAAAATACCCCCAGCAAGCTTTACCAATTTTCCGTGATAACCAAATACCAAAAGTTCAGAGACGCCTTCTTCTGCTGCGGCTACTAACAAAGGGCCTAACCAATTCCCCGTTTTAAGCAAATAGGTCTTTGGAATCCCCAATTGCAAGGCCAAATCCCATCCATTTTCCCCAATTACCAAAACAAGTACCTCAGCCAAATTAATCTCAGATGATTTACTACGAAGTTGCTGAAGTGTGTTCTTAAGCTGCTGAGGTGAAGCA
>QCFB01000046.1 GCA_003280345.1 Prochlorococcus sp. AG-363-A16
CCACAAAATCTGGTTTAATGTTGGGGTTGGGTGAACACCGTAAGGAAATTATTCAAGCACTCAAAGATCTTCGATCCGTAGATTGTCAACAAGTGACTATTGGGCAATACTTACGTCCATCACTAGCTCATATACCTGTTCAACATTATTGGGAACCTAAAGATTTCGAAACCTTTGCTGAAATAGCAAGGAAACTAGGGTTTAAGAAGGTCAACAGTGGGGCTTTAGTCCGAAGTAGCTACCATGCAAGAGATAGCTAATTTCAACTATTCATAGAATTTGAACAGTGCCAAAGTCGACTACTACGTTCAAACACTTCTCGACAGTCAGCAGTCATTAATGACCCTGCTCCACCCCATACCATTCTGAAAGGCAAGTCAACTGGAGAAGATCCTACTTCTCTAACAACATGAAATCCACGCTGCAAAAAATAACGAAAAAGCAAATTATGTCTATGGTCATCGTCCAGAATTGCAAGTAATCGTGCTCTTTTACATGGAGTAGAATCTAAAGCCCAAGCCATTGTTGCCGCCCAAATCAAGTTACCTACTCCTGAGGGAGCCTTTGGATTTACACGCATAGTGTCAAGTTGAAGTCCATTGATTCTGTTATATGCCCAACCCTTCATTTCTCCCCAAATTTGCACCTTTTCTGGAGCAATATTCTCCGCAACAACGAGCCTAAAAGCCCATAAATTGAATGGTCTCCTAACTTGAATTCTCAGTAAAAGGCCTGACTTTGAGGCCTCTCTTTCTAAGTTTATTAGTTCTGATTCAGTCAAAATGTGGGCCTATTTCGCATTCGAGAATTTCTCCTGAATATTGGTCAATCTGTATTTGTCTCTCGGCGAAACGAGCTCTGTCTTGATCAGAAAAGAGGTCTTTACAATGATGACATTGTATACCGCGTATGTAATTTAGATGCTTACGGTCTTCAGGGTTAAGAGGCATGCCACACGCATGACACAAACGATGTACACCAGGCATTAACTCATGATTCAATGCAACTCTTTGATCAAAAACAAAGCACTCACCTTCCCAACAACTTTCATTCCTGGGCACATCTTCGAAATAACGAAGAATTCCGCCATGAAGGTGATGTACCGAATTAAACCCCTCTCTTTTCAAGTAGGAAGTCGCCTTTTCACAACGTATGCCTCCTGTACAAAACATAGCTATTCGACTCGGGGATTTTTCTGCCACCAGTGGCTTTAAGTATTCATTAACCCAAGAGGGAAATTCTCGAAAGCTTTCGGTATGAGGGTTCAATGCTCCTTGAAAACTTCCAATAGCAACCTCATATTCATTTCGCGTATCAATTACCAATGTACCTGAATCAGCTAGAAAGCTATTCCAATCACAAGGTTCTACATATGTACCTACGGAATCAATAGGGTTTACATCAGCAACACCCATGGTGACAATTTCTGCTTTCTTACGAGCTTTAAAACGTCGAAAAGCTTGTTTAGGCGTCCAACTAACCTTTATCTGAAGGGTCTTACCAAATAAATTGTTTTGTAGAGCCTCAAGAAGATTATCTATCCCTTTTGAAGAAGCACAGACTGTCCCATTAATCCCCTCAGAAGCAAGTAGAATACTTCCTAGAACCTCATTTTGATGAGCAATAATTGGAAGTTCACTTAATAAAGAAGAAATTGTCTCCTCTTTTAGAGGCGTAAAGCAATATAAGGCTGCGACCTTAAATTGATCACCTTGAGTCAATTGCCCACAATTAATCATTATCAATCACTTCCCAGTTCGCCTGAACACCAGCCTGCAAAAGTAATTCTCGGTCTGCGTCAATAGTTGGATTAGAGGTTGTTAAAAGAGTGTCGCCATAGAAAATTGAATTAGCTCCACCCTGGAGACAAAGAATTTGAGCTTCTCTACCAAGTTGCTCACGTCCTGCGCTAAGTCTGACACGGCTGTAAGGCATAAGAATCCTTGCAGTGGCAACCATACGAACCATCTCTAAAGCATCTATAGATGAATGATCTTCTAATGGTGTACCTTCAACTGCAACTAAAGAGTTAATTGGAACGCTCTCAGGATGAGGCTCCATATTTGCTAAAACTTTTAAGAGAGAGGCTCTATCATTTATTGATTCCCCCATACCAATAATTCCACCGCAGCAAATATTGATTCCAGCAGACCGAACTCGATGCAAAGTTTCTAATCTCTCTTGATAGGTACGAGTAGTGATGATGTTCTCGTAGTGCTCTGGGCTTGTATCCAGGTTGTGGTTATAAGCAGTAAGGCCAGCTTCTGCTAAACGAGAAGCCTGATTGTCAGTAAGCATGCCAGCAGTTACAC
>QCFB01000047.1 GCA_003280345.1 Prochlorococcus sp. AG-363-A16
TTTCAATCTAAAAGATTTTTAAAGATAAAGCACATTCGAAATGATTATGGCTTTGGATTGGTAGATGCAATTGTAAGTATGGCTTTATTGACTGGGGTTATTTCTTATGGCATTTATTTTTCTTCAATAAGATTGTCGACAGTATATGAATCAAATTTAATAAGATCTATTAATAAAGAGATTCAAAGAGATATAGAAAGACTCAAGTCTGATTTTTGGAGCATGTACTTTATTGAAAGTCAGGGTAAATATTCTTTATCCAAGTATCAATGTTCTGATTTTACTGAAGAAATAATTGATTTAGCGAGTTGGAATGTTCAAGAGAATCCTTCGAATATAATGATTCAATCTTGGAGGCCTGATGCTAAACGCAGTAAAGTATTTACAGGAAAACCTGTTCTTATTACAAGAGAACTAGAGGTGCAATCACCACTTGATAAGGAATCCTTCAATCAAAGCATTGCTAGTGTTAGCTATAGGGCAGAATGGGGAGAAAAGAATATTCATTGGGTAAGCATATTTTTGGGACCAGAGGCACATAGTTGGTGCGACCAACCAACTTGATATGAAAACTTTTACCGAAAAATCTAAACAGGAGCGATCAGGATTTTCTCTTGTAGAATTGATTATAACAATAGGAATTATTTCTACTTTATCTGGATTTATAGCGCCGAGTTTTTTAAATTGGGTTAGAACTGAAAGAGTTAATTCTTATACACGAGAACTTAGAGAGTATTTGAGAGTAGTTCGCCTTGAGGCAAGAAGGTGGGGGTCTAGCTGTTTTATTAATGTGAATCAAATTGACTTTAACTCTGTTCCTTCAAATAAAGATTATTATGGCTATTCAGTTAACTGTACGTATTCAAATGACCCGAATAGTTCAGATGATAGCCCTTCTAAAATAGCTTCTCTATTGCCTGCAATAAACAATTCTATTTTTCAATTGGTAAATAAGAATTTTCAGGTTACACCTAATGGCAGAATAAGCTCAGATAAATCAATTGTTATCGTTATTGGATCAAGATACTATGCAAGTGGCGCAAGGATTTTAAACTGTCTTGTTATTAAATCACCAACAGGGCAAATAGTTAAAGGAAAGTTTGCTGTTAAACATTGGGTATCTTCTAATATGCCTGTAAGCCAAATTTCAGACAATAACATTTTTATTCCAAGTAATTGTCTCACTTATTAGGTTAATGAAAAATTGCAATCGCGATAAAAGTGGATTTACTATTGTGGAATTAATAATTGCTGGTGCTATTTCCGTTACGATGATAGGACTTGGATTCTCTATTTTACAAATAGCTTTAAAAGGTAATAAGGTTGATGAAACACAGATGGGTTTAAGTGGCAGATTAAATGATACTCTGGACTTTATTTTGGATGAAGTTAAAGTTGGCAAGAGGATTATCAATGACGAGTCAGATGTTAATAGCTTAAATAGTAACTGTACTTATCCTAGTCCTGGAGAGTTTTTATTTGGCATTAGACTGCCTGATCAAGCTCTTGTAAAGGGTGATTATGATCCTGAGGGAGAAAATTTTTACTTAAATCAAGTAGAGTGCCCTATCGTATATACACTAAGACCCAGTAATAGTGATGAACAGATGCCATTTTCTTTAATAAGACATGGACCACAATACAATGAAAAAGGTTACTATATTTCACCATCATTTCAGGAGTTTCAAGAAACAGTTTTATTAGATGGGATAACTTCTACAGCAGAATATGAGAAAATAGTATGCCCTGATGGTTGGAATGATATTCAAACTATTAGGGGTATAACTTTTTGCATAGATCAATTTAAAAAATCAATAGAACTTCAAATTGAGGTAGCAGAATCTCAAAATACTAACCTTAACAATGCGCTGAAATCGCTTGCATCAATCGGTGGTTTTAGTGCGATTCAGGATGAAAGTCAAGTAAGCATCACGCCGCAAATTCCAAGGACTGATAGTCAAGTTCCGATATGCACCGGAGGACCATGTTGTTGGTTGGGTGTATGTTTAAAGTCAAATAAAGTAACTTATATGATTGATCGATCATATTTTATGAATGAAGAATATCTTCACCCTAATGGTTCAATTATTAACGGTGTTTGGACTCAGGCTAATGATCCACAATATATTTCTCCTAGGATTAATGGAAAGAGTTTGCTTTTATCTGCTATAT